>NZ_JBIAZE010000004.1:0-185013 GCF_042898825.1 Streptomyces sp. NPDC000345
GGGGGCGGGGGGGGGCCGCGCGCGGGGCCCGCGCCGGGCGGGGGGGGGCGGCCGGGGGGGGGGGGGGGGGCCGCGGGGGGGGCGGGGGCGGGGGGGGGGGGGCCCCGCCGGCGCCTCGGCCACCGAGCGTACGAAGCTCCGCCGTGAGCGTCGGCCCGGCCCGTCCCGTCAGAGGCTGTGGGCGGTGATGTCGCCGTAGCCGGTGGTCGCGCGGATGGTCAGGCCGGCGTCGGCGCCGTCGGTGTTCTTCAGCGCGTTGTGGATCCGGCCGTAGCCGGTGCCGGCGTCCAGGAAGGCGGAGACTCCGCGGGCGGCGCCGACCGACACCTCGCCGGACTCGGTGCGCAGTACGACCTTGCCGCTCACGGCCTCGGTGATCCGGATGTCGCCCTTCTGGGTGCTGATCTCCGCGGGGCCGCCCAGGCGGCCGACCGAGATGTCACCGGCGAGGACGGAGAGGCGGGCGCTCGCGGTCTCGTCGAGCTTGACCGGGCCCTGGGCGCCCTCGAAGGCGACGTCGCCGAGCCGTCCGACACCGCGGAACTCGGCGCTGGCCGCCTTCGCCTCCACGTGCGAGCCGGCGGGCAGCTGGACGGTCACCTCGACGGATCCGGAGTTGCCGAGGATCCGGTTCTTCGCCGGTGCGCCCTCGATCCGCAGGACTCCGTCGCCGTACTCCACCCTGGTCTGCTCCGCCGCCTTCACGTCGCGGCTGTTGGAGGCGTCCGCGGGCAGGACCTCGACCGCGGTGTCGGCCCGGTCGGCGGCGATGATCCGGATGCGTCCCGCGGGGATGTCGAGGACGGCGGAGACCGGGGCGGGGGTGTCGAACTTCTGCATCGTGCTCTCCCTCGAGTCGTTGTTTCCGATGTAGGAAAAGCTACGTTGCATTTATGAATCCCTCAATGCTGTCGTTGCGCTTGGGGTGAGTATTCCCAGGTGAAGCCCATGAAATCGTTGCAACGAGTTTGGATTCAATGCAACGAAGAAGGAAGGGTCGTTGCAATGAAGTGGGAGTGAACGCTATCGTGGAGGCAGTCGAGGAGAACGAGGGAGTCCACGATGCCGGGAGGCAGGCTCACCCAGCAGGAACGCCAGCAGATCGCGCTGGGGCTGGCCGACGGCCTCGCCTACGCGGAGATCGCCAGACGTCTGGAACGTCCGACCTCGACGATCACCCGGGAGGTGATGCGCAACGGCGGCCCCACCGACTACCGCGCCGATCTGGCCCACCGCGCCACCGAACGCCGCGCCCACCGGCGCAGGCAGGCCGCGCCCCGGGGAACGCAGGCACCCCCGCAGGCCCACGGACGCGACGCCGAGGCCGTGCGTGAGTACGAGGAGATGTTCACCACCCTCCTCATGCAGCAGGGCCTGCCCAGGATGATGTCCCGGGTGCTCACCTGCCTCTACACCACCGACGCGGGCAGCCTCACCGCGTCCGAACTCGTCCGCCGCCTCCAGGTCAGCCCGGCGTCCGTCTCCAAGGCGGTCGCGTTCCTCGAGAGCCAGGGCCTCATCCGCCGGGAGCGCGACGAACGCCGCCGCGAGCGCTACATCGTCGACGACGACGTCTGGTACCAGTCGATGATCGCCGGCGCCCGGTCCAGTGCCCAGCTCTCCGAGGCCGCGCGGCAGGGTGTCGGCGTCCTCGGCCCCGGGACCCCGGCCGCCGCCCGCCTCGAGAACATCGCCCGCTTCGTCGACTTCGTCACCGAGAGCCTGATCCGCGCCGCGGAGCAGGCCCGCGAGGTCCTTCACACGAAAGCCGGAACGCCCCCGGCCGGCGGTGCCGGACCCGGTTCCGGTTCGGACCACGGATAGCCGGCCGTTCCGACGGCTGCGTCCGGTCGTTGCCGTGCGCCGCGGAGAGAGTGCTCTCACATCCTCCGGTGCCCGGCGCAGCGCCGGTGCCGACGCGCCAGGCAGCCGGCCGCCACACCCAGAGCGCCCATCGTCAGGCCCACCCCGAGGGGTTGTGCGAAGTCGGCCGGATCCGTGCTCCCGCCCACCCCGCCCTGGGTGCCGCGGGTCGGCAGCGGGGACATCGTCGAGCTGATGGCGGTCCGGTGGGGCAGCACCTCGCACGCGATGCCGTCGTCGGGCCCCCGGTCCTCGTCCAGCCGGTTCGGATCGCTGAGATCGCGGTTCAGCTCCGCCTGGGCGTCTTCCTGGAAGGCGAAGTCGCTGCAGTCCAGATCGGTCTGGGCGTGCGCGGTGCCCGCAAACGGTCCGACGGCGAGGGCCACCATGACCGCGGCGGCGAATCCGGCATGTATGCGCATGAGCCGTTCCCTTCGAAGCGGTGGCCTCACGGGCCGTCACCGCGACCCTAAGGATCCTCCCGCCGCCCGGCCCTGTTCTGTTACGCCGTACGGAGGACGGGGCGGGGTGGGGCGGGGCGGAAAGCCGACGACTTCCGAAGCCCTGAACAGGGATGGGCGGGCCGGTGTGTCCGGCCCGCCCGCAAAACCGCTCCGGCAGCGGCCGCGGGACAGCCGCGCTGGTGCTGCCGCCCGGCCGGACGCCGTCGCGCCCACCCGTATCCGGACGCCGTCGCGCCCACCCGCCGCCTGAGGGACTACTCGCCCTTCGGCGCCGCCTGCTGCACCACCTCGAAGGACCAGAGGGTGGCCCCCGAAGCGGCGGGCTTCGCCTGCTCGCCCTCCGCGCCGCCTCGGTGCGCCGCCCTCATCGGGCCTTCCAGCCACGCCTGGAACGACTCCTCGTCCCGCCACCGCGTGTAGACGAGGTAGGTGTCGGTGCCCTCGACCGGGCGGAGCAGCTCGAACCACTCGAAGCCGTCGGAGTTCTCGACGGCGTGGGCCCGAGCGGCGAACCGCTTCTCGAGGGTCTCCCGCTGCTCCGCCGGGACGGTCAATACGTTGATCTTGACTACGCTCATGCCCCCATCCTGCCTCCCACGGCCTCCGGGGCGGCGGACCACCCCCACCCCAGCAGCCGGCACCTTTGCCGTGGCGCTACCTCACGGGGGACCGTTCGAGCCGCTCCACCTCCCGGGTGGCCTGCCGGGCGTCCCGCTCCGCGCGGGCGAGCGCCTCGGCGGCGGTGCGGTGGCGCTCCTCGGCCTGCCGCTCATCCCGGGTCGCCGCCCGGAGTGCCTCGCGTGTCCGCCGCAGGCGCTGCTCGGCCTCGTCGACCTCCTGCCGGGCCCGCTCCCTTTCCTCCCGCGCCCGCTCCGCGGAGCCCTCCGCACCGGCGTGTTCCGTGCGACGGTCGTGCAGCTCCCGGGCGGCGGCCTCCGCCGTCCGCCGGGCCCGCGCGAGCCGTTCCCGGTGTTCCCGCCGGCGCCGGGCGAGCTCGTCCTCCTGAGCGGGACGTACGGGCGGCGCGGGCGCCGGCGAACGCGGTGGACCGCGCCGGGCCGCGCTCTGCGGGGCGAGGCCCGACGGGAAGTCCGACGGCGGGGTGAGGGCGCCGTCCAGGCGGCCGGTGGCCCACTGGTCGGCCGCCTCCGGGTCGGCCAGCACGGCCTGCAGGGTGGCCGTGACCTCGCTCTGCACCGCGTCCGACAGACGGTGCCCGGCGTCCAGCGCGAGTTCCGCCGCCTGGCGGGACAGGGCGGCGACGATGTGGCGCCGTTGCGTGGACAGTTCCCTGACCGCGGCCGGGTCCAGTTCCCGGTGGGCCTTGCGCAGCGCCTGCCCGAGCTCCAGGAACTGCCCGCTCTCGCGGGGCCGCGACCGCAGCAGCAGGTTCGCGGCCCAGGCCGCGAGGGTGGGACGGCGGGCGGCATGGATGCGGCGGGCGTCCTCGTCCCGGCCCGCGGTCCTGGCGGCCGCCGCCAGTTCCTCGCGGCGCGCGACGAAATCGGAGGGCGGGGTGGTGAAGAGCCCGTCGAGCACCGCCTCCACGTCGTCCGTCCCGCCGCCACCGCGCGCGCCCTTACGCTGCATGGTCCACAGCCTCCACCGGGCCGCGCCACCGCGCACGCCGGGCTCCGCCCTGGGCGGGCGGCGACACGGCTCGTCCTTGGGCCGGCGACACGGTTCGCCCTGGGCGGGCGGCGACACGGTTCGTCCTGGGCGGGCGGCGACGCCGTTCGCTGGTTCCCGGGGGACGAGTCCGAGGCTCCGGGACGACGCCGAGGCCCGCCGAGGTCCATGTCCCTCCGGCGTCCCGGTGTTACGGCTCTTAGGCGTCCCGGCGTCCCGGCGTCCCGGCGTCCCGGCGTTCCGGCCTCCCGGTCTTCCGGCGTCCTGGCCTCCCGGTCTTCCGGCGTCCCGGCGTCCCGGCGTCCTGGCCTCCCGGCGTCCTGGCCTCCCGGCGTCCTGGCCTCCCGGCCTCCCGGCGTCCTGGCCTCCCGGCGTCCCGGCCTCCCGGTCCTCCGGCCCGCCCATGCCATTCGGGTGTCCGGCGAGAGGCCGTCGCCCGCCCCCGAAACGAACCCGGTTCCTCATCCGAGGCCGCGCGGCGCGGTCCGATGCAGGGTCCCCGAGGGGGCCGGCCGAGCGCGTACCCAGCCGAACAGCATCACCGAGCACCCGGCCGCGAGTGCGCACCAGGTCGAGACGAACTCCAGGCGCCACACAGCCCAGCAGGCCACTGCTCCCCCCGCGACGAGCACCCCCAGCAGCGACAGCCGCCGGTCGCCGGACAGCAGCAGGGAGCCCACGGTGGCCAGGAGGTATCCGATGACGAGCGGCACCGGGTGGGACAGGCCGAACGCGTAACCGACCGTCCGGCCGTGGATGTCGGCCGTCACCGGTCCGGTGGCCAGCGCGTACGCGAGCCCCGCGGCGGTGGCGACGCCCACGGCGAGCGGGACGGCCAGCCGCCGCCGGGCGTGCGGCGGGGCGGCCCACCGCACTCCGGCCGGCACCCACACCGCCAGCAGCGGCAGCGCGATGACGGCCCACACCACGGTGGCTGGCCCGCCGCCCCCACCCGACGCCCAGACCACCGACTCGACGATCTGGTGGGCGCCGAGCAGGAGCGGCAGCGCGGCGAGCGGCAGATCCCGGATCTCGCGCACCCGTGCCACACAGGCCACGCCGACGGCCGCGACACCGGCGCCCGCCACCAGATCGGCCGTCGCACTCCAGCACATCACGCCACCACGGGGTCGGCCTTCACGGGCGTCCACCTTGCCATTCGGCGACGCCCCTCGCGCCCCGGGTTTCCGTCGGCGTGTCTCGCTCTGGCCGTTGAGGCGGCGGGGCGAGGTGGACTGCGTACCGGGGGTGGGCTACACACCGGGGCAGCGGGCGCCCGACCCCTCGAAACGCCGGCCGTCGGCGCCGGTCACGGTCACCGTGACCGTCGCGGGCTCCGCGTCCCGGAGGCCGAGGAGGTACGCCCGGGCGGCGGTGCAGATCACCTGGTCCGCCGCCAGTTCGGTCAACTTCGACGTGTGTGACGGCAATCGGATCGCCACGTGGTCGTCGTGCGCCGTGACCCGCACGACGTCCGGCGAGGGCCCGGAGGGATCGCCGGTGGCCGTCGGGCCGGGGCTGCCGCCGTCCCGTGTCTCCGCGGGCCCGGCGGTCGGGAAGAGGGTGGTCCGCTCCGGCAGCCGCACCAGCCGGGTGGTCAGATGCTTGAGCCGCTCCCGCGCGGTCGGGCCCTGGAGCAGTGCCTCGACGGCCATCCCGACGTCACCGGCCTCGGGGACCGCGCGGGGCACGGCCACCAGCGTCCCGTTGCCCACGAAGTAGAGCGCAGTGGTCGCCGGGATCCCGCTCGCGGGCCCGCCCGCCTCCACCACACCGGTCGCGGGAATGCCGCAGGCGGACAGCGCGAGCGCCGCCGGGACGACCAGCAGCGCGACACGGCGTACGGATCTCATGCGGGGTCCTCCCACGACGGCTCGTCCCGCCGCAGCGGGAGTTCCACGGTGAAGACGGCGCCGCCCGCGGGACGGTTGGCCGCGCGGACGGTGCCACCGTGCATCCGTACGTTCTCCTCGGTGATCGCGAGGCCCAGCCCGCTGCCCTCGGTCCGGGTGCGCGCGCTGTCGGACTTGTAGAAACGCTCGAAGACGTACGGCAGCACGTCGTCCGGGATGCCGGGTCCACTGTCCGCCACCTCGATGACCGCCAGCGGCCGCGCACCGTGCCGGCCCCGCTCCGACAGCGCGACGCTCACCGGACGGGCTCCGTGCCGCAGGGCGTTGCCGACCAGGTTGGCCACGACCACGTCCAGCCGGCGGGGGTCGACCCGCCCGCGGAGTGCGTCGGGCCCGGGCAGCGCGGTCTCCACCAGGTCCGACCAGCCTCGGGAGGAGATCGTGCGCCGGACCGACTCGGCGAGGTCGATCTCGTCCAGGTGCAGGACCGCCGCCCCGGCGTCGAAGCGGGAGATCTCCATCAGGTCCTCGACCAGCCGGGCGAGTTTCACGGTCTCCTCACTGATGAGCCGTACGGCGGTGGCCGTGTCCGGGTCGAGGAGGGCGGCCTCCTCGTCCAGGACGTCGGTGACCGCCGACATGGCGGCCAGCGGGGTGCGCAGCTCGTGGGAGACGTCCGCGGCGAAGCGGCGGGCCCGCGCCTCCATGCCGCGCAGCTCGGCGACGGACTGCTCCAGGGCCGCCGCGGTCTCGTTGAACGTGTGGGACAGATCGGCGAGTTCGTCGGAGCCGTTGACGTCGAGCCGGGTGTCGAGGCGCCCCTCGGCGATGCTGCGGGTCGCCCGGCGCAGTGCGCGGACCGGCCGCAGCACCCCGCGAGCGGCGAACAGGGCGAGCAGCACGGCGACGCCGAGGGCCGGTACGGTCGCCCGTTCGACGGCCGTCACCAGCGCGTCGACGGCCCTCTGCTCGTCGGCCTGCGGCACGGTCAGGAAGACCTGGACGCCGGAGGGCGTGGGAAGCCGGGCGGGGGAGGCGAAGGTGACCGACATGCCGACGACCAGGGAGGTGCGCCCACCGCTGCGCACCCGCTGGAACACGGTGGCCACACTCGAACCGACCGCCTCGCGCACGGCGGGCGTCAGTTCGTCGAAGGGGTCGTCGGGGACCGAGGTCGCGCTGAACCCCCGGTAGGTGACCAGGACGCGCCAGGTGCCCGAGGGTTCGGCGCGGGCCACGTCCGACGCGAACCGCCGCAGCGCCTCCCGGCTCGGGGGGTAGCCGAGTTCGGGGGCGAGCCGGCCGACCTGACCGCGCAGTTGTCCGATCACGGTGTCCTGGCTCTGCTGGAGGACGCCGTTGCGGGCCTCCCGGAAGGTCAGGGCCCCGGTCGTGGTGGTCGCGAGGGCGGCGACCAGCCCGAAGGCCACCAGCAGCCGCATCCGCAGCCCTCGCAGCGCGACCCTCGCCGGCAGCATTCCCTTCGTCGGTCTCCCGTCCGCCGTCCGCCCCGGACGTCTCACCGGGAGGCGAACCGGTAGCCGAAGCCGCGCACGGTCTGGATGTAGCGCGGTTCGCGCGGCGGCTCGCCCATCTTCGCGCGCAGCCGCTTGACGCAGGCGTCCACCAGGCGGGCGTCGCCGTGGTAGCTGTGCTCCCAGACCGCTTCCAGCAACTGCTGTCGGCTGAACACCTGCCCCGGCGAGGCGGAGAGGGTCAGCAGGAGCCGGAGCTCGGACGGGGCGAGCGCGACCGGCGTGCCCCGCACGGTGACGGTCAGCCCGGCCCGGTCGATGGCCAGCTCCCCGTGCGTGTCGATCTTCGGCAGCCCTCCGTCCCCGGCCCCCGCGCCGGCCCGGCGCAGCACGGCCCGGATACGGGCCTCCAGCACCCTGGCCTGCACCGGTTTGACGACGTAGTCGTCGGCGCCCGCCTCCAGGCCGACAACGATGTCCACGTCGTCGCCCCGCGCGGTCGCCATGATGACCGGCAGGGTCTGGTCGACGGAGCGGATGCCGCGGCACACGTCCAGGCCGGTCACGCCGGGCAGCATCAGATCGAGTACCACGACGTCGGGCCGGAAGGACCGCAGCTGTGCCATGCCGTCCTCGCCGGTCGCGGCGGCGGCGACCTCGTGGTTCTGGCGGCGCAGCGCCAGCGCGACCCCTTCCCGGACGGCGCGGTCGTCTTCGATCAGCAGAACTCGTGGCATGGGCTCAGTATCAGGACCGCTCGAACCGGGCCGGGGGTCTGTTACCGGATGATCACAAAGTCACGATGATCATTCGTTATGGTTCCGTGATCGTCCGGGCCAGATCCGATCACATGACGGTCACACTCTGGCTGACCATGACCGCGCACAAAGTACTGTCCTTCACCACCCGCCGCCGTCGGCGCCGCCCCGCGCACGCCTCCGGGCAGCGGCGTGGGAAGGGACCGCTGTGGGCCGGGCTGGCCGCGACGACCGTTCTCGGGGTCGCCGGGTTCGCGGCCGTGGGAGGGGCGCCGCCGTCCGGGAAGGACGCGGGGGCCGAGGCCGGCGCGACCGAGCGCACCGGTCCCACGCCCGGCCGGACCACGCCGCGTCCCAGTGGTTCCCCGACGCCCTCGTCCGGCGCGGCGGGCGCGTCCGGCTCGTCCGGCTCGTCCCCCGGTCCCTCCGGGACCGGCATCTCCCTTCCCGCCACCGGACCGGGCACGTTCGTCACGGCGTCCGGCGGGAGCGAGAAGGCGGGCACGGGCAAGACCCTGCGCTACCGGGTCGACGTCGAGACCGGCCTCGCGCTCTCCGCCGAGGGCGTGGCCGAGGAGGTGGACCGCATCCTGGCCGACCCGCGCGGCTGGACGGCGGACGGCACCTCCGCGTTCCAGCGCGTGCCGGGCGGCACCACCGACTTCGTCGTCCGGGTGGCCACCCCCGGCACCGTGGACAAGATCTGCGCACAGGGCGGCCTCGACACCGGCGGCCGGTTCAACTGCAGCGTGGGCGGCGACGTCATGGTCAACCTCCGGCGCTGGGAGCTGGCGACCCCCGTCTACGCCGAGGACGTCCCCGCCTACCGCGCACTGATCATCAACCACGAGGTCGGACACTTCCTCGGCCACGGCCACGTCGGCTGTCCCGGTGCGGGCGAACCCGCCCCCGCGATGATGCAGCAGATCAAGGGCATGAACGGCTGTGTCCCCAACGTCTGGCCCTACGACTCCGAGGGCAATCTCGTCACCGGCCCCGCCGTGCCCTGACACCGGGGCCCGAGCCCCGCGCGCGGTGCTCACCGCACGGTGAGCGGGGTCTCGGACGCGACGCGGGTCAGTTTCTCCGGGTTGCGGACGTAATAGAGGCCGGTGATGCGGGCGTCCTCGACGTGGAACGCCAGGACGCCGTCGACGTCGCCGTCCAGGCGCATGACGAGCGCCGGGCTGCCGTTGACCACGGTGGGGTCGCTGGTGAGCGTGACCTTCTGCTTGCCGAGGCCGCCGATGATGAAGCGGGCCACCTTGCCGGAGGTGGTGATCGGCCGAGGCGCGGCCTGCTTGACGCCGCCCCCGTCGCTCACCAGGACGACGTGCGGGGCGAGCACGTCGAGGAGGCCCTGAAGGTCCCCGGTCTCGAGCGCGCGGCGGAACGACTCCAGAGCCGCCCGGGTCTCGCTCGCGGAGGCCGTCTTGCGAGGGCGGCGGGCGTCCACGTGCCGGCGGGCGCGGTGGGCGATCTGGCGGACCGCGCCGGGGCTCTTGTCGACGGCGGACGCGATCTCGTCGTAGTCGAGGTCGAAGACCTCACGCAGCACGAACACCGCGCGCTCGGTCGGCGAGAGCGTCTCGAGGACCAGCATGAGCGCCATCGACACACTCTCGGCGAGCTCGACGTCCTCGGCCACGTCCGGCGCGGTGATCAGCGGCTCGGGCAGCCAGGAGCCGACGTAGGCCTCCTTGCGGTGCCGCAGGGTGCGTATCCGGTTCAGCGACTGCCGCGTGGTGATCCGGACCAGGTACGCGCGCGGGTCGCGCACCTGCCCCGGATCGACCTCGACCCACCGCAGCCAGGTCTCCTGCAGCACGTCCTCGGCGTCGGCCGCCGAGCCGAGCATCTCGTAGGCGACGGTGAACAGCAGATTGCGAAGCGCGACGAACGTCTCGGTCGCCGGGTCGGTGCCGTGCTCGCTCATCTCTCGGTCCCTCTTCCTCGTGGTCGGCCCGGGGTGACGCGGATCTTTACCGTCCCACCCGTTCGGCGGCGGCCGGCACCTCGCCGCGCCGGTCCCGCAGCACCAGCCGGCGCTTGTCGTCCTTGCCCCACCATGTGCGTGCTCCGGGCTTGCGCGCCTCGTAGCGCAGCTGCCAGACGGTGCTCCTGCACACGAACTCCTTGAGCCGGGCGCCCGGGCGGCCACCGAGGTGCATCCCTACCGCGACGTCGTCGCGGTGGGCGAACTGGAAGATGCCCGCGCGGCGCCCCAGGCTGATGCACTGGCCGGCGAAGCCCACGCTGACGGGCGCGGGCTGCCTGCCCGCCAGCCGGCTGAGCACGGTCTCGGCGGCCTGCGGGCCCAGCTGGACCGCGGACTGGCAGCCCATCCGGAACGGCAGGTCCGAGGGCGCCGCCGCGTCCCCGGCGGCGACGATGCGCTCGTCGTCCACGCTGGTCAGCGTCTCGTCCGTGAGCAGGCGGCCCAGGGAGTCGGTGCTCAGCCCGCTGCGTGCGGCCAGTTCCGGCACGCCGAACCCGGTGGTCCAGATGGTCACCTGGCTCGGCAGTACCCGGCCGTCGCTGAGCTGCACGCCGTCGCGCGTCACCGCCGTCACCAGGGTGTCGGGGCCCTCGACCACGGTCACCCCCAGCCTGTCCAGCCGCCCGGCGACCGAGCGCCGTCCCCGGGGGTGCAGGTACGGGCCGAGCACGCCGCCGCAGACCAGGGTCACGGCACGGCCCGCCTCCGCCAGCTCGGCGGCGGTCTCGATGCCGGCCGGACCGGCTCCGACCACCGACACCGCGGCCGACGCGGGCGCGGCGTCGAGGACCGGCCGCAGCCGGCGCACCTCCTCCAGGGTGGCGATCGGGTGGGCGAACTCGTCCGCTCCGGGCACCCGGGGGCCGGCGCCGTCGCTGCCCACCGCGTAGATCAGGTAGTCGTAGCCGACCGAGCCGCCCGACGCCAGCGTCACGCGGCGCCCGGCCGCGTCGATCCGGGTCACGGTGTCGACCACCAGCCGGACGCGCTCGCCCAGGACCCTGCCGTAGTCGACGACCGCGTCGTGGGACCCGCCCACCAGCTGGTGCAGGCGGATCCGCTCGACGAAGGTCCGGCGCGGGTTGATCAGCGTCACGCTGACGTCGGCGCGCTGGGTCATACGGTTGGCCGCCATGACCCCGGCGTATCCGCCGCCGATCACGACCACTTCGGTGTTCCCGGCCATGGTGTCTCCTTCGCTTCGAGTGCGCTGCGAGCGGGTTCGGCCTCAAGACACGGCGGAGACGATCGTTGTGACAGCATGTGACGCAGGTCACTCCGCCCTGGCGGGCGGGGACTCGGGGAAGGGGGTGCGCCGGCGGCGGTGGCGCCGGCGAGCCGGGCGGCGCAGGCGCGGGCTCTCCTCGCGGGACACGGCCCGAGTGCGATGATCCCTGTCCGGATGACCTGTCAATGACCTGGTACCGGGAGCAGGCGAGACCCCGTCGGGGCGGGCGCGTCAAAGGGGTGGGTTCAGTGGCAGCATCGGGCAGGCAGCGGCCGACGATGGCGGACGTCGCCGCGAAGGCGGGTGTCTCCCGGGCGCTTGTCTCGATCGTGTTCCGCAACCAGCCGGGAGCGAGCGAGGAGACCCGGCAGCGGGTGCTGCGGGTCGCCGACGAGATCGGCTACCGGCCCGACAGCGCGGCCCGGCTGCTGGCCCGCGGGCGCAGCCGCACCCTCGGCGTGATGTTCACCGTGCACCAGACCTTCCACACCAACCTCATCGAGGGCATCTACCCCGAGGCCGAACGCCTCGGCTACGAGGTCCTGTTGTCGGGCGCGACGCACGGCCGCAGCGAGGAGAAGGCCGTCGAGGCGCTCCTCAGCCACCGCTGCGAGGCGCTGATCCTGCTCGGTTCCTTCGCGCAGCCCGCGTTCCTCGACGAACTCGGGCGCCGCACGGTCGCCGTATCCGTCAGCCGCCGGGTCCCGCACGCCCACGTCGACTTCGTGCACTCAGCCGAAGGCAAGGGCGTACGGCAGGCCATGGATCACCTCGTCGAACTGGGGCACCGCCGGATCGTGCACATCGACGGCGGCAGCGGTCCCGGCTCGGCCGAGCGCCGGCGGGCCTACCGGGCCGCGATGCGCCGCCACGGGCTGGCGGCCGAGGCCCGGGTCGTCCCCGGTGACCACACCGAGGAGTCGGGCATCGAGACCGGCCGTCTGCTCCTGGCGGAACGGGAGAGGGGGCTGCCGGTGCCGACCGCGGTCCTCGCGGGCAACGACCGTTGCGCCATGGGCCTGTTGATGTCCATGACCCGGGCCGGGGTCGAGGTGCCGCGCGACCTGTCCGTCGTCGGCTACGACGACAGTCACCTCTCCCATCTGATGCCGATCGGCCTGACCACCGTCCGCCAGGACGCCGTCCTCATGGCGGAGCACGCCGTGCGGTTCGCGGTGGAGCGGCTGGAGAACCCCGGACTCGAGCCGCGGGAAGCGGTGGTGGAGCCCAAGCTCGTGGTGCGGGGCACCAGTGGGCCGCCGCCCGGAAGCGGCACCTGAGAGGTTCGGCGCCGGGGCGCGGGAGGCAGCCCGGCTTGCGCCGGGCCGCCTACGCCGGGTGTCGGGGCCGAAGCCTGGCGTGCGCCCGCGGCCGGGCCTGCAGCCGGGCTTGCGCCGGGCCGCCTACGCCGGGTGTCGGGGTCGAAGCCTGGCGTGCGCCCGCGGCCGGGCCTGCAGCCGGGCTTGCGCCGGGCCGCCTACGCCGGGTGTCGGGGTCGAAGCCCGACGTGCACCCCCAGCCGGGCCTGCGCCGGACCTGCGCCGGGCCTGCGCCGGGCCTGCGCCGGGTGTCGGGGCCGAAGCCTGGCGTGCACCCGCAGCTGGGCCCGAAGCCAGGCGTGCGCCCGCGGCCGGGCCTGGAGCCGGGCCTGGAGCCGGGCCTGGAGCCGGGCTTGCGCCGGGCCGCCCACGCCGGGCGTCGGGGTCGAAGCCCGGCGTGCGCTCGCAGCCGGGCCTATGCCGGACCTATGCCGGACCTATGCCGGGCCTACGCCGGGCGTCGGGGCCGAAGCCCGGCGTGCACCCGCAGCCGGGGCCGCAGCCGGGTCTGCGCCGGCCCACACCGGGCCAACGCCGGGTCCGCGCCGGGCCCGCACCGGGGCCCCGTACCGGGCCCGCGTCCGTCCGCCCCCGTCTCGCGTGCGGATCATGACGGGGGAGGAACCTGGCGGCCGCTCGCCGGAGACGGACGCGTGTCGCCGGACTTCGGGCCCGGAGCGGCGTCGGCGCTACGAGGGCGGGAGACGGGAGCCTGTCGGCCCGCGAGGGTGGCGCGGTGCCGGGGCTACTGGGGCGGGTCCCCGGCCGCGCCGCCTCGGCTTCGGACGGTTTCCGCCGTGTGCCGCAGTTCGGTGAGCACCGTCCGTACCGCCCGGCGGGCCGCGCGCTCGGGGCGGTGGAGCACGTCGATGTGGCGGTGGGCGTGGATGCCGTCGAGCGGCCGGAGGACCACGGCCGGGTGCGGGCGGGACGTCCAGCGCGGCATCAGGGCCACCCCGCCGCCCGCGGCCACCACCTCCGCGACCACCGCGATCTCGTTGATGCGGTGGGCGATCTCGACCCGGCGCCCGGCGGCGGCGGAGACGGCCTCGATGGTGGCCAGGAGCGGAAAGCCGTCGTGCACCGTGATCCACGGCTGGTCGGCGACATCCCGCGGGGTGAGCCGGGGCTTGGCGGCCAGGGGGTGGTCGACGGGCAGGGCGACGTCGAGGGGTTCCCGCAGCAGGGCGGTGGCCGTCGCGGTCCGGGGCCACGGCGGCGCGTGGTCGAGGCGGTGGGCGATGACGAGGTCGTAGTGGCGGGTCAGGGGCGGGAAGTCGTGCTGCGCCACGTCCTCGTCGTGGAGGGAGAGGACCGGGGACCCCGGCGGGCGCAGGCGCCGCAGCAGAAGGGGGAAGAACGCGGCGGCTCCGCTGTGGAAGGCCGCCACCGACACCGCGCCGTCGGGCCGTTCGACGAACGCGTCGACGGTGTGGCGCGCTCGGGCCAGCGCCGTCTCCACCCCGATCGCCGCGTCCGCCAGGGCCTGCCCGGCGGCCGTGAGGACCAGCCGCCGCCCGTCGCGCTCGGTGAGCGGCACCGGAATCGAACGCTGCAGCAGCCGGAGCTGCTGCGAGATCGCCGAGGGCGTCACCCGCATCGCCTCCGCGACCGCGGTGACACTGCCCAGCTCGCCCAGCTCCCGCAGAACGCGCAGCTGCCTCTCGTCCACCCCGTCAGTGTAGCCTTGCTAAAAGGTTCCTTGAGCAACTCGTCGTTTACTTCAAAGTGCTGGTCGGCAAGGGTGGAACGCATGCCAGCCACCCGCCGTACGGATGTGGTGCTCCTGGCCGTCGCCGTCGTCTGGGGATCCAGTTACCTGACGGCGAAGACGGCCACGGCGACCACACCGGTGTCGATCGTCCTGTTCCTGCGCTACGCCCTCTCCGCCCTCGCCTGCGTCGCGGCCGTCGCCGCTCTCCGCAAGGCCGGTCCCCTCACCTGGGACGAGACCCTCCGCGGCTGCCTGCTCGGTCTCACCCAGGCCGCCGTCCTCGCCCTGGAGACGTACGGCGTCGCCCGCACCAGCGCCGCGAACGCGGGCCTGATCATCAGCCTCACGCTCGTTCTCACGCCGCTGCTGGACCGCGCGGGACGCCCCGGCGGACCGCCGCCGAGGTTCTACCTCGCCGCCGGTCTGTGCGTCGCGGGCGTCGGTCTGCTCGTGTCCGGCAACGGCCTGCGCGCTCCCGGTGCCGGTGATCTGCTGATACTCGCGGCGGCGGTGGTCCGGGCGGGTCATGTGGTGCTCGTCGGGCGGCTCACCGCCGGGCGGACACTGCGCCCGCTGCACCTGACGACCGTGCAGAGCGTCGTCGGTACGGTCCTGTTCCTCCCGTTCGCGGCGGGCGGTCTGCCGGTACTCGCCCGGGCCGGCGCCGTGACCTGGGTCCAGCTCGTGTATCTGGCCCTGTTCTGCGGCCTGTTCGCCTTTCTCGCCCAGACCTGGGCGGTGCAGCGCACCTCCGCGACCCGGGCCAGCCTGCTGCTGGGCACCGAACCGGTCTGGGCCCTCCTGGTCGGCATCGGCTTCGGCGACGAACGGCTCACCGCGCTCTCCGTCCTCGGAGCCGCGCTGATCGTCACCGGGACGTACTGGGGGCAGGCCGTCGAGCGTGGGGCACACCTGCCCCACCCCGTCGACACCGGCCGCCGCCCCGAGCCCGCACCGGCGGCGTCACCCTGAGCGCCGCCTACCCCAGGGCGCGCACCGCGGCGATCCGCTCGTCCAGGAAGCCCCGGCATTCGGCGCGGCGGTCGGCGTCGTAGCCGCGCGGGCCGCACTCCACGACCAGTATCAGGCCCAGGTAGAGGCCGTAGAGCGCCAGCCGGTGACGGAGGGCCGGCGTGAAGTCGAGGCGGCCCCCGGCCTGGAGGTATCCGGCCACGAGATCGCTGTCCGGGCCGGTGTCCCCGCCGAACTCCAGGGAGACCAGCTCGGCGGCCGGGTCGCCCCAGAAGGCCCGCTCGTGGTCGATGATCCCGGTGACCCGGCCGCCCGGACCGTCCGCCGCCGCTCCGTCCGGCTCGGGAACGCCGACGAAGACGTTCCCCGGCCACAGGTCGAAGTGGACCAGACGCGGCTCGGTGACCTCGTCCAGGGCGGTCGCGCCCTCGGCCACCAGGGTCCGTACGACGGCGGGCGCCACACCGAGTTCGGACCGCCAGCGCTCGGCGTCGTCCAGCAGCGCGTCCACCATGGCGGTGAACGCCGTACGCCAGTCGGGAGCGGACAGCGCGGCCTCGGGGGCCGGATATCCGAACCGGCCGTCGCCGGGGGACAGGGTGTGCAGCCGTGCGGTGATCGCGCCCAGCTCACGCCGCAGAACCGACCCGGTGGCAGGGGGAAGACGGTCGGCCACCTTGTCCCACGGCGTACCGTCCAGCACGGACACGGCGAGGAAGTCCTCCCCGGCGTAGAGCAGTTCGGGGGTCGGTACGCCCTTGCCGGCCAGGGGGGCGAGACGCCGGTACACCATCGCCTCGGTCGCCATGATGCCGCGCTCGTACCGCAGCACCGGGGCGTCGGCCGGCGGTGCCAGCTTCACCACGGCCGCGCGCCCGTCCTCGAACCGCACCCGGTAGGCGGTGTTGAACCAGCCGTCGGTCAGCTCCGCCTCGAGACGGCAGCCGACGCCCGTCGCCTCGCGCATCAGATCGTCCAACCCGGCCGCGGACAGGCGGCGTTTGGAGAGACTCTGCATGGGCGGCTCGCTTTCGCGTCATGGCCCCGGGGTCGTTGGGAGCGCTCCCAGGAAGAGGCTAGCAGTCCGCGGGAGCCGTTCAAGGGGCGGTGACGCCACAGAGTGCGCATCGACCTCGTCCGCGCGGACGGGCCCCGCATCGTCTCCCGGTGGACGACACACCGAGCCGCTTCCCGACCGCCCTTCCCGGCCTGCGGGCCAGGACCCGTGCCTCGGGGTTCACCATGTCCTGCGAGGACCGCACCGGCAGCCTCCTGGCCGTGCTCGCGGCCGCCCGGCCCGGCGGGCGGATCCTCGAACTCGGCACCGGGACGGGGCAGGGGACCTCCTGGCGCCTCGGCGGCATGAGCGGCGACACCCGCCTGGTCACCGTCGAACTCGACCCCGCCCTCCAGGCCGTGGCCCGGGAGGAACTGGGCGCCGACGAGCGGGTGACCGTCGTCGAGGGGACGGCGGCACCTGGCTGGAGCAGTACGCCGGCGAGCCCTTCGACCTCGTGTTCGCGGACACCTGGCCGGGAAGGTTCACCCATCTCGACCGGGCGCTGGACCTGGTGGCTCCCGGCGGGACCCATCTGATCGACGACCTCGACCCCAGGCTCGGACGGCCCGGGGAACACAAGGCCTCCGTCGTACGGCTGCCGGCCGAGCCGGAGGAGCGCGGGGACTTCGGTGCGTCCGTATGGCGTGGGCGAGCGGTCTGCTGATGGCGGTGCGTTCCACCCCGGAATGAATCCGCGCGGGACCGCGGGAACCGCCGACGGGGCGTCAGATCGGCGGCCGCGTGGGCCCGCCGAACGCCTCAAGGATCTGCTCGGCGGCCAGCGTCGCCGTCAACCCGCCTTCCCTGACCTGCCGTTCCAGGGCGGGCGCCAGGGACCGTACCCGGGGGTCGGCGTGCAGGCGGCCCAGGAGCTCGTCGTGGACCATGCTCCAGGTCCAGTCGACCTGCTGGTCCCGGCGCTTGGCGGTGAGACGGCCCGTCGAGTCGAGCAGCGAACGGTGCTGTTCGAGGCGCTCCCACACGGTGTCCAGGCCGGTCGACTCCCGTGCGCTGCAACTCAGCACGGGCGGCGTCCAGGCCGGGTCGGGGCCGTGCATCAGCCGCAGTGCGCCGGAGAGTTCACGGGCCGCCGCGCGCGCGTCGCGCTCGTGCGGGCCGTCCGCCTTGTTGACGGCGATCACGTCGGCCAGCTCCAGGACGCCCTTCTTGATGCCCTGGAGCTGGTCGCCCGTGCGGGCGAGGGTGAGCAGCAGGAAGGAGTCGACCATGTTGGCCACGGCCGTCTCGGACTGGCCGACGCCGACCGTCTCGACGAGGATCACGTCGTAGCCGGCCGCCTCCATGACCACGATCGACTCCCGGGTGGCCTTGGCGACCCCGCCGAGCGTGCCCGCGCTGGGGGAGGGGCGGACGAAGGCCGCCGGGTCGACGGCCAGGCGTTCCATCCGGGTCTTGTCGCCCAGGATCGAGCCGCCCGTACGGCTGGAGGACGGGTCGACGGCGAGCACCGCCACCCGGTGTCCGAGCGAGGTCAGCAGCGTGCCGAACGCGTCGATGAACGTCGACTTCCCCACACCCGGCACCCCGCTGACGCCGATCCGCCGGGCCCGGCCGCTGTGAGGCAGCAGCGCGGTCAGCAACTCCTGTGCCAGCGCCCGGTGCTGGGGGCGGGTGGACTCGACGAGGGTGATCGCGCGGGCGACGAGCGCCCGCTTCCCGTCGAGTACGCCCTTCACATACGCGTCGACATCGATCACAGCTCGTGCCCGAGGTCGGCCGACAGCCGTGCCACCAGGTCGTACGCCGCGTCAGGGATCACCGTCCCGGGCGGGAAGACGGCCGCCGCGCCCATCTCCAGCAGGGTCGGCACGTCCTGCGGCGGGATGACCCCGCCGACCACGATCATGATGTCCTCGCGTCCCTCCTCGGCGAGTTGCTCCTTCAGCGCCGGCACGAGGGTGAGGTGGCCGGCGGCCAGGGACGACACCCCGACGATGTGCACGTCCGCCTCTACGGCCTGGCGGGCGACCTCGGCCGGGGTCTGGAACAGGGGGCCGACGTCGACGTCGAAGCCGAGGTCGGCGAATGCGGTGGCGATCACCTTCTGGCCGCGGTCGTGGCCGTCCTGGCCCATCTTGGCGACCAGGATGCGCGGACGGCGCCCCTCGGCCTCGGCGAAGGCGTCCACCAGGGTGCGGGTACGGTCCACGGACGGGGACTCGCCTGCTTCGTTGCGGTACACGCCGGAGATCGTACGGATCTGGCTGGCGTGCCGCCCGTACACCTTCTCCAGGGCGTCGGAGATCTCACCGACGGTGGCCTTGGCGCGGGCGGCGTCCACCGCCAGCTCCAGCAGGTTGCCCTCGCCGTCGGCGGCCCGGGTCAGCGCGTCCAGCGCGTGGCGGCAGGCGCTCTCGTCCCGCTCCTCGCGCAGCCGCCGCAGCTTGGCGATCTGCTGGGCGCGCACCGAGGAGTTGTCGACCTTGAGGACCTCGATCTGCTCGTCGCTGTCCACGCGGTACTTGTTGACGCCGATCACCGGCTGGCGCCCGGAGTCGATCCGCGCCTGGGTGCGGGCGGCGGCCTCCTCGATGCGCAGCTTGGGGATGCCGGCGTCGATGGCGCGGGCCATGCCGCCCGCCTGCTCGACCTCCTGGATGTGCTGCCAGGCGCGCCGGGCCAGGTCGTACGTCAGCTTCTCGACGTACGCGCTGCCGCCCCACGGGTCGATGACCCGGGTGGTGCCGGACTCCTGCTGGATGAGCAGCTGGGTGTTGCGGGCGATGCGGGCGGAGAAGTCGGTGGGCAGGGCGAGGGCCTCGTCGAGGGCGTTGGTGTGCAGCGACTGGGTGTGGCCCTGGGTCGCCGCCATCGCCTCGACGCAGGTGCGCGTGACGTTGTTGAACACGTCCTGCGCGGTCAGCGACCAGCCCGAGGTCTGCGAATGCGTGCGCAGCGACAGCGACTTGGAGTTCTTCGGGTCGAACTGCTTCACCAGCTTCGCCCACAGCAGGCGGGCCGCCCGCAGCTTGGCGATCTCCATGAAGAAGTTCATGCCGATCGCCCAGAAGAACGACAGCCGGGGCGCGAACGCGTCCACGTCCAGGCCCGCCTCCCGGCCCGCCCGGATGTACTCCACGCCGTCGGCGAGGGTGTACGCCAGCTCCAGGTCGGCCGTCGCACCGGCCTCCTGGATGTGATAGCCCGAGATGGAGATGGAGTTGTAGCGGGGCATCCGCTGCGAGGTGTAGGCGAAGATGTCGGAGATGATCCGCATCGACGGCTTCGGCGGATAGATGTAGGTGTTGCGGACCATGAACTCCTTGAGGATGTCGTTCTGGATGGTCCCGGCCAGCTTCTCCGGCGGCACACCCTGTTCCTCCGCCGCCACGATGTACAGCGCCAGCACCGGCAGCACGGCGCCGTTCATCGTCATCGACACGCTCATCCGGTCCAGCGGGATCCCGTCGAACAGCTGGCGCATGTCGTAGATCGAGTCGATCGCCACGCCCGCCATGCCGACGTCACCGGTCACCCGCGGGTGGTCGCTGTCGTAGCCGCGGTGCGTGGGCAGGTCGAAGGCGACCGACAGGCCCTTCTGACCGGCCGCCAGATTGCGGCGGTAGAAGGCGTTGGACTCCTCGGCCGTGGAGAAGCCCGCGTACTGGCGGATCGTCCAGGGCTGGTTGACGTACATCGTCGGGTACGGGCCGCGCAGATACGGGGCGATGCCCGGATGCGTGCCCAGGAAGTCCAGGCCCTCCAGGTCCTGCCCGGTGTACAGCGGCTTGACCGCGATGCCCTCCGGCGTGTCCCAGAGCAGGTCGTCCCCGCCGGCCGCCTTCTTCACGGCCGTACGCCACTCGTCGGTGCCGCCCGCGGCGGCCGGGGTCCCCAGCTCGATCCCGGAGAAGTCGGGGATTCCCATCAGGACACTCCCATGCGGTCGAGGGTGGCGGACAGCACGGCGACGGCGTCGCAGCCCGCGAAGACGTAGCCGTCGACATCCGGGTACTGCCCGGGACGCCCGGCGAGGAACACATGCGCGGCACCGGCCGCCTTCAGCCGCGCGGCCTCTGCCGCGGCCCGCTCCTCGTACAGCGCGTCACTGGAGCACAGACAGGCCTCCGAGGCACCGCTCTCCTCGAACGTGCCCTCGGTGACGGGCTCGATGCCGCCCGCCTGGAAGAGGTTCGAGGCGAAGGTCAGCCGCGCGGTGTGCGCGGCGGCCGGGCCCAGCGCGGTCAGGTGGATGCGCGGCCGTGAACCGGTCGCGGCCAGGTGGGCGTCGGACCGCGCCCGCAGCGCCTCGAACGCCTCGTCGCGGCGCACGCGCGGCAGACCGCCGGACCGCGGCTCGGGCGCGGCCTCGCGGACCACCGGCTTCTCGGCGAGGAAGGGGAACTCGCTGACACCGGTGACGGGTTCGCGCCGCTTGGCGAGTCCGGTGCTGCGCGCCTGCCAGGTGTCGGCCAGCCGCCGGCCGAGCTCGCCGGAGCGCAGAGCGGCCGCCTGCCCGCCGCTGCCCTCGATCCACTGGAAGAACTCCCAGCCCGCCCGGGCGAGTTCGTCCGTCAGCCGCTCCACGTACCAGGAGCCGCCCGCCGGGTCGATCACCCGTGCCAGATGCGACTCCTCGATGAGGATCGTCGAGGTGTTGCGGGCGATGCGCCGGGCGAACGCGTCCGGCAGCCCGAGCGCGTCGTCGAAGGGCAGCACGGTGACCGAGTCCGCCCCGCCCGCCCCCGCGGCCAGCGTGGCGACGGTCGCGCGCAGCATGTTCACCCACGGGTCGCGGCGCGACATCATCACCGGGGAGGTCACGACGTGCTGGATCTGTGCGCCCGCGTCGGGCGCCCCGCACACCTCGGCGACCCGCGCCCACAGCCGGCGCGCGGCGCGCAGCTTGGCGATCGTGAGGAACTGGTCGGCGGTGGCCGCGTAGCGGAACTCCAGCTGCGCGCAGGCCTGTTCGACGCTCAGGCCGGCCTCGGTCAGCGCCCGCAGATACGCCACCCCGGTCGCGAGCGAGGCACCCAGCTCCTGAGCGGCCGAGCCGCCCGCCTCGTGGTACGGCAGCGCGTCCACCGTCAGCGCCCGCAGCCCCGGGTACGCCTCGGCGCACAGCCGGGCGAGACCGGCCGCCGGCGCGAAGTCGCCGGGCCGCCCGGTACGGGCCTCGTCACCGAGCGGATCCGCGCCCAGGTTGCCGCGCGCCGCGTCCCCGGCGACGCCCCGCTCCTCGTACAGCCGCAGCAACTCCCGTGCGGCGGGCTCGACATCGCGGCCGGCGTCGAGGACGACCGGGGCGAGGTCGAGGTACACCCCTTCGAGGACCTGGCCGAGCGACGACACCGGGATGCCCGCCTCGCCGACGACCAGCCAGAGGGAGGTGACGCCGTTCTCCAGGTCGGCGAGCACAGCGCCGTGGTCGGCTGCCGAGTGCCGCTGCCGTACGTCCCACCCCCCGACGGTGTTGCCCTCCGGCCTGCTGCCGCGGACAAAGGGGGCGAACCCGGGGAGACCCGGCTCGGGCGCGGTGTCGTGCGCGGTGTACAGAGGCCGGGTGCGCAGCCCGTCCTCCAGCGCGGTGGACAGGGCTTCCTCGGCCTGAGCGCCCTCGACGTCCTTGCCCGACTTGCGCAGCACGCCCGCGACCAGGCGCTGCCACTGCTCGTGGGTGGAGTCAGGGAACTCGGCGGCCAGCTCAAGCCCGTCGTCAGGCAGGACCGTCATGCTCGGATGTTAGGCCAGAGGCACAAAGGGGCAGCAGGGGGCACGGCTGTGACCTTGCCCTCTCCTTGGCTGTGACCCCGTTCACCGGGCGTCCAACGCACCCGCGGCGGGCCGTTCGCCGGGCTCGTCGCCGCCGGTCACCGCCCCCGGCCGTTACGCCGTTCGGCTCCGCTGCGGGGGCCCGCCCCGGCCCTGACTGCGACCTTGGCCCGTAGGGGATCTCCGGCCCGGACGATCGCCGTGACCTGCCCGCCGCAAGGATCAGGGGTGAGTGGTGAGTGACAGTCCGCAGGCCACGCTGACCGGCCAGCTCCGGTCCGGCCCCGACAAGGTTCTCCGCTCCGCGGGGCGGTCCCGGGGCGGGCTGGGACTCGCGGCCGTGGCCGGCGCCTTCACCCTGGCCCAGCTCCTCCTCGTACCACCGTGGATGGGCCTCGGCTGGGACGAGTCGGTCTACGTCAGCCAGGTCTCCTCGCACGCCCCGGCCGCGTTCTTCAGCGCCCCGCGCGCCCGTGGCGTCCCGCTGCTCGTGGCGCCGGTCGCCGTCTGGTCCTCGTCCACCGCGCTGCTGCGGCTCTACCTGGCCGTCCTGTCCGGCCTCGGGCTCTTCCTCGCCCTCCGCGCCTGGCGGGGCGTCCTCCGCGTCCGCGTGCTCGCGACCGCGGGCGCCCTGTTCGCCACCCTGTGGGTGACGCTGTTCTACGGCCCGCAGGCCATGCCCAACTACTGGGTCGCGGTCGGCGCCCTGGCCGGCACGGGGTACTTCCTGCGCGCCGGGGCGGGCGGCCGCGACCGCACCGCCCTGTGGGGGCTGGCCCTGAGCGCCGCTCTCATGGCCTGGATGCGCCCCGTGGACGCGGTCTGGGCGGCGCTGCCCCTGCTCGTCCTGCTGCTGGGCGTACGGCGGTGGCGGCGCCCCGCGCCGCTGATGGCGCTGGCCGGCGGTCTCGCCGCCGGGGCGGCCGAGTGGGTGATCGAGGCGTACGTCTCCTACGGCGGCCTCGCGCAGCGCCTGTCCGACGCGTCCCGCATCCAGGGCGGCCTCGGCTGGCACGTCGCCGTCGCCGACCAGCTGCGCGGGCTGGCCGGACGGACGCTGTGCCGCCCGTGCACCGGCGCCCTGCCCCCCGCCGTGGTGACCCTGTGGTGGTACACCCTGCCGGTGCTCGCCGTCGGCGCGGCCGTCGTCGCCGTCCGCGCCCGGCGCCCCGCCGCCACACTGGTGCCGCTGGCGTGCGCCGGCTCGGCGGCCGTCCCCTACCTCTTCCTGATCGGCTACGCGGCCCCCCGATTCCTGCTGCCCGCCTACGCGCTGCTCGCCGTGCCCGTCGCCGGCCTCCTGGTGCACCTGGTCGGGGCGCCGGGGCGGATCCGGCGGCCGCTGACCGTGGCCCTGGTGACCGTCGCCCTGGCCGGGCACCTGGCCGTGCAGTTCGCGGTGCTGGAGCACACCGTGCGGCGCACCACCGTCTCCCACCGCGAGTGGGCCCGCACCGCCGCCGCGCTGCACCGGCTGGGCGTGCGCCCGCCCTGTCTGCTCACCGGGCACGCCTACGTCCCGATCGCCTACTACGCGGGCTGCTCGTCGGCGGCCATCGGCGGCCACGACGCCAACACCACCGCGGCCGCCCTCCACCGCTCCGCCCGGAGCCTGCCCGTCGCCGCGCTCGTACCACCGGGCGGCGCCCCGCCCGGCTACGCCCGGTCGTGGACCCCGGCCGACGCGGGCGAGCTGCGCGTGTACCTGGCCCCGCCTCCGGCGCGGCCGGAGCGGGAGGATCGTGGCCGGGCCGGCGAGCAGCCGGGCCGCGGGCTCAGCGCACCGGGAAACCGAAGGAGTAGCCCTGCTCCTTGAGCCGGGGCAGGAGCCTGCGCAGGGCCTCGACGGTCTGGGAACGGTCGCCGCCCGCGTCGTGGAAGAGGAGCGTCGGCCCGTTGGCGAGCTCACGCTCGACGGTGGCGACGATGGCGTCGGCGCCGGGACGCTCGAAGTCCTTGGAGTCCACGTTCCAGCCCAGCGGGCGCATGCCCCGGGAGGCGGCGAGCTGACGGCTGTAGGGGGTGAAGGCACCGCCGGGGGCCCGGTAGTACATCGGCCGCACGCCCCCGGACGCCTCGGTGATCATGCGCTCGGCGTCCAGGATCTGCTGCGACTGGTAGGCCTGGGACTTGGTGTCCATGGTGGTGTCGTGCGCGACGGAGTGGTCGCACAGCCGGTGCCCGGCCGCCACCACCTGCTTGACCAGGTCCGGGTGGGCCTGAGCCTGCGTCCCCACCATGCAGAACGTGGCCCGCACCCCGTTCTCCCGGAGCACCTGCAGCATCTGCGGGGTCCAGACGGGGTCGGGCCCGTCGTCGATGGTGATGTTGACGCCCCGTGACCCCTGGTCCGAGGCGTGCGCGATGCTCACCGCGACCGGGGCCATGTCGGCGCTCCCCGGCGTGGCGGAACTCGCCGCCTGCGGGGACCGGCCGCCCACGGCACCGGCCTGCGCGGTCCACACCGACGCGCCCGCCGCCAGAGCCGTCACCCCGACCGCCGCCACGACCACCCTGCCGTACCAGCCCCGCCCGCCGTGCCGCGCCATGTCCGCCCCGCTTCCCGCTGTTCTCGTCGTCTTCCGCGCACCTGGCAGGACGAGGAAGGACGGTCACGGGATGCGTCTGTTACCGATCACGGACGATTCCCCCGTGATTCGCGGACAACCCACCGGCGGACCGGCCCGGAACACTCCTCCGGCCCCGTCACGCCTCCTCGGGCGACTACTCATCGTACGATGTGATCACATTCCGTGATTCCGGGGTGTGGTGTGTCCGGTCGACGGTCTGCCCGCTGCTGCCCGTGGAGGCGATTCATGGCATCTCTGCCGCGTCGTGGTGTGTTGAAGGGCCTGCCGCTCGCGGCCGGAGCAGCCATGACCGCCTGGGCGGCGAACGCGCGCGCGACGACACCCACCGCGGCGGCCGCGGCCGCCTTCCCGCAGCCCGTGACCCGCACGGCCCGGCCGCGCCCGAGGAGGCTGAAGACCCAGCTGACGGTCCGCTTCACCGAGCAGAAACTGCCCGGCGTGGGCACCGTTCGCACCCGCACCTACGAGGGATCCGTCCCGGGGCCGACCCTGCGGGTGCGTCCCGGGGACTCCCTGGAGATCACGCACGTCAACGCGCTGCCCCCGAACACCGGGCCGCAGCACCACGGCGCCGCCCTCAACGTCCCGCACGGCTTCAACACCGTCAACCTGCATCTGCACGGCATGCACGTCGACCCCACGGGCGAGGCGGACAACGTCTTCCGCTCCTTCGAGCCCTCCGACACGCCCGGCCGGACCAAGACCTACCGCAGCGTCGTCGACGTGCCGGCCAACCATCCCGCCGGCACGTTCTGGTACCACCCGCACCACCACGGGGCCACCGCGACCCAGCTGCTCAACGGGCTGGCCGGCGTGCTCATCGTCGAGGGCGACATCGACGAGGTCCCCGAGGTCGCCGCGGCCAAGGACATCGTCGTCTGCATCAACGAACTCAAACTGTCCGGCGGCAGGGTCCCCGACCTGACCTCGGAGGACATCTACGAGCGCATCCCCTCGACGTTCCTCGTCAACGGCGCGGCCGGCCCCGTCCTGACCATCGCCCCGGGGGAGGTCCAGCGCTGGCGGCTGGTCAACGCCGGTGCGCTCACCACGCTCTACCTGAGGCTGGACGGGCAGAAGATGCACCAGATCGCCTGCGACGGCATCACCTTCATGAAACCCGCCGCCGTCACCGCCCTGCAACTGCCGGTCGGCGGCCGGGCGGACCTGCTGATCCGCGGCGGCGAGCCCGGTGTCTACCGGCTGACCGCGGGCGGTGTCCCCAAGCCCCTGATGACGCTGAAGGTCACCGGCACCCCCCGCCCCATGAAGCTGCCCACCCGCCTGCCCGGCCGGCCCCCCACCCTGCCCGAACCCACCCGTACCCGCGCGCTGATCCTGCGCAGTTACGAGAACGTCTTCTCAGGGAACTTCCCCCACGCCTACCGCATGCTGGGCGAGGGCGAGACACCGCACGCCGATCCCGGGGCCGGGCGCGGCGACCTCGCCTGGGGCCGCTTCCGGCCCGACTACGTCAACCACCGCGTCCGCCTGGGCCAGGTGGAGGAATGGACCGTCACCAACGACTCCCGCCGGCACGCCCATCACCCTCTCCACCTGCACACCAACCACTTCCTCCTCACCGCCGTCAACAACCGCCCCCTGGCCACCCCGGTCTGGCACGACACCGTGGGCCTGCCGCCCCACGGCTCGATCACCCTCCGGCTGCGCGCCACGGACTTCGTGGGCCGCGCGATGGTGCACTGCCACCAGTCCCAGCACGAGGACGAGGGCATGATGCAGATCCTCGACTACGTGCGCTGAGCCCTCCCGGTGGGCAGCCCCCGTGTGCCGCACACGCCGGCGACTCCCGGTCACGGTGGCCGGGAGTCGCCGACGACGGGTGAGAGGGCCTACTCGACCTTGACCCAGTCCAGGGTGCGTTCCACCGCGCGCTTCCAGCCGTCGTAGCCCTCCGCGCGCTGTTCCTCGGACCACTGGGGCTCCCAGCGCTTGGACTCCTGCCAGTGGGTGCGCAGTTCGTCCGTGTCCCGCCAGAAGCCGGTGGCCAGGCCCGCCGCGTAGGCGGCGCCGAGCGCGGTGGTCTCGGCCACGACCGGACGGCTCACCGGGACGCCGAGGACGTCGGCCTGGATCTGCATGCACAGGTCGTTGGCGGTGACGCCGCCGTCCACCTTGAGCACGTCGAGATGGACCCCGGAGTCCTGCTCCATGGCCTCGACGACATCGCGGCTCTGGTAGCAGATGGCCTCCAGGGTGGCCCGCGCCAGGTGTCCGTTGTCGTTGTAACGGGCGAGCCCGACGATCGCGCCGCGGGCGTCGGAGCGCCAGTACGGAGCGAACAGGCCCGAGAAGGCGGGGACGAAGTACATGCCGCCGTTGTCCTCGACGGTACGGGCCAGGGTCTCGCTCTCGGGCGCACTGCTGATGATCTTCATCTGGTCGCGCAGCCACTGCACCGCCGACCCGGTGACGGCGATGGAGCCCTCCAGGGCGTAGATCGCCGGGCTGTCGCCGAACTGGTAGGCCACCGTGGTGAGCAGTCCGTTCTGCGAACGCACCAGCTCGGTACCGGTGTTGAGCACCAGGAAGTTACCGGTGCCGTAGGTGTTCTTCGCCTCGCCCGGCGCGTAGCAGACCTGCCCCACGGTGGCCGCCTGCTGGTCGCCGAGCACCCCGGCGATGGGGATGGCCTCGCGCAGCGGCCGGGAGGTACGGGTCGTGCCGTACGCCTCCGCGTGCGACGAGGGGTTGATCTTGGGCAGCATCGCCCGGGGGATGTTGAAGAAACCCAGCAGCTCGTCGTCCCAGTCGAGGGTTTCCAGGTCCATCAGCATGGTGCGGCTGGCGTTGGTCACGTCGGTGGCGTGGATGCCGCCGTCGGGACCGCCGGTCAGGTTCCACAGGACCCAGGCGTCGGTGTTGCCGAACAGGGCGTGGCCCTGCTCCGCCGCCTCGCGGACGCCGTCGACGTTCTCCAGGATCCACTGGATCTTTCCGCCGGAGAAGTACGTCGCCGGCGGCAGCCCCGCCTTGCGGCGGATGACGTCGCCCTTGCCCTCGCGGTCGAGGGCGGCGGCGATGGAGTCGGTGCGGGTGTCCTGCCAGACGATGGCGTTGTAGTACGGCCGGCCGTTGCGCGGGTCCCACACCACGGTGGTCTCCCGCTGGTTGGTGATGCCGATCGCCGCCAGGTCGGTGGGGGACAGGTTCCCGTGCCGCAGGGCGTTCTGGATCACGGAGTTGGTGCGCTCCCAGATCTCCACCGGGTCGTGCTCGACCCATCCCGTTCTCGGGAGGATCTGCTCGTGCTCCAGCTGGTGCTTCGCCACCTCGTTGCCGTTGTGGTCGAAGATCATGAAACGGGTACTGGTGGTGCCTTGGTCCACCGCGCCCACGAAGTCCGCCATGAGATGCCGCCTCTTTGGTGGGTGTCGGGCCCGCGTGCCAGGCCCCGGGTGTCAGTCCTTGCCCTCGGGGGCCGGGACGCGACCGGGAGGCTCCGGCTCGGCCGTCGGGAGGAACCGTCCGACGAAGAACTTGTACAGGAACGCGCCGATCAGGCCGCCCACGAGCGGACCGACGATCGGCACCCAGAAGTACAAGTTGTCGTACTGATCTCTCCAGGCTGTGCCGTACCCCGTGATGAAGCTGGCCAGCCGGGGGCCGAAGTCACGTGCCGGGTTGATCGCGTAACCCGCGTCGGTTCCCCAGGCCATACCGATGCCCACCACGATCAGGCCGACGATGAACGGGGCCAGATTCGCGCCGGGCGGGTTGTTCAGCAGGTCCGTGACGGCCAGCACCAGCATCAGCAGGATGGCGGTGCCGATGACCTGGTCACGGAACGCGCCCCACTCGTGGACCGGCAGATTGGTGTTGCCGTTGGCGGGGAGCGTGGAGAACACGCCCTGCGACTTGATGGTGTGGCCGGGGTCGAACTTGCCCAGCGCTTCGGTGTAGTTCCAGCGGACGATGAGGGCCCCCACGAAGGCGCCGGCCGTCTGGGCCAGCGCGTAGGGCGCCACCTTGCTCCACGGGAACCCCTTGAACGCGGCCAGCGCGAGGGTCACCGCGGGGTTGATGTGCGCACCGCTCATCCGTGCCGCGACGTAGACACCCAGGGTGACGCCGATGCCCCACGCCCAGGCGATGCTGTCGTGGTTCCCCAGGCCGCCCGGAGGTGTGGTGAGTCCTCCACCGGCCACGACCTGGGCCACCACGCCGCAGCCGAAGAGGATGAGAACCATGGTTCCGGCGAATTCGGCCGACAGTTCGCCGACCAAACCCGACCTTTTCAGCCGCTCAGCCATAGCAGCTCGATTCCGCCGGCTCAGGACCGGCCGTAGATTGCCCGAGTCCTCACGGCATCAGAATAGGACGATCAAGCGCATATCGCACTTACAGAACATTTACCTGCGGTGACTGGTTTTCGCTGCCGTGGACGTCGCGATTCCGGATTCGGGGGACTCCCGGGGATCCTGTGCAGAGGATTTGGTTGAACTCTGTAGTTCGTAGGGAGAGGAATCGCGCGTGAGTGAACCGACTGGCCACGTCTGCCCGGAGTGCGGGACCCCCAGGGCGGCGGACGGCGGTCCGGCCTGCTCCTGCGCCCGCAGAGCGGCCGACGCCCACCTGGAGGCGCGCGCGGCGGAGACCGCGGCCGCCGAGGACTTCGACCCGCTGCGCATACGGCCGTTCGCGGAACCGGCCGTCGCCCCGGCGGGCGCCGACGGCGACTTACCCGCACCGCTCCCGGCAGGCGGCTCCGACGAGATGTCCCCGCCCGAGCCCGGTGTCCTCGCCCCCGGGGCCGGGCAGTCCCCGCCGGCCCCGGCCCCGGCCCCGGCCCCGGCCCCGGCCGAGGGCGACCGGGCCGCGCGGCGCCGCCCCCGGCACGTCGTGCTGACCGCCGGCGCGGGCGCCGCCGCGGCCGTGGTGGTGACGGGCGGCGTCCTGGCCGCGCTCTTCACCTACCAGAGCCCCGCACGGGACGGCGCCGGACCCGGCGACCTCCGGGCGAGCGTGCCGGCCGGAGGCGCCGGGACCGGGGCGTCCCTGGCCGGGCCGTCCGGGCCGGCGTCCCCGGCGCGACCGTCCGGAAGTCCCACGTCCTCGCCGAGCGCCACCCCCTCCGGCAGCCCGGCCACCCCGACCGGATCCCCCGGAGCGACCGCCTCCGCGACCGGGTCCGGTGCCACCGCCACGGCCACCGCCGCTCCCGCACCGTCGTCGACCGGCGGCCGGGCCCCCGTCCTCCGCCTCGGCGACAGCGGACCGGAGGTCACCGAACTCCAGCTCCGTCTGCGGCAGGCCGGTTTCTACGGTGGGGAGGCCGACGGCGACTTCGACAGCGACGTCGAGAACGCCGTCCGCGGCTACCAGCTCGCGCGGCTCGTCCTGGCCGACGAGCCGGGCGCCTACGGGAAGGCGACCCGGAAGTCCCTCGAAGCCGAGACCTCTGAGCCGTGATCTCTGAGCCGTGATCTCTGAGCCGTGATCTCTGAGCCGTGATCTCGAAGCCGTGACCGGCGGGCCGCCCGGCCGGTGTCGCGGGACGGGCGGAGCCGGGGCGCGGGAAGCGGTCGGCGGCGCACCCGCTCGATCCGGCATCGACGTCGTGGTCCGTGAGCCGTCGTCACCCGGGCGAAGCCCGTCCTCGCCGAACAGCGGGTCCACGAGCCGGCGGCGGACGGGTTCCGGGTGGCCGCCGCTGGCGTGGGCGAGCCGGACGAGGCTCGCCCCACGGCTCCCTTCCAGGGCACTTCCATGGCGTCGCCGCGGTGTCCGGGACACGGAGGGGCAAGGCGGCGTGCGGTGTCCGGGGAGCGGGATCAGCCCGCGGCCGGGGTCAGTTCGGCCAGCAGCAGCGTGCGGTCGTCGGTGCCGGCCGCACCCGACGGCAGGTGCAGCAGCCGTTCGCACAGAGCGGGCAGTGCGCCCGGGTCGCCGGGATCGGCGGGCTCCGACGCGTCCTCGTCCAGGGCGCGCGCGAGCCGGCCTATCTCCTGGTCGATGTCGGCGTCCCGCGACTCGACCAGCCCGTCGCTGTAGAGCGCGAGCAGCGCCGGTTCCGGCAGGGTCAGCACCGTCGGCTCGTAGCTGCCCGCCCCCAGGCCGAGCGGCAGGCCCGCGCCGGTCAGGGCGACCGGTGAGGTGCGGCCGTCCGGGCCGCGCAGCAGCGGGGGAGGGTGGCCCGCTCCCACCAGGGCGCAGGTGCGCTCCCGCGCGTCCCACTCGGCGTACACGCAGGTCGCGAACGAGGCCCCCGGGGTCTCGCTGGCGAGCGCGTCGAGCCGCCGGATGACTTCGGCCGCGGGGATGTCGAGCCCGGCCAGCGTGCGCAGGGCGGTGCGCAGCTGGATCATCGCCACGGCGGACTCCGGGCCGTGCCCCATGGCGTCCCCGACGATCAGACCCACCCGGTCGCCGGGCCGGCGCAGCACGTCGTACCAGTCGCCGCCGACCACGCTGCCCTTCCCGGCCGGGAGACAGCCGTGCGCTATGCGACAGCCCTCGAACTTCTGCGCGGGGCCCGGCGGCAGACTGTCCCGGATGGCCAGCGCGGTGCGGCGCTCGCGCTCGTAGCGGCGAGCGTTGTCCAGGGCCACACAGGCCCGGGCGGCCAGCGCCTCCACGGCGGCCACGTCGGCCGGCCGGAACGGTGTCCGCCCCGCCCCGCGGGTGCACGTCAGGAAGCCGATCGCAACGCCCCGCAGCCGCAGCGGGACCACGAGGAAGGACGCGACGCACCGCAGATCGCCGGCGCGTGCCTCGCCGCCGCCGGAGGCGACGAGCCGCTCGGCCATGTACGGGTCCACCTTGTCGAGCACCTGAGCGTGCCCCGCCGCCAGCGCCCGCGCGTAGGGGGTGTCGCGGGGGAAGGACACCATCTCGCCGACCGGCAGCACCCCTTCCCAGTCCTCGGCCGCCCCGGGCCCCACCCGCAGCGCCAGCCGGCGCGCCTCGACACGGGGCGGATCCGCGGCGGTGTGCGCGTCCTCCTCGCGGCGCCAGCGCTCCAGCAGGTACACCGACGCCGCGTCGCAGAACCCGGGCGTCAGCGCGTGCACGACATGGCTGCCGGTCAGCCGCAGATCGAGTTCCGAGCCGATGACGTCGGCCGCGGGGGAGAACGCCGACCGGCGGGGCGAGGGCAGGGGGTCGGGTGAGTCGGAGCCGCGGCTGCGCGGGTCGTTCCGCAGGGTCGTGCCTTTCCGGGGGGACGGCCGCGCGGCGGGGACAACGGAACACCACGCGTAGTCGGCCACTATATGATGGCGCGTCAAGTTGTGAGGCCGGGAAGGAAGTTGTGATCAAGCGGGAGAGGAGCGCTCACTCCTCGCCGCGCCACTCCCGGTACGCGGCCACCGCGGTCGGCAGCGTCGGGAAGATCCGCTCCTCGCCGACGGACTCCGTCAGTCCGTAGGCGTCCAGGTCGTCCCGCAGATCCTGCTTCACCCGCGCGAGGGCGAACACCACGTCACGCCGGGCGAGTTCGCGGCGCAGCTCGTCGACCGCGTCGAGCGCGGTGATGTCGACCTCCACATTCGCCTCGGCGTTCAGGACGAACCACCGCACCGGGTCCGGCTGCGTGTCGACCGCGGACAGCGCACGGCGCCGGAAGTCCTCCGCGTTGGCGAAGAACAGCGGCGAGTCGTACCGGTACACCAGCAGCCCCGGGATCGTGTGGGCCTGCGGATAGTCGTCGACGTCGTGCATCCCGGCCAGACCCGGCACCAGCCCCTGGACGGCGTCGTGCGGGCGGGCCACCCGGGTCAGCAGCTCCGCCACCGACAGGCCGACGGCGACCAGCACCCCGTACAGGATGTCCAGGGCCAGGACCCCGGCCAGGCAGCCGAGGGCGAGCAGCAGCTCGCGGCGGCGGAAGGAGGCCAGCCGGCGGAAGCCCGCCAGGTCGATCATGCGGACGGCGGCGTACACGACGAGCGCGCCGAGGACCGCCGACGGCGTATGGGCCAGCAGCGGGCCGAGGAACAGCAGCACGGCCAGCACGACCACACCCGCGACCAGCGAGTACGCCTGGCTGCGGGCCCCCGCCGAGGACGCGAGGGCGGTGCGGCTGGCGCTGCTGCTGACCGGGAAGCCGTGCAGCGCGCCCGCGCCCAGGTTGGCCGCGCCCAGCGCCAGGAACTCCTGGTCGGCGTCGAGCTGCGGGCCCTCGGCCTCCCGTCCGGCGAACGCGCGTGCGGTGAGGACGAAGTCGGTGTAGGCGACCAGCAGCACGCCCACCGCGGGCAGCACCAGCCGCGGCAGGTCCGACAGGTCCGGCACGGCCGCCCCGGGCAGGCCGGAGGGGATGTCGCCGATCACCTTGAGGCCGTAGCGGTCGTCGAGGCCGAAGGCGGCCACCACGGCGGTGGCGAGCGCCACGGCCAGCAGCGGCCCGGGCACCTTCGGCAGCCACCGCTGCACGGCGAACAACAGCGCGAGTGTGACGACGGAGAACAGCAGGGTGGCCGGGTGAACGTCCGTCAGGTGCCGCAGAAAGGACCACAGCTGCGCAAAGAAGCCCGAACCGGAGGTGTCCACCCCGGTCAGCTTGGGCAGCTGGTCCACCATCATGATCAGCGCCACGCCCGTCAGATAGCCGATGAGGACGGGCCGGGACAGCAGGTCCGCGACGAAGCCCAGCCGCAGCGCCCACGCCGCCAGACACAGCAGACCCACCGTGACGGCCAGCGCGGCCGCCAGGCCGGCGTAGCGCGCCGGATCACCGGCGGCGAGCGGGCCCACCACGGTGGCCGTCATCAGGGCGGTCGTCGACTCCGGGCCCACCGACAGCAGACGGGAGGACCCGAACAGCGCGTACAGGCCCAGCGCCGGCAGGATCGCCCACAGTCCGGCCACCGGCGGCAGCCCGGCCACCCCCGCGTACGCCATGACCTGCGGCACCAGATACGCGGCCACGGTCACCCCGGCGAGCAGGTCGCCGCGCAGCCAGGCACGGCGGTAGTGGGCCAGCACGGTGAGCCCGGGCAGCGGGCGCAGCCGCGACGGGGCGTGCGACATGGACCTCCTTCTGCGGACGCCGTCGGCATCCGCCCTGGGCGCGGCGCTCCCGGATCTGCCCGGTGCCCTGGTCCGTCCGGGGCACCGTGCCCTTCGCCGCTGCCGTTCTCCACCGTCCCGCCCGCCCGGACGTACCTCGGGTGACGACGATGATAGACGGAGCGGTCACCGCGCCGGGACGCGCGCCCGTCAGGCCCAGCAGCCGTTGACGGTCGCCGCCAGGCCGTCCATGGCGTCCTTGATGTCGTTCGGGGCGGCGGTGGAGCCGTTCTCGATGAAGGAGAACACCTTCCACTTGCCGTCCTTGCCCTGGGTGAGGCCGCTCAGCGCGATGGCCCCGGTGAGGGTGCCGGTCTTGGCGTGCACCTTGCCGACGGCGCACCGGGAGTTCACGTCGTCGAAGCGGCCCCACTCCGGGCCGAGGGTGCTGCCGGCCTCGCCGGACACGGGCAGACCGTCGAGGACGGAGCCGAGGGTGCGGGCGTGCCGCTCCTCCGTGAGCAGTTCGAGGATCTGCGCGAGGGTGGCCGCGGGGATGCGGTCGGCTCGGGACAGGCCACTGCCGTCGTACATCTCGAAGCGGGTGAGGGAGACGCCGTAGCGCCGGCTCAGCACCTGGCGCACCACCTCCGTGCCGCCCTCGAAGGTGGCCGGGCGGCCCGCGCCGAGGGCGGTCATCCGCAGCAGGGTCTCGGCGATGTCGTTGTCGCTCTTCTTGAGCATCGTGCGGACGGCGTCCGACAGCGGCGCCGACCGGTGCCGGGCGACCGGTACGTCGTGCGGGCCCGCCGTGGCGCGGGTGACGTCCCCGGCGACGGTGACGCCGTTCGCGGTGAGCTGCCCGGCGAAGACCTGCCCGGCGTCGAGCGAGGTGTCCTGCACTCCGTGCCCGTCGACGACCAGGGCGCGCACCGGGGCGACGGAATCGGGGTAGTAGTCCGTGTTCCAGCCGTCGGCCAGGGTCGGCTCGGGGAAGAGACTGTCGTCCACGGCGACCTTCACCGAGGCAAGCCCCGCCGCCCTGAGCCCGTCGGCCGCGGCCTTCGCCAGCTCGGCGAGGTCGGCGGTGGTCAGGGTCCGGTCGCCGCCGCCGACGAGGGTCAGCGTGCCGTCGCCGTACACGACCTTCGTGGTGAACCGGTGGTCCGGGCCGAGGACGGTGAGCGCGGCGGTCGCCGTGGCGAGCTTGACGTTGGAGGCCGGCATCAGCGCGGTGGCGCCGTCGTGGTCCCACAGGGTGGCGTCCGACTCGGCGTCGAGGACCACACCGCTCACCTGGGAGCCCAGCCTCTGGTCGACGACCCGGCTCTCCAGGTTGGTGACCATGTGCTGGTCGTCCGGGCCGGGTTCCGCGGTGTCCTTGGCCGTCGTGCCGATGCCCTTGTCGACGGCGAAGGCCGAGGGGCCCGACAGCGCCACCGAGGCGACGGGCACGGCCAGGGCGAGCACGAGCGCGCGCCGCACACCCCCGCCGCTCTGCCTCACCCGGCGATGCCGGCGCCGCCCGCCGGGAACGAGGGACGGGGCGGGGCTTTCCGCGTTCATGTCACTCATGGGGGTTTCGAACATGGGGAGTTCATGACTTTCGGTGGGGGGTTGCGCAGAAGAACGCGGCGGCACTTTATCACCGGTCACAAGCGCTCCACAGGCAACACATGTGTCTGCGCCGGGAATTGAATGCTTTTCAGCGAGCCGCAATTCACGCCCCGTCCGCGGCGTGAATTCCCGGTGCGGATCACATGACAGGGTGATCGCGTTTCTCCGCCCGGGCGCGGCATGCTGAGGGCATGCACACGCTGGGCGTCGATCTCTCCGCCCGTCCTCGCCGTACCGCCGCCGTCGTCGTCGACTGGTCGGCGGAGCGGGCCGTCGTCCGGACCCCGCTCCTCCGATGCGGCGACGAGCAGTTGCTGCACCTGCTCACCGCGCTCGGCGCCAAGGACCGGGCCGGTGTGGACTGCCCGTTCGGCTGGCCCGCCGCCTTCGTCGAGGCCGTGTCCGCCCATGCCGGGCGCAGCCCCCGGTGGCCGGGCCGCGACGCCCGGGGCGACGACGACCTGTTGGCCCTGCGCTACCGGCGCACCGACCTGTTCGCCGCACGTCATGCGCCCAGACCCCCGCTGTCGGTCTCCTTCGACAAGCTCGGTGCGGTGGCGGCCCGCTGGGCCCGGCTGCAGGCGCTGCTCGCCGGGCTCGGCCGGCCCGTCGACCGCGGCGGGGCCGGCCCGATCGCCGAGGTGTACCCCGCCGCCGCCCGCCACCAGTGGGGCCTTCCGCTCGGCACGGTGGACGAGTTGACGGCCGCGGCGCCCTGGCTGGAGGTTCCCGACGACGCCCGGCGCGTCTGTGCCGCCAGCCGGGACGCCTATGACGCGCTGGTCTGCGCGCTGGTGGCGCGGGCGGTCGAACTGCGAATGACCACCGCGCCCGGGCCCGAGGACGCCGAGGCCGCCCGGGTGGAGGGGTGGATCCACATTCCCGCCCCCGGCACGCTGGAGCGGCTGCGGCCCGCGGGGTGGACCGGTGCCGGGGCGCCGGGGTAGTCCGCACGGGTGGGCGCCTTTTCCGCCGGAGCCCGCTTTCATACCCCCAGGGGTATGATGTCGTCCATGGGGACGACACGGGACCGCCGGCAGCGGGGACTCTCTCCGCCCGCGGACCCGTGTGCCGCCGCCGTGCGGCGCCCCTCCGCCTCCCCGGCCGGACGGGCCGGCCCGGGCCGCCCGTCCTCTCCCGGAGCGTGGACCGTCGCTCCGTCCTGCTCGCCGGCCTGGGCGCCGCCGGCGCGGAGGCGCTCGCCGCGTGCAGCGGCACGGGCCGCTCCGGCAGCGGCAGCGGCCGGGTCGTAGGCGAGCTGGATGCGCTGGAGCGTGCGCCTGCACGCGTACCGGTGGACCTCACCGTCGGCGTCGGTGTAGCGGTACACCGTCTTCTTGCCCTCCTTGCCGACGGCCTCGGCGAGCACCGTGATGCCGCGCCGGCCCAGCACGATCCGGCGGAGGGCCTCCGCGACGCCCGAGACGAGCAGGACGGCGCCGGCCCCGAGCGGCAGGATGCCGACGATCACCCCCAGGACCCGCGTGCCGTGGGTGAGGGCCACCCACACCGCGTATCCGACGTAGGCGAGCGCGAGGACGGCGAGCAACGCCATGATCCCGTGGAGGAACCGGTCGGGCGGCGTCCGCGTGTCGGTGAACCGCGCGCCGCCCGCCGGGTCCCGTTCCTCGGGCAGTACGGCGGTCAGGGCGGCGGCGAACGCGGCGGTGGCCGTCGGGTTGGCGCCCTCGACGCGGTGCGCCGTGCCGTCGGTGAGCACGATCTCCACGACCCGCGCCCCGGCGGCCCGGACCTCCCGCACCGCCGCGAGCGGGATGTCGACCCGGCGTCCGGAGCGGGTGATGTGGACGGCGTCGGAGTCGAAGCCCGCTGATACGCCTCGGCCGTCGAGTATCTGGGACATGCAGGGAAGACCACCGGAACGGCCGGAACGTTGCCCCCGTGCGGCCGAACGGCCGAGATTCGCCTCCCCGGAACGATACGGCGTACCGTACAGTGACCCGTATGCCCCGCCGTTCCCCCGCCCTGGACCGTGCGACACCGGACCGGATCGCCGAGACCGCGCTTGTCCTGATCGACGAGAGCGGCCCGGAAGCGCTGACGTTCCGGGCCCTGGCCGCGCGCCTGGACATCTCCCTGGCCTCCCTCCAGCGCCGCTGCACCGATCTGGCCGGGCTGCTCGACCTGTGCCTGGACCATCTGGCCGCCCGTCTGCCCGACCCCGCGCCGGGCACCGACTGGGCGACGGCCACCGAGGCCCGGTTCAGCGCGTTGTACCGGCTGCTCGTGGCGCACCCGGGCCTGCTCGTGCTGCGCGGAGCCCGCCCCTGGCTCGGCGTGAACCTGCTCGCCCGGCTCGTGGAGCCGCAGCTCGCCGACAGCCTCGCGGCCGGTCTGACGGCCGAGGAGGCGATCGCCGCCTACCGCCGGATGTACCTGCTGACCCTCGGCAGCGCCAGCTTCGTCGACCACCGCGACCCCGGGTCCGCCCAGGCACTCACCCGCACCGCGCTGGCCGCGCTCGACCCTGCGGACTTCCCGGTGCTGACGGGCCATCTGACCGCCGTCGTGCCCGCCGTGACCCGGCACGACGTCTTCTACGGCGCCCTGCGCCAGCTGATCCGGGCCGCTGACCCCGCGGCCGCCGCCGACACCCCCTGAGGACCCCATGACCACGCCCGCCCGCATCTTCAGCAGCGACAACACCGCCGGCGCCTCCCCGGAGATCGTCGAGGCCGTGACCCGGGCCGCCACCGGCCAGGCCCGTCCGTACGGCGCGGACGACCTCACCGCCGACGTCCGGCGCCGGCTGGGCGAGATATTCGAACGCGACGTCGACGTCCTGCTCGTCTCCACCGGCTCCGCCGCCAACGCCCTGTCCCTGGCCGCACTGACCCCGCCCTGGGGCAGCGTGCTGTGCCACCGGGACAGCCACATCAACAACGACGAGTGCGGAGCCCCCGAGTTCTACACCGCGGGTGCCAAGCTGGTCCCCCTCGGCGGCGACGACGCGAAGATCGACCCCGGCGAACTGCGGGCGGCCGTACGGCACAAGGCCGGGGACGTGCACAGCGTGGAGCCCTCGGTGGTGAGCCTGACCCAGGCGACCGAGACCGGGGCCGTGTACACCCTCGACGAGATCCGGACCCTGGGCTCCCTCACCCGGGACGCGGGTCTGCGGCTGCACATGGACGGGGCCCGGTTCGCCGGTGCCGTCGCCGCGCTCGGCTGCACCCCCGCCGAGCTGACCTGGCGGGCCGGCGTCGACCTGCTGTCCTTCGGCGCGACCAAGAACGGGACGATGACCGCCGACGCGATCGTGGTCTTCGACCGCTCCCTCACCCCCGAACTCACCTTCCGCACCAAGCGGGCGGGCCAGCTCGCCGCCAAGATGCGCTTCCACGCGGCCCAGTTGGACGCCTATCTGACCGACGGCCTGTGGCTGCGCAACGCGACGCACGCCAACGCCATGGCGGCCCGCCTCCAGGACGGGCTGAAGGCGCTGCCCGGGGTGGACCTGCTCGGCGTCCCCGACGCGAACGTCGTCTTCTGCCGTCTGCCCCAGCCGGTCACCGAGGCACTCCTGGCCGACGGCTACGTCTTCTACCACGACCGCTGGGAGCCGGGCGTCGCCCGCTTCGTCACCTCCTTCGCGACCACCGAGCAGGACGTCGACGGCCTGCTGCACGCCGTCCGCCGGCACACCGGCTGAGCGGCGGGTCAGCCGACGACCCGGCCCAGTTCGATCCGGGCGATGTCCGGGGCGGCGCCGTCCGCGTTCCCGAAGGCGATCGTGTTGTGGCCCTCTTCCAGGTCGACGGGGACGGCCAGCGTCCAGAAGTCGTCCGGGCTCCAGGTGTTCTTGAAGGTCACCCGGAGCGGATCGCGGGCGCCCACCGTGATGTCCGCCGTGCGGGAGACGATGTCGGTGTTGTAGGCGTGGCCGTTGTCGCGCCGGTCGTCGTGCGCGTAGTGGACGACCAGCAGATGGCGGCCCGCCCTGGGCGCGTCCACGGTGAACCGCGCGGTTCCGGAGGGGCCGTTGCCGAGCCCCGTGACGCGGCGTCCGCCACGGGCGTGGACGCACTCCACCAGCCGCGCCCCGCCCGTGAGGGCCGCGTCGGCGGCCCCGTACGAGAGGGTGCCGGCCGCCGAGCCGTCGCCGGAGACGTCCAGGGAACGTACGCGGGCGTGCCCGGCCGTGACAGTGAGACGGTTGTTGCCCGCCGCGAGGTACAGCCGCAGGGGCCGGCCGGGCTCCGCCGTCACCGTCTCGCCGTGCAGGGCGAGTTCCACGGCCGCCGAGGCCCGCGCCACGACCGCGAAGTAGCCGTCGCGCGGGGCGTACACGTCGAAGACCGCCCGGTCGCCTCCGCGCAGCGACAGGGCGCCCGTGCCGGCCCCGGCCGACGAGGAGTAGTCGTACGACGGCTCGCCGCCGACGTCCGCCAGCGTCGCCTCGTACACGGCGGACGGGGCACCGGTACGCGCGGTCAGGTCGAGGCGGTCGAGGGTGACCTCGCCGTCGCCCTTGGCGAGGGTGAGGACGTGCGGACCGGCCGACAGCTCGACCCGGAGGTCCTTCCTGCCGGTGTGCGCCCGGTTCTGGGTGGACGGGCAGACGACCGTGACCGGGGCGCCGCCGTCGACCGACAGCCGCTGGGTGGCGGGGCCGCCGGACCCGTTGCCGTACAGGATCGCCAGGTCGTAGCCGCCGTCCGCGGGGACCGACACCGTGAAGTCGACCTTGCTGGACAGGGAGTCGAGCGAGCCGACGGTCTTCGTCCCGGAGGCCGCGTAGCCGTTGGGGTCGCTCACCGTGCCCTGGGTGCGGACCCGCCCGCCGGTGACGGCCGCGTCCTGGGCCTCGTACGACGCCGACCACGGGACCGGGACGGGGGCCGGGGTGCCCCGTCCGGCCGGGGTGAGGACGATCCGGTACGCCGACATCCGGCGCAGGCCGCGCAGCGGGACGGTCACCGAACCGTCGCCGGCCACCCGCACCCTGGTCCGGGCCAGGACACGCGGCGCCGGGTGCGCCCCCTCGTACCCGGACCAGGCGGCCTCGGCGACGGTCGCGACGACCGTACGGCCGAAGACGGCCGGGGGGACGTTCCGTACGACGACGTCGGCGTCCCCGGCCGAACCGCCGAGCAGCACCTGGGCCTGGCGGCGGGCGGGGTCGAGGCAGGCGAGGCCCTGGAGGGTGTCGACGGTGTGCGGCTGCGGCGGCGTGACCCGGACGGTGTCGCCGGTCAGGCCGGCGTACCAGCGGAAGAACCACCAGCCGCCGTTGGGGACACCGCCCCGCGCCACGTTGCCGCTGAGGTCGCCCGCGGCGTCCCAGTAGGCCTGGTTGGCGTACACCTTGTTCCTCTCGAACATCGAGACCCACTGCACGAGTTGGCCCGGTACGGAGAGGTCACGGCGGTTGGCGTACTCGTCGATGCCGACGGTCAGCGGCGCGATGCCCAGGTCCCGCTCGATCGCCCGGTACGCGTCGTAGTGGGCCTGGAAGTCCCGCAGGGACGAGGAGTCCAGCTCGTGCCAGGTCACCACCTGCGGCAGCACGTCCTCGCGCCGGGCGAAGGCGAGGAAATCGGTCAGCAGCCGTGCGTGGAAGGCGGCTTCGTTGGGACCGGCGATCCTCGCGTCCGGATCGATCGCGCGGATGCGTCGGCACACCGTCTTCCAGTCCCGCAGGAACCGGTCCCGGCCGGCCTCGTACTCCGCCCGGTCGGCGACGTCGAGGTGGTACCAGATCTGGTCGGGCTCGTTGAACGGGACGTGGACGAAGCGGTCGCGGTCCGCACGCGCCGCCACCTCCCGGACGACCGCGTCCACCCGGGGCAGATAGTCGTCGATGCCCAGGTCCTCGTACGGCCATGCGGCGTGGACGTCCTGCAGCAGCACGTAGATCTCGCCGCCGCCGTTGCGGAAGAACGACGCCGCGACGGTGAGCGCGTCGCCGTTGGGGTGCTGGGCGCCGCCCTCCGGTTTCTGGGTGATCGTCGTGATCTTCAGGGGTGCGAGGACGGCGTCGGAGGGGACGCCGTCGTCGCTGAGCCCGTACAGCGCGCCGTTGGCGCCGTGCAGCACCGGACCCTCGGAGTCGGCGAGGTCGACGGTGAGGCGTTGCGGGACGCGCCGCCCGCGGGCCGGCGCGAGGGCGGTGGCGCTGCGCCGGAAGTCCAGCCCGGTGACGGCGGCGAGCACGCGCTCCCGGGTGGCCGGGCGGACGCCGGGGTGGCCGTTGATCACTCGGGAGACGGTCCGGCAGGAGACTCCGGCGGCGGTCGCGACATCGTGGAGGCTCGCGGAGCGCTTCCTGTGACCGGTCACATCCATGCCGGGATTGTTGCCGCTCCCATGGGGGCCGTCAAGGGAGCGGATCCGGGCGGCCTGGCCGAACGGCGGCTGCCTTCAGGGCGCTCGGCGGCCGCCGGGGCCGGCGGGAAGGCGCCGCGCCCCGTCTCGGCCGGGGCCGCCGGTGCGGCGGTCCGGTGCGGAGACGGGGCGCGGACGGGGAGGACGGGGACGGGGTGCAGACGCGGCGGACGGGGACGGGCCTCGGGTGACACTGCCGGATGCGCCGGCCGCGCCGCCGGTCAGGCGGCGGCGCGGGCGCGGACGGGTGGTTCACCAGGTGTGGGCCACGTCCACCACCAGGTGGCCGTCGAGCTGCAGCACCCGGAAGGGCAGCCGGGCACGTACCCCGAGCCCGAACTGCGACTGCCCCTCGAAGCTGCCCGCGAACTTCGCGTCCCGGAAGGTGCGGTACCCGGTGAGGTTCACACCGGGCAGGGGCTGACCCGCGCGGCCGGGGTACGTGGGAGTGCCGGTCTCGGGGTTGTAGGCCGGCGCCCTCACGATCACCTCGAGGATGGCGCCGCCGGCGACCGGGATCGGGTCGCCCGTCGGGTCCTGGATGAGCTGGTCGACGTAGCGCACGGTGTACCCGAGCTGGTCGGCGTCCGCGCCCGGGACGTCGACGACGAACCGGTCGTAACAGTCGTGGCGGCCGGTCCGGGCGTTCGTGATGTATTCGCCCGACGTGCTGGACCAGTCCGTCTTGTCGAGACTGCCCCAGCCGGTGGGACAGGCGGCCGCCGCCCGCGGGGCGGCGGCCGGCGCGGCCACGGCGGGTACCGCGGCCGCGCCCAGCGTGGCGGTCAGGAGAGCGGCGGTCACCAAGACCGTCCTGTTTCGCACCATCTTGTTCCCCCAAGACTGTGAGTGTCTGTTACTAGGGAGGACATTCTGGTTGAGCGGAAGGTTGCACTCGCTGCACCGGAAAGTGGGGAAAATGGACTTTCCGGCCTACGACAGGCTCGTCGTGGTGTAGGCGCACTCCGTGTAGATGTAGCCGGACTCCAGCTTGGCCGTGTCGGAGGCCGGCGTGGAGAGGCTGTCGCCGTTCGGCTTGTGCACGAAGTACGTCGTGCCCACCGGCAGGCTGATCGTCCGCTCCGGGTAGTTCTTGTTCGCGTTGCACGGCTTGAAGCCCGGGCTGATCGTGCTGGCGAAGGAGTACGCCTTGCAGCTGCCGCAGGCCTTGAGGGTGAAGCTGCCGGTCACCGGGCCCGTGTACATGACGGTGATGTCGTCGGGGCTGTCGTTCTGGACCGTCACCGAGATGCTGCCGCCGGTGCGCGTCGTGGGCAGCTTCTTGCCGGCGGCCGGGACCGTCTGGGCGACCTCCGCCGCGATCGCGATCTTCTTCGCCAGGGCGGCGTTCTTGGCGGACTTGTGGCCGGAGACGTACTCCTCCATGGTCGTCTGCGCGGACTCGAAGTCGCCGTCCCTGTACTGGTCGACACCGCAGTTGTACGTGCCCGAGCCGGCGCTGCTCGCCGCCCGGTCGGCGTCCTTGGTCAGCGCGTCGGCGACGCTCGCGTCCTCGGCCGTGATGTTCTCGATCTGGCCGCTGAGGCTCTTGAGCTGCTCGACCACCGTGCACGGGTCGCTGCCGCCGAGGCCCTTGACCTTGGCGGAGACCGCCGAGCCCACCGCCGGTTCGACCTTCGTGGCCTGCTCCGAGTCGGGGAACGTGGTGAGCAGCTGACCGAACTGCGAGGCCCAGGTGGACTGTCCGCTCGCGAGGCCGTCCGACGCGCACTCGTACAGCGAGGTGGCCAGGCGGTCGTCGGGCCAGTCCTTCAGGCCGCTCAGATCGGTCTCGGGCATCTTCTTCGGGACCGTGCGCAGATAGTCGAGCGGGGCGACCGCCTCGCAGTAGTCGCCCTTCTCGTACGCCGCGCCCACGGTCGCGTAGTACGTCTTCATCCGGGCCGGCACCTTCGCGGCCGCCCGCGAGTCCGGATGGTCGGCGCTCAGGTCCTCGTAGACCTCCAGCGCCTCGCGGTAGTCGGACTGGGCCGAGGTGAACGCCCTGCGGCCCGCAGCCTCCACCAGGCGGTCGGCCTCGTCGAGGCGGTCGAGGAGCATCTGCTGCGTCGCCTCGTCCCGTGCGCCGTCGTACGCCACGACGCCGCCGGCCGGGGCGACGAGCAGGACCAGTCCGAGCACGAGCGCGAGCGGCGCGGACGGGGGCCACGCCAGACGGGTGCGCAGACCCACGACGGCGCCGTGCGCCGCCACGCCGATCAGGAACGCGACGTAGAGGACCAGCGCGAACACCGGGACGCCGTCCGGGTCGGCGGGCAGCGCCACGAACAGCAGGACGGCGGTCGCGGCGAGGCAGAGCAGCATCAGGATCCAGCGGCGCACCAGCGCGTAGCCGAGGCCGAGGCCGCTGAGGTTGAGCACCGCCACCGCGACCGCGCGCACCCCGTCCGCCGGAGCGGGCGGCGGTGCCGCCGGCATCGGCGGGACGACGAATCCCTGGTCGTATCTGCCGTACTGGTCCCCGGACATGGCGGCCTCCCCCGTCAACTGCGCCCATGTATCTCTGATTTGTCAGTCTATCGGGCGAAGAAGAGCCGCCGACAGGGCGAGGGGGGTTCTCGGGTGCCGTCGGGCGCGGTCGAGCCGGACGACGGCCCGCTCGGGAGGCGGAACTCAGCCGTCGGCGACGTTCGCCGTGATCAGCCGGAGGAGTTGCTTGGCGAGGGCGTCCTGTTCCGGTGTGAGGCCCATGGCGTCGCCGATGGCGAGGGGCACGGTGGCCGCGCGGTCGCGGAGGCGGGCGCCCGCGTCGGTGAGGCGCAGGGCGACCGAGCGTTCGTCGTCGGTGCGGCGCTCGCGGTGCAGGAGGCCGTTCGCCTCCAGGCGCTTGAGGAGGGGGGAGAGGGTGCTGGACTCCAGCTGGAGCGCGGCGCCCAGTTCGCGGACGGAGAGGGAGTCCTGCTCCCACAGCACCAGCATCACCAGGTACTGCGGGTAGGTGAGGCCCAGCTCGTCGAGCAGCGGTCGGTAGCGGGCCGTGACGGCGCGGGAGGCGGCGTACAGGGCGAAGCAGAGCTGGTCGTCCAGAAGCAGCGATCCGTAGGTCGGTGCGGCGGCGGCTTGCTCCACTGCGCGGCTCCTGGTGTCTGCGCTGGCCATCGGGGTCACCACCCTATCGTTCGAGTCCTCCCGATCGTATCGCTCCCCAATGGATCGATGGCTAATTAGTTGCGCGCGATCTAGTAGTGCGCTACCGTTCTGTCCGTGCCGCGAGGTGACCGCGAACCCGCCGTGTCCGTTCGCGTCGGCATCCCGCACGCGTCGCTGGTGAACAGCCAGGACGTCTGATTCGTAACGCCGGGTCGGGGAGAAGGACGGGGAGGGATGACGTGCCGCCGGAGTCGGTGCGGTTCACGGTGCTGGGTGCCCTTCGGGTGCGCCGGGGGAAGACGGAGCTGGACGCCGGCGGGCCGCAGGAGCGCGCCTTCCTGGCTCTGCTGCTGGTCAAGGCGGGACAACCGGTCGCGGTGAGCGAGATCGTGGACGTGCTGTGGGCCACGGATCCGCCGCGCAGCGCGGTCAACGTCGTCCGCCGGCACGTGGGGTCGCTGCGCCGCCTCCTGGAACCCGGGCTCGCCGCCCGCGCCGAGGGCCGATGGCTGGTGCGGGACGCGGGCGGATACCGGTTGGTGACCGACGGGGACTCCACGGACCTCCTGAGGTTCCGCGCGCTGCGCGAGGCGGCTCGCGACGAGGCCGGCACCGCACCCGCACGAGCGGTCGAACTCCTCACCGAGGCCCTGGCGTTGTGGAGCGGTCCGGTCGCCGCCGGCATTCCCGCGCACGCCCGTGCGTACCCCGCGTTCGACGCGGTGGAACGCGAGCGGCTCACGGTCGCACGCGAAGCGGCCGACGCCGCCCTGCGTGCCGGGCTGCCGGAGACGGTCCTGCCGTGCCTGCGCCGGGCCGCCGCCGAACACCCGCTGGACGAACCCGTCCACGCCGCGCTGCTCCGCGTGCTCTCCGCGGCCGGCCACCGCGCCGAGGCGCTGGCCCTGTACGACACCGTACGGGCGCGGCTCGGCGGGGAACTGGGGATCGACCCCGGCCCGGAACTGAGGGACGCGCATGACGCGGTGAGGCGGGAACAGCAGCCTCAGGCGGACCATGACGACCTGTCGGATAACGACCGGCAGGACACCGCCCTTCCCTGCGTCGTCCCCTCCCAACTGCCGCACGACCTGCCGATGTTCACCGGCCGACGGGCCGAACTCGACACGGCGCTCGTGCTCTTCGACGCACAACTGCCGCACCCCGGGACCGCGGTGATCGGCGCCGTCGGCGGAATGGCGGGCGTCGGCAAGACCAGCCTCGCGGTGCACTGGGCGCACCGGGTCGCCGACCGGTTCCCCGACGGGCAGCTCTACGTGAACCTGCGCGGCTTCGACCCGTCCGGCGCGGTGATGGACCCCGCGGAGGCCGTCCGCGGGTTCCTGGACGCGCTCGGTGTGCCCTCCGACCGCGTCCCGCACGGCGCGGACGCGCAAGCCGCCCTCTACCGGAGCGTGCTCGCCGGACGCCGGGTCCTCGTCCTGCTCGACAACGCCCGCGACACGGAACAGATCAAGCCCCTGCTGCCCGGCGCGCCCGGCTGCCTCACCATCGTCACCAGCCGGGACGAACTGCCCGGCCTGGTCGCCGCCCACGGCGCGCGCTCCGTGACCCTGCGCCCCTTCGACGAGGACCAGACACGGGCCTTCCTCGTCCGCCGGCTGGGCGCCGAGCGGGTCGCGGCCGAACCAGGGGCCGCGGACGAGATCGGCGCCCTGTGCGCCGGGCTGCCCCTCGCCCTCGCCTGTGTCGCCGCCCGCGCCGCCGCCCACCCGCACTTCCTCCTCTCGGCCGTCGCCGCCGAACTGCGCGAGGCCCACGGCAGCCTCGACGCCTTCGCCCGTGCCGACGCGTCCGTCGACGTGAGCACGGTGTTCTCCTGGTCCACCCGTGCCGTGTCCCCCGACGCCGCCCGGCTCTTCCGGCTGCTGGCCCTGCACCCGGGCCCCGACCTCGCCCTCCCCGCCGCGGCCGCCCTCGCCGGCCTTCCGGCCCGGCGGACCCGCCGCCTGCTGACCGAGCTGACCGGCCTGCACCTGGTCACCGAGCACAGCCCCGCCCGCTACACCTTCCACGACCTGCTGCGCGCCCACGCCGGTGAACTCGTCCACGAACGCGAGACCGCGACGGACCGGCGGGCCGCGCTCGACCGGCTCCACCACCACTACCTGCACACCGCGTACGCCGCCGACCGCCTCCTCGCCCCCAACGCCGACCCCCTGCCCCCGCCGCCCGCACCCGAGGGCGCCCAGCCCGCACCGCTCGCCGACGACGAGCGTGCCCTGGCCTGGCTCACCGCCGAACACGCCGTGCTGCTCGCCGTCGTCGCCACGGCCGCCGCCTCCGGCCAACCGGCGCGGGAACGTCTCGCCTGCCATCTGGCCTGGTCCCTGGAGCCGTTCTTCGACCGGCGCGGACACTGGCACGACGGGCTCACCGCGCAGCGCACCGCGCTCGACGCGGCCCGGCGGCTCGCCGACCCCGTCCTCGTCGCCCGCGGACTGCGCGGACTGGGCCGCATCGAGGGCCGCCTCGGTCTGCACACCCGCGCCGTCCCCCGCCTGGAACGGGCCCTGAGCCTGTTCACCGAGCTGGGCGACGACACCGGCCGCGCCCACACCCACCGCAGCCTCGGCTGGGAGTGCGACCAGCAGGGCGACCTGCCCGGCGCCCTGCGGCACAACCAGCTCGCCCTCGGCCTGTTCCGCGCCCTCGACGACCACGCCGCCCAGGCCAGCGTCCTGAACTCCGTCGGCTGGTACCACGCCCTGCTCGGCGAGTACCGGGAGGCCCTGACGCACTGCTTCGAGGCGCTGCGCATGCTCCAGGAACTCGGCGACCGCTACGGCCAGGCCGTCACCTGGGACAGCATCGCCTACGCCCACCAGCGCCTCGGCCGCCACCCGCACGCCCTGCTCGGCTACCGCAACGCCCTCGCCCTGCTGCGAGACCTGGGCGTGCCGTACGTGGAGGCCGAGATCCTGACCCGGGTCGGCGACACCCACCTCGCCATGGGCGACGAGACCGCCGCCCGCGCCGCCTGGGAGGAGGCGCTGACCCTCCTCAGGGCGCTGAACCATCCCGACGCCGAGCGGATGGCGGCACGGCTGAACGACGACGAGGAGGGCCGGGCGGGTGTCTGCTGACGTGGCGGGAGCGGCCGGGCGGGCGGCTTCCGACGGGGTGGGTGGGCCTGAGTGGGGGACTGCCGAGGTGGTGGGCGGGGCTGAGTGGGGGACTGCCGGCGTGGCGGGTGGGGATGAATGGGGTGCCGGGGCCATGGGAGCGGCTGAGCCGGGGCCTGCCGGCGCCGTGGGAACGGTTTCGGGGCGCGCAGAGGCGATGCGGTTCGAGGTGCTCGGGCCGGTGCGGGTGTGGCGCGGGGAGCGGGAACTCGACCTCGGGTTCCCCCAGCAACGCGCCCTGTTCGCCCTGCTCCTCGCCCACGCCGGCCGGGCCGTGCCGACCGGTGAGATCCTCGACGTCCTGTGGGCCGAACGGCCGCCCGCCAGCGCGCCCCAAGTGATCCGCCGTTACGCCGGCGCCCTCCGCCGCCTGCTGGAACCCGGACTGCCGCCGCGCGCACCCGGCCGGCGCCTGCTGCGCCGGGCCGACGGCTACCTCCTGGACGCGACCACGGACGAGGTCGACCTTCTGCGGTTCCGTGAACTCACCCGGCAGGGCAGGCGGGCGGCCGCCACCGGGCGGGCCGAGGCCGCGTCCCGCCACTTCGGCCGGGCGCTGGGGGAGTGGCGGGGCCCGGTGGTCATGGGCCTCCCGGAATCCGTGCGCGCCCACGTCCGGTTCACGGCCGTGCAGCGTGAACTCCTGGACACCGCAGGCATGGCGGCCGACGCCGCGCTCCTGGCCGGCCACGCCGAACAGGTCCTCCCCGCCCTGCGCCGGGCCACCGCCCACGAACCCCTCGACGAGCCCCTGCACGCCCGTCTCGTCCTCGCCCTCGCCGCGTGCGGCCTCCAGGCGGAGGCCCTCAGGGCCTACGACGACATCCGCCGCCGCCTCGCCGCCGACCTCTCCGTCACCCCCGGCCCGGAACTGACCGCGGCCCATACGCGGGTGCTGCGGCAGGAGGTGCGAGGAGCCGGGGGTGGGGGAGGGGCGGCCGGGGCTCCCGCGCCGGTGGAGTCCGTCCTGCCCGGATTCCTCGCCCCGGCCGCTCGACTGCCTCCCGGTCCCGGCGTCCTCGTGGGGCGGGAGGCCGAGACGCGGAGACTGTCGGCCCTCGGCCGCGAGGCGGGTGTGGTGGTCGTCGGCGGGATGGCGGGGGTGGGGAAGAGCGCCCTGGTGGCGCGCTGGGCGCAGCGGGCCGCCGCCCGGTTTCCCGACGGACGGCTGTACGTGGAACTGGGGGGCTTCGCCGTGGGCCGGGCGACCGTGGAACCCGTGGAGGCCCTGAGGCTCATGCTCGCCGCGCTCGGGGTGTCCGCGCGGCGCATGCCGGACGGGGCGGCCGCCCGGGCCGGGCTGTACCGCACACTGCTGGCCGGGCGGCGCGTCCTCGTGGTACTGGACGACGCCCTCGACACCGAACAGCTGCGCCCGCTGCTGCCGGCCGCCCCCGGCTGCCTCACCGTGGTCACCAGCCGCAACGCCCTGCCCGGCCTGGTCGCCGAGGGGGCCCGGCCGTTGCGTCTGGAGCCGCCGTCCGCCGAGGACGCGCTCGCGCTCCTCACCCGCCGTGCCGGCCCCGGTCGGGCGGCCGCCGAACCCACGGCCGCCGACGAGATCGTCGCCCACTGCGGGCGGCTCCCCCTGGCCCTCGCGCTCGTCGCCGACCGTGCCGCCGCCCATCCCCGCCTCCCCCTCGCGGCCGTCGCCGCCGAACTGCGCGCGCGCCACGGCAGCCTCGAAGCCCTGCCCGCCCTGCGCCCGGCCCTCCTCGGCTCCTGCCGACGCCTGCCGGACGACAGCGCGCGCCTGTTCCGGCAGCTGTCCCGGCACCCCGGAGCCCTCATCACCCCGGAGACGGTCGCGTCCCTCACCGGGCTGCCGGCCCGTCGGTCCCGGCTCCTCCTCGGCCACCTCGCCGAGTCGCACCTCCTCGCCGAGCCCGCACCGGGCCGCTACACCCTGCACCGCCTGCTCCGCGCCCTCGCGACCGAACTCGCCGAGACGGACGAACGCCGCACAGCGGACTGACCGGTGAACCGAGGGGTGCGGAGGCTCCGTCACCGCGTTGTCACTCTTTTTGCACATCCTCCGGCCTACGGTCCGGGCACCCGACCCCCTCGGAGGCAACGGCGGAATGCCCACCACCAGTCCCACCACCACCAAGGCCCTCACGAATTCCATCCGTACGCCCCTGGGCGTCGAGATCCTCACCGGCGAGCACGGCGGCGAGACCCCCGCGCGGCTGCCGGGGCAGGGCCGCCCGCACCCCGCCCGCCGGCTGCGCGCGCGGGACGGCGGCGAGTACCTCTTCGTCGGCCTGGGCGGCGGCACCAACCCACCCGACCCCCGGCCCCTCACCCTCCACCTCGCCCCCGGCGACCTCTGCTTCTACGACGTCCGGCACGTCCCCGCCCTCGACTTCCCCGAGCGGTTCCGGGCGACGGTCTTCCTCGTCCCGGGCGACCTGCTGGGGCTCGCCGACGCCGACGCGGGACGCATCGCGCGCACGCCGGTCGCCCGCTCCTCCCGCCTGGGCATGCTCCTGTCGCCCCTGCTGTCCGAGCTCGCCCGTGCCACGGCCGAGGCCCGCCCGCAGGTCGGCGAGATGCTCGCCTGGAACGCCGTGAACCTCCTGGCCACGCTCGTGACCGAGCAGCTCGGCGGGCAGTCGCCGGACCCCGCGGGTGCCCGCTCGCCGCTGCTGGCGCGGGTCCTGGACCACATCGAACTGCATCTGACCGACCCGGACCTGTCCCCGGAGGTCATCGCCCGCGCCCACCACATCTCCGTGCGCTACCTGCACAAGCTGTTCAAGGACGAGGGGACCACGGTCGGCCGCTGGATCCTGCGCCGCCGCCTGGACGAATGCCGGCGCGACCTGATCCGCCACGGCCGCGGCAGCCGGACCATCGCGGCGGTGGCGGCCCGCTGGGGCTTCCTCAGCGCCCCCCACTTCAGCCGGGTCTTCCGGGCCGCCTACGGCATGTCCCCCCGCGAGTGGCGCGACAGCGCCGGAGGTGCCGCGAGGGCCGGGCGGGGCTGAGCCCACCCGGCCCCCGGACGGAAACCCCCGGCCTCCGCACAAGCCCGACGCACGGTGACCGTGGGTTCTCCCGGCGCACCGAATGAGTCCGCGCCGTGCACCGCGCGCCGTGCGCTGAGAGGACATCACCGGTGCACGCGCGGGCAATTCCCGCACGCCCGGCCGATTTAGCGTGCGGGAGCAGGACAACGCACACCGACAACACCAGGAGATCCCCATGTCCGACGTCGTCGAGCCGGTCGTGCCGGTACTCGAGCCCGAGGCCGCGGCGTTCGCCGAGGCGACCGCGAATCCGCCGTATCTGTTCGATCTGGGTCCGGTGGAGGGCCGTAAGGCGGTCGACGAGGTGCAGTCCGGTGACATCGCCAAGCCGGCGGTGGACGAGGAGTGGGTCACGGTGGAGGGTGGTCCCACCGGGAGCGTCCGGGTCCGTGTGGTGAAGCCGGCGGGTGCCGGGGGCACTCTTCCGGTGATCCTTTACATCCATGGGGCGGGCTGGGTGTTCGGCAACGCGCACACCCATGACCGGCTGGTGCGGGAGCTGGCGGCCGGTGCCGGGGCGGCCGTGGTGTTCCCGGAGTACGACCTGTCGCCCGAGGCCCGGTACCCGGTCGCGATCGAGCAGAACTACGCGGTCGCCCGGTGGATCGTGGAGCAGGGCGCGTCGAAGGGCCTGGACGGTGCGCGGCTGGCGGTGGCCGGTGACTCCGTCGGCGGCAACATGACCGCGGCCCTCACGCTGATGGCCAAGGAGCGTGGCGGCATCCCGCTGGTGCAGCAGGTGCTGTTCTACCCGGTGACGGACGCGGCGTTCGACACGCCGTCCTACCGTCAGTTCGCCGAGGGGTACTTCCTGCGCCGGGACGCGATGCAGTGGTTCTGGGACCAGTACACGAGCGAGGACGCCGAGCGCGCCGAGATCACCGCGTCCCCGTTGCGGGCCACGACCGAGCAGCTCACCGGTCTGCCCCCGGCCCTGATCATCACCGGTGAGGCCGACGTCCTGCGGGACGAGGGCGAGGCGTACGCCAACAAGCTGCGCGAGGCCGGTGTCCCGGTCACCGCCGTCCGGTTCCAGGGCATCATCCACGACTTCGTGATGCTCAACGCCCTGCGCCCGACGCACGCCGCCGAGGCCGCCATCACCCTCGCCGTCGGCACCCTGCGCGACGCCCTGCACGTCTGACCTTCGGAAGAGAGCACAGTCATGACCACCACGCCCACCGTCGTGCTCGTCCACGGCGCCTTCGCCGACGCCACCAGCTGGACCGGTGTCATCACGGAACTGCAGGCCCACGGCATCCCCGTGATCGCCCCGCCCAACCCGCTGCGCGGCCTCGCCTCCGACGCGGCCTACGTCGCCTCGGTCGCCTCCCAGATCGACGGCCCGGTGATCCTCGTCGGCCACTCCTACGGCGGTGCCCTCATCACGGTCGCCGGTGTCACGGAGAACGTCGTCGGCCTCGTCTACGTCGCCGCCTACGCCCTGGAGGAGGGCGAGAGCCTCGGCGAGCTGCAGGGCCGCTTCCCGCTGTCGCCGCTGGTCAGCAATCTCAAGCAGTGGACGTACCCGACTCCGGCGGGCGAGCCGGCCGTCGAGGTCACCATCGCCGAGGACGCCTTCCCCTCGGTGTTCGCCGCCGACGTGCCCGCGGAGGTCACCAAGGTGCTCGCCGCGGCCCAGCGTCCGCTGGCCGCCGCCGCGTTCGAGGAGAAGGCAGCCGCCGCGGCCTGGCGGACCAAGCCGTCCTGGGCACTGATCGCCGGCGCGGACGAGGCCATCAACCCCGAGGTGGAGCGGTTCGGCGCCCAGCGCGCCGGGGCGACGACCGTCGAGCTGGAGGGTGCCTCGCACGCCGTCGCCGTCTCGCGGCCCAAGGAGGTCGCGGAGCTGATCCGCGACGCGGTGCGCGCGACGGCCTGACGCCCCCCGACAGCCGCGCGGACGTCTCCCGACCGTGCACGTCCGCGCGGCGTCGGCCGCGGAGCCCTACCAGCGGTCGCCGGCGTTCAACTGCCCAACGGGCACAGGTGGCTTACCCGCGGTACCCCAGTTATCAGGTCAAGCGTCCCGGACTCTTGACTCGGAAAGCGTCACTCGCGATCCTCGTCGCACTGACTTGCGTAGGTCATGACAATCTCAAGGGCGGTCAACAGCGCCCGCGTCGACCGCGCCGACCCGCCGACCGAGGGACGTGGGCTGTGACCATGACCGGACGCCTGTACCGCAGACGCAAAGACGTCACCGTCGTCGCGCTGCTCCTTCTCGTACTGGCCACGATCCTCGGCCCCGCGCAGAGTTCGGCGGCCGGCACCGACTGGTGGACGCCGACCTCCCGGCCGTCCCCCGACTCCCGGATCAACGTGACCGGCGAGCCCTTCACCGGCACCGACTCGGCCGGAGAGGTGCGCGGGTTCGTCGACGCGCACAACCACCTGTTCTCCAACGAGGCCTTCGGCGGCCGGCTGATCTGCGGCAAGGTGTTCTCGGAGGCAGGCGTCGCCGACGCCCTCAAGGACTGTCCCGAGCACTACCCCGACGGCACGCTCGCGATCTTCGACTACATCACCCACGGCGGGGACGGAAAGCACGACCCGGTCGGCTGGCCGACCTTCGCGGACTGGCCGGCGTACGACTCGATGACCCACCAGGCGAACTACTACGCCTGGGTGGAGCGCGCATGGCGCGGCGGGCAGCGGGTCCTCGTCAACGACCTCGTCACCAACGGCATGATCTGCTCGGTCTACTTCTTCAAGGACCGCAGCTGCGACGAGATGACCTCGATCCGGCTGCAGGCCAAGCTGACGTACGACCTCCAGGCCTACATCGACAAGATGTACGGCGGCACCGGCAAGGGCTGGTTCCGGATCGTCACCGACAGCGCCCAGGCCCGGGAAGTCGTCAAGGCGGGCAAGCTGGCCGTCGTCCTCGGCGTCGAGACCTCCGAGCCGTTCGGCTGCAAGCAGATCCTGGACATCGCGCAGTGCAGCAAGTCCGACATCGACAAGGGCCTCGACGAGCTGTACGCGCTGGGCGTGCGCAGCATGTTCCTGTGCCACAAGTTCGACAACGCCCTGTGCGGCGTGCGCTTCGACGAGGGCGGCCTCGGCACCGCCATCAACGTCGGCCAGTTCCTGTCCACCGGCACCTTCTGGCAGACCGAGAAGTGCACCACCGCGATGCACGACAACCCCATCGGCACCGCCGCCTCCCAGGCGGAGGCCGAACTCCCGGCCGGCACCGAGGTGCCGGAGTACGACGCGGACGCCCAGTGCAACGTGCGCGGGCTGACGTCCCTCGGCGAGTACGCCGTGCGCGGCATGATGAAGCGCAAGATGATGCTCGAGATCGACCACATGAGCGTCAAGGCCGTCGGCCAGGCGCTCGACGTCTTCGAGGCCGCGGACTACCCCGGCGTGCTCTCCTCGCACAGCTGGATGGACCTCAACTGGACCGAGCGGGTCTACTCCCTCGGCGGCTTCGTCGCCCAGTACATGCACGGCTCGGAGGGCTTCGCCGCCGAGGCCAAGCGCACGGACGCGCTGCGCGACAAGTACGACGTGGGCTACGGATTCGGCACCGACTTCAACGGCATCGGAGACCACCCCGCCCCGCGCGGCGCCGACGCCTCCAACAAGGTGACGTACCCCTTCAAGAGCGTCGACGGCGGCTCCGTCATCGACCGGCAGACGGTCGGCTCGCGCACCTTCGACCTCAACACCGACGGCGGGGCCAACGTCGGCCTGGTCCCCGACTGGATCGAGGACATCCGGCTCGTCGGCGGCCAGGACGTGGTGAACGACCTCTTCCGCGGTGCCGAGTCCTACCTCGGCACCTGGGGGTCGACCGAGCAGCACCAGGCGTCGGTCAACCTCGCCAAGGGGCGTACGGCCACCGCCAGTTCGTCCGAGTCCAACCCGTTCACCAGCTACCAGCCGGGCCGCGCCGCCGACGGCGACGACGGCACCCGCTGGGCCAGCGACTGGAGCGACGACCAGTACTGGCAGGTCGACCTGGGCTCCACCAACCTGGTCTCGCGGGTCACCCTCGACTGGGAGCGCGCCTACGGCACGTCGTACCGCATCGAACTCTCCACCGACGGCACGACCTGGACGACCGCCTGGTCCACCACCTCCGGCGACGGCGGCCTCGACACGGCCAGGTTCAGCGGCACACCGGCCCGCTACGTCCGCGTCCACGGCCTGGACCGCGGCACCGACTGGGGATACTCGCTCTACGAAGTGGGCGTCCACAGCGCCTAGCCGCAGTACGACACGCGGGGGACACGGATGGCACGGATGCCGTCGGCCGAACGGCGCCGGCAGCTGACGGAAGCGGCGATCAGGGCGATGGCCCGGGACGGCGTCCCCAGGACGACCACCCGGTCCATCGCCGCCGAAGCCGGCGTGTCCCTGAGCGTCTTCCACTACTGCTTCGACTCCAAGCAGGCCCTGGTCGAGTCCGTCATCACGACGCTCACCGCCCACTCGGTGAGCGTCGTGAAAGAGGCGATCCTGCCCAGGGCCACCCTGGAGGAGACGGTCCGGGCCGGTTTCCAGGCGTACTGGGACCACGTCCGCGCCCACCCCGACGAGCACATGCTGACCTACGAACTCACCCAGTACGCCCTGCGCCAGCCCGGGTTCGAGCATCTGGCGCGCCGGCAGTACGAGCTCTACGAGGAGGCGTACGCCGAGCTGACGGAGGAGCTGTGCCGGAACATGGACCTCCGGCTCGGCGTCCCCGTGTCCGTCCTGGCCCGCTATCTGGCCGCCATGACCGACGGGCTCACCCTCAACTACCTGGTCCTCGGCGACGCGGCCGCCTGGACGGACATCCTCGACACGGTCACCGCGCACATCGCCGGGCTGGTGCGGACCACCACCTGAGGCCCGCCCCGGCCGCCCGTAGGGCAGGGCGGGGGCGGGAAGGGCGCACCCCTTGCCTCGGGCGGGCGCCCGGCGCACGCTGGTCGTATGCCTGGGCAGGACGGCCCCACGCTCATCACGTCCGTGCAGCGGGCCTTCCGCCTGCTGGAGGCGGTGGGCGCGCACCAGAACGGCGCACCGGCGAAGCAGCTGGCGCGCGAGACCGGGCTGCCCCTGGCCACCGCCTACCACCTGCTGCGGACACTGGTCCACGACGGATACGTGCGCAAACTGGAGGACGGCGGCTTCATCCTGGGCGAGAGGCTGAACACGCTGCACACGTCGGGCCGGGGACAGGCGCTGCTCAGCCGGGTCCGGCCCACGCTGGCCGCGCTGCGGGACGAGCTGGCGACCGCCGCCTACCTCACCTTCTACGAGGACGGCGAGATCCGGGTCGCCGAGATCGTCGACGGCCCCCGGGCGCCCCGCGTCGATCTCTGGGTGGGGTTCGAGGACGCCGGACACGCCACCGCCCTGGGCAAGTCCGTGCTGCGGGAACTGGACGACGAGGCCCGCAAGGACTATCTGTCCCGCCACCACCTCGCCGACCTCACGCCCCGGACCATCACCAGCCCCCCGGAACTGCTCCGCCGGCTCGACTCCTCGCCCGTGGCCCCGGCCGTCACGGACCTGGAGGAGTACGCCCTCGGCACGGTGTGCGTCGCCGTACCCGTCTACAGCGGGGACACCCTCGGCTCCCTCGGCGTCTCGCTGCCGGCGGACCGGCTTCCCCGGCTCGAGGAGATCCGGGCACGACTGATCCCGACCGCGAACCGGGTGACCAGGGGTCTCTCGCTCACTATCTGAAATCCCGCTCCTTGCGGGGCACGGGTCGAACCCGTTTTCCTGGATGAAACGGACATTCCCCTGCACATCCCCGATCCACAGACGAGGAATGCAACGCGACATGAACCAGGCCCGACACCGTGGTGCCGTCCACGGGCCGACGCACCTGTTCAGGCCCGTGGTGGCAGGACCGCTCCTGCCCGTGCTGATCGTTCTGGTCGTGGTCCTCGTCGACCTGGCCGGCGGAGCCGGGATGATCTGGCTGCCGCTGCTCGCGGCCGGACCCGCGCTGTCCGCCAGCACCAACGGGCCGCGCGGTGTCCTGTACGTCGGTCTGTTCGCCGCCCTGCTCGGGGGGCTGCTCGGCATCCGGGACGGCGTCCCGGCCCATGAGCTGATGGCCGTCCTGTCCGCCCTGGCGGCCGTGACCCTCGCGAGCGGTCTGGCCAGCGCGCTGCGCGGCCGCCGGGAGCGGGTGCTCGCGGCGGTCCGCTCGGTCGCCGAGGCCGCCCAGCACGCGCTCCTCAAGCCCGTGCCGGAGATCGTCGGCCCGTTCCAGACGGCCGTCCGCTACAGCGCCGCCGCGGCCGAGGCCCGGATCGGCGGGGATCTGTACGCCCTGGTGGACACGCCGTACGGGGTCCGGCTGATCGTCGGCGACGTGCGCGGCAAGGGCCTGCCGGCCGTCTCGACCGCCGCGCTGGTGCTCGGTGTGTTCCGGGAGGCCGCCTACGACGAACCCGATCTCCTGACCGTCGTCGACCGCATCGAGCGCAGCCTGGCGCGCAACCTCGGCGCGGACGACTTCGTGACCGCCGTGGTCGCCGGCTACCCGCGGGCCGGGCAGCTGGAAGTGGTGAACTGCGGACACGCCCCGCCGCTGCTGGTCCGGGCGGCCTCCGCGGCCGTCACGGCGGTCGAGTCCCCCCGTCCCGCGCCGCCCCTGGGCCTGCGCGCCCTCACGGACGAGACGCCCGGCCTCCAGGTGCTGCCCTTCGCCGACGGCGACCAGCTGCTGCTCTACACCGACGGGGTGACCGAGGCCCGCGACCACGGGCGGGCGTTCTACCCGCTCGCCGAGGGTCTGGCACGCCATGTGTCCGACGAACCCGCGCGCACCCTCGACGCGCTGCACGGCGAACTGCTCGCCCACGTGGGCGGCCGGCTCCATGACGACGCGGCGCTGCTGCTCATCCGCAAGCCGACCGCCGTCGGCCAGGGCATCCCCCAACCGGCCCCCGGAGAGCTGCTGTTGAACGACCAGGCGATATGACGACACGGCGGCGGACGCGGGCCCGCGGTGTCAGCGTCCGGTGCGGGCGGCTCGTACGAGGGCGTCGAACAGGCTCTGCTGGGCGGGGTCCTCGTGGGCCGTGTCCTCGGGGTGCCACTGGACGGCCGTGAACCATCCCCGGGCGCCCGGCAGTTCGAGCCCTTCCACGGTGCCGTCGGCGGCGCGCGCGGTGACCGTGAGGCCCGGTCCCGCGCGGTCCACCCGCTGGTGGTGGTAGCAGGACGCCTCGATCTTCTCCGCGCCGGTGGCCCGCTCCAGCAGGGTGCCGCGCCGGATCGCCACCGGGTGCACGACGTGCCGGTGTTCGCGTGCGGGGCCGCCCATGTCCTGTTCCAGGGTGCCGCCCAGGGCGACGTTGACGACCTGGAGGCCGCGGCAGACCGCCAGCAGGGGCAGGCCCAGGTCCAGTGCGGTGCGGGCGACGTCCAGGTCGAAGGCGTCCTGCGTCTCGTCGACGTCGTACACGCTCGCGTGGGTGTCGGCGGCGCCGTAGCGGTGCGGGGCGAGGTCGCCGCCGCCGGGGAGCAGGACGCCGTCGAAGCGGGCGAGGCGGGAGGCGACGTCCTCGGGAGCGGGGTGGACGCTCGCGGGTTCCCCGCCGGCCCGCCAGACGGCCTCGATCAGCGCGCGGGCGTTGACCTCCGCGGCGTACCGCAGCGCGGAGGTGGTGGCGCAGAAGCGGGCGGGGATCGCGATGAGCGGTCGTACGGGCGTCGTCACAGCTGGATCCAGGTGGTCTTCAGTTCGGTGTACTTCTCGACGGCGTGCACGGACTTGTCCCGGCCGTTGCCCGACTGCTTCACCCCGCCGAAGGGAACGGTCAGGTCGCCCTCCTCGTAGCAGTTGACCCAGACCGTCCCGGCCCGGAGCGCGCGCGAGACCTTGTGGGCGGTGGACAGGTCGGAGGTCCACAGACCGGCGGCCAGGCCGTACTCGGTGGCGTTGGCCAGGCGGACCGCCTCGTCCAGGTCGTCGAAGGTGAGCACGGACAGCACCGGCCCGAAGATCTCCTCACGGGCCAGCCGCATGCCCGGGTCGACGTGGTCGAAGACGGTGGGGTGCAGGAAGCTGCCGCCGGTGCCGGCCAGCGTGCGCTCGCCTCCGGTCCGTAGCCGGGCGCCCTCGTCGATGCCGGTGCCGATGTGGTCGAGGACGCGCTCCAGATGGCTCTCGCCCACCAGCGCGCCCATCTCGGTGGCCGGGTCCAGCGGATCTCCGACCCGCAGATCGCGGGCCCGGGCCACGATCGCCTCGGTGACGCGTTCGGCGACGGAGGAGTGGACCAGCAGCCGGGAGGGGGCGGTGCACATCTCGCCCTGGTTGAAGAAGATGCCCCAGGCGGCGGTGGCGGCGGCCTTCTCCAGGTCGGGGGCGTCGGGCAGGATGATGTTCGGCGACTTGCCGCCCAGTTCCAGCCAGACGCGCTTGAGGTTGGAGTCGGCGGCGTAGCGCAGGAAGTGGCGGCCGACGGCGGTGGAGCCGGTGAAGGCCAGCACGTCGACGTCCGGGTGCAGCCCGATCGCCCGCCCCGCCACCGGCCCGTCCCCGGTCACGACGTTGAGCACGCCCGGCGGCAGCCCGGCCTCGGTGGCGATCCGGCCGAGCAGCAGCGCCGACAGCGGCGAGTTCTCGGACGGCTTGAGCACGACCGTGCAGCCTGCCGCCAGCGCCGGAGCGACCTTCCAGCTCGCCAGGGTGAGCGGGAAGTTCCACGGCACGACGGCGCCCACGACACCGGCCGGCTCCCTGGTGACCAGGGCCAGTGCATCGGGGGAGGTGTGGGGCGACTCGTCGGTGAGTTTGTCCGCCAGCTGCCCGTACCAGCGGAAGGTGTTGATCGCGGCGCGCAGTTCGATCCCGTACGCGTCCGTGACCGGCTTGCCCATCTCCAGGCTGACGGTCAGGGCGAGCTTCTCCCGCTGTTCCTCCAGCAGCTCGGCGACGCGCAGCAGGATCCGGCCGCGGTCGGCGGGCGCGAGGCGGGGCCAGGGGCCGTGGTCGAAGGCCCGGCGCGCGGCGGCCACGGCCAGGTCCACCTCGGCCTGCCGGGCGTCGGCGACCTGGGCGAGGACCTGTCCGTCGCGCGGCGAGACGACGGCGAAGGCGGCTCCGCCTCCGGGCTCGTCCACTCCGTCGATGTGGTGCTCGACGGGCGGGTCCAGATCCTTGGCGAGACGCAGCAGCTCGTCGTGGGCGAGGGCCGGCATCGGCTCTCCTCCTGGTGGTCGTTGACGATGGTGGGCGGGGGCCGTGACCGCGGGCCGACGGCGGCACCCGGGGAGGGGTGCCGTCGTCGGCCGTGGGCGGGGACGCCGGGTCAGGCCGGGACGGAGTGCCGGTGCCGGGTCAGCCGCGCCGTGACGAGCCCCAGGACCAGCACCGCCGGGACGGTGAGCTGGAGCCATACGGCGGTGACCCGGTCGCCGCCGATGAGCGTGGTGAAGTTCGCCATGATCAGCCAGATGGCGCCGGCGATGCCGAGGGCGCCCAGCACCGGGGCGACCAGCGTGTTCCAGGGCCGGGTGTCGGCACCGGTGCGGCGGAAGAACACGACCACCGAGACGGAGGTCAGGAAGTACAGGAGCATGATCCCCAGGACGGCGACCCCGCTGAACCAGGAGAAGAGCGTCAGCACCGGGTCCTTTCCCAGCACGGCGAACGGCAGGACCAGCGCCGCCGCGATCACCGTCTGCACGACGCCGGCCGCCCAGGGGGAGTGGCGCCGGTTGATCGCGGTCAGGCCCCGCGGCAGCAGACCCTCGCGGCCGAGGGAGAACAGGTAGCGGTTGGCGGAGTTGTGGAACGCCAGGATGCCCGCGAACAGCGAGGTCGCCAGCAGGACGGGCAGGACGTCGCCGGCCCAGGCGCCGAACTGGGCGGTGACGGGGGCGAAGACGAAGGCCGTGGCGTCGCCCGAGGCCAGCGCCTTGCCCGCCTCGTCCGTCGCCGCGGACGCGCCGTGCGCCGAGACCAGCATCCACGAGGTGAAGGCGAAGAAACAGGTGATCACCGCGACCGACAGGTAGGTGGCGCGCGGGACGGTCCTCCTCGGCTCCCGGGCCTCCTCGCCGTAGATGGCGGTGGCCTCGAAACCGAACATCGACGCCACGGCGAACATCAGGGCCACGCCCGGCGCCCCCTGGAGCGCCGCGCCCGGCGAGAAGCTGTCGCCGAAGCCCAGCCCCTCGGGCCCGCCCCCCTTGACCAGGGTCACGAGGGCGAAGGCGAGCAGGATGCTGAACTCCGCGAGGACGAACACGGCGAGGACCTTGGCGCCCATCTCGATGCCGGCGGCGCCGAGGACCTGGACGACCACCATGGTGACCAGCGTCCAGATCCACCAGGCGACGCGCACCCCGGTGTAGTGCTCGACCAGTCCGCTCACGGTCGCGCCGTAGAGTCCGTACATGGCGGCCTGGACCGCGCAGTAGGCGAAGAGGGCGACGCCCGCGCTGCCGGAGCCGGTCGAGCGGCCCAGGCCCCTGCCGATGTAGGTGTAGAAGGCGCCGGCGTCCACGACGTGGCGGCCCATGGCGACGAAGCCGATGGAGAACAGCAGGACGACGACGCCGGCCGCGACGTACGCGGCGGGTGCGCCGGCGCCGTTGCCGACGGCGATGGCGATGGGCACGGCTCCGGCGATCCCGGTCAGCGGTGCCTGGGCGGAGAGGACGAAGAAGAGGATGCCCAGGACGCCGAGCGAGTCGGGCTTGAGTCTGCCTGCCGTGGAGGGGTCTTGCGTGAGGTGCGGGGCGACCGCCGTCTGACTGTCCACTCGGATCACCTGTCGGGACGGGGAGGGATGGGAGTTTGTTTTGAAGCCAAACGAGTTGCCTCATCGTGGGCGGGAACTATCCGTTTGGCAAGGGGGTGAGGCGGGATTTCTCCTCGGCCCGGTGGTCTTTTACGCAGCCGTGACCGATCCGGCGCCCGCGGCCGGCAGGCCGGGCCGGCGTGCCCGCGGAGAACGGTACGCAGGTGCCCGGAACAGCGAAAAGCCCCGGAGGTCGAACGTCCGGGGCTGCGGCTGCGCGGTTCAGAGGATCAGGTGCGGGCTTCGCCGGGTGCGCCGCCGTCGGCGTCGAGGAGCTTGAGCAGGGAGCGCAGCTCCTCGAGGGCGGCGTCCGTGACCTCGGGCTCACCGAGGACGAGCTGGTGCAGCACCAGGCCGTCGAGCGCGGCGAAGACCAGCCGGGTCAGCGCCCGGTCCGCGCCGGCCGGCAGCATACGGCCCAGCTCCCGCCGGGTGGCGTCGAAGTACTGGTCGTAGAGCGTGCGGATCTGCGGCAGCAGCTCGGGCCTGCGGCGGGCCTCCAGCAGCAGCTCGTACTGGAACGCCTGGGTGCCCGGATCCGCCGTGACCATCTCGGACAGTCCGCTGGAGAAGTCGGTGACCTTGCCGGTGCCCGGTTCGAGGGAGCTGATGCTCAGCGAGGTGCGGATCGTGTGGGCGAGGGCCTCCTCGATCAGCGCGTCGCGTGAACCGAAGTGGTGCACGACGAGACCGTGCGTGACCCCGGCCTCCTCCGCGACCGCCCGGTAGGTGAGCTTGCGCAGCCCGCCCCGTGCCACGACCCGCACGGCGGCGTTCAGCAGGGCCTCGCGACCCTCGCCGTAGTGCAGACGCCTGCGTGGCTGCCGGCTCCGGGGCTCGGCTGCGGAATCGGTCATGCGGGTGACCCTACCCGCAGCAACGGACACGCCAGGCACCTCGGGTGGCGACGGAGGGAGGGGTGACCTTCAACACATCGGAGGTCTCGGCCCGCGTCGGTGGCTTCACCGTGCACTTGTTGCTCATCGCGCACTGTTCCCGCAGGGCGGGCACGTGTCACCCGATCTCTGACGTGACGTCAGATGTCGTTCCCGAAGAGGCAGAAGGGCTGAACCCCTGCCTCCGGGTAAGCGGCGAGGGCGGCCGGGAGGTGGTCTCGTCCGCCCCTCCTGCATCTAATCTGTCGCACAGACCCCCACAGGGCCTTCCCCCGCAGCGTGGGCGGGACTCCCGCCCGGCACCACCCAGAACAGGCGGCTGAGGGCATGACACCACTGCGCCCAGAAGATCCCGAGACGCTAGGGCCCTACCGTCTCGTGGCTCGGCTCGGAGCGGGCGGCATGGGCCGGGTCTATCTGGCGAAGGCGTCGGACGGCAGCACCGTCGCGGTCAAGGTGATCCGCCCCGAGATGGCGGAGGACAAGAACTTCCGTATCCGCTTCCGGCGCGAGGTGGCGGCCGCGTCGGCGGTCGGCGGCGTCTACACGGCACCCGTGGTGGATGCCGCGCCGGACGCCGAGACGCCATGGCTCGCCACCGCCTACGTACCCGGCCCCACCCTCGCCGAGGCGGTCGCCGCACACGGCCCGCTGCCGGTGGAGACGGTCCTCGCGCTGGGCGCCGGAGTCGCCGAGGCGCTGATCGCGGTGCACGCCGAGGGCCTGGTGCACCGCGACCTCAAACCGTCCAACGTGCTGCTCGCGGCGGACGGCCCGCGCGTCATCGACTTCGGTATCGTCCGCGCCCGGGACGGCTACGAACTCACCGGCGACGGCTCCCTGTTCGGCTCCCTCGACTACATGTGTCCCGAGCAGGCCACGGGTGACCGGATGGGACCCGAGGGAGACGTCTTCTGTCTCGGCTCGGTGCTCGCGTTCGCCGCCTCGGGCCACGCGCCGTTCGAGGGAGCGGCGGGAGCCGCCCTGCTCTACCAAGTGGTCCACGGCTCGGCCGATCTGACGCTGGTGCCCGAACCGCTCGACAAGATCATCAGCCTCTGCCACGCCAAGGACCCCGCCCTGCGGATCGGCCCCGACCGGCTCTCCGCCGCCTGCGCTCCCGGCGGCGCCGAACAGATGCTGAAGGAGGGCTGGCTGCCCGCGCCGGTGGCCGCCATGGTCGCCGAGCGCCGGGCCGCCGCCGGCGACCTCGGCCACGGCACGCAGGGCCCGGTCCCCGCACCGGCAGGCCCGGCCGACGTACCCGGACCCGAACCGGAGCCGCCGGCGCCGCCGGGCCGGGGCCGGCAGGGTACGGCGTATGCGGCGGAGAGGTGGTCGGCGTACGACACCGCCACGGTCGAAGGCGGGGGCGGGGGCGGGGCCGGGGAGGGCGCGTCCGGCCCGGGGTGCGCCGGTGGAGGGGGGAGTGCCGGGAACGCACCGGATCGTGCTCCCGGAGCGGGGGGCGGCGGGGCCCGCCCGGACCGTGCTCCCGGAGCCGAGGGTGCCGGGGCCTGCGTGGATCAGGTTTCCGGTGTGGGCGGCTTCGGCGTGGATGAGGTCTCCGGTGTGGGCGGCTTCGGCTTGGATCAGGTCTCTGGTGCGGGTGCGGGTGCGGGTGCGGGTGCGGGTGCGGGTGCGGGTGCGGATGCGGGTGCCGGTGGCGGTGGAGTGGATCCTGTCACCCGCGCCGGTGGCGTCGGCGCGGGGCTGGGCTTCGGAGGCCGTGGTCTCCAGGCCGGGGCCGCCGGACCGGTCGAAGCCGGACCCCACGTCCGTGCGGAGGAACCGGCGCCGGAACGTTCCGCCGCGCCCGCGCAGCACCGCGCCCCCGCCCGCTCCGGCGCCTCCCGCCGCGCGGCCCTCGCCGTGGCGGGAGCCGCGGGCACGGCGCTCGTCGGCGGCGCGGCCCTCGTCGCCGCCCGGGGAAGGAGGGGCCGGCAGGCGGTGCGCCCGCTCGGCCCGGCCCCCGAGCCGTCCTGGATCTACCGGGGCGGCCCGCTGCTGCAGACCCCGGCCGTCTTCCACGACGGCACGGCCCTGCTGAAGTCCCGTCCCGGCGACATGATCTGCCTCGATCTGGAGAACGGCTCGCAGCCCAAGTGGGTCTACCGGGGCATCAGCCTCTCGCCCACCCCCGTCCTGCTGACCTACGGCGCCGCCGTCGCGCTCGGCACCGGCGCGACCCTGATCGGCGTCGACCCGGCCAGCGGCGTCGAGCGGTTCACGCTCGACTTCGGCGAGGACTACCAGTTCGACCAACTGCTCGGCGGCTACGACGGCTTCGCCGTCTCGGTCCTCGGCGCCAGCCTGCAGCGTCAGTCGGCGGAGCAGGGCGTGGCGACCTCCACCAGCGCGGTCTTCGGGGTCAACCTCCAGGCCCACCAGGCCCTCGTCATACCGATCAACCCGGAGGACGTCGGCGTCCCGCTGCAACCCGTCATCACCTCCGACTACTTCGTCTACGCCGACGGACTGCGCAACGTCGCGGTCCGCTCCACCCGCGAGGGCGGCAGCCTGCGCTGGCGGCACCAGGTGGGCTACGACCTCCGGCCGGGTCTCGCCGTACTGGGCCGGACCGTCTTCGCCATCGGGTCCGAGCTGATCGCGCTGGACCTGGGCAGCGGGAGGATCCGCTGGCGGGCGAAGGCCGAACGCGGCATGTTCGCCTCCCTCGGCGCGGGGGGCAACACGGTCTACGCCACCGGAAACGATCCCTACGGCGTCCACGCCTTCAACGCGGCGAACGGCCGGCGGCGCTGGTTCTGCGAGACCCCCCGCCTCAACGTCGACACCCCGATCGCGGTCGGGGCACACGCCGTGTACGTCCCCGCCTTCGAGAACAAGAACGGCTTCTACGCCGTCGACACCGCCTCCGGCCGCCTGCTGTGGAACTTCACCGACGGCCGTGAGACCGGCGTCAACGACTGGCAGCTCTCCTGCGACGGAGCCGGGCACCTGGTGGCCCAGCACTTCGACCGGACCTACGGACTGCCCGTCACCTGAGCGGCCGGCCGGGACGGCCTCCCTCACCTCTGCGGCTGGCCGGCCTGCTCCGCCAGCTCCTTGACGCCGTGCAGGGTGGCCCGGATGTGGCTGCGCAGTTCGGAGATCCGGAAGGCCACGATCTCCTCCTCCCGCTCCGGCGCGCGCTCGATCGCCAGGCTGACCCCGGAGCGGCCCGGCCCGATCCGGGCGACCTGCCGCAGCCTGGTTCCGGCGCCCTCGGGCTCCAGCTCGAAGCGCCACGTGGCCAGCGGGTCGGAGGAACCGCGCGCGGGCGTGCCGAACTGGCCGTCCTCGTCGACGACCGCCCAGCCGAACACCCGCTGCTCCTCCAGCTCGACGACGTGCGAGACGGTCCGCCACGCGCCGAGCATCCGGTGGTGGTTGTATCCCGCGAAACGAGTCCCCACCCGGGGCCGCCACGCGCCGTCGAGCCACTCCACCCGCCGCAGTTCGGGGCTCAGACGGGCCGGCAGCGCGATGTCGGTCACCAGGGCCCACACCCGCGGCGGAGGGGCCGCCACATGGACGTCACAGCTCACACTCGGCGCCTCGGCGTACCGCACGGGCGAACCTCCTCGATGGTCGGTGCGATGATCCGGCTCAGCTGTCGAAGTCGACGGTGAGGGTGTCGGAGGCGGCGTAGGTCTGGCACGTGAGGACGTAGCCCGCGGACACCTCCGCCGGTTCCAGTGCGTAGTTGCGGCGCATGTCCGCCTCGCCGTCGGTGACGAGCGCGCGGCAGGTCCCGCAGACGCCGCCCTTGCACGCGAACGGAAGGTCGGGGCGGGCCTGCTGGGCGCCGTCGAGGACGCTGCGGTGGCGTGGTGCGGTGAACGTGGTCGCCCGGCCGTCGAGGACCACGGTGACCTCGCTCGTCGGGCCCCGGCCGGAGACGTCGTCGCGCTCGCCGGCGGGCGGGGCGGGCGGTTCGTCGTCCGCGTGGAACAGTTCCTGGTGGACCCGGTCCGCCGGGACGCCGCGTCCGGTGAGGAGCGCGCGGGCGTCGCGCACCATGCCGTGCGGGCCGCACAGCCACCAGTGGGAGACGTCGTGGACGTCGAGGAGCGCGTCCAGCAGTGCGCCGAGCCGGCCGGTGTCGAGCCGGCCGGAGAGCAGCTCGGCCTCGCGCGGCTCACGGGACAGCACATGGGCGAGGTGGAAACGGGCCGGGTACCGGTCCTTGAGGTCGGCGAGCTCGTCCGCGAACATCACGGTGCCCGAGCGCCGGTTGCCGTACAGCAGCGTGACGCGCGCGTCGTCGTCCGCGGCGAGGACGGACGCGGCGATGGACAGCATCGGCGTGATGCCGGACCCGGCGGCGACGAGGACGTGGTGGCCGAGTCCGCCGGGCCCGGTCAGATCCGGGGTGAACGCCCCGGTCGGCGCCATGACCTGCAGCGTGTCCCCGGGACGTACACCGTGCACGAGCCAGGAGGAGAACACCCCGCCCGGCACCACACGCACCCCGATGCGCGGCGCCGTACCGGCCGGCGAGCAGATCGAGTACGAGCGCCGCTCGTCGCGGCCGTCGATCTCGCGGCGCACGGTCAGGCACTGACCGGGCCGGAAGGCGAACACGTCGGCCAGGCGGCCGGGGACGTCGAAGGTGAGGGCGGCGGCGTCGGCGCACAGCGGTTCCACGGCGGACACCCGCAGGGCGTGGAAGGCCGGGCGACGGCGGGAGCGAACCGGAGGCAGGGTCATGGCAGGTCCTTGACGTGGGGGAACGGCTCCAGACAGGTGCGGCAGCGGCGCAGAGCCGTGCAGGCGGTGGCGCCGAATCGCGAGATCTCCTCCGTGTCGGCGGAGGAGCAGCGCGGGCAGGCGACGTCGGCCGGCGCCGTCGTCAGGCTCAGCCAGGTCCGGCCCGGTGCCGGACCCGGCGCGCCCCGGGGGCCGGGCGGTGCGATGCCGTGCTCCGCCAGCTTGCGGCGGCCCTCGTCGGTGATCCGGTCGGTGGTCCACGGCGGGTCGAGCACCGTGACCACCCGTACGTCGGCGAAGCCGGCGGCCCGCAGCCGGGCCGCCACCTCGGCACGCATCTCGGCGACGGCGGGGCAGCCCGCGTAGGTCGGGGTGAGCCGGGCGACGACGGTGCCCTGCGGCGTCACCTCGACGCCGTGCAGCACCCCGAGGTCGGCGAGCGTCAGCATCGGCAGTTCGGGGTCGGGGACCTCGGCGGCGATCCGCTGCGCCCGTTCCGGCGACGCCGTCACCACGACGCGTCCGGGTGGGCGCGGGCGACGCTCTGGAGTTCCGCGAGGAGCGGTGCCAGGTGCGGGGTGTGGTCTCCGTTCCTCCCGGAACCCGGGACCGGCGGCGCCGGGGGGCCGGGCGGGGACACGTCGTCGGACCGGTTCAGTCCGGCGTCGGCCAGCACCCCGAACAGCTCCGCGCGGGTCCGCGCCGCGACGGCGGCCGGATCCGCCCCCAACCGTTCGGCCGTACGGTCGGTCAGCAATTCGTCGAGCCAGGGGCCGAGGGCGTCCAGCGCGGTCCGCATCCGTCCGGCGGACTCGGCGGTGCCGTCGCCGAGCCGTACCGTCCACTCCGCGGCGTAACGCCGGTGGTAGGCAAGCTCCTTGACGCTCTTCGCGGCGATCGCGGCCAGCACCGGGTCCGCCGTGCCGGTGAACGCCTCGCACACGGCCAGCCGCCAGACGGAGAGCACCAGCAGCCGGGCCACGGTGAACGCGAAGTCCCCGCCGGGAAGTTCGGCCAGGCGCACGTTGCGGAAGTCCACCGGGTCGCGGAAGTAGGCGTACGCGTCCTCACCGCGGCCGGTGCCGTCGGCCCGGCCGGCCCTGGCGTACAGCAGCCGGGCCTGGCCGAGCAGGTCGAGGCCGATGTTGGCCAGGGCGAGCTCCTCCTCCAGCTCCGGGGCGCGGGTGCACCACTCGGCCAGCCGCTGCGCGGACACCAGGGCGTCGTCGCCGAGCGCCAGACAGCAGGCGGCCAGGTCGTCCGCGTCGACACCGTCGGGCACCGCCTGGTCGACCCCGTGCAGCGGGTCGGTGAAGCCGGTGCCGAACGCCCAGCGGGCGCTGTCGCCGTCGACGTACAGGTCCTCGTCGGTCATGCACTGCTCCTCGGGGTCGCTACATGTGGGGGACGTCGTCGGGGATGGCGTAGAAGGTGGGGTGCCGGTAGACCTTGTCGCCGCTGGGCGCGAAGAACGGGTCCTTCTCGTCGGGCGCGGAGGCGGCGATGGTGTCCGAGCGCACGGCCCAGATGCTCACGCCTTCGTTGCGCCGGGTGTAGAGGTCTCGGGCGTGCAGGAGCGCCATCTCGTCGTCGGCGGCGCGCAGGGAGCCGACATGGACGTGGTTCAGGCCGCGCTTGCCGCGGACGAACACCTCGTACAGCGGCCAGGTCTGCTTCTCGGGGCTCATGCCGCCGCTCCTTCCCGCAGCCGGGCCGTCCGCTTGGCGGCGTGCGCGGCCGCGGCCTCCCGCACCCAGGCGCCCTCCTCGTGGGCGGCACGGCGGCGGGCGATCCGCTCGGCGTTGCACGGCCCGTCGCCCGAGACGACCCGCTTCAGCTCGTCCCAGTCGGGGGTGCCGAAGTCGTGGTGGCCGCGTTCCTCGTTCCAGCGCAGTTCCGGGTCGGGCAGGGTGACGCCCAGCTTCTCGGCCTGCGGGACGGTCATGTCGACGAAGCGCTGCCGCAGGGCGTCGTTGGAGTGCCGCTTGATCCTCCAGGCCATGGAGCGCGCCGAGTTGGGGGAGTCGTCGTCGGGCGGCCCGAACATCATGAGGGACGGCCACCACCAGCGGTCCACGGCGTCCTGCACCATCGCGCGCTGTGCGGCCGTGCCCCGCATCATGGTCAGCAGCAGCTCGTAGCCCTGCCGCTGGTGGAAGGACTCCTCCTTGCAGACCCGGACCATGGCGCGTCCGTAGGGGCCGTACGAGGTGCGGCACAGCGGTACCTGGTTGCAGATCGCCGCGCCGTCCACGAACCAGCCGATCACCCCGACGTCGGCGAAGGTGCGGGTCGGATAGTTGAAGATCGAGGAGTACTTCTGGCGGCCGTCGACCAGCCGCTCGGTCAGCTCCGCGCGGTCGGCGCCGAGGGTCTCGGCCGCCGAGTAGAGGTACAGGCCGTGCCCGGCCTCGTCCTGCACCTTGGCGAACAGGATCGCCTTGCGGCGCAGCGAGGGCGCCCGGGTGATCCACTCGCCCTCCGGCTGCATGCCGATGACCTCGGAGTGGGCGTGCTGGGCGATCTGCCGTACGAGCGTGGCCCGGTAGGCGTCGGGCATCCAGTCCCGGGGCTCGATGCGCCGGTCCCGGGCGATGGTGTCCTCGAACACGGACATGTTCGTGGAGGTGGCTGCCTCTTTCATGGGTCCCCTTTCGTGGGTGACGGGTGGTCAGCGGCCGCGGAAGACCGGGCCTCGCCGTTCGAGGAAGGCGGTGACGGCCTCGCGGTGGTCGTCGGTGGTGCCGAGGCGCCGCTGGACGACGGACTCGCGCTCCAGCGCCGCCGGCAGGGTCGTGGTGGCCGCCGAGCGCAGCAGCGTCTTGGTCTCCCGGTGCGCGGCGGTGGGCCCGGCTGCCAGCGCGCGGGCCAGGGCCACGCCCTCGGCGGCGGCCGAGCCGTCCGCGACGACACGGTGGACGAGCCCCCACCGCTCGGCGTCCCGCGCGGAGAAGGTGTCGCCGAGCAGCATGAGCCCGGCGGTGCGGGAGGGGCCCAGCTGCCGGGCCAGGGCGCGGGCCACGCCCGAGTCCGAGGCGAGGCCGACCCCGCCGAACGCGGTGGCGAAGCGGGCGCCCTCGGCCGCCACGCGCACGTCGGCGCAGAGCGCGAGGCCCAGTCCGGCGCCGACACAGGAGCCCTCGACCGCGACCACGAGCGGGACCGGCAGCGCGTGCAGTTCCTTCACCAGCGGGTTGTAGTGGTCGGGGATGTTGGCGAAGGCGGTGGCGGGCGAGGTCTTCAGCAGGTGGGCGTGTTCCTTGAGGTCCTGGCCGACGCAGAAGTGCCGGCCGCGGGCGGTGATCAGGGCCGCCCTCACCTCGCGCCGGGCGTCCGTGGTCAGGCGCCGGGCGGCCATGAGAAGGGCGCTGCGCAGGTGTGCGTCGAGCGCGTTGCCGGTCGCGCGGCCGCGCAGTTCGATCACGGCCACGCCGTCGGTGACCTCGTACGACACCCCGTGCGACGTGGGGATTTCGCTCACTGCCATCGGTAGAACCCCTGACCGCTCTTGCGGCCCAGCTCCCCGCGGGCGACCTTCTCGCGCAGCAGCCGCGGCGGCGCGAACCGCTCGCCGAGCGTCGCGTGCAGATGCTCCGCGATGGCCAGCCGCACGTCGAGTCCGACCACGTCGGTCAGGCGCAGCGGGCCCATCGGATGCCGGTAGCCGAGACGCATGGCCGTGTCGATGGCCTCCGGGTCGGCGACCCCTTCCTCGACCATGCGGATCGCCTCCAGGCCGAGGGCGAGGCCGAGCCGGCTGCTGGCGAAGCCGGGGGAGTCCTGGACGACGACCTCCTGCTTGCCGAGGGCGTGCGTCCAGCGGATCGCCGCGCCGAGGGCCGCCGCGCCGGTGTTGCGGGCCAGGACCAGTTCCACCAGGGCGGAGACGGGCACGGGGTTGAAGAAGTGCATCCCCAGGAAGCGCCCGGGCCGCTCCAGGACCGCCGAGAGGTCGGTGACGGACAGCGAACTGGTGTTGCTGGCGAGGACGCAGTCGTCGTGCACCACGCGCTCGGCGGCGGCGAGCACCTCGGCCTTCAGCGCGGCGTCCTCCGGGACCGCCTCGACGACCAGGTCGGTGTCGTGGGGGAGCGCGGCGATCGAGGGGACGACGCAGACCCGGTCCGGGACGTCGAGGTCCGACGGGCCGCCGAGCGTCCCGCGCTCGGCCGCCTGGCGCAGTCCCCCGGCGATCCGCTCCAGAGCGGCGGCCGCGGCCGAACCGTCGCGCTCCACCACGACCACCCGCGAACCGGCGGCCGCGAAGGACTGCGCGACCCCGGCGCCCATCCGGCCGCCGCCGATCACCCCCACCACGGAGGGCGGTGTCGAAGCCGAGGTCATGCCCGGCCTCCCTTCTTCTCCAGGAAGCGCGTCATGCGTTCCTCCTTGTCCGGGCTCTCGAAGAGCACGGCCTGGGCGAGGTCATCGGCCACCGGATGAGCCCCCGCGGCGTCGGTGACGAGCTTGGTGAGCCGCAGGGCCAGCGCCGAGGAGCGGGACATCCCGTCGAGCACCGCGTGCGCCTCGTCGAGCAGCCGGTCGGCCGGTACGACGTCCATCACCAGCCCGCAGGCCAGCGCGGCCCCGGCGTCGAGGTTCCGTCCGGCGAGCAGCACCTGCTTGGCCACCGACTCGCCCACCAGTTCGCGCAGCCGCCAGCACGCGCCGGCGGCGGCGAGGATGCCCAGACCCGGTTCGGGGTTGCCGAACACCGCGTTCGGCCCGGCGATCCTGAGGTCGCAGGCGTAGGCCAGCTCGGCGCCGCCGCCGAGGGCCCAGCCGGGCACGGCGGCCACGGTGGGCAGGGGCAGCCCGCGCACCCGCTCGAACAGGCGGCTGTTGATGCCCCGCAGCGCCTCGTCCCGGCCCCGGCGGCGCAGTTCGGCGATGTCGGCGCCGCCCGCGAAGACACCGCCGTGTCCGGTGAGCAGCAGCAGTTTCGGAGTGCGCTCCAAGTCCTCGCAGACCCGGTGCAGTTCGGCGATCATGCGGCCGTCGAGGGCGTTGCGGGCGGCGGGCCGGCACAGGGTGACCACCACCCGGTCCGGGTGCTCCTCGACGGACAGCGTCTCGTACGCGCTCATACGCGCTCCACGAGCATCGCCACGCCCTGTCCGACGCCGACGCACAGGGTCGCAAGGCCGCGCCGGCCGCCTTCCCGTTCCAGCCGGCCCAGCAGGGTGAGCAGGATGCGGGTGCCGGAGCAGCCCAGGGGGTGGCCGAGGGCGATGGCGCCGCCGTCGGCGTTGACCCGGTCGGGGTCGAGCTTCAGCCGGCGCACGACCGCCAGGGCCTGGGCGGCGAACGCCTCGTTGAGCTCGATCGCGTCGAGGTCGTCGACCGTCCAGCCGGCCCGCTCCAGAGCCAGGGCGGTGGCCGGCACGGGGCCGAGCCCCATCAGGTGCGGCTCGACCCCGGCCGAGGCGGCGGTGACGACGCGGGCCCGGGGGGTGAGCCCGTACCGCTCCACCGCCGCCCCGCCCGCCACCACCAGGGCGGCGGCCCCGTCGGACAGGGGAGAGGAGTTGCCCGCCGTGACGATGCCGTCCCGGCGGAAGACCGTGCGCAGCCCGCCCAGCTTCTCCAGCGTGGTCGTCGGGCGCGGCCCCTCGTCCTCGGTCACCTCCCCGCCGGCGACCGGCACCGGGACGATCTCCGCGGCGAAGCGGCCCGCCGTCCTCGCGGCCACCGCCCGACGGTGGCTGCGCAGGGCGAAGGAGTCGGCCTCCAGCCGGGTGATGCCGTCCAGGGCGGCGACCTCCTCCGCCGTCTCGCCCATCGACAGCGTGGTCGCGGCGGGGAAACGGGGATTGGTGAAGCGCCAGCCGAGCGAGGTGTCGTGGACCTCGCCCGGCCTCGACCAGGGCGTGCCGGGCTTGGCCGTCACCCAGGGCGCGCGGGTCATCGACTCGACCCCGCCCGCCACGACGAGATCGGCCTCGCCGGCCCGTACCGCCTGCGCGGCGGAGGCGACCGCCGTGAGTCCCGACGCGCACAGCCGGTTGACGGTGTATCCGGGCACGGTGTGCGGAAGTCCGGCCAGCAGGACGGCCATCCGCGCGACGTCCCGGTTGTCCTCGCCGGCCTGGTTGGCGGCGCCGAGGATCACCTCGTCGACGGAGCCGGCCGGGACACCGGCGCGTCGCACGGCCTCGCCGACGACGAGCGCGGCCAGGTCGTCGGGGCGTACGGACGCGAGGGCGCCGCCGTAACGGCCCTGCGGGGTACGGGCCCCGTCGATCAGATAGACCTCATCGGACATCGGCGTGCTCCTCGGGCTTCTCGTGCTCCTCGGCGGGGGCGTGACGGCGGGACTGCAGGACGCAGAAGCGGCCGGTGACGAACGCCGGATCGGTCAGCGTCGCGTTGGCGGCCGGGTTGGCCGAGGTGCCGTGGAAGTCGCTGAAGGCGGCCGACTGGTTGGGGAACACGTCCGCGGTCAGGTTCTCCGACAGGTGCACCCCCGCCTCCAGGGCCGTCGCCCGCGCCGCCGCGAGGACGTCCTCGCCGGTCGCGTACACGCAGGCGGTGAGCGCGCCGTGGCTCCGCACGGTGTCGTGCAGGACGCGCAGGGAGTGCGCGGTGCCGTCGGTGCCGATGACGAAGGAGACCGGCCCGAACCACTCGCTCGTGTAGGTCTTGTCGTCGGTGTCCGCGTCCAGCCGGGCCACCAGCGGGGTGCGGACGACGGCGTCCGGATGGCCGGGGTGCGCCACGGCACGGGAGGGATGGGCGGTACGGCCCAGGGCGGCCGCCTCCTCCAGACGCGCGAGGACCCCGCCGTTCACGATCGCGCCGAGGGTGGCGGCGGCACGGGCCGGGTCGCCGAGCAGCTCGTCCAGCGCGCGGCCCAGATCGGCGGCGAACTCGTCCGCCGTGCGCGGCCCCTGGTCGGTGGGGAACCCCTCACGGGGCACCAGGATGTTCTGCGGGGTGGTGCACATCTGCCCGCTGTAGAGCGACAGCGAGAACGCGAGGTTGCGCAGCAGCCCGGCGTAGTCGTCCGTGGAGTCCACGACGACGGTGTTCAGCCCCGCCTTCTCCGTGTGCACGACAGCCTGGCGGGCGTTGTCCTCCAGCCAGTCGCCGAACTCGCTGGAACCGGTGAAGTCCACGATCCGCACGTCGGGGTGGGTGGCCAGGGCGGGCGCCGTGCGCTCCTCGGGGCGGGAGGCGGCCAGCAGCACCACGTCCGGGTCGAAACCGGCCTCCGCCAGTACCTCCCGGGCGATCCGCACGGTGATCGCCAGCGGCAGCACGGCCCGCCGGTGCGGCTTGACGATCACCGGGTTGCCGGTGACCAGGCTCGCGAAGAGGCCCGGATAGCCGTTCCAGGTGGGGAAGGTGTTGCAGGCGACGAGTACGGCCACGCCCCGGCCGACCGGCGTGTAGGACTTGTCCATGACGAGCGGTCCGCCCCGGCGCCGTGGCTTGCTCCAGCGTGCCGTGGCCGGATGGCGCCGCTGCGCCTCCCAGGCGTACGCCACCGCCTCCAGCCCGCGGTCCTGGGCGTGCGGACCCCCGGCCTGGAAGGCCATCACGAAGGGCTGGCCGGTGGTGTGCTGGACGGCGTGCGCGATCTCGAAGCTCGCCGCGTTCAGCCGTGCCAGGATCTCGGCCGCCACGCCGGCCCGCACGTCGGGGCTCGCCGCACGCCAGGCCGGGGCGGCCGCCTTGGCCGTCGCCACGGCGGCCTCGGGCGCCAGATGCGGGTAGTCGATGCCGAGGGGGAAGCCGTACGGCGAGACCTCCGCGGCCGGGACGGTGCCCATGGTGGGGTGCCCGTCCAGCGGGAAGGGGCGGTCGAGGAGGGCGCGGAAGGCCGCCTCGCCTGCCTCGGGCGCCCCGGCGCCGTACGCGGAGGTGCTCGGGACTTCCGGGTACGGCGTCCAGTAGCCGCGGTCGGTGGTGCGCGCCGAGGCCTGTTCGAGCAGGTCCGCATGGCGGGCGTAGAAGTCGGGATGCTGGGCGGGGGACATGAGGGCTCCAGGCCGAACGTTCGGTCGGTTGACGGGTGCGGTGCGCCCGGGTCCGGGGCGCGGGAAGTGCGGGTCGGTCAGAGGTCGGCGAGCAGGATCGCCGGGCGTTCCACGCAGTCGGCCACGAAGCGCAGGAAGCCGCCGGCGGTGCCGCCGTCGCAGACCCGGTGGTCGAAGCTGAACGACAGCTGCGTGACCTTGCGGACGGTCAGCTCGCCGTCCACCACCCAGGGTTTGTCGACGATGCGGCCGACGCCGAGCAGCGCCGCCTCCGGGTGGTTGATGATGGGTGTGGAGCCGTCGACGCCGAACACGCCGTAGTTGTTCAGCGTGAAGGTGCCCCCGGTCAGCCGGTCGGGGGGCAGGTTCCCGGTCCGGGCCAGTTCGGTCAACCGGGCCAGTTCGGCCGCCAGTTGGACCGTGGTCAGCCGGTGTGCGTCGCGGACGACGGGCACGACGAGGCCGCGGTCGGTCTGGGCGGCGAAGCCCAGGTGCACCTCGTCGAAGCGCAGGATCTCCCGGCGCTCGGTGTCCACCGCCGCGTTCAGCTCGGGGAAGCGGCGCAGACCGGCGACGCAGATCCGGGCGAACAGGGCCAGCAGCCCGACGCGGCGGCCCGGTTCGGCCGCCTCCAGTGCCTTCTTGGCCTGGAGCAGTCCGGTGGCGTCCACGTCGACCCAGGTCGTGGCGTCGGGGATCTCCGTGCGGCTGCGCGAGAGCTTGTCGGCGACGGCCTTGCGGACACCGCGCAGCGGGATGCGGACGGGACCGTCGGGGACCGCGGCCGGGGCGGGCTCGGACGGGGCGGGCGCCTTGCGCGCGACCGCCTGTTCCACGTCCCGCCGCAGGACGACCCCGGCGGGTCCCGTCGGTGCCAGGGCGGCGAGGTCGATCCCGTGGTCCCGGGCCAGCCGCCGCACCAGCGGGGAGATGACACGAGGGGCCTGGCCCTCGGCCACCGGCGCGGGTGCGGTGGCCGCCGTCGGGGCGGCGCGCCGGCGGCGACGGCGTGGCGCCGGTTCGTGCCCGGTGCCGTAACCGATCAGAACGTTGCCGGATCCGGCCTGCTCCTCCTCGCGGTACCGCTCGGCCGCGGCGGGCTCCGCCACGGGTGCCGCCTTTGCGGGTGCCGCCACCTCCGCGGGTGCCGCCGCGCCCACCGTGATCAGCGGTTCCCCCACCCCGAGCGCCGTGCCCGCCTCCGCGTGCAGCCGCAGCACCGTGCCCGCGTACGGCACCGGCACCTCGACGGCGGCCTTGGCGGTCTCCACCTCGACCACGATCTGGTCGATCGTGACGGTGTCGCCGACGGCGACCTTCCACTCGACGATCTCCGCGTCGGTCAGGCCCTCGCCGAGGTCGGGGAGCCGGAAGAGCTGCTCGTCCGTCGTCGCCGTGGTCACGCCACCGCTCCCTTCAGCAAGTGCCGGGTGTCGGGCTCGTCCGCGAACTGAAGACGGTCGACGGCGTCCAGGACCCGGTCGACCCCGGGCAGGTGGGCGTGCTCCAGCTTCGGCGGCGGGTACGGGATGTCGAAGCCGGCCACCCGCAGCACCGGTGCGGCGAGCGAGTGGAAGCAGCGCTCCTGCACCTGGGCGGCGATCTCCGCGCCGACTCCGGCGAAGCCCTGCGCCTCCTGCACGACCACACAGCGCCCGGTCCTGCGCACCGACTCCGTGACGGTCTCGTCGTCGAAGGGCACCAGCGTCCGCAGGTCCACGACCTCCAGCTCGACGCCGTCCTCCGCGGCGGCCTCGGCGGCGGCCAGCGCCACCGGGACCGAGGGGCCGTAGGCGACGAGGGTCGCGTCACGTCCCGGCCGCCGGATCGCGGCCCGCCCGAACGGCAGGGCGCCGCGTGTGTGAAGGTCGGTGTCCTCGCGCGACCAGTACAGCTTCTTGGGCTCCATGAAGACCACCGGATCGGGGTCGGCCACCGCGTCCCGCAGCAGCCAGTACGCGTCCTCGGCCGTGGCCGGGGTGACCACCTTCAGACCGGGCGTGTGGGCGTAGTACGCCTCGCTGGAGTCGCAGTGGTGCTCCACTCCGCCGATCCCGCCGGCGTAGGGGACCCGGATCACCATCGGCAGGCCGATCCGGCCCCGGGTGCGGTTGCGCAGCTTGGCGACGTGCGAGGCGATCTGCTCGAACGCCGGGTACGCGAAGGCGTCGAACTGCATCTCCACCACGGGACGGAACCCGCCCATCGCCATGCCGACCGCCAGGCCGACGATGCCGGCCTCGGCCAGCGGGGTGTCGAAGCAGCGCTGCTCGCCGAAGTCGCGGGTCAGGCCGTCGGTGATACGGAAGACCCCGCCGAGCGGGCCGACGTCCTCCCCGAAGACGAGGACCCGTTCGTCCTCGCGCAGCGCGTCGCGCAGTGCGGTGTTGAGTGCCTGCGCCATCGTGACCTTGGCCATGGTCGTCAGTCCTCCTGGGCCTGGGTGGATTCGGCGAGCTCGGCCGCCAACCGGTCCCGCTGCTCCCGCAGTTGCGGGGTCGGTTCGGCGTAGACGTGGTCGAACAGCTCCAGCGGGTCCGGCACGGAGTCCGCGTTCATGCCCGCGCGCACCCGCGCCGCCAGCTCCTCGGCCTCCTCGCGCACCGCCGTCACGTCGTCGTCGGTGAGCGCCCCGCGCGAGCGCAGGTACGTCTCCAGCCGGTCGACCGGATCGGCGGCCCGCCACCGCTCGACCTCCTCGTCCTCCCGGTAGCGGGTGGCGTCGTCGGCGTTGGTGTGCGCGTCCATGCGGTAGGTGTGCGCCTCGACCAGGACGGGGCCGTGTCCGGCCCGGGCGTGGGCGACGGCCGAGGTCAGCACCGCCAGCACCGCGACCAGGTCGTTGCCGTCGACCTGCTCGGAGCGCACCCCGTAGCCGATGCCCTTGTACGCCAGGGCGGGCGCCGCGGTCTGCCGGGCCAGCGGCACGGAGATCGCGTACTTGTTGTTCTGCACGAAGAAGACGACCGGGGCGCGCAGGACGGCGGCGAAGTTCAGCGCCTCGTGGAAGTCCCCCTCGCTGGTGGCGCCGTCCCCGACGAGTGCCATCGCCACGCCGTCCGCGCCCTTGCGGCGCAGGGCCTCGGCCATACCGGTCGCGTGCAGCACCTGGGTGGCCAGCGGGGTGCACTGGGGGGCGACCCGGGTGGCGGCGGGGTCGTAGCCGCAGTGCCAGTCGCCGCGCAGCAGCGTCAGCACCTCGACCGGGTCGAGGTCCCGGGTCACCAGGGCGACGGAGTCGCGGTAGGTCGGGAACAGCCAGTCGTCCGCGCGCAGCGCGAGCACGGCGCCGACCTGGCAGGCCTCCTGACCGCGGCTGGACGGGTAGACCGCGAGGCGGCCCTGCTTGGTGAGGGCGGTCGCCTGGGTGTCGAACCGGCGGCCCAGGACCATCCGGCGCCAGGCCGTGCGCAGGGCCTCGACCGGGGGCTCGGTGTACTCGGCCGGCTGCCTGGCGACCGGTGTGCCGTCCTCGGCCACGAACCGCACCGGCGTCAGGGACGGCAGGAGGCCCTGGACCGTCTGGCGGAGGCTCTTCACGGACATGGAGGGCACTCGCTTTCTCTGGACACTTGACAGGAGAATGGTGACCATCGCGGAATATGTGTTCAATAGCTCGGCGGAACCGGCGATGAACTGCCGGAGATCAGGGTCTGGGAGGACAAAGTGTCCGAGGAAATCTCGCTGCCGGGCTCGGCGGCCGGACGAACTGCCGTCCCGCTCGACGACATCGACCGGCAGATCCTGAGCCGGCTCCTGCTGGACGGCCGGATCTCGGTCCGGGCCCTCGCCGAGCAGGTGCACATCTCCCGGGCCAACGCCTACACGCGGATCGGCCGGCTCGTGGCCGAGGACGTCATCACGGGCTTCACCGCGCAGCTCAACGCCCAGCGGGCCGGCCTGGGCACGAGTGCCTACGTCACGATGGGCATCGAGCAGAACGCCTGGCGCGACATCTCGCGCGAGCTGCGCGGCATCCCGTACGTGGAGCATGTCGCCCTCGTCACCGGCGACTTCGACGTCCTGGTCCTCGTGCGCGCCCCGGACAACCTGGTCCTGCGCCAGGTCGTGCTGGAGAAGATCCAAGGGATCCCCGGAGTCCGCTCCACCCGCACCTGGCTCGTCTTCGACGAGGTGCGGGGGCGCGGCGCCGTCTGGACCGACTGAGCGGGGCCGGCCAGGTCACACGTCGATCAGCTCGGGGGCGGCCTCCAGCCGGTCCAGTGCCGTGCCGGCGGCCGCCGGCGGCGCGTGCCGCCGGGAGCGCACCACACGGAACCGCCCGGTGACGAAGTGGGCGCCCCCGCCCGGCAGGTCGGCGAGGGCCGAGGACGGATCGGCGGGCAGGTCGTCGAGGTTCTCCACCAGATGCACCCCCGCGTCCAGCGCCGCCGCCTCGGCCGCCGCCAGCACCAGCGGATCGGTGGAGTGCACCGAGGTGTACAGCCCGCCGTGCCGCGCCACCGTGTGCCGCAGGAGCGCCAGACTCTGCGAGGTCGAGTCGGTTCCCACCAGGAAGGACACGGGCCCGGGCCACTCGCGGGTGTAGATCCGCTCGTCGCAGGCGCGCAGCCGCACCAGCAGCGGGCTGCGCAGGTCGGCACCCGGGTGGTCGGGGTGGGCCACGGCGCCGGAGGCGTGCAGGACCGGGCCGCACCGCGCGGCCTCCGCCAGCGCGTCACGCACCTCGCCGGCGGCGATCGCGCCCAGCACCCTGGCCACGCGCGCGGGATGCCCGAGCAGCCGGTCCACCGCGTCACCGAGGTCGGCCCCCAGCTCCCGCAGCGTCTTGTGGCCCTCGTCGGTGCGAAAGCCCCGCTCCGGCACCAGGATGTTCTGCGGGGTGGTGCGCACCGTGCCGTTGCACCGGCACGAGGAGAGGGCGAGACCCCGCACCAGACCCCGGTAGTCGTCCGTCGAGTCCACGACCACCGTGTTCAGCCCCGTCCGGTCGGCGAACACGGCGGCCTGGCAGGCGTGCTGCTCCAGCCAGTCGGCGAAGCGCGCGGAGCCCGTGAAGTCGACGATGCGCACCGCCGGGTCGGTCGCCAGCCGCCGGTGCACATGCCGCTCCGGCTCCGCCACCGCCAGCGTGACGAGATCGGGGGAGTGACCGGCCTCCGCGAGCACCTGCCGGGCCACCCGCACCGTGATCGCCAGTGGCAGCACCGCGCGCGGGTGCGGGGCCACCACGACCGGGTTGCCGGTCACCAGGCTGGCGAACAGGCCCGGATACCCGTTCCACAGCGGGAAGTCGGGACAGCCGACGAGCAGCGAGACCCCCCGGGGCACCAGGGTGCAGGTGCCCCGCAGCGCGTGCGGCCGTCCGGCGCGCGCGGCACTTTCCCAGTGCAGGTCGGCCGGCACCCGTTCCGACTCGGCGAAGGCCAGGGCCACGGCCTCCAGGGCACGGTCCTGGGCGCACGGACCGGCGGCGCGGAAAGCCGCCTGGAGGGGCTGGCCGGTGGTGTGGTGCACCGCGAGGGCCAGCTCGTGGCTGCGGGTGTTGAGCCGGCGCAGGATCTCCACGGCCAGCCCCGCGCGCTGGTACGGCCCGGCGGCCCGCCACCCCGCCGCCGCCCGTCCGGCCGCCGCGACCAGCTCCGCCGGATCGCAGCGCGGGTAGGCGACGGCCGGACCGACGCCGTACGGCGACGACTCCGTGCGCACCCGGCCCAGTTCGCCGGGCTGCCCCAGCTCGAAGGGCCGTCCCAGCAGCGAGCGGAACACCTTCCCCGCGGTACGGGTCGACCTCATGCCCGCGTCGGCCGCGTCCTGACCGGTCGCCTCCGTGAAGGGGCGACGGCACTCACCGGCGGCGATCGCGCGCACGACGCTCTGGAGCAGCTCGCGGTGCCGTTCGTAGGGACCGGGGCGCATGGCCGTCAGCCTCTCCAGCTCGCAGCGAGCGCGAGCAGGGCGTCGTTCTCCTCCGGCAGCCCGATCGTCACCCGGACCCCCTCGCCGAGGAACGGGCGGACCATGACCTTTCCGTCCGCGCAGTGCAGGGCGAAGTCCCCGCTGTCGCCGCCGAGCGGCAGCCAGACGAAGTTGGCCTGGGAGTCGGGCACATCGTGTCCCAGCTCCCGCAGCCGCCCGGTGACACGGTCGCGTTCGGCGACGGTGAGGGCCGCCCGCCGGGCGACCTCCGCGCGCTCGCCGAGGGCGACGACGGCGGCCCGCTGGGCGAGGGCGCTGACACTGAACGGCACCTGCGTGCGGCGCACGTGCGCGGCGATCCCGGGCGGCGCGACGCAGTAGCCGACGCGCAGTCCCGCCAGGCCGTACGCCTTGGAGAAGGTCCGCAGCACCGCCACGTTCGGCCGGTCGCCGAGCAGGGCCAGACCGTCGGGGACCCGGGCCGGATCGGCGTACTCCCGATACGCCTCGTCGACCACGATCAGCACGTCCCGCGGCACCCGGTCCGCGAAGTCGGTCAGCGCCCGCGCCCCCACCGCCGTGGAGGTCGGGTTGTTGGGGTTGCACACGAAGACCAGCCGGGTCCGGGCGGTGATCGCCGCGGCCATCGCGTCGAGGTCGAGGGTGTGGTCGCGCAGGGGCACCCGCACCGCCGTACCGCCCGCCACGGCGGTGAGGATCGGGTACGCCTCGAACGACCGCCAGCCGAAGACGACCTCGTCACCGGGCCCGACGACCGTGTGCAGCAACTGTCCGCACACCTCGGAGGAACCGGCGCCCACCGCGATCCGGTCCGGCTCCACCCCGTGGTGCGCCGCCAGGGCCTCGACGAGCCGGGCGGCGTGCAGGTCGGGGTACCGCGACACGCCGCCCGCGGTCTCCGCGAGGGTCGCGGCCACCCCCGGCAGCAACCCGTGGGGGGACTCGTTGCTGGCCAGCACGACGGCTCCGGGCAGTTTCCGGCCGGGGACGTAGGAGGGCAGCTGGGACAGGGACGCACGGACACGCACCATGCTGGACTCGCTTCTGCAGCGCTGGGGCCCGAGGCCTGGCCGTCGGGCACTTGACAGGGAAATCGTGAAGAGCGGACGACAAGCGCTCAACCGTTTGGCGAATTCGGCTACGAATCGCCGAAAACGAGGCGGACCCCCGGCAAACCGTCTCCCGGCGAGCCCTCCGGGACCTCGGGTACGAGACGGACGGCGAGGCGTCCGCCGGACACCGGGCCCCCTCCATGATCACGGGACGGACACAGCGGGCCCTCGGCACCCCCGCCGCGGACGGGACCCCAGCAGACTGCTCGCCGCCCGGGCCGTGCGAAGCGTCCGCGGCCCGCCCGTTCCGATCGAGGGAGACCATGCACACGACCCGGACCCGCCCCAGCCCCGGAGTCCTGACGGCGGGCGCGGCGGCTCTCGCGCTGCTCGCGACCGGCTGCTCGCAGCCGTCCACGGGCGCGCGGACCGACGGCTGCCGCGCCGACGGCCACTGGTCGGAACGGGAACAGGCCGCGTGGCTGCGGACCGCGGTGGCCTTCCAGGGGACGGCCGACGGGGCCGACGGCACCGGCTCGGCGTACGCGCACGCGTCGGTCGTCGTCCGGGCACAGCACCCCGGCGATGCCGGGCCGCTGTGTCAACCGCTCTCGGTGCAGGTCGAGTTCTGGACCCTCACCGCCACGACGACGGGGACGCGGATGTCGTCCGTGATGCGCCAGCGGCTCGACGCGGACGGAAGCAGGACCCACACGGTCCGCTTCCCCGCCGGCCTTCCCACCGGGCGGGACGGTGCCTGCGCAGGGGTCCTCGTGGCGGCGTACGCGGGCGCGCCCCTGACCGGCGAGGAACTGCCCGGGCAGATCCCGGACCCGGCCGCCGCAGGTGAGGCGGACGTGCGGTTCGGGACGGAGCGCGTCGGCGCGTACCGGCTGCTCCCGCCGCCGGATCCCGCGGGGTGCGCCACCGACCGGCGGACCGCCGGCCCTTCACCGGCCGCCCCCTCGCCCGGCCCCTCGCCCAGCGGTTCGTCGGCCTGGGACGTCTTCCATCCGTGACACGCGGTGGCCTCACCGGCGCTTGAGCGCGAGCACGGCGACGACCGCCCGGTGATCCGTGCCCGGTACGGTCCGTTCGCCTACGGAGACGCCCACCAGGCCGAAGCCGTGCAGGACGTGGTCGAGCGGGATCAGGGCCGGCAGGAGTGTCCTGCCGGCCGGCCAGGTGCGGACCCAGCCGCGGCCCAGTTCGGCGTGCGTGTCCGTGAGCCCCGACGCGAGCAGTTCACGCATCGGCGCGTGGTCGAGGGAGGCGTTGAAGTCCCCCAGGAACACGGTGTCGGGGCCGTTCTCCCGGGCGACGGAGGCGAGCGCGGTCAGGTCCCGGGTCCAGCGTTTCGCGTCACCGAGCGGGTAGTACGTGTGCACGGCCACCAGCCGTACGGTCCGTCCGCCCACGGTCACGTCCGCGGTGGTCTGCGGCCAGGCGGTGCCGGCGTCCAGCGGACCGGCGTGGGTCAGCGGGAGCCGTGAGTAGATCGAGGAGTCGTTCTCGGGATGGAGTTCCCGGTGGGGCAGCAGATGGTCCAGACCGGCCTCGGCGAGCGCGGCGACGCCGGCGGCCGGCAGTTCCTCCACGGCCAGCACGTCGATCCGCTCGGTCCGCACCAGCCGCACCACCGCGCGCGGATCCGCCCGGCCGACATGGGCGTTGAGCGTGGCCACCCGCAACTCCGCCGCCCGTGGCGGTACCTGCTCCTGGTGGGAGACGAACCGCGGTACCAGCAGGGCGGCGTGCGCGGCCGTGACCAGCGCGGCGACGGCCACCGCCCACCGCGAGCGCAGCACCGGTACGGCCGACAGGACGCTCAGCACGAGCACGCTGAGCACGGCGCCGTAGGGGAAGAGCACCATCGGCACCGCGAGCGGTGTTCCCGCGTCCAGCCCCGTCACCCGTACGACGAGCAGGGCGGACGGTCCGGCGAGGACCACACCGCACCCCAGCAGCGCGGCCGTCCGCCCGCGTCGGCCGCCCCGGCCGTTCGCCCCGTCCCCGTCCCCGGCGCGGGGCGCGTCGACGGCGGTCTCCGTCATCAGTCCTCCACTCGGCAGGGCGCGGGCGGTGATCACCCGGGCCTCGCACAGGGGACGACAGCCGGCCCGCGCGCGGTTGCGGGCGGGGAGCGGAGGGTCGGCGACGACGTCCGGCACCACGTCCTGCCAGGAACCAACAGGTGAGTGAACTGAGTCCAGGTAATGACGGTTCCATGAAGGTATCGACCGGTTGGGCGGGCAGGGCCGCGAAGGAGCGGCCCCGCGGAAAGGATCATGCGAACTCGGTGGGGAACGGAGACGCGCCGGTGCCGGCGCGGGACGGGACGGGGACGATGCTGGTCGGCAGGGCCGAGGAACTCGGGCGGCTCGACTCGGTGATCGGCAGCCTGGGTCAGGACGGCGCTCCCGCCGTCGTCGACCTCGCCGCAGACGCCGGCATGGGCAAGAGCCGGCTGCTGAGCGAGCTGTGCGCCCGGGCGCGGCGGGGCGGGCTGACCGTGCTGCGCGGCAGGGCCACGGAGTACGAGCGGCACACCCCGTTCCAGCCGTTCACGGACGCGTTCGCCGACGCCGATCGTGCCCTGCTCGCCCCGGACGCCGTGTCCGGGGCGGCGGCCCCGGTGCTGTGCGGCGCCGGCGCCGTGCCGGGCCCGGCCTCGAGCACCTGTGACCGCTTCGGCCTCTACCGTTCCGTCGCGGACGTGCTGACCGGGCTCGGCGAGCGGAGCGGGCTGGTGATGGTGCTGGACGACCTGCACTGGGCGGACCCCGCGTCCCTGGAACTGCTGGACCATGTGATCCGGCATCCGGTGCGCGGCCGCGTGCTGCTCGTCGTCGCCCGCCGGGAACGGCAGACACCGCACTCGCTCGCCGCCGCTCTGACGCGAGGCGTCGACACCGGAGCCGTGCTGCGCCTGGCGCTGGGACCGCTGCCCGAGCGGGAGGCGATCGAGGCGCTCGCCCCCGACCTGCCCCCGGCCGAGGCGAAGGAGATCTTCGCCGCCAGCGAGGGCAACCCGCTCTACCTCCTGTGCCTGCTGCAAGCCCACCGGCAGGGCGCCGCGGCGCCCGGCACCGCCGTCCGTACCCACGGGAGCACCGCGTCCGGGGTGCCCACCGGACTGGCGTCCCTGCTGCTGGACGAACTCACCACGCTCTCCGCGCCACAGCGCCGTACCGTCGAAGCGGTGGCGGTCCTCGGCGACCATGCCACACCCGCCATGCTGAGCCTGGCGACCGGACACCCCGCGGCGGACGAACTCGACGACCACACCGGCGCGCTGGCGCGGCGCGATCTGCTGCGCCTGGGGGCCGACGGCCGCTGGGCACTGCGCCATCCGCTGCTGCGCGCGCTGGTCTACGAGAACACGGTCGCGTCCCGACGCGCCGGGATCCACCGCGCCGTCGCGGACGAACTGGCCCGGACCGGCGCCTCCGCCGCCGAACGCGCTCACCACGTCGAGAGGTCACTGGTCGGCTGGGATCCCGCGGCGGCGGCCGTACTGACCGAGGCGGCCGCCCAGTTCGCCCACACGGCCCCCGCCACGGCCGCCCATCTGCTGGACGTCGTCCTCCGGCTCATGCCCGGCACACCCGCGTACGCCCGGCAGCGGGGCACGCTGACGCTGGCGCGCGCCCGGGCCCTCGGGGTGGGCGGCAGCCTGCGCGAGAGCCGCGATCTGCTGCACCGGCTGATCAGCGACTCCGGGCCCGACGACGCATCGCTGCGCGGGGACGCGATAGCGCTGTGCGCCATGATGGAGCGCCACCTCGGGCACTCCCCGGAAGCGATCGCCCTGCTGCAGCGCGAACTGCTCCGCACGCCCGCCCCCGAGCCCCGCCAGGCGGTCTCCCTGGGGCTCGCGCTGGGCATGGCCGCCCTGAACACCGTCTCGTACCCCGACGTACGCGACGACATCGGGCGGACCCTGGCGGTGGCCCGCTCGCACGGTGATCTCATGGGAGAGCTGGGGGCCCTGGCGCTGGCGTCGCTGGGGGAGGCCTACGAGGGCGAGACCGCCGCGGCCCGCCGGTCCGCCGACGCCGCCGCCGGAATCGTGGACGGACTGACCGACCCCACCCTCACCCAAGTGAGCGAGTCACTGGTGTGGCTGGCCTGGGCGGAAGCCCTGCTCGAGCGCTACGCCGACGCGGAACGCCACGCCGACCGGGGGCTGGACATCGCCCGCCGCAGCGGCCAGGTCCACGTGCTGCCGCATCTGCTCAGCAGCAGGGCCTTCGTGCACCTCAACACCTGTCGGCTGCCGTCCGCCCTGGAGGCGGCCGAGGAGGCGGAGTCCGTCGCCCGGGCCATCGGCAGCAGCGACCTCCTGGCCTTCACCCTGTGCTTCAAGTCGCTGATCCTCCTCCTGCGCCGCCCCCTGGGCGACACCAGCGCCCTGACGACGGCGGAGGAGGCGGTGGCCGTGGCCGGTGGCAGCAGACACTGGTGGGCGTCGCTGGCCGGCTGCGTGCTGGGCCACACGGCGCTCGTCAGCGGTGACCCGCACCGTGCGCGGGAGGCCATCCTGAGGGCCGGCGGGCCGGAACTGCGGGGGCTGCAGCCCTCCACCCGGCCCGGCCAGCTGGACACCCTCGTCGGCACCGCCCTCGCGGTCGGCGACGCCGAGCAGGCCGAGCGCTGGGCCGCACGAGCCGCCGAGGAGGCCGGCCGGATGGGCCTTCACGGGCAGCGCGGGGCGGCCCTGCGCGCCGAGGCGGCACTTGCCCAGCACCACGGCGACCCCGGCGCCGCCGCGCGCCTCTTCGAGAGCGCCGCGCAGGCGTACGCGCCCTCCGGGGCGACGCTCTGGGAGGCGTACTCCCTGCTCCTGGCGGCTCCCCAGGCGCAGGCCGCCGGCGACACCCCGCGCGCCGTCGCGCTGTGGGAACGGGCCCGCCGGCTCGTCGACGCCGGCGGCGCGCGCCTCCTGTCCGACCTGGCCTCGCTCGTACGGCCCCGGACCGAGGAGAGCCTGCCCACACCCACGGAACTCGACCAACTGACCGCGCGTGAACGGCAGATCGCCGAACTCGTCGGCGAAGGACTCAGCAACCAGGCCATCGCGACCAAGCTGTTCCTCAGCCGCCGCACGGTCGAGACGCATCTGTCGGCCATCTACCGCAAGACGTCCGTGCCGTCCCGCTCAGCCCTGGCAGGCCTCGTCACCCGCACCACCCTCGACCGCGGCGCGTGAACGCACGCCGATTGGGCGCCGCCCCCGGCCCGTGGCCCGGTCGGGGGCCCGTCGTCGTATCACCGCGCGCAGTTCACCTGTCGGTCATCTCGAATACTCCTGGAATTACCTCGTAAGTCTCAGCGCCTTCTCACATCCCGCCGGTTTCGTGTGCTGCGTCGCCCGACAGGCGGGAGGAGGACCAGGACCCGGCGGGGGAACAGCCGTTGCACGTGGCCAGCAGGCTGCACGCGTTCAACCGGTTCGAGCTGAAGTACCTCGTACCGGCCGAGCGGATGGACCGTTCAAATGGGCGGACCGGGCATCGGACAAGGAGTTCGAGGAGGAGCTCGACCAGTACGTGGACATCGAGTCCCTGGCTGTGTACCTCGCCGCGCAGAACCTGCTGATGAACTTCGACGACATCGCCGGACCCGGCAAGAACTACCTGCTGTGGTACGACCTCGACACCAAGAGGTTCTCGGTCCTGGGATGGGACAACAACCTCACCTTCACCGGCGACGCGACGTCGGGCCCGGACGCCGACTCGGGAATGGGCGGCGCCCTCGGCGGTGGCGGAGGCGCTGCCGACGGGCAGGGCAGCCGAGGCGGCCAGGCCACCGGTGGTCAGGGGGCGCAGAACCTGCCCTCCGGAGCACCGTCGGGGATGCCCGAAGGCATGCCGTCGGGAATGCCCGGGAATCTGCCGGAGGGAACGCCGTCCGGAATGCCTTCGGGCATGCCGGGCGGCGGCCCAGAACGGCCAGAACGGCCAGAACGGCCAGAACGGCCAGAACGGTCAAGGCGGTCAAGGCGAGGGCGGTGGGTTCGGCGGCCTCATGGGGCACCCCCTCAAGGAGCGCTTCCTGGACTCGGACACCTTCGACAGGCACCGGGGCGAGCGCCCGGAGGACCGGAGACGAAGGCGAGGTGAGCGGCCGGACGCGGTGCCGCGGGACATTCGCCGCGGGTTCAGTGCTCGCCATGCGCCCGCAGGTGTTCGAGCAGCAGGCGGCTCAGGGTTTCGGGCGCCTCCTCGGGGATCCAGTGGCTGACGCCCTGGAGGGTCTCGAACCGGTACGGCCCCTTGACCCATCGCCCGGTCTCCTGTGCGGCTGCCCGGCCGAACGCGCTGTCCTCCGTGCTCCAGACGTACAGGGTGGGCACGTCGATGACCCCGATCGCGCCCTCGGGGCGGCCGGCCCGGTACCAGTTCAGCGCCGCGGTGAGAGCGCCCGGCCGGGACAGGTGCGACACGTAGGCGTCGGCATGGTCCCGCGGGACCCTTCCGGCGTAGAAATCGCGAAGCTCCTGGGCGTCGTGGGCGAGCATGCGTTCCTCGGTGGCGGGTGCCTCACGCCAGTCGATCATGTAGTGGGAGCGTTCGCGCTGATCCTGGTCGGTGCGCAGGGTGGTGGCCAGAGCGCCGGGGTGCGGGGTCGAGACAACCGTCAGGGTGCGCACGCGGCCGGGGTGGGCGTGGGCGGTCCACCAGGCCACCGCGCCTCCCCAGTCATGGCCGACCAGGTCGAACGCCGCCCAGCCCAGTGCCTCGCCGATCGCCACCACGTCGTCGACGAGAAGGCTGATGTGATAGTCCCCGGGCTGTAGGGGGCGGACGCCGGGGGAGTACCCACGCTGGTCTGGTGCCGCCACCCGGTAGCCCTGCGCGGCCAACGCCTCGATCTGCCGCTGCCACACCAGCGCCGTCTGCGGGAAGCCGTGCAGGAGCAGCACCGGGCGGGCCTCGGGCGGACCCGCCGCGATCACGTCGAACACACCTGCACCTGTGGAGACGCTCAGCTGAGTCACGATCCACCTTCCCATACCGACTGGTCGGTACCTTCCAGGGGAGGGGATGGGCTGTCAAGGCCCGCCGCTGGTTGAACTTGACGCCGAATTCAAATATAACCGGTCGGGAGGCCGACCCTTGGCACCCTGGGGCCATGACATGTCGTCGATCGCCTGAAGAGACGGTCGATGGGCCCTCTCCGCACCGCGGTTGACGTGCGGCGCCGCCTATGGCAAGCGAGCCCGGCTCACGGAGCTCGGCGTGCAGGCCCCGAAGCCCCCGGATCAACCGGACCAACAGGAAACAGCGAGGCGACATGAGGGAAGCAGTCATCGTTTCGACGGCGCGGACGCCGATCGGGAAGGCTTATCGCGGCGCGTTCAACGACACCCAGGCGCAGGAACTTGCCGCCCATGCTCTCTCGCACGCGGTGCGGCGCGCCGGGCTCGAGGGGGGTGAGGTCGAGGACGTGCTCTTCGGCTGCGCCGTGCAGCAGGGCTCCTCGGGTTTCAATGTCGCGCGTCAGGCCGCTCTGCGTGCCGGTCTTCCGGACATCGTGTCGGGGATGACGATCGACCGGCAGTGCTCCTCGGGCCTGATGGCCATTGCGACGGCCGCCAAGCAGATCGTCGCGGACGGAATGCAGGTCGCTGTCGGCGGCGGTGTCGAGTCGATCTCCTTGGTGCAGAACGACCACATGAACACCCATCGCATGACGGATCCCTGGCTGGTCGAGCACGCGCCGGACATCTACATGCCCATGCTGCACACGGCGGAGATCGTCGCCGAACGCTACGGCGTGAGCCGGGAACGCCAGGACGAGTTCGCGCTGGTGTCACAGCAGCGCACCGCGGCGGCACAGGAGGCCGGTCGGTTCGACCAGGAGATCGTCGCGCTCGACAGCGTCAAGAAGGTCCTGGACAAGCAGTCCGGGGAGGTTCGGGACGAGGCCGTGACCCTGACTCGCGACGAGGGCAACCGCGCGTCGACGACGCTCGAGGGCCTGGCCGGGTTGGCGCCGGTGCTGCCGGACGGTCGGGTGAGTGCCCGTTCCCGTGTCACGGCCGGCAACTCCTCTCAACTGTCGGACGGGGCCTCGGCGTCGGTGCTGATGGAGTCGAAGGAGGCCGAGCGCCGAGGACTCGAACCGCTGGGTGTCTACCGGGGTATGACCGTCGCCGGTTGCGGGCCGGACGAGATGGGCATCGGACCGGTGTTCGCCATTCCGAAGCTGCTGAAGCAGCACAACCTCACCGTCGACGACATCGGCCTGTGGGAACTCAACGAGGCGTTCGCCTCCCAGGCGCTGTACTGCCGGGACGAACTGCGCATCGACCCGGAGCGGTTCAACGTCAACGGCGGCGCCATCTCGGTCGGTCATCCGTACGGAATGACCGGTGCCCGGCTTGTGGGGCATGCCCTCATCGAGGGCAAGCGCCGGGGCGTGCGGTATGTGGTGATCTCGATGTGCATCGGCGGCGGAATGGGCGCGGCCGGGCTGTTCGAGGTCGCCTGAGATGTCGAGCGCGACGGACACGGCACGCACCGCGGTCCTCGTGGACTTCGGCGGCGTCATCACCTCCAGTGTGCTGCGGGCCTTCACCGACTTCGGCGCCTCGCTCGGCGGCGACCCGCGCCTGCCGCTGGACCTCCTCGGCCGGGACGAGGCGTCACGCACCCTCCTGGCCGACCACGAGTGCGGCCGTATCGACGCCGAAGCCTTCGAGCGAGGATTCGCCGCACGGCTCCGTGCCCATGGTGCCGACGTGGTGGCCGAGGGGCTCACGGCCCGCATGCAGGCGGGAATGTCGATCGACCAGGACATGCTCGCGCTGCTCGGTGATCTCCGCGCCGCGGGCCGTCCCGTTGCGCTCGTGTCCAATTCGTTCGGCACCGGAACCTACGACGACGTCGAACTCGACGCCGTCGCCGATGCGATCGTCATCTCCGGTGAGGTCGGGATCCGCAAGCCCTCCCGGCGGATCTACGCGATCGCGTGCGAACGCCTCGGCGTCGACCCCGAGGAGGCAGTCATGATCGACGATCTGCAGCAGAACCTCGACGGAGCGGCACGGATCGGAATCGGGGGCGTACTGCACACCAGCGCCGCCGACACCCGCCGCCAACTCGCCGAACGCTTCGGGATCATCACCTGACGATCCGGCGACCGGGCGCAGTGAGGTCGGTCATCCGGCCGCACCGCCCGAGGACCTGACGCCGAAGCCGGGCCAAGTCAACCCATCGGTGAAGGTGCGACCTGCACCCTTGCCTGCTCACATCCCGGAAGGCACCGCCCATGACCAGCGTTTTCGATCCAGTGCGCCGCCACGCGGCCGCCGCCCCCGACAACATCGCACTGCGCGGCGCCTCGGATCAATGGACCTACCTCCAGCTGCGGGACGCGAGCATGCGGTACGCGGGCGCCCTGGCAGCCGCCGGCCTGTCCCCAGGGGACCGGGTGCTGCTCGCGGCGCCGTCGGTGCCCGAGTTCGTGGTGGCCTACCTCGGGATTCAGGCCGCGGGCTGCGTCGTGGTGCCGGTCAACACGATGTCCACCCAGGCTGAGGTCGAGTACGTTCTCGGCGACGCCGGATGCTCATTGGCGATCGCGTGGCACGCCCTCGGCCCCGCCGTCGCGAAGGCGGCCGCGGCGCTCTCGGTGCCCTCTTGGGCGCTGACCCCGGGCACGCCGGTCACCGCCGCCCCTGCCGACGTGGTCGACCGGGACCGTGACGAGACCGCGGCCATCCTGTACACGTCGGGAACCACGGGGCGGCCGAAGGGGGCCCAACTCACCGTCGGGAACCTGTTGTCCGCCGGGGAGATCGGCGCCGCGTGCAGCCGTGTCTCGAGCGCCGACCGTACCGGCACCGGACTTCCGCTGTTCCACGTGTTCGGCCAGGCCTCGGTCATGATGGCGACCCTGACCGTGGGCGGTTCGATGTCGTTGCTGGCCCGGTTCGACCCGGCGTCGATGCTGGACATGCTGCGCCGCGACCGGCTCACCATCATGGCCGGCGTGCCGACCATGTGGAACGCCCTGCTGCACGCGGCGGGTGATGCGAACCCGGCGGACTTCGCCGGGCTCCGTGTAGCGGTCTCCGGCGGCGCGTCGCTTCCGGGGGAGATCGCCCGGGCCTTCGAGGCCCGCTTCGGCTGCACCATCCTCGAAGGGTACGGGCTCACCGAGACCACCGCCTTCGGCACTTTCAACGACATCGACCGCGGCGGCAAGACGGGGTACACCGGCAGGGCAGTGCCTCGGATGCAGGTTCAGGTGCGTGACGACGGCGGCGGTGAATGCCCGCCGGGTACTGTCGGTGAGGTCCACATCAAGGGGCCCACGGTGATGCGGGGCTACTGGAACCGCGCCGCGGACACCGCCGCGGCGATCGCGTCCGACGGCTGGTTCCGGACCGGCGATCTCGGTGAAACCGACGCGGACGGCGACCTGCGCATCGTCGACCGCATCAAGGATCTGATCATCCGCGGCGGATACAACGTCTACCCCGGCGAGGTCGAGGACGTTCTCTACGAGCATCCGGACATCGTCGAGGCAGCCGTGATCGGCGTTCCCGACGAGCACTACGGCGAGGAGGTCGCCGCGCTCGTCGTCGCCCGGCCCGGTTCGCGGCTCGGTGCCGCCGAAGTGTCGAGCTGGGCACGAGAGCGGCTGTCCGCCTACAAGATCCCGCGCATCGTCCGGTTCGTCGACGCGCTGCCCAAGGGGCCGACCGGGAAGATCCTCAAGCGGTCCATCGACCGTACGGTCCTGGCACCTGACACGGCGCCCGACGACGTCGCCGCCCGTCGGCACTGAGCCTGCGCCCTCCCGGTTCATGATGGTGATGTCGGATTCAAGTACAGTTCCTGGAATGGAGACCACTGCGCCCGAGGAGCTGGACGGCGAGCAGGCACCGCCCATGGCGCCCCTCTCGCACCTTCGCGAGCCGCCCACGACGAAGCGCGGAGCGCGGACCCGGGCCGCTTTGGTGAAGGCCGCGCGGAAGGTGTTCGAACGGGACGGCTACCTCGACACCCGCCTGACCGACATCACCAAAGAGGCCCAGTGCGCGGCCGGATCCTTCTACACCTACTTCGCCAACAAGGAAGAGGTGCTTGCCGCCGTCCTTCTGGAGGCGCAGGAGGACATGATGCACCCCGGCATGGGCCGGGTGCAGGGTACCGACGACCCCTATGCGGTACTCGAGGCGAGCAATCGCGCGTATCTCGAGGCGTACAGACGGAACGCCAAGCTGATGGGCCTGCTCGAGCAGGTTGCCCAAGTGGAGCCGCTGTTCCGTGAGTTCCGCGGGCGGCGCGCCGACGCGTTCATCCGCCGCAATGCCCGCGGCATCGCCGACCTGCAGGCGCGGGGGGTCGCAGACCGCGAGGTCGATCCGATGATGGCCTCCCGTGCGCTGTCGGGCATGGTCAGCGTCATGGCCTACAACGCCTTCGTGCTCGGCGAACGGCAAGAGCAAGGGGCGGCGGTGGATTTCGAGGAGCTCGTGTCCACGGTCACGCGGCTCTGGGCGAACGCCCTCCGCTTCCCCGGCCACCGCTGATCCAGCGGCTGGACCGCCCACCTCACAGCACCCGGGACCGCCGGGTGCTCTTCTTTTTTTCTCGCCTCCGTCGCGGGGCCGGTCGGAAGCCGTTCTGCGAGGGCGCCACGCATCCTGCTATTGAACTTGACGTCGGATTCAATTATACAGGTCGGCAAGAGCGCGGTCCCGTGATCTCGGGACCATGCCCCAGCCTCGCCCGCCACCGAGAGGGTTCGCTGTGAACGTTGCACAAAGAGTCGCCGTCGTCACCGGAGGTGGCGCAGGCATCGGCAGCGCGCTGGTCGCACGGCTCGCTCGGGAGGGTGCCCGGGTCGTCGTCGCGGACCTCGACGCGGACGGCGCGCGGGCGGTGTCGGAGAGAGTCAACGCCGACCGTCCGGGAAGCACCGTCAGCGCCGGCGCGGACGTGTCGGACACCGAGCAGATCCAGCGGTTGGTCGACCTGGCGGAGAGCGCCTTCGGCCCGGTCGATCTCTACTTCGCCAACGCGGGCATCGCCGGGGCGCCTGGCCTCGACGCGAGCGAGCAGGACTGGGACCGTTCGATCGACGTCAACCTGCGAGCGCACATCCGCGCGGCGAGGCTGCTGGTACCGCGGTGGCTCGAGCGGGGTGAGGGCTACTTCGTCAGTACGGCCTCGGCGGCCGGACTGCTCACCCAGATCGGCTCCGCCACGTACGCCGTCACCAAGCACGCGGCCGTCGCCTTCGCCGAATGGCTGAGTGTCACCTACGGCGATCGCGGGGTCCGTGTCAGCTGTCTGTGCCCGATGGGGGTCAACACCAAGCTGCTGTTCGCCGGGGAGGACTCCGGAGACGCGCTGGGAAGGGCCGCGACGCGGGCCGTCACCTCCGCCGGTGACGTCCTGGAGCCGGCCGAAGTCGCCGACGCCGTCCTGGCCGCCGTAGAGGACGAGCGCTTCCTCATCCTGCCGCACACGGACGTTCTCGAGATGTACAAGCACAAGGGCTCGGACTACGACCGGTGGCTGCGCGGAATGCGCCGGTATCAGAGCTCCCTGCCGGCGCAGGCATGACCGGCGCGCCGGGCGAGCTCGTCCTCGCCGAACACCGAGGGCCGGTGCTGGTGCTCACGTTCAACCGGCCCGCCAAGCTGAACGCCTGGACGGACGAACTCGAGGACCGCTATGTCGCGCTGCTCGACGCCGCCGAGGACGACCCGGACGTACGCGCCGTCGTGGTCACCGGCGCGGGACGCGGATTCTGCGCCGGAGCCGACCTGCAACGACTGCGGGCGGTCGGCGAGGTGTCCGAGGCGGACAGGGCACGGCGCCGTCCGCGGGACGTTCCGCGGACCCTGCGCAAACCACTGATCGGAGCGATCAACGGAGTGGCCGCCGGCCTGGGCATGGTGGAGGCGCTCTACTGCGACGTTCGCTTCGGCTCGTCCGCTGCCCGGTTCACCACGGCATTCGCGCAACGCGGGCTGATCGCCGAGTACGGGATCTCCTGGCTGTTGCCCCGGCTGGTGGGGCACAGCCGGGCGGCGGACCTGCTGCTGTCGAGCCGCATGGTGGATGCCGAGGAGGCCTTCCGTGTCGGACTCCTCGACCACCTGGTCCCCACCGGCGGCGTGGTGGATGCCGCCGTCGCGTACGCAGCCGATCTGGCGAGCCGCTGCTCCCCGGCCTCCATGGCCACCATCAAGAGCCAACTGAGCAACGACGCGGACGGCACCTACGCCGATTCCGTGACCCGGGCGGAAGGCCTCATGCTCCAGGCGTTCCACGGGTCCGATGTCGTCGAAGGCGTGGCCAGTCACCTGGACAAGCGCCCTCCCCGCTTTCCCTCCCTACCCGTCAGGAGTTCGGATGTCCCTGTTTGAGATGTCGGACCGCGCCGAGAAGTACCGGGCGGATCTGCTCGAGTTCATGGATGCGCACATCTACCCCGCCGAGGCGGTGTACCACGAGCAGATGCGCGCCTCGGGTGACCCGCACTTCCACCCGCCGATCCTCGAGGAGCTCAAGGCGGAGGCGCGCAGGCGCGGGCTGTGGAACCTTTTCCACCCGCACCCGGAGTGGGGCCCGGGCCTGACGAACTTCGAGTACGCGCCGCTGGCGGAGATCATGGGCCGCAGCCACATCGCCTCCGAGGCGTGCAACTGCAACGCGCCCGACACCGGCAACATGGAGGTGCTCACGCTGTTCGGCACCGAGGAGCACAAGGAGAAGTACCTCAAGCCCCTGCTCGACGGAACGATGGCCTCGGCCTTCGCGATGACCGAGCCCGCGGTCGCCAGCTCCGACGCCACCAACATCGAGCTGCGGATGGAGCGCGACGGCGACGCGTACGTGCTCGACGGCCGCAAGTGGTTCGCCTCGAACGCGATGCACAAGAACTGCAAGGTGCTCATCGTGATGGGCAAGACCGACCCCACGGCGGCCCCGCATCGCCAGCAGTCGATGATGGTCGTCCCGATCGACGCCCCCGGGGTCACCGTGGTCCGGAACCTCCCGGTGTTCGGGTACGCGGACCGCGAGGGCCATGCGGAGATCATCTTCGAGAATGTCCGGGTGCCGGCCAAGGACCTGCTCAAGGGCGAGGGCGAGGGGTTCGCGATCAGTCAGGCCCGGCTAGGGCCCGGTCGCATCCACCACTGCATGCGGGCCATCGGCGCGGCCGAGCGGGCGCTGGAACTGATGTGCCGGCGCGCACAGTCACGGGTGACCTTCGGCAGCCCGGTTGCCGAACGGTCCAACATCCGGGACTGGATAGCGGAAGCGCGTATCGACATCGAGATGATCCGCCTGCTCACGCTCAAGGCCGCGTATCTCATGGACACGGTCGGGAACAAGGAAGCACGCACCGAGATCGCGGCCATCAAGGTCGCTGCCCCCAACATCGCGCTGAAGATCGTCGACCGCGCGATTCAGGTGCACGGGGGAGCGGGAGTGACCGACGACTTCCCCTTGGCGATGATGTACGCGGGTCTGCGGACGTTGCGGCTGGCGGACGGTCCGGACGAGGTTCACAAGCGGGCCATCGCCAGGCAGGAACTGCGGCAGTACCGCGACACGGCGACTTCGGCGGTGAGCTGAGATGACAGGACTCGATCTCACCGGTCGGACCGCCGTTGTCACCGGGGCCTCGCGCGGTATCGGGCTGGCGATCGCGCAGGCCCTCGCCGCGGCCGGCGGAAACGTCGTCCTCACCTCCCGTTCCCAGGAGGCGGCGGACGCCGCCGCGGCTCAGGTCGAGGGCACAGCGGTCGGCGTCGGTGCGCACGCGGTCGACGAAGAGGCGGCCAGGCGCTGCGTGGATCTGACGCTCGAACGCTTCGGCAGCCTGGACATCCTCGTCAACAACGCGGGGACCAACCCGGCCTACGGGCCGGTCATCGACCAGGACCACGGTCGGTTCGCGAAGACCTTCGACGTGAACCTGTGGGCGCCGGTCCTGTGGACGGGTCTGGCCGCCCGGGCCTGGATGGGGGAGCACGGCGGGGCGGTCGTCAACACCGCGTCGGTGGGCGGCATGGCCTCCGAGGCGAACATCGGGTTGTACAACGCCTCCAAGGCCGCGCTGATCCATCTCACCAGGCAACTGGCCCTGGAACTCTCGCCGAAGGTGCGCGTCAACGCCGTGGCACCGGGTGTGGTGCGCACGAAGCTGGCCGAGGCGCTGTGGAAGGAACACGAGCAGGCGGTCTCCGCCTCGGTGGCGCTGGGCCGCATAGGGGAGCCTGCCGACATCGCCTCCGCGGTCGCCTTCCTCGTCTCGGACGCCGCGAGTTGGATCACGGGCGGGACCATGGTGATCGACGGGGGGCAACTTCTCGGTGACGCGCTCCCGTTCAGACAGGGAGCCGGCGTCGGTGTCTAGCGCGGACATCGTCGGAATCGACGCCGCGGCGGTGGGCCGCTGGTTCGCGACCCTCGGCGTCGACTTCGCCGGACCCTTGGCCTTCGAGCGGATCGGGCTGGGCCAGTCGAATCTGACGTATCTCGTACGGGACCAGGGCGGCCGCAGAGGGGTGCTGCGGCGGCCGCCGCTGGGTCGCCTGCTGGCGTCGGCGCACGACGTGGCCCGCGAGGCGCGGATTCTGACCGCCCTGGAGGGCACCGCCGTCCCGACCCCACGGGTGCTCGGGCTGACCGATGATCCCGCCGTGACCGACGTCCCGCTGCTGCTCATGGAGTTCGTGGACGGTGAGGTGGTCGACAGGATGTCGAGCGCGCGGTCGCTGACGCCCGAGCGCCGCCGGGCGATCGGGATGTCGTTGCCGCGGACGCTGGCGAAGATCCACGCAGTCGATCTCGAGGCGACCGGACTGAGCCGTCTGGCCGGCCACAAGCCGTACGCGCAGCGTCAGCTCAAGCGGTGGTCGGCCCAGTGGGAGAGTTCCAGAACCCGCGAACTGCCCGCTCTGGAGGACCTCACCCGGCGACTCGTGGCGGCTGTGCCGGAGCAGCGCGAACTGACGCTCGTGCACGGCGACTTCCATCTGCGCAACGTCATCACCTCCCACGACAGCGGGGAGGTGACCGCGGTGCTCGACTGGGAGCTGTCCACGCTGGGGGATCCGTTGGCGGACATGGGCACCCTGCTCGCCTACTGGCCGGCCAAGGGTGAGAACACCTCTGGCGACTTCGTCGCGACGGCTCTCGACGGCTTCCCGCCCCGTGAGGAACTCGTGGCGGCCTACTCGGCGGCGTCGGGACGAGACCTGACGGCGCTGGGCTACTGGCACGCGATGGGACTGTGGAAGGTCGCGATCATCGCGGAGGGCGTCATGCGCCGTGCGATGGACGAACCGCGGAACAGGGCCGTGTCCGGGACCCCGACCGCTGAGCGCATCGACGCACTGGTGGCGAAAGCCCACGAAGTCGCCGACACGGCGGGTGTTTGAACCGTCGGCGGCGATGGGCTGGTTCGACGACAGGCCGTGATGAGTGAGGAGAGCCGAAGCATGGCCGGACTGCCAGAGATCCTGGCCCTCGACGAGGTCGGGCCGGACCGGTTCCGGTCCGGCCCGGTCCCCAGCGAGTGGGCGCGGACGTTCGGTGGCCAGACAGCGGCCCAGGCGCTGATGTCCGCGGCGCGCACCCTGGACCGGTCGTACTCGGCCCACTCGCTGCACGGGTACTTCCTGCGGCCCGGCCGTCCGCATGAGCCGACCGACCATCTGGTCGAGCGGCTCCGCGACGGCGGCAGCTACTGCACCCGCCGGGTCACCGCGGTCCAGGCGGGGGAGATGATCTTCACGGTGACGGCGTCGTTCCATCGGGGGGACGAAGGGTTCTCCCACCAGGTGGACATGCCGAGAGTGCCGGCACCCGACGACATCCCGGAGTCCGACCGCATCAACGGCTGGGGCATGCCGCGGCCGGCGGAGTGGCGCCACTGGGAGATGCGATGGGTGCCCGGGGGTGAGATCGGCCACGTCCCGGCAACCCCGGCCTGCCAACGGGTGTGGATCCGGTACGGACCTCCGTTGCCGGACGACGGTGCCGTACATGCCTGTGCGCTGACCTATCTCAGCGACATGGCGCTGCTGGGCTCCGCACGGCTGCCGCACCCCCCGACCGCCGTACAAGGTGCGTCGTTGGACCATTCGCTGTGGTTCCTGCGTCCTTTCCGCGCCGACGAGTGGCTGCTGTACGAGCAGGTCTCGCCTTCGGCCGAGCACGGCCGGGCGCTCACCCGCGGAAGGCTGTTCGACACGGGCGGGCGTCTGGTGGCCGCCGTCGCGCAGGAAGGACTCATGCGCTTCGACCGGCCGCGGCGGCCGGAGGGCGGTGACAGGAAGCTGTAGCTGTCATCCCCCGCCGGCTGTCGCCGCCCCGGGTTGACCACTGATCGTCAAGGAAGTGGTGCCCCTCCCTTGTCCTTTCCTGGCCCACGTCGAAGCCGTGCTTCGCGGGGAGCAGCCGGGCCTTCCCGTCCGAGCCAGCGCCGCCGATGACCCGCTTGGCATGTTCACGCTCGGCTGGGGGTGGATCAGCTGAGGGGCTCGGCGAGGACGGCTTTGCGGTGGCTGAAGGTCTCGATGGAGTAGCGGCCGTGGTAGCTGCCCATGCCGCTTTCGCCCACGCCCCCGAACGGCAGGTCGGAGATGGTGAGATGGGCCAGCGGCAGGCCGAACCCGAGGCCGCCCGAGGAGGTTTCGGCGGCGAGCCGCTCCCGGGTGGTGTCCGATGCGGTGAACGCGTACAGAGCCAGCGGCTTGTCGCGGTCGTTGATGAAGCCGATGGCCTCGTCGAGCCCGGCCACCTCGACGATCGGGAGGATCGGACCGAAGATCTCCTCCTGCATCACCGGTGCGTCCGGGGACACCTCGGCCAGGACGGTCGGTGCGATGTACTTCGTCGCGCGGTCGTACACGCCGCCGGTGGCCGGACGGCCGGAGTCGAGGAGAGCGGTCAGCCGGTCGAAGTGGCGTTCGTTGACGATGCGGCCGTACTCGGGGGAGGCGGCTGGGTCGGACCCGTACAGCCCCTCGATGGCCTTGACCAGGGCGGCTTCCAGAGCAGGTGCGGTCCCGGGATCGGTGAGGACGTAGTCGGGCGCCACGCAGGTCTGTCCGGCGTTGAGGAACTTCCCGGCCGTGAGGCGGGCGGCGACCGTGTCCAGGTCGGTGCCCTGGTCCACGAACGCCGGTGACTTGCCGCCCAGTTCGAGGGTGACGGGCGTGAGGTGCCGGGCGGCCGCGGCCATCACGACGCGGCCGACCGTGCCGTTGCCGGTGTAGAGGATGTGGTCGAAGCGCTGCTCGAGCAGAGCGGTGGTCTCCGGGACCCCGCCTTCGACCACGGCGACCGCGTCGGTGTCGAGATACCGCGGTACGAGTCGGGCGACGGCGGCGGAGGTGGCCGGGGCCAGTTCGCTGGGCTTGGCGACCACCGCGTTGCCCGCGGCCAGGGCGCCGGCCACCGGGGCCAGCAGCAGCTGCGCAGGGTAGTTCCACGGGGCGATGACCAGGACGACGCCCAGGGGGTCGTACTGCGTCCAGGCACTGGCCTCGCCGATGAACGCGGGGACGGGGGCCGGTTCGGGGCGCAGCCACCCGTCGAGACGCTCCAGGGTGTGGTCGATCTCGCGTATGACGAAGTCGATCTCCGTGCGGTAGGCCTCGGTGGAGCTCTTTCCCAGGTCGGCGTGGAGCGCCGCGGCGAATGTCTCCCCCTGTTCGGTGAGCAGGGTACGCATCCGGTGCAGCTGCTCGGTGCGCCAGGCGACGGGCTTGGTCCTGCCGGAGCGGAAGGTGGCGCGCAGCCGGGTGACGAGCTCGGCGGGCTGCTCGGGTGCGGGGTTGTTCATGGTTTCCTCACAGGTGCGGTACGTGGACGAGGCCGTTGTCGCCGTGCCGCGGGGTAGCCCGGGCGCGGCGGCGGGCAGGGGGATCAGCTGCGGTTCAGGGCGTCGATTAGGTGCCGGGCGAGTTGCTCGGAGGAGGCGGGGTTCTGGCCGGTGTGCAGATTGCGGTCCGCCACGACGTGCTTGCTGAAGGGAGCGGCGGCGCGGAAGTCGGCCCCCAGTTCCACCAGGCGATCCTGAACCAGCCACTTGGCCTTGTCGGCGAAACCGGCCGCGGCCTCCTCGTCGTTGGTGAAGCCGGTCATGCGGTAACCGGCGAACGGCCAGCTGCCGTCCTCGCGCCGGGCGGCGAGCAGGGCGGCAGGGGCGTGGCACAGCACGCCGAGCGGTTTGCCGGAGTCCAGTGCGGTGGTGAGCAGGCGACCGGAGTCGGCGTTGACGGCGAGGTCCTCCATGGGGCCATGGCCACCGGGGTAGAGGACGGCGGCGTACGCGTCGAGGTCGACCTCCTCGACCTTGACGGGGTTCTCCAGGTCGGCGCGGATGGAGGCCAGGTACCCGGCGATCGCGTCGGCGTGCTCCTCGCCGCCGGTGGACCGGGCGGCCAGGCTGACGGCGTCGACGGTCGGAACCACGCCGCCGGGTGTGGCGACGGTGACATCGAACCCGGCCTCGCGGAACAGCCGGTGCGGTGTGGCGAGTTCCTCGGCCCAGTAGCCGGTGGGGTGCAGGGTGCCGTCGGCGAGCGTCCAGTGGTCGGCACCGGTGACGACGAACAGAACTGCGGTCACAACTGTCTCCTTCTGCGTATGCGCGGGTCGCGCTGGTGGGAGGTGTGGTCCGGCGGGGTGCCGGTGGTGGTGCGGCGGCGAGCGGGGCTCGGGTGGCGGCGACGAGACCCGACAGAGGAGTGGTCGAGGATTAGATGCTTCATACAGTCAAACAGTGAAGGTGACGGTAAACCTCAATGGTTTAGAAAGTCAAACATTGAGGTTCGCCTAGACTTGAGGCATGGCCCACACCCCCGCCCCGCCCGTCGACCGCTCCACCGTGCGGGACGGTGACCCTGCCCACGACGCACTCATGGAGCGCTTGGCCCGCGCAGCCGCCGGTTACTACCGGGACCTGACAGCGGCGGCCGCACTGCACGGGCTCACCATGACGCAGGCCAAGATGCTCATCCTGCTTCGGCAACCGCTGCCGATGCGCGCCCTCGCAGGTCGGCTTGCCTGTGACGCCTCCAACATCACCGGACTCGTCGACCGTCTGGAGGCGCGTGGGCTGGTCTCCAGACACGCCGACGCGGCCGACCGGCGGATCAAGAACGTGGTCGCCACCGAAGAGGGACGGCAGGCGGTCCGTCTCATCCGCGCCGACATGCGGGCCACCTCGGCAGCCTTCGCGCGGCTGGACGAGGAGGGTCGCCGCAGTCTCCACGAGCTCCTGGGGCGCCTGCACCCCGAGGAGACGACCTGATCGCGGCCGGGGGCGGCGACCGCCGTTTTTCGCCTCGCAGGCATGCCGCGGTTCGCGGTGGACGACATCGCTGCGGGGGCTTCCTCATGAGGCCCCCCACTGAGCTGTACCCCGGGCGTCTCAGCCGGGCGGTGCCGACAGGTGGATCAGGATGCCGCACACCTCGTCCACGATCTCCAAGGCCTCCGTCTCGTCCCCGCAGTCGCCCAGCTCGCGTGCCGCCCCGCCGATCACGGTGGTGAGCACGCTCACCCGCACCCGGCCGGCACGGCGCTTCTCGTCCACCTGAAGGAGCCGGGCGTTGCGCCGTACCCACGCGCGGTCCCATTGGCGGCGCAGGGCGTCGAAGCCCGTGGGGCCGTCATTCTCCACGAGGAGTCTGCCGATGCGCCGGTTGTCCCAGACGCCCTCCAGATAGGCCCTGGCTCCCGCCACGAAAAGGGCGATGGGGTCGTCCACGCCGCGGTCACGCTCGGCGGACAGCGTGGCCGCGGTCCGGCGCTCCTGTTCCTCCCGGAACTCCTCCCAAAGAGCGAGGTAAAGCCCTCGCTTTCCGCCGTAGTGCTGGAAGAGGCTGCCCACCGGGATGCCGGAGCGCGCCGCGATCTCGGGGAGACCGGCGTCGGCGTAACCGCGCTCGGTGAACACCTCCAGCGCGGCGTCAAGAAGCGCGTTCCGGATCGTTCGGTTCTGCCCGGTGGGTGCCTCCGGCAGACCCGTGCCCTCCTGCGGGTCCGCCAGCTGATGTGCCGTCTCGGTCCCGGCAGGCTCCACGATGCCGCTCACTGGTGATCCTCACCTTCTCCGGCGCCGTCGCGGATGGCGAGGGCGACCAGCAGGTCCAGGAGGTCGGCGATCCGGCGCGGATTGCGCCCGGTGCGTTCCTCGATCCGGCGCAATCGGTAGTGGGCCGTGTTGTGGTGCACCCGCAGCCGGTCGGCGGCCAGCCGCAGGTTGAGGTCGGCCTCCGCGAAGGCCCGTATGGTGGTCGCCAGCGTGTCACCACGTCTGCGGTCGTCCTCCAGCAGCGCCCGTACGCGGGGATCGACCAGCTGGCGGGCGAGGTCGTCCGCGCGCAGCGCCAGGTAGTCGAAGGGGGACAGGCGCGGCAGTGCCGCCACCCCGCCCCCGCTCGGCACGAGGTCGAGGGCGGCCCGTGCCTCCTCGTAGGCGCGCGGCAGTTCGCCGGCGCCTTTGGCGACTGTGCTGATGCCCATGGAGAGAATGATCCCCTCGCGCGCGAGCCGTCGCTGCACCGCCTCGAAGTGGGTACAGATGTCCTCCGCGTCCATGCCGGTGCGGACCACGGGCACGGCCACCACCTCGCCGTGGCGGACGACGACCAGGGTCCGGCCGGCCCAGGGCCCGGCGATGCCGATCGAGGCGTTGGTCGCATAGCCGTGCTCGGCCGAGGCGCGGTCTCCGGTGCGGGTGTCGCCCACGCACACCGCCACGACCGCCGTCATCGGCGAGTGCGGTCCGATGCCGTACGCCTGCGCCGCCGCGAGCAGCGGACCGCGTGTCGGTGCCGTGCCGGCCAGGAGTTGGTCGAGGAGGTCCCGGCGCTGCCCGTCCGCGTCGGCGACCACGTGCTGTTCGTACTCGACATAGGCCTGCGCGGCATGGGTGCTGGCGTAGTCGACGTACCGCATCAGCGGGGTGACGAGGGACAGCGCGGCCTGCTGCGCCTCGGCGGACGTGCCCGCGCAGTCCAGCAGCGCGTCCCACAGCACCTGGCGGCCCACCCGGAAGGCACTGATCCAGTCCTCGAGGGCGAACCCCGCCCGTGCTCTGCGCATGGCTGCCGCGCGGCTGAAGACCAGGTCTTCGGGGGCGATGTCCCGGTCCCCGGCCAGCGCCGCAAGCTGCATCCGGTAGTGGGTGAGGACCTGGTCCCGTACGTCGTCGAAGAACCGCTCGTCCTGCAGCGCGTAGGACGGGATCTCCGTGCGCATGACCGCGACGGCGGTCTTCGCCACGTCCCCGAGCCGGTCCTGGACCGCGTGCAGGATCCGGTGCCGCTCCCGGCTGAGGGGTTCGGTCAGGGCGGGGACGCCGAGGGTGGGTCCGCGAGGCATGGCGCCGATAGTCGCTGCCTTCCTCGTGTCCCGTCAACAGGCTCGGCGGGCGACATGTCGGGGGATCTGGGCGCGGCGCACAAGTCGGTGGCCGCGAAGTTGGGTGCTCGCACCCAATGTGCGCTCGGAAGGCCCCCACCTACTGTGACGCTCGCCCACCCCCCCAGCACCTCGGAAGGGGCGTCACTCATGCTCGCGGTCGACGGTATCAGCGTGCGCTTCGGCGGGATCACGGCACTGGACGGTGTCGCGTTCACCGTCGAGCCGGGCACCGCCGTGGGGCTCATCGGACCGAACGGAGCCGGCAAGACCACCTTGTTCAACTGCCTCACCAGGCGCTGCACCCCTGATGCGGGGACGGTGCGATACGAGGACGAGGACCTGCTCGCCCTCCCGCCGCACTCCGTGGCCGGGCGCGGCATCGCCCGCACCTTCCAGAACCTCGGTCTGTTCCCACGTCTCACGGTCCGGGAGAACGTCATGGTCGGCGCCCACAGCCGGGGGCGCACGGGACACCTCGCCGCGACGCTCCGGTTGCCCCCCGTCCGGCGGGAGGAGAGGAAACTTCGTGACCAGGCCGACGAACTGCTCCAGCGGCTCGACCTGGCGGAGGTGGCCGACCACCCCGCCTCCGGGTTGCCGTTCGGCACGCTCAAACGCGTCGAACTCGCCCGGGCGCTCGCGGTACGGCCCCGGCTGCTGTTGCTCGACGAACCCGTCAACGGACTCAGCCACGGCGAGGTCGGCCAATTCGCGGATCTGGTCCGGTCGGTGCGCCAGGAGTTCGACCTCACGCTCGTGGTGGTCGAACACCACATGGGGTTCGTGATGGGCCTGTGCGACAAGGTGGTCTGCCTCGACTTCGGACGCAAGATCGCCGAGGGCTCACCGGGAGAGATCCAGCGAGACCCGGCGGTCATCGAGGCGTACCTGGGGGTGGCGGCATGACGGAACCCACCGCCGACAGCACCGAGGCCGCGCAGGCGACTGCGGAGCCGGACTTCCTGCGGGTGGCCGGCCTGCACGCCGGATACGGCCAGGCCCGCGTGCTCCAGGGGCTCGACTTCTGCGTCGCCCGCGGCGAGGTCTGCGCGATCCTCGGCCCCAATGGCGCGGGCAAGACGACGACCCTGCGGGCCCTGTGCGGCATGGTCCGCGGACGCGGCTCGGTGACCTTGGACGGTACGGAGCTGCTGGGCCGCTCGCCCGAGCAGACCGCCCGTCTCGGCGTCGCGCACGTACCCGAGGGCCGGGGCACCTTCAACGACCTGACCGTCGAGGAGAACCTGCGCATCGGCGCCCATCTGCGCACCGGCCGGTGGCGGCGCGACGGCCGCGCCGAGCGCGCGGCCGTCGCCTCCGACCTGGAGCGCATCTACGGCTACTTCCCCAAGCTCCGCCAGCGGTCCAGGCAGGCCGCGGGCAGCCTCAGCGGCGGCGAACAGCAGATGCTCGCCATCGGCAGAGCGCTGATGCTGCGGCCCTCGCTGCTGCTCCTGGACGAGCCGTCGCTGGGCCTCGCGCCGCTGGTCACGCGCGAGCTGTTCGAGATCGTCCGTGCCGTCAACGAGGAGGAACGCACCACCGTGGTCGTCGTCGAGCAGAACGCCCAACTCGCGCTGGATGTCGCGCACCGGGCCCACGTACTGGAGGCCGGCCGCCTGGTGCTGTCCGGGCCGTCCCAGGAGATCCGCGAGGACGGGCAGGTCGCCGAGGTGTACCTCGGTGTCTCCGTCCGCTCCGGAGAGGGCGGGTGAGCGCCGTGACCGAACTGCTCCAGCAAGTGGTGGAAGGCGTCGGCTCCGGTGCGGTCTATGCCAGCCTGGCGCTGGCGCTGGTACTGATCCACCGGTTCACCGGGATCGTCAACTTCGCGCAGGGTGAGCTCGCCATGATCTCCACCTACGTGGCGTGGCAACTGATGGCGTCCGGGATGTCGTTCTGGCTGGCGCTGACGGTGACCCTGGCGGTGTCCTTCGCCGGCGGCATGCTGGTCGAACGGATCGTCATCCGCCCGGTGCAGAACGCGCCCGAACTCACGATGGTCATCGTCACGGTGGGCCTGTTCATCTTCGTCAACGCAATGGCCGGTCTGATCTGGTCGTTCACTGTGAAGGACTTTCCCCAGCCCTTCCCCGACGGAGGGATCGACCTGGCCGGAGTACGCGTGGACTGGTCGAGCCTCGGGATCATCGCGGTGGTGGCCGGCGTGATGGGCCTGCTGTACCTGCTGTTCCAGCACACCTCCGCCGGCCTGGTGATGCGGGCGGTCGCCGGCAATCCCGCCTCCGCCCGGCTGTCGGGCATCAGGGTCGGCCGCGTGCTGATGCTCGGCTGGGGACTGGCCGCGACGGTCGGCGCGGTGTCGGGTGTGCTCGTCGCCCCGGTGCTGTTCCTGGAGCCCAACATGATGGGCGGGGTGCTGATCTACGCCTTTGCCGCGGCCACCCTCGGTGGCTTCGACAGCCCGGTCGGCGCGGTCGTCGGCGGCCTGTTCGTGGGCGTCGCCGAGACGCTGGCCGGGGCGTACGTGGACGTCATCGGCGCCGACCTGAAGGTGGGCGTACCCCTGGTGATCATCCTGGCGGTGCTGCTGGTGCGGCCCCAGGGCCTGTTCGGACGGGCGGCGGTGGAGCGCGCATGAGCACCATCACCGCACCACCCGGCACCGACCGCGCCCGCCGCCTGCGGGCCACGCTCACCGCGCTGCTCGCAGCGGGCGTCGCCCTCGGCGCACCGTTCTACTTCGCCCCCTTCCAGGTCTTCCAGCTGACCATGGTGCTGCTGTACGCCGTGGCACTGGCCGGACTGAACCTGCTGGTCGGGTTCGGCGGGCAGATCTCCCTCGGGCACGGCGCCTTCTTCGCGGCAGGGGCCTACACGGCGGCGGTCATGCTCGACCGGTACGAGACCGGCCACCTGGCCACGCTGCCGGTCGCGGCCGTCGGATGCTTCCTGCTGGGCCTCGGTTTCGGCGTGCCGGCCCTGCGTCTGCGCGGGCTGTATCTCGCCCTGGTCACGCTCGCATTCGCGGTGTTCCTGCCACCGCTGCTCAAGCGGCTCGAACCGGTGACAGGCGGGTCCATGGGACTGACCGTGGACAAGCTGCAGGCGCCCGCGTGGAGCGGGCTGGCCGAGGACCAGTGGACGTACTTCGTCGTCCTCTCCGTCACCGCGGTGGCTCTGCTGCTCGCCCGCAACCTGCTGCGCTCCCGCGTCGGCCGGGCCCTGCTCGCCATGCGGGACAACGAGAGCGCGGCGGAGGTCATGGGCGTACGGCTGTCGCTGCACAAGACCCTCGCCTTCGCGTGGAGCGCGCTGTTCGCGGGAGTCTCCGGGTGCCTCTACACCTGGGTGATCGGCTTCGTCTCACCCGACTCGTTCGGCTTCGTCCTGTCCATCACGCTGCTGGCCGGCCTGGTGGTGGGCGGGCTCGCCTCGCTCTACGGGCCGCTGCTCGGGGCGGCGTTCGTGATGTACGTGCCGAGCGTGGCCCAGGACATCAGCGACGCGGCGCCCGGTGTGGTGTTCGGCCTGCTGATCATCGCGGTGATGTTCGTGGCCCCGACGGGACTGGCCGGTCTGGCGGGCCGTCTCCGAGGTGTCGCCGCCAGTCGCCTCACCCGCACCACCATGCCCACCGACGACCGGACGCCCGACTCCGAACCGTCCGCGGCACCCGCCCCGGCGGATCCCGCACCTGTCGATGCCGAACCCGTGGGCGCACTGCCCCGCACGGAAGAGGAATGAACCACATGCGCAAGACGACCACTCTGCGGGCGGCCGCGGCCGCCTCCGCCGCTCTGCTCCTCGTCACCGCCTGCAACAGCCAGCGCGGGCAGGACGACAAGGACGCCTCCGCCGACGGAGCGTGCCAGGGCCAGCAGACCACCGGTATCACCGACAAGGCCATCAAACTGGGCGGCATCTACCCGCTGTCGGGGCCGGCCTCCGCGTACGGCACGATCAGCAAAGGTGTGAGCGCCTACTTCAAGCACGTCAACGACAAGGGCGGCATCGACGGCCGCACGGTGGAGTTCACCGTCCGTGACGACGGCTACCAGCCGCCCAAGGCGGTCGAGGAGGCCCGCAGACTCGTCGAGCAGGAGAAGGTCTTCGCCGTCTTCCAGACCCTGGGCACCCCGTCCACGGCCGCCGTGTGGGACTACCTCGACAAGCGCAAGGTGCCGCAGCCCTTCGTCGCCACCGGTGCCTCCGTCTGGGGTACCGACGACAAGCACCCGTGGACCACAGGCTGGCAGCCCAACTACATCGCCGAGGCACGGGTGTACGCCAAGTACCTCCAGGAGGAGAAGCCCAAGGCCGAGGTGGCCGTCCTCTACCAGAACGACGACTTCGGCAAGGACCTGCTCGGCGGATTCAAGGCGGCCATCGCCGGCGGCGGTATCAAGGTGGTCGCCGAGGAGAGCTACGAGGTCACCGACCCGTCCGTCTCGGCACAGATGACGAGCCTCGCCCGGTCCAAGGCGGATGTGCTGCTCAACATCACCACGCCCAAGTTCGGCAGCCAGGCACTCGCCGCCGATGCCAAGAACACCAAGTGGAACCCGCTGCACATCGTCAACAACGTGTCCTCGTCCGCCTCCGTGCTCAAGCCCGTCGGGTTCAAGAACGTCCAGGGCGTGGTCTCGGCGACCTACTTCAAGGACCCCGCCGACCCGCAGTGGGCCGACGACGAGGAGATGAGGACGTACACCGAGGCGCTGCGCAGGTACGCGCCCGACGCCGACCCGGCCAACCAGTTCAACGCCTATGGCTGGGCCGCCGCCTCCAGCCTGCACAAGGCCCTGGACGCGATGGAGTGCCCGACCAGGGAGGGGCTGCGGGACGCGGTGCGCAACCTCAAGGACGTCAAGGTGGACATGCTGCTGCCCGGCGTCACCCTCTCCACCGGGCCCGATGACGCCTTCCCGATCGAGACGATGCAGCTGATGCGGTTCAAGGGCGAGCGGTGGCAGCTGTTCGGCAAGCCGGTGGACACCCGCAAGGAGTTCGGCCCGCTGGCGAAGTGAGCCGGCGGGGGCGGTCCCGGTCGATGCCCTGACCTCTCGGGACCGCCCCCGCCCGTCATGGGAGGCCCGAAGGGGAACGCGACGCCCGCCGGGCCGAGACCTCGCGGCCCGTGGGGGATGTCGATCAGGCCCGGGGACGACCAGGTCGGCGCGGATCCCACGCGCCGCACCCTCCTCGGCAGCGCGCACGTCCATGGCAGCGTCGTCCGCACCGGCCGTGCCGAGGCACGGGCCACCGCCGGGGAGCCCAGCCGGGCCCTGGCGGCACGGGGGCCGGGGACGCCTCCGCCGGGCCCGGCGGGGCTGCGCGGGGCGAAGGCCCGTAGCGGCTCGTCGTGAGGGGGGCCACCGTGCCTGATGTCATCCCTCATGCCCGCCACGCCACGCCACGTGGCGGGCGAGGCCGCGGCGTCCGCCAGATTTCCATAGGCTTACAGGGTCAGCAGGTCGCGTGCCTTCGGGAACGCCGAGCCACCGCCGCGGACGCCGTCATGCCGGTCACGGCCAGGGCCCGCGGCAGATCGGCGACCGAGTACACGGTGGTGTCCAGCGGTGGAGAAGCGATGACGGAGTTCAGCGCAGGCCACGACGATCCGTTCGCCCCGCACCTCGCTGCCTCGGCGGTGCTCGACGACCGGGGAACAGTGGTCGGATGGAACCGGCGGGCTCAGGAACTGCTCGGCTACCAGGACACAGCCGTGATCGGGTGTCCGGCGTTCGAGATCCTGGTCGATCCTCACGATCTGCCGGCTGTCACCGAGGCCGCCGCGAACTGCCGCAGGGCCGGTTCCTGGGCCGGCGTGCTCAGATTGCGCCACCGTGACGGGCGGCTCGTGGAGCTGGGGCTCAGGGCTCATGAGCTGTCCCGTGACGGCCGGGTCCGTGAGTGGGTCCTTGCGGGGGCGCTCGCGGGTGAGGTCCTCGAATGGCAAAGGGACCGCGCGGTTCTCGACGGGCTGTACCGCCAGTGCCCGATCGGCTTGGTCGTCCATGGCCCCGACCTGAGGATTCTCCGGGTCAACCGCGCCATCGAACGGTTCAGCGGCGTCCCGGCAGCAGACTTTCGGGGGCTGCCCACCGGGCGGATGCTCCTCCCCGACGACGCGCGCAAGGCTGTGGACCGGGTGCGCCAGGTGATGGAGACCGGAAGACCCCTGGTCTACTCCGAACAGTTCGCCCGCCTGGAGCAGGATCCGGCGAGGGAGCGGGTCGCGTTGGTGTCGTCCTTCCGGATGGAAGACCCCTCGGGCCGCATCCTGGGTGTTGCCGAGATGATCGAGGACATCACCGAACGCCATCGGGCCCAGCGCCGGCTCGCACTTCTCGACCAGGCGGGCAGCCGTATCGGAACCACACTTGACGTGGCCGAGACCGCCCGGGAACTCGCCGAGGTGATGGTGCCTCACCTCGCCGACCATGCGTCCGTGGACCTGCTTCAGCCGGTGACGCGCGGTGAGGAACCGACGCGCGCCCTTGCGGGGCCCGTGGTCCGACTGGGGACCTGCAGCATCGGCGCCCAGCAACCCGGCCCGCCCCACCCCCACGGCGAGCCGGTGGAGTTCGGGCCCGATACCCCGCAGGCTGGATGCCTGGCCGAGGGGCGGCCCGTCCTCGAGCCGGTGGTCCCGCCCTACTGGTTCTCGGCGGCAGACCGCCAGGGTGCCCAGGCTCCGGACCCGGGCGCCCACTCCCTGATCGTGGTACCTCTTGCCGCGCGTGGCCTGGTGCTCGGTGTGATGACCCTGTGGCGCTCGCGCCGCCCCGATGCCTTCGAGGCCGACGATCTCACCCTCGCTCAGGAACTCGCCGCGCGAGCCGCCGTCGCCATCGACAACGCCCGGCGCTTCACCCAGCAGCAGCAGACCGCCTTCGCCTTGCAGAGCAGCCTTCTGCCCCGGGCGGTTCCGGACCAGTCGGCCGTCGAGGTGGCCCTGCGGTACCTGCCGGCCAGCGCCGGCCCGGGTCTGGGCGGCGACTGGTTCGACGTCATTCCCCTGTCCGGGGCCCGGGTCGCGCTCGTCGTCGGCGACGTGGTGGGACGCGGCATCCATGCTGCCGCGACCATGGGCAGGCTGCGCACCGCCGTCCACACGCTTGCCAGCCTCGACCTGGAACCGGACGAGGTCCTCTCCCGCCTTGACGACCTGGTCAACCTGCTGGCGGCCGAACAGGAAGCAGTCGGCGAACGGCCCGTGGGGGAGCAGGTTGTCGGCGCCACCTGCCTGTACGCGGTGTACGACCCGGTCTCCGGACGCTGCTCCGTGGCCCGCGCCGGTCATCCGCCGCCGGTGGTGACCGCTCCGGATGGCCGGGTGGCGCTGCTCGACCTCCCCGCGTGCCCCCCGCTCGGCCTGGGCGGGCTGCCGTTCGAGGCCAGGGACATCGAACTGGCCGAGGGAAGTCTGCTGTGCCTGTACACCAACGGAATCATCGGCGAACGGCACCTCGATGCCGAGGTCGGCCTGACGAAGCTGTGCGCAGCGCTCACCCGCCCCGCGGGCGCGCTGGAACGTACATGCCAGGCGGTGGTCGACGCCCTTGTGCCCTCACGTCCCAGTGACGACGTCGTACTGCTGATCGCCCGCACGCGCATGCTGCCGTCGGACAATGTCGCCTCCTGGCGTCTGCCGCCGGGGCCTGCCGCCGCCTCCCGGGCCAGGGCGTTGACCACGGCCAAACTGACCGAGTGGGGTCTGGAGCACCTGGCGTTCACCACCGAGTTGATCGCCAGCGAGCTGGTCACCAATGTGCACCGCTACGCCGGCGGTCCCGCGACCCTGCGGTTGATCCGTGAGCGGTGTCTGGTGTGCGAGGTCAGCGACACCAGCCACACCTCACCACACCTGCGCCGCGCCCGTACGACCGACGAGGGCGGGCGGGGCCTGTTCCTGGTGGCCCAGATGACCGAACGCTGGGGTACGCGCTACACCCGGGAGGGCAAGACCGTGTGGACCGAGCAACCGCTGAGCGGCACGCCCGTCTGACCGTCTGGCAGATGCGGGAGGCCGCCCGGAGTCGGCCCGCCCGCGCCGCCGTGGTCATTCGGCTGCGGCGAGCAGCCGTGCCTCGCTCTCGTCGTACAGGCGCCGGTGCTCATGGCTGTCGGCGGCGCGGCGCCGGTGGTCCAGGCGGCTGCCCAACCAGCCCGCCAGGTAGCCGAACGGAATGGAGACCAGTCCGGTGGTCTGCATGGGGAACAGGTCGAAGTCGGCATGCGGGAAGACGGCGGACGGCGTGCCCGAGACGGCCTTGGAGAAGACCAGGAGCAGCAAGGCGCTGGCCGCGCCGCCGTAGAGGGTGGCGAGCAGGCCGGTGCGCGTGAACCCTCGCCAGAACAGGGAGTAGGTGAGCGCGGGGGCCACCGACGATGCTCCGATGCAGACGGCCAGCGTGGTCAGCACGCCGACGTCCCAGTTCTGCACCGTGGTGGCGAGGCCGATGGCAACGATCCCCACGACCACGCTCGTCCACGCCGCCACCGTCATCTCGGTACGCGGCTCGGCCTGTCCCCGCCGCACCGCATGGGCGAACAGGTCGTGGGCGAGTGTCGAGGCCGCTGCCAGGGTCATCCCTGCGACCGACGACAGCAGGGTGATGAACACCATGCCCGCCACGGCCGAGTAGAGCATCGTCGCGCCTGCGGAGCCGGGGGGCCCGCCGAGCATCTGGGACAGCATGAGCATCGACGTCCTGCCCTGAGGATCGGCCGCGGTGATGTGCTGCGATCCCACCAGGGCCGCCGCGCCCGTACCCATGATGATCACGAGCAGGCAGAACGTGGTGACCGTGCCCACCGCCCATGACATGGAGCGACGTACGGCCGGTACGTCCCGCGCGGAGTACATGCGCATCGTGATGTGTGGCAGGCAGGCCACACCGAGGATGACGGTGATCTGGAAACTGACGAAGTCCAGCCGGCCACTGGTCGTGGTGCCGAGCTGCAGGCCCTGCTGCAGGTAGGCGGGGCCCGCGACGCTGCCGTGTTGGGCGGCCCTGAGGATGGCGCCGGGGCTCCAGTCGAAGCGGTTCAGTACGAGAGCGGCGACGACGATGCTGGTGCCGAGGAGGAGCACGATCTTGATCATCTGGATGAGCGCGGTGCCCCTCATGCCGCCGATCGCCGCATAAATGATCATCAGAGTGCCGACGATGACGATGGACGCCGTCCTGGCGCCCGCCGCGTGGGGGATGTTCAGGATGAAGGTGAGCAGCGACCCGGCTCCGGAGAGCTGGACGACCAGAAAGGGCAGGGTCGCCGAGAGCGTCACCACGCAGGCCGCGATACGCACGGCCCGTCCGGGCATGGTGCGGGCCAGGACGTCGCCCATGGTGAACCTGCCGGCGTTGCGCAGGGGTTCGGCCAGCAGGAACATCAGCAGCACCAGGGACAGGGCGGTACTGACCGCGAGGACATAGCCGTCGTATCCGGTGAGCGCGATGATGCCGGTGGTGCTCAGTACCGTGGCCGCGGAGATGTAGTCGCCCGCGATCGCCAGGCCGTTCTTGAGCGGGGTGAGCGACAGGTAGCCGGTGTAGAAGTTCGTCAGGTCGTCGCGGTCCGGTCCCGCCATGACACACATCATCAGCGTGACGGTGACCAGCGTGGTGAACAGAACCAGGACGGTGCCCTGCGTCCCGGAGCTGAAGTCGTTCATCTGGTCACCCCCGCGTTCCGGCCGGCGGGGACCGCCCGCTCCCTGACGGCGCGGGCCAGCGGATCCACCGAACGTTGTGCGCTGCGTCCGTACCACAAGACGGCGGCGAAGGTGACGACGAGCTGGAGGACGCCCAGGGCCATGCCCAGACTCAGTTCTCCGGTGATCTTGGAACCCATCAGGCCGGGCGCGTAGCAGGAGAGCAGGACGTACACCACGAAGGAGCCGAGCGCGGTGAACGTGGAGATCCGGCGGAGCAGGCGGTAGGCCGAGCGCAGGGCGGCGAGGTCGGCGTCGGGCCGACGAGTCTCGTGCGCGTAGGCGGCGTCCCAGGTGGTGGGCCGCCCGTACGCGTCGTATCGCGGGACGTCGTGCCCGTACGGCTCCGGCCACGAACTCTGCCCGTACGTGTCGTGTCCGGAGGGGATCCGGTGGGGTTCGGGGTGCGGCGGCGGCCATCCCGCGGGTGCTGATGGTGGGTACCGGTTCTCGTCGGCGTACGTCATCGCCTGGCCTTCCACTGCGGCTCGGATCCGTGCGGTGAACAGAGAAGAATGCTTCAGGCGGCGCACCATACCGACTGGTTGGCATGTGAGTAAGCCTGCCGTGGGTCACGTTTCGGGATTGATGTGGTCTCCGGGTGGAGGCCGGCCGGCGGTGGCACCGACGGTGAACTCCGGCTGACGGCGATGTCATCCACGAGTGCGCGCAGTGGTGCGCTTTCGGCGACGTGTGGTTCATCACAGCCGGTTATGTTGTGCACAATTTAATTGCTGGCTAGCGTCTGAGGTCACGGCACCATCACAGGAGGCAGCACCATGGACTTCGTCCGCTACGAGGATTACCGCCCCGCCGAACGGCCGACCTATCAGCAGGAGTTGGAGGCAGTGGTCGCCCAGGTGGCGCAGCGCACCGGCACCTCGGTCGAGCGCGAGGCCGTCGGCCGCGCCGTCCGCACCGCCCACGGGAAGACCTATGGCCTCCTCAAGGCCACGGTCACGGTCGGTGAGAACCCGGACTTCCACGGGCAGGGCATCTTCGCCCGGCCCACCGAGTACGACGCTGTCGTCCGCTACTCCAACGGTCTGGGTCACCAGCGTCCCGACCACCAGCTGGGCGCGGCGTGTGGGATGGGCATCAAGATGTTCGGGGTCCCCGGTTCCACCCTGCTGGCCGACGAACCGGACACCGGTACCTTCGACCTCAACCTGATCAACAACGAGGTCTTCTTCGCGAACACCGCCTACGACTACATGGTCATCGAGGAGTTGTTCGCGGAGCTGCCCGAGGGCCTGGCAAACCCCGCCCGCCGCAAGACGTGGATGGCGGAGTTCCTGACCCGCCGGGGTACGCTCACCGATCCCGACAGCTGGCTCTGGGACGAACTGTTCGCCATGCTCTCGTTCACCACCGTCCCGCGCAGGAACCTGCTGTCGTACAGCTACAACAGCATGGGTGCCTTCCGTTACGGCGATCACATCGCCAAGATCCGCACCGTGCCGACGGCCGAGTCCCTGGCCGCCCTCACACACCAGATCGTGGACGTGCACGCGGACAACGAGGCGTTCCGCCGCACCCTGGTCGCGGAGGCCGCGGAGCGCGACCACTCCTTCGAGCTCCAAGTGCAGCTCAACACCGACCTGGCTCGCATGCCGGTGGACAACACCTCCGTGAAGTGGCCCGAAGAGTTGTCCCCCTGGGTCACCGTCGCCCGTGTCGATCTCCCGCGGCAGGACATCGGCGGGGACGACAACGTGGCGGCCGCCGACGCCACGTCGATCACACCGTGGCGCTCGCGAGAGGAGCACCGGCCCATCGGCGAGATCCAGCGGGTGCGGCAGGAAGTGTACCGGCGCTCGTCCATCGAGCGGCACCACATCAACGGACAGCAGCGGAGCGAACCGGTCGGCAGCGCGCAACTGCTCGGCTGAGCCGGTCAAGGCGCGTGCCGGGCAGCGGATCCCCGGCCCCGCGCGGGCGGCGGTGGGCAGGATCAGCGGGTGGGGTCGAGGAGGATCTTGCGGACGCCCTCGGAGCGGCCTGCGAACAGTTCGTACGCCGCCGGGCCTTCGGAGAGGGGGAAGTGGTGGGAGACGACCACCTCCGGCTTGATCCGGCCGGCGAGGGTGAGCGCGATCAGGGGCGGGAGTTCGTAGTGCACCGAGCACAGCCCGATGGCGAACTCCAGCTCCTTGATCTGCGCCAGTCCCATGTGGAAAGGGAACGCCTTGCTCTGGCTGACCCCGACGACGCTCACCCGGCCCGCCTGTCGGACGGCCTTGAGGGCGAGTTCGATGGTGGCGTCCGAGCCCACGGCTTCCACCACGGCGTCCGGTCCGCGTCCGCCGGTCATCTCCCGTATGGCGGAGCGTGCGTCGTCGCCCTCGACCGGCTCGGCACCCAGGGTGGCGGCGAAGGCACGGCGCTCCGCGACCAGGTCCGCGGCCAGCACCCGCGCGGCGCCCATCGAGTAGGCGGACTGGACGGCCATGAGGCCGACCGGCCCGAGGCCGATGACCAGGACGGTCTCACCGGGCTGGATGCGGGCACGGCGGCAGCCGTACCAGGCCGTGGGGGCGTTGTCCGTCAGGACGACGGCGGCCTCGTCTGAGATGCCCTCGGGCAAGTGCACCAGATTGACGTCGGCGTAGGGCACCGCCAGGGCCTGAGCCTGACTGCCCGGCAATTGCGGGCTCACTCCGTAGCAGAGTTCGGTGCTGGACTTCGCGCGCTCGCAGCGGGCGGTGAACCCGGCCGCGCACGACCGGCACAGGGCGCAGCCGACCGAGGCGGGCACGAGTACCCGGTCGCCGGGCTTGAAGCCGGTGACCTGGTCGCCGGTTTCGAGCACCACGCCGACGCACTCGTGTCCCGGCGAGTAGCCCAGTTCCGGGCTGAACGGGTTGCCGTGGTAGATGTGGAGGTCGCTGCCGCAGATGCCGGCCGCGGTCACCTGGACCACCGCGTCCGTGGGACGGGTGACGGCCGGGTCCGGAACATTCCCGTAGCGGATGTCGTGACGGCCGTGGTAGCTCAGTGCTTTCACCGGATCTCCCCTTCCGCTCCGCCCGGTCAGTCCGCGATCTGCAGCACGAGCTTGCCGTGGTTCTCACCACGGAAGAGCCGCATCAGGGTTTCGGGAAACGCCGCCACTCCGCCCTGCACCACGTCCTCCAGGGACTTCAGCCGGCCCTGCGTTCGCCACGTGGCCAGTTGCGCGATCCCCTCGGCGTACCGGTCGGCGTAGTCGAACACCACCAATCCCGTCATGGAGGCGCGGTTCACCAGCAGCGATAGGTAGTTGCCGGGGCCTTGCGGCTTGGTGCTGTTGTACTGGGAGATCGCGCCGCAGACGACGATGCGGGCACCGCGTGCCAGTCGAAGCAGCACGGCGTCCAGGACATCACCGCCGACATTGTCGAAGTACACGTCGACGCCGTCGGGGGCGTGCTCGCGCAGCGCCTTGCGGACGTCCTCCTTCTGGTAGTCGATCGCGGCGTCGAACCCGAACTCGTCGACCACCAGCCGGCACTTGGACTCGCCGCCGGCGATGCCGATGACCCGGCAGCCCAGGATCTTGGCGATCTGGCCGACGACGCTGCCGACCGCCCCCGCCGCTCCGGAGACGACGACGGTCTGACCGGGCTCGGGACGCCCGATGTCGATCAGCCCGAAGTAGGCCGTCAGGCCCGGCATGCCGAGAGCGCCGAGGTACGTCGGCAAAGGGGCGGCCGCCGGATCGACCTTGGTCACGTCGCGGCCGTCCGACACGCAGTACTCCTGCACGCCGAACGAGCCCGAGACATGGTCGCCGACCGCGAACCCGGAGTGCCGCGAGGCGATCACCCGTCCCACCGCGCCGGCGCGCATGACCTCGCCGATCTCCACGGGGCGGATGTAGGACCTGCCCGCGTTCATCCAGCCGCGCATCGCCGGGTCGATCGACAGACAGAGCACCTGCACCAGGAATTCACCGTCGCCCGGCTCACCGGCCGGCTCCTCGACATGCTCCCAGTCGGTGGGTCGTGGTTCTCCCACGGGACGTGCGGCCAGGCGCACCTGGTGGTTGGTGCTGCTCATCTTCGGCGGCTCCTTCGACGGTCGCGTGGGATCGGCGGCCAGTGCGGCCACGCGGGCCGCCGTCGCCGCGTATCGACGCGATTTTGCGTGGCATACCGTCCAGTCGGTATGGACGGTGAGCGTACGATGCCGTCACGTCGGAGGCAAGAGCCGCCTCGTGATCGCCTTCGAGGTGCCCGGGTTGTCGCCGTACAGCCCCTCGGAGACCTCCTCCGTCGCGGATCGCCGTCTGGTTCACCCCGGTGCTCTGCCTGCCGGTTCAGATGGGACGAAGAGAGACACCCGTGCGCGGCGGAGGGCGCCTGACGGGCCATCTGCCCAGGTCAGGCGCCCTTTCTTCGGTGTCTAGAAGAAGCCCAGCTTCTTCGGTGAGTACGACACCAGCAGGTTCTTGGTCTGCTGGTAGTGCTCCAGCATCATCTTGTGCGTCTCCCGGCCGATCCCCGACTGCTTGTAACCGCCGAAGGCGGCGTGCGCCGGGTAGGCGTGGTAGCAGTTCGTCCAGACGCGGCCCGCCTGGATCGCCCGGCCCGCGCGGTACGCCGTGTTGATGTCACGCGTCCACACTCCGGCGCCGAGGCCGTACAGGGTGTCGTTGGCGATTTTGACGGCGTCGTCGAAGTCGTCGAACGAGGCCACCGAGACGACCGGTCCGAAGATCTCCTCCTGGAAGACGCGCATCCGGTTGTCGCCCTCGAAGATCGTCGGCTGGACGTAGTAGCCGCCCTTCAACTCGCCGTCGTACTCCGCGCGTTCGCCGCCGGTGAGTACCTTGGCGCCCTCCTGGCGGCCGATGTCGATGTAGGAGAGGATCTTCGACAGCTGCTCGCTGGAGGCCTGCGCGCCGATCATGGTCTCGGTGTCGAGGGGGTTGCCCGGCTTGATCAGCGCGGTGCGGGCGACCGCCGCCTGGAGGAAGTCGCCGTAGTTGCCGCGCTGGATCAGTCCGCGCGACGGGCAGGTGCACACCTCGCCCTGGTTCAGCGCGAACATGGTGAACCCCTCGAGGGCCTTGTCGCGCAGATCGTCGTCCTTCTCCCAGATGTCGTCGAAGAAGAGGTTCGGCGACTTGCCGCCCAGCTCCAGCGTGACGGGCTTCAGGTTCTCGGCGGCGTACTGCATGATCAGCCGGCCCGTGGACGTCTCGCCCGTGAACGCGACCTTCGCCACCCGGGGACTGGAGGCGAGCGGCTTGCCCGCCTCGGGGCCGAAGCCGTTGACGATGTTCACCACGCCCGGCGGCAGCAGGTCCGCGACCAGGCTCATCCAGTAGTGGAGGGAGGCCGGGGTCTGCTCGGCCGGTTTGATGACCACCGCGTTGCCGGCCGCCAGCGCCGGCGCGAGCTTCCACGCGGCCATCAGAATCGGGAAGTTCCACGGGATGATCTGCGCGACGACGCCGAGCGGCTCGTGGAAGTGGTACGCCACCGTGTCCTCGTCGACCTCGCTGAGCGAACCCTCCTGCGCGCGCACCGCCCCGGCGAAGTAGCGGAAGTGGTCGATGGCCAGCGGGATGTCCGCCGCCAGCGTCTCCCGGACCGGCTTGCCGTTCTCCCAGCTCTCCGCGACCGCGAGGGGCTCCAGAGAGGCCTCCATACGGTCGGCGATCTTCAGCAGGATGTCCGAGCGCTCGGTCGCCGACGTACGCGCCCAGCCGGGCGCGGCCGCGTGCGCCGCGTCGAGAGCCCGCTCCACGTCCTCCTCCGTGCCGCGAGCCACCTCGGTGAACGGCTGCCCGTTGACGGGAGACGGGTTCTCGAAGTACTGCCCGCGGGCCGGCGGCACGTACTCGCCGCCGATGAAGTGGTCGTAGCGCGCCTGGTAGGAGACGATCGCGCCCTCGGTGCCGGGCGCCGCGTAACGGGTCATGCCGGTGTGCCTCCCTCAGCAGGGCCGCCCGCCGTTGGGCGGCTCTGGCGGGAGGCTAGGGACGCGGACGTTGCAGCGACGTTGCGGTGCCAGGTCCTGTCGTCACCTTCCCGTCTGCCGTGCGACGCCCGGCACGACCTGGCGGCGCGCCCAGCGCTCCGGTGCCGTCAGTTCCTTCTCCAGCGCCGTCAGGCGCGCCCGTATCGCCGCTGTCGGGCGGACCGCCGCCAGCGCCCGCCAGACGGCGAGGTCGTCCTCGCCCCACGGCGAGTGCGCCCAGTCCGCCAGCAGGTCGGGGTCCTGGCCGGCGATCAGCGCGGCGCGCAGACCGTCGGCGAGGCGCTCCCGGAGCCGTACGACCGCCGGCGCCTGCGAGGCCGGCAGCAGCGGCCCGGTGTAGGCCGCCAAAGCCGCCGTCAGCGCGCCCGAGGCCAGCCGCCGTTCGACCACCGAGACGTCGGACTCCAGGGGAACGGTGAGCCGGTAGGGGCGCGACGCCAGCAGCCCGGGGCCGAGCACCCCGCGCAGCCGGGCGAGTTCCGCCCGCAGGGTCACCGGCGTCACCGACTCGTCCTCGTAGAGCGCGCACAGCAACTCGTCGCCGGTCAGGCCCTCCGGGTGCCGGGCCAGGAGCACCAGGATCTCGCTGTGCCGGCGGCTGAGCCTGATGCCGCCGCCCGAGGTGACCAGGCGTGCCTCGTCCCTGCCGAGCGCGGTCAGCTCCGGCATGCCGGCCCGCGGCCGCTCGGGGGTGAGCAGCGCCAGCTGGGCCTCCGCGGCCCGCGCGACCGCCTGGACGAAGCCCAGGCTGTGCGGATGGGCCAGCCCGTCGCCGCCGGTGATGTCCACCGCCCCCAGCACCCTCCCGGTCCGTGGATCGTGCACGGGCGCGGCGGCGCAGGTCCACGGCTGCACCCGCCGGATGAAGTGCTCCGCCGCGAACACCTGCACCGGACGGTCCACGGCGACCGCGGTACCCGGCGCGTTCGTCCCGACGGCGCTCTCCGCCCACCGCGCGCCCGGCACGAAGTTCATCCGCCCCGCCTGCCTCCGCGTCGCCGCGTGCCCCTCGACCCACAGCAGCCTGCCGTGCGCGTCGCACACCGCGAGCAGGTGCTCTCCGTCGGCGGCGAACGTGCCCATGAGTTCGCGGAACAGCGGCATCACCCGGGCCAGCGGATGCTCGGACCGGTACGTGCCGAGATCGCCGTCGGTCAGTTCCACACTCGCGGTGCCGTCGGGACCGACCCCGGCCCGCGCCGAACGCCGCCACGAGTCCGCCACGACGGCCCGCACCGGCCTCGGTACCGTCCCCGCCTCGGTGAACGTCTGGTGCGCCCGGCGCAGGATCCGTACCCGCTCGGCAGGGTCGGCCCCCGGCTCCAGGGCCACCCACGGATCGCTCGGCAACTAGCCCTCCCGGCAGACGACACGGCTGGGGACATCGTCACGCCGGGTGTGCGGTGCGACAACCGTTTGGACAGGGTCGTCCGAAGTCGGGCATCCCGGTCCGGTCCCGACCGGGTCCGCCGCCCTTCAGACGCGGTTCACGAGTCTCATGTACCGTCCCCAGTCCCAGTTCGGACCGGGATCGGTGTGGTCCGTGCCCGGCACCTCGTAGTGGCCGATGATGTGCGCGCGGTCCCGGGGGATGCCGTACCGCGCGCAGACCGATGCCGTGAGCCGGGCGGACCGCTCGTACATCGCGTCGGTGAAGGAGGCGGGCCGGTCCACCCATCCCTCGTGCTCGATGCCGACGCTGCGGGTGTTGTACTCCCAGTTCCCCGCGTGCCAGGCGATGTCGGACTCGCGTACGCACTGCGCCACATGGCCGTCGGCGGAGCGCACGACGTAGTGCGCGGACACCTTCTTCTTCGGGTTCTGGAAGACGGACAGGGCCTGGGCGTAGTCGGTCTGTGTGACGTGGATGACGACACGGTCGATGGGGTGGGCGGCGGGGCGGTCGGAGGGGGTGCGGTTGGAGCCGGTCGCGGGCTGCCACTCGGCGTGCCGGTAGTCGACGGCCTGGGTCTGCGCGCCGGCCGGTGCGCCGGGGAGGAGGGTGTACGGGACGGCGACGAGGGCGGCGCCGGTCAGCATCCGCCGCCTGGTGGGCCCCGACTGGGTTACTGCTTGCCTGATGTGAGGGTCGCTCATGGCTGCGCTCTCCGTTCTGCGGAGACCGACGGCTCGCCCCGCGGGGATCACGTTACGGCGCTCACCGGTCGGGCAGCGGGAGGCTGTGGAGTTCGGTGGACACAAGCCCCCTTGTGGACAACTCGCTCACCCGAACGTGGAGTTTCGGCCCAGCGCAGCTCGCGGGCGGTCCCTCGGCGCCCGCGCCTTTCCCGGGCCCTCGGTAGTCCGTCACCCGCCAAGGCCCTCGGCCGTCGGTCGCCCGGCAGCCCTCGGCCGTCCGTCACGACCCAGGGCCTCGGCCACCCGGCAACCCTCGGCCGTCCGTCACGACTCAGGCCGGCCGGCGCGGCGGTGGTGGAGGCGGGCGCGGAGGCGGAGGCGAGGCCCTCGGCCACCCGTCACCCGTCAGCCCCCTGCCGCCCGCAGGCCGCGACCCTCGCGCCCCCGAGACCCAGCGCCCCGTGACCTCACGCCCCCGCCCTCCCCCGTGACCTCGCGCCCCCCGTGACCTCGCGTCCCCACCCTGACCCGTGCGACCTTTCAGGCCCCCTCCGCCCCCACCGCGGCCGGGTCGTCCAGCACGGCTCGCACCACCGAGTGGGCGGCCCCCAGCAACGGCCCCTCGGGGCCGAGCCGGGACACGGAAACGGGGCGTGCGGGGCCGGCCGAGCGCCGGGCGAGTTCGGATTCGAGTGACGGCAGCAGCCAGGGGGCGAGCCCGGCCAGGGCGCCGCCGAGCACGACGCTCTCGGGGTCCAGCAGGTTGAGCGCCCCGGTGAGGGCGATGCCGAGCGCCGTTCCCGCCTCGCGCAGGGCCCGCCGTACGTCAGGGTCGCCGTCCGCCGCGCGCCCCGCGAGGAGTCCGACGCGGTCGCCGCCCGGTTCGAGCCCGGCCGCCCGCAGCACCGCCTCCTCGCCGGCGTACTGCTCGAGACACCCCCGGCCGCCGCAGACGCACTGCGGCCCGTCGGGGTGGACCGGCACATGCCCCAGTTCGCCCGCGAAGCCACGGGTGCCACGCAGCAGGCTGCCGTCCACGACCAGCGCGGCGCCGATGCCGATCTCGGCGGAGACATGAAGGAAGTCGCGCGGCGTGCGCTCGCCGAGCCAGAGCTCGGCCAGCCCGCCGAAGTTGGCCTCGTTGTCCACCGTGAGCGGGTAGTCACCGGGCAGCAGGGCGCCGAGGTCGATGTCGTGCCAGTCGAGGTTCGGGGCGCGTACGACCGTCCGGCCGTCGCGGGCGACCAGGCCGGGGACGGCGACGGCGAGCCCGGCCGGCCACAGCCCCTCGGCCGCCGCCTCGGCGACGACCTCGCGCAGCAGCCCGGTCAGCTCCTCGATCACCGGTTCGGGGGAGCGACCCCGGTTCGTCCCGTGCCGCACGGCGCGCGCCCGCACCTCGCCGCGCAGGTCGACGGCGCAGACCGCGAGATGGTCGACGCCGATCTCGGCGCCCAGCCCCGCGGGGCCGCGTCCGCTCACCGCCAGCGCCGATCCGGGCCGGCCCACCCGGTTGGGCCGCTCCGGGCCCAGCTCCTCCAGCAGGCCGGTGCGTATCAGCTCGTCGACGAGCGTCGACACCGCCGCGCGCGTCAGGCCGATGCGGGAGGCGACCGCTGCCCGGGACAGCGGCCCCTGGGCGCTGACGGCGTGCATCACCCGCGCCAGGTTGCGGCGGCGCATGCCCTGCTGGGTGTCGGGCAGCGCACGCCCCGGGCCGGTGGCGCGGGCCTCGTGCGGAGGTGCGGTCATGCCTGAGTCGATTCGTCGTCGATGGTCAGTGGGTGGGCCGGCTCCGCTCCAGCAGCGGGGCCGCGTCGGAGAGTACCCCGGCGATCCTGGCCAGCGCCGCCTCGTCCCGCTCCACGGCGTCGAGGACCGGACCCCGCGCGGTGTTCCAGCGGCGGGCGACGGCGGCCGGGTCCTCGCCGGTCAGCAGCCCGGCGGCCTGTGCCGCCGCGCCGAGCGCGACGAGTTCCTTCGCCTCGGGGATCTGCACCGGCCGCCCCGACAGCCGCCGTACCGTCTGCTGCCAGGCCGTGCCGCGGGCGCCGCCGCCGATCAGCAGCAGCGGAGCCGAACGGTCGGCTTCCTCGTCGAGGACCAGGTCGAGCGCGCCGAGCAGCGAGTGCACGGCACCGTCGTAGGCGGCCTGCAGGAGTTGCCCGGCCGTGGTGTCGTGGCGCAGGCCGTGCAGCAGGCCCGAGGCGTTCGGCAGGTTCGGGGTGCGCTCGCCGTCCAGGTAGGGCAGCAGCGTGAGCTCCTCGGTGGCCTCCACCGCCTCGCGGTCCAGGCCCAGCAGCGCCGCGAGCCGGTCCACGGCGAGCGTGCAGTTCAGGGTGCAGGCCAGCGGCAGCCAGTCGCCGTGGGCGTCCGCGAAGCCCGCCACCGTGCCGGTCGGATCGGTGGGGCGGCGCTTCGCCACCGCGTACACCGTGCCCGACGTGCCGAGGCTCAGCACCGGAGTGCCGGGACGCAGCCCGAGGCCGAGCGCCGCCGCCGCGTTGTCGCCGGTGCCGGGCGCGACCAGGGTGCCCTTGGAGAACGGCAGGTCGTGGCTGTCGCGCACGGTGCCCGCGATCTCACCGGGGCGCACCACGCGGGGGAGCAGTGCCGGGTCGAGCCCGACATGGGCGAGGATCTCCTCGTCGTAGCCCTCCGTCGCGGACGCCCACCAGCCGGTGCCGGAGGCGTCGCCGCGGTCGGTGGTGCCCTCGCCCGTGAGGCGCTCGGTGAGGTAGTCGTGGGGGAGCCGGACGGCCTTCGTCGCACGCAGGGCCTCCGGCTCGTGCTCGGCGAGCCAGGCCCACTTCGTGACCGTGAAGGAGGCGGCCGGGACGGACCCGGTGCGCTCCGCCCAGAACTTCGCCCCGCCGAGCTCCTCGGTCAGCCGCCGGGCCTGGGGGGCCGAGCGCACGTCGTTCCACAGCAGCGCCGGCCGCACCGGCTCGCCGTGCCCGTCCAGGGTGACCAGCCCGTGCTGCTGCCCGCCGATCGACACCGCGGCGGCCTCGCGCGCCGCGTCACCGCACTGGCGCAGCGCCTCGTGCAGGGCGTCCCACCACTGACGCGGGTCGCTCTCGCGGCCGGCCCCGGAGGACACGGTGTGCGGGGCCTGGCCGCTCGCGACGACCTCGCCGGTGGCCGCGTCGACGACCAGCGCCTTGGTGGACTGGGTGGACGAGTCCACGCCGACGACGAGCGGACCCTCGGCTGCTGACATCGGGCTCTCCCTCAAGTTTTTCCGCGGCTCTGCGGGATCTGTCTTCCCAGAGATGCGTTCGCATACTAATTTGTAAACGGCCATGACGAAATAGTCAGCGAGACAGTCTTCAAGCAAGGAGCCGCGGCATGAGCTACCAGCCCACCCCCGAGGACAGGTTCACCTTCGGCCTGTGGACCGTCGGCTGGCAGGGGAGGGACCCGTTCGGCGACGCCACACGGCGCGCCCTCGACCCGGTCGAGACGGTGCAGCGCCTGGCCGAGCTGGGTGCCTACGGCGTGACGTTCCACGACGACGACCTGATCCCGTTCGGGTCCTCCGACAGCGAGCGCGAGGAGCACATCAAGCGCTTCCGCCAGGCCCTGGACACCACCGGTATGACCGTGCCGATGGCCACCACCAACCTCTTCACGCACCCCGTCTTCAAGGACGGCGCGTTCACCGCGAACGACCGCGACGTGCGTCGTTACGCCCTGCGCAAGACGATCCGCAACATCGACCTGGCCGTCGAGCTGGGTGCGAAGACCTACGTCGCCTGGGGCGGCCGTGAGGGCGCGGAGTCCGGTGCCGCCAAGGACGTACGCGTGGCCCTCGACCGGATGAAGGAGGCCTTCGACCTCCTCGGTGAGTACGTCACCTCCCAGGGCTACGACCTGCGCTTCGCGATCGAGCCCAAGCCGAACGAGCCGCGCGGCGACATCCTGCTGCCCACCGTCGGCCACGCCCTGGCCTTCATCGAGCGCCTGGAGCGCCCGGAGCTGTACGGCGTCAACCCCGAGGTCGGGCACGAGCAGATGGCCGGGCTGAACTTCCCGCACGGCATCGCCCAGGCGCTGTGGGCGGGCAAGCTCTTCCACATCGACCTCAACGGCCAGTCCGGCATCAAGTACGACCAGGACCTGCGCTTCGGCGCCGGCGACCTGCGCTCGGCGTTCTGGCTGGTCGACCTGCTGGAGAGCGCCGGTTACGCGGGCCCGAAGCACTTCGACTTCAAGCCGCCGCGCACCGAGGACCTCGACGGCGTGTGGGCGTCCGCCGCGGGCTGCATGCGCAACTACCTGATCCTCAAGGAGCGCGCGGCCGCGTTCCGCGCCGACCCGGAGGTCCAGGAGGCCCTGCGCGCCTCCCGCCTCGACGAGCTGGCCCAGGCCACCGCCGCCGACGGCCTGCAGAGCCTGCTCGCCGACCGCACCGCGTTCGAGGACTTCGACGCCGAGGCGGCCGCCGGCCGGGGCATGGCCTTCGAGCGGCTCGACCAGCTCGCGATGGACCACCTGCTCGGCGCCAGGGGCTGACCGGCGCCCCCGGACGAACCTCCGCACGGAATACGCCGGAATCATGCCCTCCCTGGCATGACCCCGTATCAACTTCCGTGTGGGGGTCGTCCCTCGTGCGGTTCGCGGGGACGCTGGACACATGGCCACGCCACCCGTACCGCCCCAGCCGCCCGGACCGCCGAGTGACACGCCGCCTCCCGGCGGCTTCGGACCCCCTCCCTCCGGTTACGGCGCCGGCGGCCCCCGACGGCGCAGGAACCCGCTCGTCGTGGTGCTCGCGCTGCTGGTCACCGCCGGAGCCGTGCTCGCCGTCGTCCTGATGGCCTCGGACGGTGACGACTCACCGGACGACGAGCCGACCGGGAGCCGCACCGGTTCCTCTCCCGCCCCTTCGATCAGCCTTCCGGTGGAGCTGCCCAGCGGGTTGCCGAGCGAACTGCCGTCCGGACTCCCGAGCACTCTGCCGACCCGGCTCCCGAGCACCCTGCCGACCGAGATCCCCAGCGACCTGGAGTCGCTGCTGCCGTCCCTCAGCGCGCTGCTGCCCTAGCGTCCCCCGCGCGCGTGGAGGTGCCGGCACCCACACGCGCGCGTACTCCGGACGCGGGGCGCGATCAGGCCGTCACACGCCCCGCGGCAGCCGCACGTAGACCACACGCGTCTCGACACCGCTGTCCACCAGCCGGCCCTGCGCGTCGAACGCGCCCGCGCCGTCCGTCATCCCGAAGTCGTTGTCGTTGATCAGGGCGAGCGTGTCGTGGTCCACGCGCGCGACGCCCTCGATCTTCCCCGGCACCCCGGCCACCGTGCCCAGGTCGACGACCAGCCGCTTGGACAGCACCGGGACCCCCGAGGCCGCCGGGTCGTCCAGTTGTTCCAGCGACGGCGACGTCGCGGCGTCGTCCCAGCGACTGCCCAGGATGTCCGCCCCGCGCCTCAGACGGACCTCCTGCAGGCGGGCGGCCTTGTCCGTCCGCTCCTCGACCAGCAACCGGTCGCCGCCCACGGCGACCACCGAGGAGATCTTGAGCTCAGAGGGGTCGTCCTCGCCCGGGTCGACGACGTTCACCGGGTCGAAGCGGTACGCGTACTCGGCGGTGACCGCCATCTCGCGCGGTGAGAAACGCAGCAGGCGCGCGGTGCGCGAGCTCTCGCCGGCGTCCGTGTCGGGCAGCGACAGGGGGCTCTGGACGGCCAGCACCAGATCACCGCCGGGCAGTTGGGCGAGCCCCTCGAAGCCGCGGTTGGTCTTCCGGTGGAGCAGCACCGGGGGCAGCGCTTCCACCACCGGGTAGTCCGCGCCCGTCAGGTGCAGCCCCTCGGGGACGTAGCGCGTCAGCACCTCCCCGCGCGCGGACACGTGCACCAGCGAGGGACCGTACTCGTCGGCGAGCCAGAAACTCCCGTCCGCGGACCGCACGATGCCCTCGGTGTCCAGCCCGTCCGGGTTGTACGACAACGGTGTCCGGGCGTCGTAGGAGTACGGCGCCTCGTCGCGCCCCGCCTGATCGGACAGGCCCGTGACGGGCTTTCCTGAGGAGGTGGTGAGCGGGATCGCCCGCAGTACCTTCACCGCGTCCCCGGTCACCCGGATCCGCACGATCGCAGGATCGAAACCGGGGACCGGGAAGGTGCGGCGCTTCGCCCCGTCGGCCTTGATCTGCCCGTTGGGCCCGCGGTCCGTGACCGTCCAGAACTCGCCCTTGCGGCCCGTCGGAAAGATGTCGCTGCCGATGCCGCCGAGGTCCACACCCCGGTCGTCGTCCACCGTGCCGGGCAGCAGGCCGTTGCTGAACGCCCCGAGCGGGATGTCGCCGAGCGTCGCGGTCCGCGTGACGTACGCCGGCCCGGAGGCGGGTCCCGCGGTCGCCGGACCGGCCGTGACGAGGGCGGCCAGCACGGCGAGAGGCACCCCCGCGGCGACGGAACGGCGGACGCGGCGGCGACCGGTGGAGTGCGGGGACATCGGGCCTCCTGAGGAGCACGTTCGGTGACAGCGGCCAGAGTCGGCGCGGCCGCCGAACGGCGTACGACCTTCCGGTGAACGCGGGGCGTCGGGTCCCCGGCGGACCGACACCCCGCCCCACCTCGAGCTGAGGAAGGCGCTTACTCGCCGTCCGGCCGGGCCGCGGCCAAGGCCGTCGCCGGGTCCTGCGCGGCGATCCCGGCCGGCATCCAGCGACCGCCTTCCTCGCGGTACGGCCACCAGCGACCGTCCCGCCCGAGGCGCAGCTGACCGGACGCCCCGACGGCCGTCCACCGGTTGCCCCTCGCCCGCAGCACCGGCCGTTCGTCCTCCTCCCAGGCCGACTCCAGCGCCGCACGCGCGCGTGCGAGCACGTCGCCCTCCACGGTCCACTCCTCCTCCAGGACCGACAGCGCGTCCGCACCTCCGTACCGCCAGGCCCGTACGGCCGCCGCCAACTGGTCGCGGCTGCGCCCCGAACCGGCGGCGAGCCGCTCGGTCACCCGGCCGTTCTCCGGCTCCCCGCCGGCGGGGGAAGCCAGTCGCACCGCGTCCTGCGCCACCGTCAACGGCGCTGCGGAGCCCAGAGGTTCGTCGCCGCCGTGCAGTGCTTGCGAGAGCAGGAGACGCGCGGTGGCGGCCGTCCGGGCGGCGAGGATCTCCAGGGCCGCCGGATCCACCCCCGGCGGAGGCGGGGCTTCCGTGTCCAGCGAAGGCGGTACGCCCGGCTCCCGGGGGAACCCGGGCACGGCCGGCAACGGCGGCAGCACGTCTCCCGCCGCGTACGCCTCGGCCGCGTCCACCCCCTCCGGCCGCGGAGGTTCCGCCTCGGCCGGAGCGACCGTGCCACGGGCCTGCAGGGCGTCGAGCACGGCCTGTTCGGCGCGTCCTCGGAGCAGCAGCAGGAGGAACGGATCCTGGTCGAGCAGTCGCGCCACCTGGTAGCAGAGCGCCGCCGTGTGACCGCAGTGGTCCCAGGCGCCGCAGTCGCACTCGGCCTCCAGCTCGCCGAGCCCCGGCAGCAGGTCGACACCGGCCGTCGCCGCGTCCTCCACCAGATGCGGCGGCATCTCACGGTCGAGGAGCGCGGCGACATGCCCGGCCCGCTCCGCCGCCAGGTCCAGAAACCGGCTCCACTCCGCGTCCGAGAGTTCGCCGAGCAGCACATCGGCCCGGTGCGCGGTCCGGTCGCGATCCCGTACGACGGCCGTGATGCGCCCCGGCCGCACCGACACCGCGCCCACCGCGCCCGCGCGCGCCATCCCGCGTCCCGTCCGCACCTGCCCGGCGTCCAGCGCGCCGTCCTCCAGCGCGGTCAGCCATGCCCGGCCCCACCAGCTCTGCGCGAACCCCCTCCCGCGCGCGGGAGGCAGCGCGGCGAACGTACGCTCCAGGTCGTCGTGCGCGTTCATCGCGTGCCCCCTCGCAGCTCGACCAGATCGGCCAGCTCACTGTCCGTCAGTTCCGTGAACGCCGCCTCGCCGGACCCCAGCACGGCGTCGGCGAGGTCCTGCTTGCGGCGCAGCATGTCGGCGATACGGTCCTCGATCGTGCCCTCGGCGATCAGCCGGTGCACCTGCACGGGCCGGGTCTGGCCGATGCGGTACGCCCGGTCGGTGGCCTGCGCCTCGACGGCCGGGTTCCACCAGCGGTCGTAGTGCACGACGTGCTCCGCGCGCGTGAGGTTGAGCCCTGTGCCGGCCGCCTTCAGGGAGAGCAGGAACACGGGGACCTCACCGTCCTGGAAGCGCCGGACCATCGCCTCGCGCTCGGCCACGGGCGTCCCGCCGTGCAGGAACTGCGTGGGCACGCCGCGCGCCGCCAGGTGCCGCTCCAGAAGCCGCGCCATGCGTACGTACTGGGTGAAGACCAGGACGCCCGCCCCCTCGGAGAGGATCGTCTCGAGCAACTCGTCGAGGAGCTCCAGCTTCCCGGAGCGTCCCGCGGTCCCCGGACGCTCCTCCTTGAGGTACTGCGCCGGATGGTTGCAGATCTGCTTGAGGCCGGTCAGGAGCTTCACGATCAACCCGCGACGTGCCATGTCGTCGGCCGCGGCGATCGCCGCGAGCGTCTCGCGCACCACCGCCTCGTACAGACCCGTCTGCTCCCTGGTGAGCGCCACCGGCCGGTCGGTCTCGGTCTTGGGCGGCAGCTCAGGGGCGATTCCCGGGTCCGACTTGCGGCGGCGCAGCAGGAACGGCGCCACGAGCCGGGCGAGCCGCTCCGCCGCCGCCGGATCCCCGCCGCCCTCGACGTCACGCGCGTACCGCCTGCGGAACGCGCCCAGGCGGCCCAGCAGACCCGGTGTCGTCCAGTCCAGGATCGCCCACAGCTCCGACAGGTTGTTCTCCACCGGGGTCCCGGTCAGCGCGACACGCGCGCGTGCGCCGATGGTGCGCAGTGCCCGCGCGGTCGCCGAGTACGGGTTCTTCACGTGCTGCGCCTCGTCCGCCACGACCAGGCCCCACGGCACCTCCCCGAGCCGGCCGGCGTCCAGCCGGAGGGTGCTGTAGGTGGTGAGCACGAACTCCCCGTCGGCCAGGGAGTCCAGGTCACGGCGCGGCCCGTGGAAGCGGCGCACCGGCGTACCGGGGGCGAATCTCTCGATCTCGCGCTGCCAGTTGCCCATCAGCGACGTCGGGCAGACCACGAGGGTCGGACCGGCGGCCGAGACGTCGGTCTGGCGGTGGAGGTGCAGGCTGATCAGCGTGATGGTCTTGCCGAGTCCCATGTCGTCGGCCAGGCAGCAGCCGAGCCCGAGCGACGTGTTCCGCGCCAGCCAGTCCAGGCCGCGCCGCTGATAGTCGCGCAGCGTGGCGTCGAGCGCGGCGGGCTGCTCCACCGGCTCCCGCGCCTCGGGGCTCGTCAGCCGTTCCCGAAGGGCCGCCAACGGGCCCGTGGGCCGCACCTCGACCCAGCGGCCGTCCACCTCGGCGGAGCCCGTCAGGGCGGCGCCGAGCGCTTCGACGGGCGTCACCTTGCGGTCCTGCCGGGCGCGTGCCCGGCGCAGTTCCCGCGGGTCGATCAGGACCCACTGGTCCCGCAGCCGTACGAGGGGCCGGCCGGCCTCCGCCAGACGGTCCAGCTCCTCACGTGTGAGCCGCTGGTCGCCCACGGCGAACCACCAGGTGAACGACAGGAGCGCGTCGGCCGAGAGGAAGGACGGCGTCTTCGGGTCCGAGCCGTCCCTTCCGTCCCCTTCCGCGTCGTCCTCCGGCAGCCCCACCACCGCGCGGGCGGTCAGGGTACGGGCCAGTTCCCTCGGCCAGTGCACCTCGACGCCCGCGCCCGCCAGCGCCCGCGAACCGTCCCCGAGCAGTTCGGCGATCTCCTCGTCGAGAAGGTCGACGGAGTCGGGGACACCGGCCGACAGCAGCGGGGTGAGCGCGGGCCAGGCCCGGGCGGCGCGGCGCAGGGCCAACAGCGCGTCCATGCGCGCGCGGGGACCGAATCCGTCGCGCGTGGCTCCGGCGTCGCCCCAGATCTCGGCGGCGTCCACGACGAGCGCGGGATCGCTCACACTGTGCACCTGAGGCACGGCCCGGAAGCGTGCCACCGTCTCGCCGGACGCCGGGACCGCTGCTCCGGGCGTCTCGATCCCGGTCGTCTCGATCCCCGACACCTCGATCCGCAGCGACACCCGTACACCCGCGTCGTGGCCCGCGGCGACGTCGGCGACCCATGCGCGCAGCTCCGGCAGGCGCCGCGGCCGCGGGGCGGCGTAGGCAGGTCCACCCGTGACGAGCGGGGCGGCGGGGGAGCGGGGCAGCGCGTCGGCGACCGCGTCCAGGAAGGCCCGCAGCAGGCGCTCCGGGTCCGGCAGCCGCAGGGGTGGTGCCTCGTCGACGGGCACGGCGTGGGCCTCGGGCGGCATCGAGGCGGCCAGCCGGCGGACCTCCTCGATGTCCTCCGGCCCGAGCGGACCGGCCCGCCAGGCGTCGTGGTCGTCCGACGACAGGCCGGGCAGCAGCAGGCCCCGCGCCACGCACTGCAGCGCCAGCAGGGATGCCGCGCCCCAGAACACGGCGGCCCGGTGCCCTGCGTCGGCGACGCGCGCGCGTGCGAGAACCGGCAGGGCCTCCCGCACCGGCAGCAGCACGGCACGCACGCGCGTGAGCGACACGCCGGCAGCGGCGGGCTGGACGACGGTCAGGTCCTCGACGGTCGCGGACGCGACGGGAGGAGCGATGTCACCGGGCCCGCCGACGTCACCATCGGGTCGCCAGAAGGCGACGCGGCCGGTGCGGGCCGGGACGCCGGGCACGAACACGGCGGGGCGCCAGGCCAGTTCGGAGATCTCGGGCACTGCTTCCACGGGAACCCTCTGCACAGTGATGAGACTACTCCTCAAATTTGACTACCGCAGTGGAGTCGCCGAGGGTACCGCACCTGCCTCCCGAACGCGCACTCTGTCTCCAGGGTTTCCGCGCGAGGGCGGAAGGGCATCTCAGGGTGCCTCGGGGGTGTAGGTCAGGGAGGTTTCAGGGTCGCGTCCGGAACCGCGCGTGGCGCGCACCCGTTTTCATGACAGAGAGCGGCAGGGGCCGCGAAGGAGGCGACGCACATGTCGAGGAACGCGAAGATCGCCGCAGGAGGTGTGGCGGTCGGACTGCTGTTGTTGATCTGGCTGCCCTGGTGGGCGGCGCTGCTGATCGTGCTGGGAGTGCCGGCGGCGGCCTACCTCACGCTGGACCCCTCGCAGCGGCGCAGGCTGCGCCGGGTCACCCGCAAGGAGCTCGGCCGCTGAGGAGGCGGGGACCGCGATGAGGCGCCCGTCCCTCGCGGGACGTGCGGGGCATGACGGCCCCGCGGCAGCACCTCGTCGCGGCCCTCGCGCACTCCCGAAGCGGACGTCGGGCCGAATTCCGTCTCAGAGCGGACGTACGGCCATCTTGTCGAGCGCCTCCAGCAGCCCCGGCAGCTCCGGGCCCCGGCCGACCGGCAGTACCTCACCGGGCCGCGCGTCGAGCAGGAGGAACGCCATGTCGTCGGTCCTGGCCACCAGCGACCAGCCGGGCCCGTCGGCGCGCAGGGTGCGTGCGTCGCCGGACGCGAAGGACGACCGCACCCGGCCCAGCGGCGGCGGGGTGTCCACATAGGACCGGGCCTCGGCGAGGACGCGCCGTATGTCGCTGCGTTTTTTCGGCGAGGCATCCCCGGACCCGCCGCCGTTCCCCTCCGCGCCCCCGTCGGCCGCCGCTCCGCCACCGTCCGCCTCGGCGGTGTCCTCCGCGGGCGGGTGGGTGAAGGCGGCGTCGTCTATCTGGTCCCGCCACATGCCCCACTGGAGCGCGATCTCGTCGGCCCCCAGGCGCCGCTGGGCCGGCCCCCAGACCGACGTGTCCGGAGGGGACAGCACGGGGCCCTCCGCGATCTCCGGGGCGGGATCGTGCGGCGCGGGTACGCCGGGCGCCGCGACGGCCACGGCGAGGGGCCATCCGGGCAGGGCGGCGACCACCGTCCGCTCGTCCGGCGACAGGTCGTGCTCCATACCGCAGTCCCAGGACGCGATCGCCACCGCCACCAGCGACACGTCGTCGATGACGACCGTCCACCGCGCGCCCTCGCCGTCCTGGCCGAGCACCAGGCCGTACCCGTCGGCCAGCGGCGCGAGGCCGAGCGCCGCACACGCCTCCGGATAGTCGTCGCCGAGCACACTCGGGAACTTCGCCGGCGTCAGCAGCGCCGCCGTGAGCACATAGAGCGCATCGTCCGCGGCGGTGACGGCGTCCTCGTCCGTCCCGGCCATCCCAGCCTCCCCATCGCTTCGTCCAACGGCGCGCACCCTAGTGCGCCGGGAAGGCGCTTGTCACGACTCCCCGACATACCCGGAGCTGCAGCTTTCCGACCTGACGGGGCGAATCGGCCACCTTTCGTCGTCCCGTCACACCGTCGGCAGCCCCAGCAGCGCCCGCGCCACGGTCCGGGGCGACTCGTCCCGCTCACGCGCGAGCGCCACGACGGCGCGGCAGGCGAGTTCGTTGACCCCGAAGGACAGCGCCTCCGGCGACACCCAGCCGGCCGCCTCGTCGATGCGGTCCTGATCGTCCTCCGCGCACGCCGAGACGTACGCGGCAGCGGCCTCGAACAGGTTGTGCGGGCGCTTCCTGGCATCGGGCCCCCGCCCGCCGGGGGCGTCGGCACGGCCGGCGTCACCGGGGCGCGGCCGCCCGCGCAACGTGTCGAGGAACCTGGCACCCGCCGTGCGAACCTTGTCGAACATGGTGATGGCCTTCCCCCTGTGTGGTTGTCATGGTCGGGTTGATCGTTTCATCTCTCTTTACCCAACGTAGAGTTGGAGTCACGGCGGCAGAAGGGGGACGAGACGGTGAAGCGCTTCGAGCGGCTTGAACAGATCCGGCGCATGGACCCGTACGAGGACGCGTTCGAGATCTACCGGCTCACTGCGGCCTACGAGTTCCCCTGGGACTTCACCCGCGCCCTGGAGCTCGCCCTGTACCGCACCTACGCGGTCCCGAGCATCGGCCGCCTGCTGGCCGAAACTGCGGAACTCACGGACCGCTCCCAGAAGCGCTACGACGACACCTCGCTGCTCCTCGACGCCGTCGTGGAGCACGGCTTCGACAGCGAACAGGGCCGTACGGCCGTGCGCCGCATCAACCGGATGCACCGCAGCTACGACATCAGCAACGACGACATGCGCTATGTGCTCTGCACGTTCGTCGTGATGCCCAAGCGGTGGATCGACGCGTACGGATGGCGCCGCCTGTCGCGCCACGAGACCGTGGCCTCCAGCGTCCACTACGGCACTCTCGGCCGCCGTATGGGCATCAAGGACATCCCGGGGACCTACGAGGAGTTCGAGGCCTGCCTCGACGCCTACGAGAAGGCCCGTTTCGCCTGGGACGAGGACGCGCGGCGGGTCTCGGACGCCACGCTCGACCTGATGGCCTCCTGGTACCCGCGGCCTCTCGCACCCGTCCTGCGGACCGCCACGCTGGCCCTGCTCGACGAACCGCTCCTGAAGGCCTTTCGCTACACCCCGCCGGGCCCGGCCGTCCGCACGCTGGTGCGCACAGCCGTACGCGCGCGTGGACGCGCGGTCCGACTGCTGCCGCCCCGCCGCACCCCGCACTACGCGCGGCAGAACTGGGAGATCAAGGGCTATCCGAACGGCTACCGCCTGGACGAGCTGGGCACCCGCCCGGTGCCCGGCGTACGCGGCTGCCCGGTCCGGCACATCGCCGACGAGTCAGCCGCCCAGTGAGTCCAGGGTCTCGCGCAGCCAGCTGATCTCGGCCCGGGACGTGGCCCGCGCGATGGTCAGCACACCGCGCCGGAACGGGTCGTCGACCTCCTCGGCGCGCAGGGGCCGGTCACCGTCGTAGAAGAAGCTCGACGGCTCTTCGAGGAAGGCCAGCCGGCGACGGAGTACGGCCGCCTGGGCGGCGGAGTCGTCCAGGTGCCGCAGGAACGTGAGCACCGTGAACCACCGGTTCTCGTCGGTGATGTCGCGCTCGGCGGGCTCGGCGAGCCGTCGGCGCAGTTCGCCCCCGCCCTCCTCGGTGAGCCTGAGGACGTGCCGAGGGGCGGCCACCGCCCCGGGCTCGGTGGCGCGCACCAGCAGGCCGGCCTTCTCGAGGCGCTTGATCGCCGGATAGAGGGTGCTCTCCGCCACCGGGCGCACGTGTCCCGTCAGCGCCGTGAGGCGTTTGCGCAGCTCGTAGCCGTGCAGCGGGGTGTCGTACAGGAAGCCGAGGATGGCGAGCTCCAGCATGCCCACATTCTGCCGGAGACGTGAGGTACCTCGCTGTAGTCGTACTACGGACTCCACATATTTCGACTACGGAATACATCGGCACCGAGGTATGGTGAGACCGGAATGATCAGTCGGATGCTCCGAGGGGGAACGATGCGGCAGGCCGAGTTCGACGACAGGGGAAGCCGGGTCCGTTGGACCGAGACGCCGGGTGCGGAACCCGCACGCGTGTACGTGCACGGACTGGGCGCCGCGTCGGCGGTCTACCACGCGCACGTGGCGGCACGGCCCGAACTCGCGGGCCGGCGCAGCCTGTTCGTCGACCTTCCCGGGCACGGTGTCAGCGACCGGCCCGAGCACTTCGGATACACACTCGAGGAGCACGCCGACGCGCTGGCGGCCGCGCTGGACGCGGCGGCCGTGAGCGGGGCGGAACTCGTCGCCCACAGCATGGGCGGTTCCGTGGCCATCGTCCTCGCCCGCCGCCGGCCCGACCTGGTCGCGCGGCTCGTCCTCACGGAGGCCAACCTGGACGCCTCCCCGCCGCCCGCCGCGGGCAGCAGCGGCATCGCCGCCTACACGGAGGAGGAGTTCCTCGACGGCGGATACGCGCGCGTGCTCGACCGGGTCGGTCCGCTGTGGGCCGCCACGATGCGGCTGGCCGACCCGCGCGCCCTGCACCGCAGTGCCGTCGCGCTCAGGTGCGGCTCCGACCCGGTCATGCGCGAGATCCTGACCGGGCTCGACCGGGTCGACCGGGTGTACCTCCAGGGCGAACTCACCGGGCCGCTCGAGGGAGCGGACGCCCTGGAGAGAGCGGGCGTCCGCGTCGTGACGGTGCAGGGCGCCGGTCACAACGTCATGTTCGACAACCCGGACGCGTTCGTCGAGGCGGTCGCCGCCGGGGCGTGAGCCGTCAGCCCTCCCGGACGGCCAGTGCCAGGAAGCGGGTGTCCTCGTCGACGTACGACGTCATGCGCCAGCCGGAACCGGCCAGCAGGGGGCGCAGGTTCGGCTCGGCGCGCAGGTCCTGCGGCGTGATCTGCCGGCCCTGCCGGGCCGCGAGTGCGGCCCGGCCGATCGGGTGGAACAACGCCAGGACCCCACCGGGCCGCACCACCCGGGCCAGCTCCCGCAGGTTCTCCGCCGGCCGGGACAGATGGGCGATGAGCCCCGCGGCGAACACCGCGTCGAGTGCGCCGGGACGCAGCGGGAGCGCGGCGACGTCGGTGAGCAGCAGCCGCCCGTCGCGGTCGCGCCCGGCCCGTACGGCGGCCTGAAGCATGGCCAAGGTGAGATCGGCCCCCACGACCACCCCCGAGGGCCCGACGGCCGCGCGCAGCGGCGTGAGGGCCCGTCCGGTGCCGCAGCCCGCGTCCAGCACGCGATCCCCCTCCCGCAGTCCGAGCTCGGCGACCGCGGCCGCGTAGGCGGGACCGTCGTCGGGGAAGCGGTCGTCCCAGTGCGCCGCGCGTGCGCCGAAGAACTCCTGGACGTGTGTGTGGTCGTCGCTCATGTTCCGCATGATCCCTCACCGACAGGGAGGACGTCGCTGCGCGCACGTTCGAGCGTCAGGCGATCGGATCGGCGCACATATGCGTCACATTCCCTCACCTTTCGAAATGCGCCCCCTTTGTGCACCCGTGCCCCCACTAGCGTCCCCTGGCCATGGGACACCTGGACCACGCCGCCTTCGGCTGGCTGACCCCCGTGCTGTCGTACGTGATGGCCTGCATCGGCGCCGCCCTCGGTCTTCGCTGCACCGTGCGCGCCCTCGGGGCCACCGGGCGCTCGCGCCGCAACTGGCTGATCACCGCCGCCTCCGCCATCGGCACCGGCATCTGGACCATGCACTTCGTGGCCATGCTCGGCTTCGGCGTCGGCGGCACCGACATCCGCTACGACGTTCCGCTGACCGTGCTCAGCCTCCTCGTCGCCATGGTCGTCGTCTGCGCCGGTGTCTTCGCCGTCGGCTACGGCCGCGACCGCACGCGCGCGTTGCTCATCGGCGGGCTCACCACCGGTCTGGGCGTCGCGAGCATGCACTACCTGGGCATGGCCGCGGTCCGCCTGCACGGCGACGTCGCCTACGAACCGGCACGCGTCGCGCTCTCCGTCCTCATCGCCGTCGTCGCCGCGACCGCGGCTCTGTGGGCGGCGCTCAACATCAAGTCGCCGGTCGCCGTCACCGTCGCCTCACTCGTGATGGGGGCGGCGGTCAGCAGCATGCACTACACCGGCATGTTCGCGGTCAGCGTGCGGGTCACGCCGTCCGGAGCGGCACTGCCCGGGGCCACGGCGATGCAGTTCATCTTCCCCCTCGCCGTCGGCCTCGGGTCCTATCTCTTCCTGACCTCGGCCTTCGTCGCCCTGTCGCCCACCACGGGGGAGCGCGACGCCTCCGCCTCGGCCCAGCAGCCGGTGGAGAGCGTCACCGGCCGCAGGCCGGCCCGGACCGTCTGACGGGCGTGGACGGCACGCCCCCCGAACTTCTTCCGAGCGAGGAGGCCATGCGTACACCCCGGAGGACCCCCACGGCAGGCGCCGAGGCGCCGCCGCCCGTGCGCGGCCGTCGCGCCCACGCCGGGCCGCCCGCCGACGAGGGGCCGCGCGAGCGGACCGGCCCGTCGGCCGACGTCATACCCCTGCGCGCAGGACGCTGGCAGATCCGTCCGCGCACCGTGCGAGCCAAGATCATCTGCCTGCTGATGGTGCCGGCCGTCTCCTTGCTGGCCCTGTGGGCGTACGCCACCGTCAGCACCGCCCAGGACGTCTCCGCACTGCGCCAACTGCAGCGCGTTGACTCCCAGGTCCGCACCCCCGTATCGGCCGCGGTGGCCGCCCTGCAGGCCGAGCGGGCGGCCGCCGTCCGCTACGCGACCGATCCGGCAGCCGGACGGGACACCGACCTCAGGACGCTCGCGCGGCAGACAGACGCGGCCGTGGCCAGGCTCCGGCTCGGCGACCACAGCACCGTCGCCGACGGCCAGGACCTGCATCCCGAGGTCGCCCGGCGGCTCGCGGCCTTCGTCTCCGGAGCCGACGGGCTGCGCACCCTGCGGACCGCCGTCCTCGACGGCAGCGCCGGCTGGGAGGAGGCCTACGACCGGTACACGACCACGATCTCGGTGGCCTTCTCGGTCGGCGGCGCGCTCTCCGGCATCCAGGACGCGGAACTGGGCTCCGACGCGCGCGTGCTGCTCGAGTTCTCCCGCGCGGGCGAGGCGCTGGCCCAGGAGGACGTCGTCCTCGCCGGCGCCCGCCCGACCGGCCGCCTCGACGGCCGGCGGCTGCGGCTGTTCACCGGCGCCGTCGAGACGCGCCGCGCCCTCACGGAGGCGGCCGTCGCCGACCTGCGGGGCCCCGAGCGCACCGCCTGGCAGCGCCTGGCCGCAGGCGGCGACTACGCGGCGCTGTCCGCCACCGAGGACAAGGCACTCGCGGGCGGACCGGGCAGAAGGGCGATGGCGGCGGCTCCGGCGGCCACCTGGGACAAGGCCCGGGCACGCGTGCAGGACGGCATGCGCGACATCGAGGAGGCCGCCGGGCGGGACGCAGCGCAGCGCGCCGACCCGTTCACCCGCGGGCTGCTCACCCCGGCCGGTGCCGCGGTCCTGTTCGGCCTCGCCGCCGTCGCCGCCTCCCTCGTGATCTCCGTCCGCATCGGACGCGGTCTCGTCGTCGAACTGGTCGGCCTGCGCAACGACGCCCTGGAGATCGCCCGGCGCAAACTCCCCGAGGCCATGCGCAAACTGCGCGCCGGGGAAGAGATCGACATCCGGGCCGAGGCCCCGCCCGGCCCGCCCTCCGAGGACGAGACCGGCCAGGTCGCCGAGGCCCTGACCACCGTGCACCGGGCCGCACTGCGAGCCGCCGTCGAGCGCGCCGAACTCGCCAGCGGCATCTCCGGGGTGTTCGTCAACCTCGCCCGGCGCAGCCAGGTCCTCGTCCACCGCCAGCTGAGCCTCCTGGACACCATGGAACGCCGCTCCGACGACCCGAACGAACTGAGCGACCTCTTCCGGCTCGACCACCTCACCACCCGCATGCGACGCCACGCCGAGAGCCTGATCATCCTCTCCGGAGCGGCACCCGGCCGGGCCTGGCGCATGCCGGTCTCCCTGACCAACGTGGTCCGAGCCGCCGTCTCCGAGGTCGAGGACTACGCGCGCGTGGAGGTACGACAGCTCCCCGAGGCGTCCGTCGCCGGCGCCGCCGTCGCCGACCTCACCCACCTGCTCGCCGAACTCGTCGAGAACGCAGCCCAGTTCTCGCCCCCGCACACGCGCGTGCGCATCACCGGTGAACCCGTCGGCAACGGCTACGCCGTCGAGGTCGAGGACCGCGGCCTCGGCATGGGCAAGGAGACCCTCGAAGAGGCCAACCGGCGCATCGCGCAGTCCGAGGCGCTCGACCTGTTCGACAGCGACCGGCTCGGTCTGTTCGTCGTCAGCCGGCTCGCCGCCCGGCACGGCGTCAAAGTGCACCTGCGGACCTCGCCCTACGGCGGCACCACGGCGGTCGTCCTGCTGCCGACGGCCCTGCTGCACACCGGCAAGCCGGAACGTTCCGCCCGGGAGGCGGCGGAGGCCGGGCAGCCGGCGGAACACGCGTACGCGCGGGTGCCCGCACCCGACCGGACCGCCGCCGAGCAGGAGGCCGTCCCCGCTCCCGCCGACCGGCCCGCGCTGGTCGCCCCCGTCCGGGCCGCCGCCCGCCCGGCGGCCGCCGACCCGCCGCCCCCCGGAGTCACCGCCTTGCGCCTGCACCGCCCACCGGACGACTCCCATGGACCCGACCGCTGCGACGGACCGGACGACTTCCACGGCCCGGACGACTCTCACGGCCCGGACGGCTCGCACGGATCGGATCGCTCCGACGGATCGGACGACCTCCCGCGCCGGGTCCGTCAGGCGCACCTCGCCCCCCAGCTGCGCCGGCCGCCCGCCGAGGAACCGGCCCCCGAGGCACGCCCGCGCGACGACGCACGCACCCCCGAACTCGTCCGGGACCGGATGGCCGCCTATCGGGCCGGCTGGGCACGCGGCGGCGGCAGGCAACCCGGCCGCGGTGCCACCCCGGAATCCGCACCGGGCAGCGACAGCAGCGAAGGAGACCCCGCATGATCCAGGACCCGAGCACGCGGCCGACCCAGCGGTCCGGTGAACTCGACTGGCTGCTGGACGACTTGGTGATGCGCGTCAGCGAGGTACGGCACGCCGTGGTGCTGTCCAACGACGGCCTGGCCGTCGGCGCCTCCACCGGCCTCAGGCGCGAGGACGCCGAACACCTCGCCGCCGTCGCCTCCGGCTTCCACAGCCTCGCCAAGGGCGCGGGCCGCCACTTCGGCGCCGGCGGCGTCCGCCAGACCATGGTGGAGATGGACGACGGCTTCCTGTTCGTGGCCGCCGCCGGAGACGGCTCCTGCCTCGCCGTCCTCACCGCCGTGACCGCCGACATCGGCCTCGTCGCGTACGAGATGGCGCGGCTGGTCAAGCGGGTCGGTGAGCACCTCTTCACCCCGCCGAGACTCACGACGCGGCCACCCGCCGCCGGATGACACGAGAGAGCGACCGGCCGAGATGACCGAGGACATGACCGGCGTCCCGCGCGAGCTGGGCAGCCAGTGGTACGACAACGAGGCCGGGCCCCTGGTGCGCCCGTACGCCATGACGGGCGGGCGCACCCAACCCGGTCCCACCGGAGTGCGCTTCGATCTGATCGCCCTGGTCACCCTGGACCCGGGCGCGCCCGGCACGGACGGCATGGCGCTCGGGCCCGAACACCGGACGCTCATCGCCCTGTGCCGCACGGAGACCCAGTCCGTCGCCGAACTCGCGGCCGGCGCCGATCTCCCCGTGGGCGTGGTCCGGGTCCTCCTCGGCGACCTTCTGGAACTCGGCTGTGTCACCGTCAGCCGGCCTGTGCCGCCCGCTCATCTGCCCGACGAACGCATCCTGCGCGAGGTGATCGAGGGGTTGCGGGCCCTGTGACCCGCGGCGCACACCTTCGGACCGCGCATGCGCAGAGGACGGCCAGATCAGGCGAATTTCGGTCGAACTCCCCGGAAAGGGGACCCGGTTGTCATGATGCTGACTTCGCACACCTGCACACAAGCCGTCCTCTCCCGAGAGAAGTGATCCATGGTCCCCGAGCACTCCGACGCCGCGGGTGGCGACACGGCCCCCCTGGCGTTGAAGATTCTGGTCGCCGGCGGGTTCGGCGTGGGCAAGACCACCCTGGTGGGCGCCGTCAGTGAGATCAAGCCGCTGCGTACCGAGGAACTCCTGAGCGAGGCGGGCCAGTGGGTGGACGACACGGACGGAGTGGACCACAAGGTCACGACGACCGTCGCGATGGACTTCGGCCGGATCACCATCCGCTCCGGCCTCTCCCTCTACCTGTTCGGCACCCCGGGGCAGGACCGTTTCTGGTTCCTCTGGGACGAGTTGTCGCAGGGAGCCCTGGGCGCGGTGGTCCTGGCGGACACCCGGCGCCTGGAGGACTGCTTTCCCGCCGTCGACTACTTCGAGCACCGGCACATCCCGTTCGTCGTCGCCGTCAACTGCTTCGCGGGCGCGCGCAGTCACGGCGCGCAGGACGTCTCGCGGGCCCTCGACCTCGACGGGGGCACCCCGGTCGTCCTGTGCGACGCCCGGGACCGGGACTCGGGCAAGGAGGTGCTGATCCGGCTCGTCGAGTACGCCGGGCGGATGCACACCGCCCGGCTGCTCGACTCGGTGAGCTGACGAGACGCCGCTCAGCCGGCGACGGCGTTCATCGCCAGCACCTTGTCGATCCCGACGCGCACGAGCAGTTCACCGGGCACGCCGTTGCGGACGCCGAACTCCTCGGCACGGTCCTCGCCCATGTACCGGGCGCCGATACGGGCCGCCCAGTGACGGACTTCGTCGAGGTCCTCCGTCAGCCGGGCGCGGCCCTGGAGCACCACGTAGCCGAACGGCGGCCGGTCGTCGTCCACACACAGGGCGACCCGGCCGTCCCGCGCCAGATTGCGCCCCTTCACCGTCTCCTTGCCGGTGGTGAACACCACCTCGTCACCGTCGAGCACGAACCAGATCGGCGCCACGTGCGGACTGCCGTCGGCCCGCACCGTGGACAGCTTTCCCGTGCGGGTGCCGTACGAGACGAACGCCCGCCACTCTTCGTCGGTCATCTTCTGCGCCATGCCGCCATCCTCCTTGCTCCGGCAGCGGGTCCTGGGTAAGGCTGGCGGGCGTTTCCTCCCGCGAGGCGGAGGCGACACGGGGGACATCACACGGGGAACGTCACCACGGGGAGACGGAACATGGCGCAGAACCAGGGACTGGGCTGGCTGCTGGACGACCTGACCCAGCGCGTCGACCATGTCCGGCACGCACTGGTGCTGTCCAACGACGGGCTGGTCGCGGGGGCGAGCACCGGACTGCGCCGCGAGGACGCCGAGCACCTCGCCGCGGTCTCGTCCGGACTGCACAGCCTGGCCAAGGGATCCGGACGGCACTTCGGCGCGGGGCAGGTACGGCAGACAATGATCGAGTTCGATGACGCGCTGCTGTTCGTCACCGCGGCCGGCTCGGGGAGCTGTCTGTGCGTGCTCAGCGGTGCCGAGGCCGACATGGGCCAGATCGCCTACGAGATGACCTTGCTCGTCAGCCGGGTCGGCGAGCACCTGACCGTGGACGCACGGCAGCCCGACCGGGCCCCGCTGACAGATCTCTGACCTGCGTGTTCTCGGCTCTCCCGGAGTTATCCACAGGGTCGCCACGGGATCCGCGATTCCGGCTACGGTTTTTTCCGAGGCCACCGCGGACGATCGCGGGCCGCCTGATCCCACTTCACTCCACGGGGGAGACCGATCATGTCCGGAAACACCGTCGCACCACAGCGAGCCCCGTCGTGCTCCGCGGGCCGCGCCGCCCGGGAACTGGGCCTGAAGCGCAGCGAGTTCGACCTCGCCGTGCATCTGGGGCGCATCAGGACCGTCCCCGACGAAGGCGGAGGGGGCCGCCGGGTGCCCCGCACGGAGATCGACCGGCTGCTCGGTTCGGCCGGTGAGGTGCGCGAGGACGTCCGGGTCGTGGGCACGGGCGAGGCCGCCGCCCTCATGAACGTCCCGGCCTCCCGGTTCACCCGGCTCGCGCGACTGGGCCTGCTCGTACCGGTCAAGTTCTACCTCAACCGCTATCGGGCCGTCGTCTGGCTGTACCTGGCCGCGGAAGTGGAGCAGTTCGCGGCCGACGAGAACAACGCACCTTGGCTCACCGGCCGGACACCCGAGCGGATGCGCGCGCACATGGCCGCGGGCCTGGACCTGCGGGCCCGGAACTGGCGGGGCCGCCACCTGGGCTTCCTGCTCCGGCTCGCCGACGGGCCCTGGCAACGGGCCGGAGCCCTGTCCGGGTTCCTCGACCCCCTGCACGTCGCGGAACTCGTCGAGGATCCCTACGAGCGCTCCCACCTGAACAGGTTCCGGCCCCCACCGCCGGCCCAGGGCGCACCGGGGACCCCGGCCGGGCACCTCGTCGAGAAGCTCATGACGGCGGACGACCCCGACGAGAGCGGATGGCTGAGGTCCGACCTGGTTCGCACCCTGGCCGAGGCCCGCGCGCAGGAGCCCGCGCCACGCCCCACCCCGGCTCCGCCGGTCCCCTCCGCCCTCGCTGTACGGCCGGTTCCGCACCCGTCCCCGTCCCCGCCTCCGGCGCCGGAACCGCGGACGCCGGAGCGGCCCCGGCGCTCGCCGCGCGGCCTGCTGGGCCGGCTGTGCCGCAGAAGCTCCTGACACACGCGCCCTACAGCGCGCGGAACAGGCCTTCCTGGACGACCGACACCAGCAGACGCCCCTGGAGGTCGTAGATCCGCCCGCGGGCCAGCCCGCGTCCACCGGTCGCGATCGGTGACTCCTGGTCGTACAGGAACCACTCGTCCGCGCGGAACGGCCGGTGGAACCACATCGCGTGGTCCAGCGACGCCATGTCGAAGTTCCGCGGACCCCACAGGGGTTCCACCGGCAGCCGGACGGCGTCCAGGAGGGTCATGTCACTGGCGTACGTCAGCGCGCAGGTGTGCACGAGCGGATCGTCGCCCAGCGGCCCGACCGCGCGCATCCACACCGCGCTGCGCGGCTCGGCGCCCTTGACGTCCTCCGCGCTCCAGCGCAGCCGGTCCGCGTACCGGATGTCGAAGGGCTGACGGCGCGCCATCCGCTCCAACTGCTCCGGCAGTGCCCCGAGATGCGCCCGGACCTCCTCCGTCACCGTCGGCAGCGACTCCGGGTCCGGGACCTCGCGGGCCGGCGGCAGCTGGTGCTCGAAGGGACCTTCCTCAGGCTTGTGAAAGGAGGCGGTGAGATTGAAGATCGTGCGGCCCTGCTGCACGGCGGTGACCCGGCGGGTCGTGAACGACCGCCCGTCCCGCACCCGTTCGACCTGGTACACGATCGGCACGCCCGGCCGCCCAGGGCGCAGGAAGTACGCGTGCAGCGAGTGCACGGGCCGGTCGCCCTCGGTGGTCCGGCCGGCCGCGACCAGTGCCTGGCCGGCCACCTGGCCACCGAAGACCCGCTGCAGGGACTCCTGCGGACTGCGGCCCCGGAAGATGTTGACCTCGATCTGCTCCAGGTCGAGCAGGTCGACGAGCCTGTCGGCGGGGTTCGTCATCGGTGCGCTTCTCCTGTGCCTCGCGCTGTCGTCACAGTTGGCCCACGTCCGTGACGCGGACGACCGCCCGTCCCTCCGCGTCGGAGGCCGTGAGGTCGATCTCCGCGCTGATGCCCCAGTCGTGGTCGTCGTTGGGGTCGTCGAAGATCTGGCGGACCCGCCACAGACCGTTCTGCGGCTCCTCCTGGAGCACCAGCAGTTTGGGTCCGCGCGCGTCCGGACCCGTGCCGAGGTCGTCGTACTCGTCCCAGTACTTGTCCATCGCCTCGCCCCACGCGTCGGCGTCCCAGCCGGACTCGGCGTCCAGTTCGCCCAGCTCCTCGACCTGGTCGAGAGCCGCCAGCTCGACCCGCCGGAACATCGCGTTGCGGACCAGGACCCGGAAGGCCCTCGCGTTGGCGGTGACCGGCTTGACCTCGTCGGCCTTCTCCTGGGCCTCCTCGGCGGTCATCTCCTCGGGGTTGGCGAGCTGCTCCCACTCGTCCAGCAGGCTGGAGTCCACCTGGCGCACCATCTCGCCCAGCCACTCGATCAGATCCTGCAGGTCCTCCGACTTGAGGTCGTCGGGGACGGTGTGGTCGAGAGCCTTGTAGGCGCTGGCCAGGTAGCGCAGCACGATGCCCTCGGTACGGGCCAGCTCGTAGTGCGACACCAGCTCCGTGAAGGACATCGCCCGCTCGTACATGTCACGGATGACGGACTTCGGCGACAAGGGGTGGTCGCCCACCCACGGATGGCTCTTGCGGTACGTGTTGTAGGCGTGGAAGAGCAACTCCTCCAGGGGCTTCGGGTACGTGATGTCCTGGAGCCGCTCCATGCGCTCCTCGTACTCGACACCGTCCGCCTTCATCGCGGCCACGGCCTCGCCGCGCGCCTTGTTCTGCTGGGCGGCCAGGATCTGCCGCGGGTCGTCCAGCGTGGACTCGACGACGGAGACCATGTCCAGCGCGTACGACGGCGACTCGGGGTCGAGGAGTTCGAACGCGGCCAGCGCGAACGTGGACAGCGGCTGGTTCAGCGCGAAGTCCTGCTGCAGGTCCACGGTGAGGCGGACGATCCGGCCGGTGGCGTCCGGCTCGTCCAGCTTCTCGACGATCCCGCCGTCCAGCAGCGAGCGGTAGATCGCGATCGCGCGCCGGATGTGCCGCAGCTGCTGCCGGCGCGGCTCGTGGTTGTCCTCCAGCAGATGGCGCATCGCCTCGAAGGCGTTGCCGGGCCGGGCGATCACCGACAACAGCATCGTGTGCGTCACCCGGAACCGGGACGTCAGCGGCTCCGGCTCCGACTCGATCAGCTTCTCGAAGGTGTTCTCCGTCCAGCCGACGAAGCCCTCCGGCGCCTTCTTGCGCACCACCTTGCGGCGCTTCTTCGGGTCGTCGCCCGCCTTGGCGAGCGCCTTCTCGTTCTCGATGACGTGCTCGGGCGCCTGCGCGACCACGAAACCGGCCGTGTCGAACCCGGCCCGCCCGGCCCGGCCCGCGATCTGGTGGAACTCACGCGCCCGAAGCGTGCGCACCCGGCTGCCGTCGTACTTCGTCAGCGCCGTGAACAGCACGGTGCGGATGGGCACGTTGACACCGACGCCGAGCGTGTCCGTACCGCAGATCACCTTCAGCAGTCCGGCCTGGGCGAGCTTCTCCACCAGACGCCGGTACTTGGGCAGCATGCCGGCGTGGTGGACACCGATGCCGTGCCGTACGTACCGGGAGAGGTTGCGGCCGAACTTGGTGGTGAAGCGGAAGTTGCCGATCAGCTCGGCGATCTGCTCCTTCTCCTCACGCGAGCACATGTTGATGCTCATCAGCGCCTGCGCCCGCTCCACCGCCTGCGCCTGCGTGAAGTGCACGATGTAGACGGGCGCCTGCTTCGTCTCCAGCAGGTCGGTGAGCGTCTCCGTCATCGGGGTGTAGCGGTACTCGTAGGACAGCGGCACGGGCCGGGTCGCCGAGCGGACCACCGCGGTGGGGCGGCCGGTGCGCCGGGTGAGGTCCTTCTCGAAGAAGGAGACGTCGCCGAGCGTCGCCGACATGAGGACGAACTGCGCCTGCGGCAGCTCCAGGATGGGGATCTGCCAGGCCCAGCCGCGGTCACCCTCGGCGTAGAAGTGGAACTCGTCCATGACGACCTGGCCGACGTCCGCGTGCTTGCCGTCGCGCAGCGCGATCGAGGCGAGCACCTCGGCGGTGCAGCAGATGACCGGGGCGTCGGAGTTGACGGACGCGTCACCGGTCAGCATGCCCACGTTCTCCGTGCCGAAGATCTTGCACAGCTCGAAGAACTTCTCCGACACCAGCGCCTTGATCGGGGCGGTGTAGAAGGTGACCTCGTCCCGCGCGAGGGCCGCGAAGTGCGCGGCCGCCGCGATCATGCTCTTGCCGGAGCCGGTCGGCGTCGACACGATCACGTTCGCCCCGGAGACCACCTCGATCAGCGCCTCCTCCTGGTGGGGGTAGAGCGTCAGACCGCGCTCCTCGGCCCAGGACTCGAAGGCTTCGTACAGGGCGTCGGGATCTGCGGTCGGTGGCAACTGATCGATGAGGGTCACGCCCCCATCTTGCCTGCCCGCGCGCCCGATGGGGGAATCGGCTGCCGGCCCGAAGATCACGGCCGCTACGCTGTGTCGCCGACGGAGCGTCATCGCACCCGGTCAACTGGACAGCGGCACACAAGGAACAGGGCGGGCAACGGCCATGATGGGACCAGCACACTCACTGTCGGGAGCCGCCGCCTGGCTCGGCGTCGGTGCGGCGGCCGCGGCGGCCGGCCACACCATGCCCTGGCCGGTGCTCCTGTGCGGTGCGCTGATCTGCGCCGGTGCGGCGCTCGCACCGGACCTCGACCACAAGGCCGCCACGATCTCCCGCGCCTTCGGTCCCCTCTCGCGCTGGCTGTGCGAGGTCGTCGACAAGCTCTCCTACGCCGTCTACAAGGGCACCAGGAAGCAGGGCGACCCGCGCCGCTCCGGCGGGCACCGCACGCTCACCCACACCTGGCTGTGGGCCGTCATGATCGGCGCGGGCGCCTCGGCGCTGGCGATCGCCGGTGGCCGCTGGGCGGTGCTGGCGATCCTCTTCGTGCACATGGTGCTGGCGATCGAGGGCCTGCTGTGGCGGGCGGCGCGGGGCTCCAGCAGCGATGTGCTGGTGTGGCTGCTGGCCGCGACCAGCGCGTGGATCCTCGCCGGAGTGCTGGACAAGCCCGGCAACGGCGCGGGCTGGCTGTTCACGGAACCCGGTCAGGAGTACCTGTGGCTCGGGCTGCCGATCCTGCTCGGCGCCCTGGTGCACGACATCGGGGACGCGCTGACCGTCTCCGGCTGCCCGGTGCTGTGGCCCATCCCGATCGGGCGCAAGCGCTGGTATCCGGTGGGTCCGCCCAAGGTGATGCGGTTCCGGGCCGGCAGCTGGGTCGAGCTGAAGGTGCTGATGCCGGTGTTCATGGTGCTCGGGGGAGTGGGCGCGGCGGCGGCGCTGAACGTCATCTGACGCGGGCCGCGCGCGGGGGCGAGCGCTCAGGCGCTTCCGCCCTCGCCGTAGCGGCGCTCGAAGCGGGCGATGCGGCCCTCCGTGTCCACCGTGCGGGCCTTGCCGGTGTAGAAGGGGTGGCTCTCCGAGGAGATCTCCACCTCCACCACGGGGTACGTCTCGCCGTCGTCCCACTCGATCGTTTGGTCGCTGGTCGCGGTGGACCGGGTGAGGAAGGCGTATCCGGCGGCGCGGTCGCGGAAGACGACCGGGCGGTAGTCGGGGTGCTCGTCCTGCCGCATGAGGGCTCCTCGTCGTCGAGCGGTGGGGGCGACGGAACAGGTGCCCGCCGGTCAGCCGGACAGGGTGTCCTCGTCGACGATGTGCATCGCGGCCTCCTCCGCGGAAGCGGCCGCCCCGTCGATGCCGACATCGGTGGCCACCAGGGCGCTCTCCTCGTCCTCGTGGGTCCCCTCGTCCGGTGCCACGAGCCGGCCCGACCGGGCCGCGCCGACCTCGTTGTCGAGGAGTTCCCCGTCGGTGCCGTCGCAGTCGCCGAGGCCGTCCCCGTCGGGGGCGGCGAGGTCGGGCATCTCCTCCGCGAGCCGTTGGTCCAGGGTCTCGCCCTGCCGACGCTCCGCGGCCGTCACCCCGGAGTGTTCCACGGCCCAGGGCCGCTCCGGAGGGGACCAGCCGCGGTCGAGGGGATCCGCGACGCCGTCGTCCACGAGCGTGTCCTCCGCGTCGAGCAGTCCCGTGTCCTCCTGGATGTCGGAGGCGTCGGGCTGGTAGACGTCGTCCCCCCATCCGTCGGCGCTGTTCACGGGTACCTCCAGGGGGTGACGGGCCCGTTCTCACCGCGATCGGCGGTGCGGCACCGCCGTACGGGGCACCGGCCGGGCCCGGCGTGCCGCGGACGGATCCGGGCGGCCGTGCCCCGCGCGGGTGCCGGTATCCAGCGTTCCATCCCGCTTCGGCACCGCGCAACGCCAGAGCGGAGGTGGAGCCGGGAGCGGGGCGCCGGGGCCGGCGGGCCGGGCGGTGCACCTGCGACGACCCGCAGCCCCACCGCGCGTCGGCGGGTCCCACCGACGCGCTTCCCGGCCCCGCCCGCCGACGCTACCGCCGACGGGACCCCCTCACCCGTGCCAGGACCGCCACAGCGCCGCGTACGCCCCGTCCGCCGCGACCAGCTCCGTGTGGCTGCCCAGCTCGCTGATGCGGCCGTTCTCGACGACGGCGATGACATCGGCGTCATGGGCGGTGTGCAGGCGGTGGGCGATGGCGACGACGGTGCGGCCGTCCAGGACCCGGGCGAGGGACCGCTCCAGGTGCCGGGCGGCACGCGGGTCGAGCAGCGAGGTCGCCTCGTCCAGGACCAGGGTGTGCGGATCGGCCAGCACCAGCCGGGCCAGCGCGATCTGCTGGGCCTGCGCCGGAGTGAGCGCGACCCCGCCCGAGCCGACCTCGGTGTCCAGGCCGTCGTCCAGCGCGCGGGCCCAGGCGTCCGCGTCGACCGCGCCCAGGGCCGCCCACAGCTCGGCGTCCTCGGCCCCGGTCCGGGCGAGCCGCAGATTGTCCCGCAGGGAGCCGACGAAGACGTGGTGCTCCTGGTTGACGAGCGCCACGTGGGAGCGGACCCGCTCGGCCGTCATCCGGGACAGCTCGGCGCCCCCGAGGGTGATCCGGCCGTCGCGCGGCGCGTAGATGCCGGCGAGGAGGCGGCCCAGGGTGGATTTGCCCGCGCCCGAGGGTCCGACCAGGGCCAGCCGGGTTCCCGGGGCGACCTCCAGGGACACCTTGCGCAGCACGTCGACGCCCTCGCGGTAGCCGAAGTGGACCCGCTCAGCGAGCACGTCCCGCCCGTCCGGCGCCAGCCCGCTCTCCCCGGCGTCCGGCTCGATGTCCCGCACCCCTACGAGACGGGCGAGCGACACCTGCGCGACCTGCAGCTCGTCGTACCAGCGCAGGATGAGGTTCACCGGGTCGACGAGCATCTGGGCCAGCAGCGCCCCGGCGGTCAGCTGGCCGACGCCGATCCAGCCCCGCAGGACCAACACGCCGCCGAGCATCAGGACCGATCCGAGCACCGTGACGTGCACCAGGTTGATGACCGGGAACAGCACCGACCTCAGCCACAGGGTGTAGCGCTCCCAGGCGGTCCACTGCCGGATTCGCAGCTTCGACAGTTCGACGCGGCGCTCGCCGAGGCGGTGGGCCTCGACGGTGCGCCCGGCGTCCACGGTCTCGGCCAGCGCGGCGGCCACCGCGGCGTACCCGGCGGCCTCCGAGCGGTAGCCGGACGGCGCCCGCTTGAAGTACCAGCGGCAGCCGGCCAGCAGCAGCGGCACCGCGACCAGCACGGCCGGTGCGAGGGGCGGTGCCATGACGACGAGGCCGCCGAGCAGCAGCCCGGCCCACATCACGCCGATGGTCAGCTGGGGCACGGCCTCGCGCATCGCGTTGGCCAGCCGGTCGATGTCGGTGGTGATGCGGGACAGCAGGTCTCCCGTACCGGCCCGCTCCAGCACGCCGGGCGGCAGCCGGACCGACCGGACGAGGAAGTCCTCGCGCAGATCGGCCAGCATGCGCTCGCCGAGCATGGCGCCGCGCAGCCGCACCTGATGGACGAAGGCGGCCTGGACGACCAGAGCGAGCACGAACAGCGTGGCGGTGAACCCCAGATGGAGCTCGCGCGTCCCGTCGGACAGCCGTTCCACCAGATCGCCCAGGAGCCACGGACCCACCATCGAGGCGACCGTGGCGACGGTGTTGACGAGCAGCAGGACCAGGAAGGCTCGGCGATGCCGGCGCAGCAGTTCGGCCACGTAGGCGCGTACGGTCGCGGGGGCGCCGACGGGCAGCGTGTTCGCCGTCGTCGGTGCCGCCGGGTCGTACTCCGGTGGCGGCACGCCGATCATGCGGTCTCCTCGATCTCTTCCAGTTCGTTCAGCTTGTTCTCGCCGAGCCGGGTCAGCGCGTCGCCCAGAGCCGTCTCCTCGTCGGTCTCGCGGGTGACCACGGCCCGGTACCGGGGCTCGCCGAGCAGCAGTTCCCGGTGCTCACCGGCCGCGGCGACCGTGCCCTCGTGCACGAGCACCACCCGGTCCGCCCGGTCGAGCAGCAGCGGGGACGAGGTGAACACCACCGTCGTGCGTCCGGACCGCAGTTCCCGCAGCCCCTCGGCGATCCGTGCCTCGGTGTGCGAGTCCACGGCGGAGGTGGGCTCGTCCAGGACGAGGACCTCCGGGTCGGTGAGCAGCGACCGGGCCAGGGCGAGCCGCTGCCGCTGGCCGCCGGACAGGGAGCGGCCGCGTTCGGTGATGCGGGCGTCCATCGGGTCGTCGGCGTCCAGGGAGCCCTGCACGAGGGCCTCCAGGACGTCCTCGCACTGGGCGGCGGCCAGAGCGGCACGTGCGTCCACGGCGCCCGACGCGGGCACGTCGAGCAGTTCGCGCAGTGAACCGGACAGCAGTACGGGGTCCTTGTCCTGCACGAGGACGGCCGTACGCGCGGTGTCCAGCGGGAGTTCGTCCAGCGGGACGCCGCCGAGCAGCACCGACGGACCGTCCTCCGGCGGATGGCCGCCCAGCCGTTCGGCGAGCCGCCCGGCCGCGTCCGGGTCGCCGCACACCACCGCGGTGAGCCGGGCGGCCGGGGCGAGCAGTCCGGTCGACGGGTCGTACAGGTCGCCGGAGGGAAGGTCCGCCGCGCGCGATCCGCCGGCGTCCGTGACCCGTTCCAGCGACAGCACTCGTGCCGCGCGTGTGGCCGAGGGCCGCGAGAAGGAGTAGGCCATCGCGATCTCCTCGAAGTGCCTGAGGGGATACGTCAGGACCATCACGGAGCTGTAGACCGTGACCAGTTCACCGACGGAGACCCGGCCCTCGCGGACCAGATGGACGCCGTAGCAGACGACCGCGATCAGCAGCAGGCCCGGCAGCAGCACCTGGAGGGCGGTGATGAGGGACCACATGCGGGCGCTGCGCACGGCCGCGTGCCGGACCTCCTGGGAGGCGCGGCGGTAGCGGTCGAGGAAGAGTTCCTCGCCGCCGATGCCGCGCAGTACGCGCAGGCCTGCCACGGTGTCCGAGGCCAGTTCGGTGGCGCGCCCCGCCTTCTCGCGCTGGAAGTCGGCCCGGCGCGTCGCGTGGGGCAGCAGCGGCAGCACCGCGAGCGCGAGGACGGGCAGTCCCAGGGCGACCACGATGCCGAGGGCCGGCTGGTAGACGACCAGGCCCACGCAGACCAGCACGACCGTCAGCGCCGCGGCGGTGAAGCGGGAGACGGCTTCCACGAACCAGCCGATCTTCTCGACGTCACCGGTGGAGACGGCCACGACCTCGCCGGCCGCCACCCGCCGGGTCAGCGCCGATCCGAGGTGCGAGGCCTGGCGGGCGAGCAGTTGCTGGACGCGCGCGGCGGCGGTGATCCAGTTGGTGACGGCGGCCCGGTGCAGGAAGGTGTCCCCGAGTGCGGTGGCCGCACCGCACAGGGCCATCAGTCCGCCGGTGAGGGCGAGCCGGGTCCCGGAACGGTCGACCACCGCCTCGATGGCGAGGCCCACGCAGAACGGCTGTGCGGAGACGGCGACGAAGTGCAGCAGCCCCCAGGCCAGGGATTTCAGCTGGCCGCCCAGTTGGTTGCGGCCGAGCCACCACAGGAAGCGAGGTCCCGAGCGCGCGTCCGGCACACCCGGGTCGGGATACGGAAGGTCTTGGATCTGCATGACGTCCCAGTGGCTCGTGTCAGGGGGTGAGGGGGGAGAGAGGCGGGTGAACGTACGGGAAGGGCCCGCGAGGGGCGGCAACAAACCGTGAAAGGTTCGCGTCACAGCGTGGTCGGAATCAACTGGTTTTCCGCGGCGGGCGCATCGATCCGGCTGCTCGCCGACACGATGGGGATGTCCGGAATCTGACGTGAATGCCCGGAAAGTGATGCGAGCATGGGCGGATGCGACATGGCGGTAGGTGGTCCCAAGGGGCCGTGAAGGTGGCCGGAGTTCTCCTCCTCGCGGCACTGTCCGCTTGCGGCAGCGCCGGCACGGGTCAGGGCGGTGGCAGGGCGCAGGTGGGTGCCGGGGGCGGTCGTGCGGCGCCGAGTACGCCCGCGCCCGAGCCGACCCGGATCCCGGACCTGGGGGACCGGATGCACGGGCGCATTCCCGCCGCGTCCCGTCAGGTGCTCGCGGTGTACGGCGAGGGAGAGGACTCCGCGGAGGCCACCGCCGTGCTGTACACCAGGCGGGGCCGGGTCTGGGAGCGTGTCCGCGGCTGGCCCGCGCACAACGGCAAGAAGGGCTGGACCGCGGACCACCGTCTCGGGGACAACCGCAGTCCCGTCGGCGTGTTCACGCTCACCGCCGCGGGCGGCGTCCTGGACGACCCCGGGACGAGGCTGCCGTACACCCAGTCGGAGGACTACGCGGCGCCGCGCTGGTGGGACCGCTCGCACTGGCACGACTTCGACTACGTCATCGCCATCGACTACAACCGCGTCGCGGGCACCCCGCCCGACGATCCGACGAAGCCCCTGGGCGAGGAGAAGGGTGGCGGGATCTGGCTGCACCTGGACCACGGTGACGGCACGTCCGCCTGCGTCAGCCTGTCCAAGGACGCCATGGAGTACCTGCTGCGCACGCTCGACCCGGATCGGTATCCGGTGGTGGTGATGGGGGACAGGGCCGCGCTGAAGGCGTAGCGCCGGTGGGGGAGGTGTCATTGCGGGGAGCGGCCGACTCCCCGTAGAACACCGCCCATGAAGAGACGGTTAATCATGTCCATGCTCACCGGGGTGGCCCTTCTGGTGAGCACCTTCCCGGGCGCGGCTCCGGCGCGATCGGCAGACATCCCCGCCGAGTTCGGCGCAGACTGGCACGACCCGGTGACGGCGGCGCCGCCGGTGGACCGGCCTTCCGGCGGGTCCTGTCACGTCACGCTCGCCGAGGCGCAGTTCCGGGACTTCACCCCGTACAGGGGCACCTACACCCCGCCGAAGGGCTGTGACGACCGCTGGAGCAAGGTCGTTCTGCGCCTCGACGGCAAGGTGAAGGGACGTCAGTTCGACCGGCTCGGTTTCGTGCGCGTCGGCGGGGTCGAGATCTTCCGTACGTCGACGCCGGAACCTTCACCCGACGGCATCGGGTGGTCCGTGGAGAAGGACGTCACCCGGTACAGCGACACCTTCCGCGGCAGCCGGGACGTCGAGATGCTGATCGGGAACGTCGTCGACGACACGTACACCGGAGTCATCGACGTGAAGGTCACGCTGACGTTCTACGCCGGGAAGCCGGCCGCGGCGCCCGACCGCGTCCTCACCCTGACCGACGGCGCGACCCTCACCACCCCCCGCAACAGCGAACGCGTCGTCGCCGAGGTGTACGCCACCGGATCCGGAGGAGGGTGCGAGGAGTACTGGTATCTGACGGTGCCCGAGGAGGCGCCCTACTCCTGCCGGGCGGAGGACGGCCCGTACCGTGAGGTGCAGGTCAGGGTCGACGGACGGCTGGCCGGCATCGCCACCCCCTTCCCGGCCGTGTGGACCGGCGGCTGGTCCAACCCCTTCCTCTGGTACGTGATCCCGGGCCCCCGCGCCTTCGACGTCAAGCCGATCGAATACGACCTGACGCCCTTCGCCGGAATCCTCAACGACGGGCGCCCGCACCACGTCGAGGTGTCCGTCGTCGGTGTGCCGGAGGGGCGGAGCGGCTGGAGCACTCCGGTCAACGTGCTGGTCTGGCGGGACGCCGGCAGGGCCGTCGTACCCGGAAAGCTGCTGGGGAGCGAGGCGGGCGACCTCCTCGACGCCACCGTCCACACGCCCGGCGCGGAACACCGCCTCGACACCGAGGGCGGGCACCGGCTGACCGTCGCCGGGTACCTCGACACCTCCCGCGGCCGCGTGACCACCACCGTCACCCGCAGCCTCGCCCACACCTCCGTGCACCGCTGGACCGACGGCGAGACCGTGGACGGCCTGGACGCCACCTGGACGGACGACGAGAAGATCACGGTCGACCTCCGCGGACGGGCCGTCACCACCCGGACGCACCGCACCTACACGATGAACGGCGCGACCACCCTCGGCGCCGACGACCGACTGCGGACGGTACTGACGCTCGGCGACCGGGCCGACGCCCTGACGACCCGGAACGGCCGGCGTGTGGCGTGGTCGCGGCTCGACGACACCTACACGGGTGACGCCACGTACACCGTGGGCGTGCCCCGCGACCAGCGTCACGCGGTCGGTACGACGAGCGAGCGCTACCGGCTGCGCGGTTCGGGCGGCTGTCACGACCGCCGACTGACCACGGTTCAGGGGGTGCTGACCGAGGATCACGCCGACTGTTGAGCCGCCACGCGTGCGACGCGTCACGCGTGGCGGGATTTACGCGACGGAAACGCGCAGGTCTTGTGCGCGATCAACGACACCTTCAAAGTGATCGCCACGGAAATCGCTTTCCGCATCGCAGAAGTCCAGTTCCGTCCCCTCAGGCCTTCCGCGTTCCGTCGTCCCCCCACCAGGAGTGCCCGTGCCGCCGTCCGTCCCGTCCCTGCCGCGACGCGTCGCACGCATACTGCGTACCTCACTCTTCGCGCAGGTCGCCTGCGCGCTCGTGCTCGGAATCGCCGTCGGAAACCTGTGGCCCGACGTGGCCACGGACCTCCAGCCGCTCGGTGACGGTTTCACCCGGCTCATCAAGACGATCATCTCGCCGCTCGTGTTCTGCGTGGTGGTCGTCGGGATCGCCAAGGCGGGAGACCTGGGGGCCTTCGGCCGGATCGGGCTCAAGGCCCTGATCTGGTTCGAGGTCGCCAGCACGCTCGCCCTGCTCATCGGGCTCCTCGCCGCCAACGTCGTCCAGCCCGGTTCGGGGATGGACGTCGACCCGTCCACGCTGGACGCCTCGGCGGTCGACGCCAGGACGGGCGGCGGCTCGCTGCCCTCGACGACCGAGTTCGTCCTGAACGCGCTGCCCACCAGTTTCATCGGCGCCTTCGCCGAGAACTCCCTGCTCCAGGTGCTCGTCCTGGCCTGTCTGGTGGGTGCCGCGCTGCTGCACCTCGGGCACACCAGGGTGCCGCAGGTCCTGCCCGCGATCGAACAGGCACAGGAGATCATCTTCGCGGTCGTCGGCTTCGTCATGCGTCTCGCCCCCCTCGCGGTGTTCGGCGCGATGGCCGTCCTCATCGGCAACTACGGGCTCGGCGTCATCGAGATCTACGGCAAGCTGATCGTCCTGTGCTACGCGGCCGCGGCGTTCTTCGTCGCGCTTCTCGCCGTGGCCCTGCGCGTGGTGACCGGGCTCAGTCTCTGGAAGTTCCTGCGCTACATCCGTGAGGAGATGCTGCTCGCGCTCGGCACCGCCTCCACCGAGTCGGTCATGCCGCGGGTGATGCAGAAGCTGCGCAGGGCGGGCGCCCGCGACGACGCCGTGGGCCTGGTGCTGCCCACCGGGTACTCCTTCAACCTCGACGGTGCCTCGCTGTACCTGTCCATCGGCACGCTGTTCATCGCCCAGGCGGTCGGCGTTGACCTGAGCCTGGGTCAGCAGATCACCGTGGTCCTGGTGCTGATGCTGACCAGCAAGGGCATGGCGGGCATCCCCGGGTCCGCCTTCCTCGCCCTGTCCGCGACCGCGTCCTCGCTCGGCGCCATCCCGGCCGGCGCCGTCGCCCTGCTGCTCGGCGTGGACCGCATCATGGACTCGATGCGCGTCGTCACCAACCTTCTCGGCAACTGCGTCGCGGTGTTCGCGGTCTCCCGCTGGGAGGGCGCGCTGGACCTGGACCGCGCGAGGAAGACGCTGGACGGCGAGGCCGTCGCCGAGGGGGAGGAGGCCTCGGTGCCGGAGGCGACGGCACCCGTCGCCCAGTAGGCCGGTCCGTCCCGACGCGCGGGCGGCCGCGGCGCGCGGGGCCGCCCGCGCACTTCCCCCGCGGCCTCGAAGGCGGGACCACGGTCCTGCCCGAAGGGGCGCCGGACCGGCGCGACCGGCCGGGCATCCCCTGCCACGCAGCCGATGAGGGTCCTACGGGTTGCCGCGGGACGGTTCCGGCTCGTGCTGCGACGTCTGGTCGTGCCGGGGAAGCAGGAACGGGGTGGTCAGGATGAGCAGTCCCGCGACCGTGAGAGCGGTGCGGGGGCTCGTGACGTCGGCGAGCAGACCGGCGAGCGCGGTGCAGACGGCGATGGCCGCCTGCTGGCCGATCGACCAGGCCGACAGGGTGCGGGCGACGAGATGCCGGGGGGTGTGTTCGAGCCGGTAGGTGGCGAGCACCGGGGTGTACAGACTCATGTTGACGATGATCGCCAGCTCGACGGCGATCACGGTGACGAGACCGACGACGCCGGGACGGACGAAGGCCAGGCCGATCAGCCAGATGACGCGCAGGGTGCCGACCGTCCGGAAGACCCGGTGACGGCCGTGGCGGGCCACCACGCGGCGGGCCAGCCGGGAGCCGATGAGCCCGCCCACACAGGGGGCGGCGAAGGCGAGGCCGTACTGCCAGGGCGGGAAACCGAGTTGGCGCAGCAGGAGCACGGCCAGCAGCGGCTCGGTGGCCATGATCAGACCGGAGACGAGCATGTTGTTGAGGTAGAGCGCCCGCAGACCGCGATGGCCCATGACGTGTCGCCAGCCGTCGAGCAGTGCGCCGGCTCGCACCGGGTCCCTGCCGGTCGGGCGCGGTGCCTCTTCCCGGCCCCGGATGGCGGTGATGCCCAGCGCGGAGAGCAGGTGGCTGAGCGCGTCGGCCGTCACGGTGGCGATCGGCCCGAACAAGCCGATCGCCGCCCCGCCCAGGGGTGGCCCCACCGCGATGGAACTCCAGTTCGTGGACTCGAACCGCGCGTTGGCCACGAGCAGGTCGTCCGGCCGGACGAGATCCTTGAGGCAGGCGCCCCCGGCCGCGTTGAACGCGATCTTGGCTGCGGCGACCACGGCCGAGATCACGAGCAGTTGGACGAAACCGAGCCGATCCAGGGCATAGGCGAGCGGGATCGTCGCCATGACCGCGAACCGGGTGAGGTCCATCGCGATCATGACCGGGCGCTTGCGCCGGAACTCCACCCACGGCGCGAGGGGCACCGCGATCAGCGCACCCACCGCGGGCCCCACCGCGGACAGCGCGGACACCTCGGCGGGGCCGGCACGCAACACCAGCACGGCGATCAGCGGCAAGGCCCCGAACCCCAGCCCGGACCCGTAGGCGCTCACCGCGTACGCCGCCCACAACCAGCCGAACTCCCGGCCCAACGGTCTTCTGCCCACGATGCTCCGCGCTCCCGGAGAACAAACCGACGTTGACCGGTGAGAGCCAAGCGAGCCGCACAGCGGCAGGTCAAACAACCGCACGGCCGGTCATGCACAACCATCCGTTGTTCACCGAGCTCACGGGGTGAGGTCTAGGGTGGCTCGTCGTGGATCTCGAAGCAGTGCGCACCTTCGCCGCCGTCGCGGAAGCGGGGCAGTTCCAGAAGGCCGCCGCCGACCTGTCGGTCACCCAGCAGGCCGTCTCCAAGCGCGTCGCCGCGTTGGAGCGCACCCTCGGCGCGCGGCTGTTCACCCGCGCTCCCCGCGGCGCCGAGCTCACCATCGACGGGCAGGCGTTCCTGCCCCACGCGCGCGAGCTGCTGCGCGTCGCCGAGCGCGCGGTCGCGTCCGTGCGCCCCGGCCGCCGTCCGCTGCGCGTCGACGTGATCGCCTCACGCGGCGCGGCATCGGGCCTGATGCGCGGCTTCCACCGCGCGCACCCCGAGATCGACCTCGACGTGGTGATGCTGCTGGGCATCGAGACGGCCGTCGCAGCCCTCCGCTCCGGTGCGATCGACGCGTCCTTCCGGGCCGTCGCCGCGCCCGGCCGGCCCCTTCCCGAGGAACTCGAGTCCGTCCGGGTGCTCGACGAGCCGCTCCAGCTCCTCACCGGCCCCGCCCACGCGCTGGCGGGCGCCCGGTCGGTGCCCCTCGCCCGGCTTGCCGGGCACCGGATCTGGATGCCCGGCATCGTCCCCGGTACCGAGTGGGGCGCCTACTACGACGACCTCGCAGCCGAGTTCGGCCTCACCATCGAGGCGACCGGTCCCAACTTCGGCTCCGACGCGCTCCTCGACACCATCGCCGACACGCCGGCCCTGGCCACCTTCATGGGCGAGCACACCCGCCTCATCTGGCCCGCCGGTCACGGCCTGCGCCGCATCCCGGTGACCGGTCCGACGCCCGTCTACCCGCACTCGCTCCTCTGGCACCGCGACAACCCCCACCCGGCGCTGGCCACCCTCCGCGCCCACCTCGCCGCCGCGGCGGCCGGCCACGACGGTGCAGGGACCTGGGTGCCGGGCTGGGTGATTCCGCGCCGGACGCCGCCGGCCGCCGACGGCGAGTGAGCCGGGAGCGGCCGCCTCAGCAGCGTCTGTCCGGCACCCCGTCCACCAGGGTGTCCAACAACCCCCCGAGCACCTGGCGCTGTTCGTCGGTGAGCGGGGCCAGGATCTCCTCCGCGGCGGACCGCCGCGCCCCCCGCAGCTGACGCAGCGCCTTGTCGCCGTCGGCCGTCAGCTCGATCCGGATCACCCGGCGGTTCGTCGGGTCGGGGACCCGGCGGACCTTGCCGCCCGCCTCCAGGCCGTCGACGAGTGTCGTCACCGCCCGCGGGACCACCTCCAGGCGCTCGGCCAGGTCGGCCATGCGCGGCGGGGAGCTGTAGCACGCCAGTGTGCGCAGCAGGCGGGACTGGGCCGGGGTGACACCGAGGCCGCACTGTTCGATGTGCCGCTTCTGGATCCGGTGCACCCGGCGGGTGAACCGCAGCAGCTGCTCGGCGAGCACACTGTCGGAATCGGGGGTGGTCATGCGGGAACAATATCAGGATGCAGTTCATTGTGAGCATAGGTAACAATGAGCTATGCTCCGCCCGTCCCTCCCGCTCACCTCCCGTAGGAGCCCATGCACCCCGACAAGCCAGACTCCTGGACCCCGTCCGCCGACGCCGAGGGACAGCCCCGGCAGGTGCGCCGCATCCTCGCTCTCTTCCGCCCCTACCGAGGCCGTCTCGCCGTGGTCGGCCTGCTGGTCGGCGCCGCCTCGCTGGTCTCGGTGGCCACGCCCTTCCTGCTGAAGGAGACGCTCGACGTCGCCATTCCGCAGGGGCGCACAGGTCTGCTGAGCCTGCTCGCCCTCGGCATGATCCTCAGCGCCGTCCTCAGCAGTGTCTTCGGTGTCCTGCAGACGCTGATCTCCACGACGGTCGGCCAGCGCGTCATGCACGACCTGCGCACCGCCGTCTACGGCCGGCTGCAGCGCATGTCCCTCGCGTTCTTCACGCGCACGCGTACCGGCGAGGTGCAGTCCCGCATCGCCAACGACATCGGCGGCATGCAGGCCACCGTCACCTCCACGGCCACCTCCCTGGTCTCCAACTTCACCAGCGTGGTCGCCACGATCATCGCGATGATCGCCCTCGACTGGCGCCTGACCGTCGTCTCCCTGTTGCTGCTGCCGGTCTTCGTGTGGATCAGCCGCCGCGTCGGCAACGAACGCAAGAAGATCACCACCCAGCGCCAGAAGCAGATGGCCGCCATGGCCGCCACGGTCACCGAGTCCCTCTCGGTCAGCGGCATCCTGCTCGGCCGCACCATGGGCCGCGCCGACTCGCTCACCGAGTCCTTCGCCGGGGAGTCCGAGCGCCTGGTCGAGCTGGAGGTGAAGTCCAACATGGCCGGCCGCTGGCGCATGGCCGTGATCACGATCGTCATGGCCGCGATGCCGGCGGTCATCTACTGGACGGCCGGGACGGCCCTGCAGCTCGGCGGTCCGGACGTCTCCCTCGGTACGATCGTCGCCTTCGTCTCGCTCCAGCAGGGCCTGTTCCGCCCTGCCGTCAGCCTGCTGGCCACCGGTGTGCAGATCCAGACCTCCCTCGCGCTCTTCCAGCGCATCTTCGAGTACCTCGACCTGCCGATCGACATCACCGAGCGCACGGACCCCGTCCACCTCGACCAGGTCAAGGGCGAGGTCCGCTTCGAGGACGTCGCGTTCTCCTACGACGGCAAGGGCGGGGCCGTTCTCGAGGGCATCGACGTCACCGTGCCGGCCGGCGGCAGCCTCGCGATCGTCGGCCCGACCGGCGCGGGCAAGTCCACGCTGGGCTACCTGGTGCCGCGTCTGTACGACGTGACCGGCGGCCGGGTCACCCTGGACGGCGTCGACGTCCGCGACCTCGATTTCGACACCCTCGCGCGCGCGGTCGGCGTCGTCTCCCAGGAGACGTACCTCTTCCACGCCTCGGTCGCCGACAACCTGCGCTTCGCCAAGCCGGACGCCACCGACGAGGAGCTGTACGCGGCCGCGCGGGCGGCGCAGATACACGACCACATCGCCGCCCTGCCCGACGGCTACGACACCGTCGTGGGCGAGCGCGGCCACCGCTTCTCCGGCGGGGAGAAGCAGCGTCTGGCGATCGCCCGCACCATCCTGCGGGACCCGCCGGTGCTGATCCTCGACGAGGCGACGAGCGCGCTGGACACCCGCACCGAGCACGCCGTCCAGGAAGCCATCGACGCGCTCTCGGCCAACCGCACCACGCTCACCATCGCCCACCGGCTGTCCACCGTCCGCGGCGCCGGCCAGATCGTGGTCCTCGACGCCGGCCGGGTGGCCGAACGGGGCACGCACGAGGAGCTGCTGGCGCGGGACGGGCGGTACGCGGCCCTGGTGCGACGGGATGCCAGCCTGGAGCCGACAAGATGACGATATGACAGATTGCGGAGAGGTGTGCCGGTTTTGGGATGATGTGAGAGTTACCGTGCCCGCATGCAGAAGAACACTCCGCCACGGAGCACGATTCGACTGACGCGCCGGGGCCGTCTCGCCCTCGTCGCGACCGGAGCCGTCGTGGCCGGTACCGCCGTGGCGGTGCCGCTGCTGAGCCCGGAGCAGACGGAGAAGGAGGCGCCGAGGAAACCGGCCACCCTGGTCATTCCGGAGGGCTGGCGCGCCGGCCAGATCTACCAGGCCGTCGACAAGGCCCTCGCCCTGCCCGCCGGCACCACCAGGAAGGCGCTGCCCAAGGCCGCCCTGAAGCTGCCGGAGGACGCCGAGGGCAACCCGGAGGGCTACCTCTTCCCGGCGACGTATCCGCTGGACAAGAAGCCGACCCCGGAGGCGCTGCTGGCCTCCATGGTCGACACGGCGAACAAGAAGTTCAACAGGGCCCCGATCGCCGCCGGCGCCCAGCGCAACGCGATGAACGTCTACCAGGCGGTCACCATCGCCAGCCTCGTCCAGGCGGAGGCCGCCACCAAGGCGGACATGGGGAAGGTGGCCCGGGTCGTCTTCAACCGGCTGGAGCGCGGCATGCCGCTGCAGATGGACTCCACCATCAACTACGCGCTGAACCGCTCCACGGTGCGGACCACGGAGCGGGACATCCGGATCGAGAGCCCCTACAACTCCTACCAGCGCATGGGCCTGCCGCCGACGCCGATCGACAACCCCGGCGAGGAGGCGATGCGCGCCGCCATCGCCCCCACTCCCGGCGACTGGCTGTACTTCGTCACGGTCAAGCCGGGCGACACCCGGTTCACCGCGAACTTCCAGGAGCACCAGCGCAACGTCGCCGAGTTCAACCGGAACCAGCGGAGCCCGGCGGCGAAGGCGTCCGGGTGACGCGACGGGACGTCAGGCGGCGACCGGTTCCCGGTCCGGCTCCCCAGTGCCCTCGGCCAGCAGCCGTCTGATGTCCCGCACGGCCGCGCGGCCGGCCCGGTTGGCGCCGATGGTGCTGGCGGAGGGCCCGTAGCCCACCAGATGGATCCGCGGGTCGGCGACCGCGCGGGTGCCGTCGATCCGGATCCCGCCGCCCCCCTCACGCAGCCGCAGCGGCGCGAGATGGTCGATGGCGGCCCGGAAACCCGTCGCCCAGAGGATGACGTCGGCGTCGACGTGCCGCCCGTCGTTCCACACCACACCCTCAGGAGTGATCCGGTCGAACATCGGCAGCCGGTCGAGGACCCCGTCCGCCAGCCCCTGCCGGATCGCGTCGTTCAGCGGCAGCCCCGTCACGGACACGACGCTCCGCGGCGGCAGTCCCCGCCGTACCCGTTCCTCCACCAGCGCGACCGCCGCACGGCCCGCCTCCTCGTCGAAGGGCCCCTCACGGAAGACGGGCGGGCGCCGCGTCACCCACGTCGTGGCCGCGGCGTGGGGCGCGATCTCCAGCAGATGCTGGGTACCGGACGCGCCGCCGCCGACCACGACGACCCGCCGGCCCGTGAACGCCTCGGGACCCGGGTACTGCGCGGTGTGCAACTGCCGTCCGCGGAAGGTCTCCTGGCCCGGATAACGCGGCCAGAACGGCCGGTCCCAGGTCCCCGTCGCATTGATCAGGGCGCGCGTGGACCACATGCCCGCGGACGTCTCGACGAGCAGCCGGCCCCCGGACCCCTCACGCACGGCGCGCACGTCCACCGGCCGCCGTACCCGCAGACCGAAGGCGCGCTCATAGGCGTCGAAGTACTCGGGGATCACCTCGGACGAGGCCCGCGCGGGATCGGCCCCCGTCAGCTCCAGGCCCGGCAGCGCGTGCATCCCGTGCACCGTGCCGTACGCCAGGGAGGGCCACCGGAACTGCCAGGCGCCGCCCGGACCGGGCGCGTGGTCCAGCACCACGAAGTCACGCTCGGGCTCGAAGCCGGTGCGCCGCAGGTGATAGGCGCCGGCCAGACCCGCCTGACCGGCGCCTATGACGACCACCTCGACCTCACGTGTTTCGTTCACGCTTCTACCAACAGCGTGGGTCGGGCGGATCTTCCCCGGGCCGCGCAGCGGGTGTGGAACCCGGCGTGTGGGTCAGGATGGGGGCATGTCAGATGCGTTCACCACCCGAGTACTGCACGTCGCCTCCGGCACCCGGGAACGGGTCGTCGATCTCACCCAGGACTGCGAGGCCTTCCTGCGGGAGGCGGCGGCCGGCCGCGACGGCCTGCTGAACGTCTTCGTCCCGCACGCCACCGCCGGCATCGCCGTCATCGAGACCGGCGCCGGCAGCGACGACGACCTCCTCGCCGCCCTGCACACCCTGCTCCCGGCCGACGACCGCTGGCAGCACCGCCACGGCAGCCCCGGCCACGGCCGCGACCACGTCCTCCCGGCCCTCGTCCCGCCCCACGCGACCCTGCCGGTCGTGGGCGGGAGGCTGGAACTGGGCACCTGGCAGTCGGTGTGCCTGGTGGACACCAACAAGGACAACCCCGACCGCCAGGTGCGACTGAGCTTCCTCGGTCAGTGACGTGGCCCGCGGGCCGACGGCGTGCGTCGGCCCGCGGACCCGGTTCCGGGCGGCTGCGCCGCCTCCTCACCGCCTCACAGATCCTCCGGCCACCGTCGGCCGAGGACGAGCACGCCGTGACGGGGGCGCGGTCAGTTGGGCACGTACACGTCCTCCGTCCACGTCATCTCGACCTCGATGGGCTGCTGCCCGTCGGGGAAGAGGCTCTTCGCGGCGTCCGACAGACCCTTCATCACGGCATTGCTCTCGCCCTTCTCGTAACCGGCGTCGGACAGTGACCGGGTCGCCGACTCGACCGTCATCTTGTTGGTCACGGTCACCTCGACCGAGGCCTTGATGCCGCCGTTGTCCCATTCCGACGTGGACCTGTAGCAGCTCAGTCCGAGGATCTCGTAGTCGAGGTCGTAGGAGCCGAGGGCCAGGCTGGACGGCCGGCCTCCGTAGATGCCCGCGGTCAGGTATCCGGTCACGTCGGTCAGGCCCTCCCACGCCTTCTCCCAGTCGTTCCGCCTGGAGTGCTTCTTGTGGTAGTGGCCGGCCAGACCGGTCGCGCCCAATCCCTTGTCCCTGACCAGCTTCTGGATGATCCGGCGGAACTTCCTGAAGTGGTCCTCGAAGCGAAGGTCCTCGACGAGGTCGCTGTCACTGCTGATGCGCAGCTTCGGGGGTCCTCCGGTCGCGAAGATGGCGACGATCTCGTAGGGACCCACGTTGACGGGCACCCTGCTGCTGATCTCGCCCGCGCGGTCCCGTGCGGCGACGAACCTGCGGTGTGTGGCGGCCCGTGCGCCGGCCTCCTTGGCCCTGTTCGCGATGGCCCGGGCGGCCCGCTTGATCGCGTTGACGGCCTTCGAGGAGAGGCCCGTCTCGTCCATGTAGTTCACCGGGTTGTTGAGCGAGTAGGTGTACGCGCTCAGGCCCTGCGGGTCGTACGGGTCCGCCAGCTCGTCGGAGCTGAGGAACCGGCCCAGTGACGCGTCGTACATCCGGGCGCCCAGCAGCGACAGCCCGGTGCCGTCGTCCTCCGGCTTGCCGAGGAAGCCCCGGTCCGTCGCCGACGGCAGCACGCTGCTGTCACTGCGGTCCTCGCCGAAGGGCTTGTAGCGGCGGCGCGTGACCACGCCTGCCATGCTGATCAGCAGGCTGGTGGAGGACTGGGTGTCGCCCAGCAGCCAGGTCAGGGTGCCGTTCGCCGAGCCGTCCGCGACGCGCAGGGCGACCGAGGTGCCGTTCGCCGCGTACATCCGGGTGGCCTTCGGCGTCCCGCCCTGTGCCCGGTGCACCTCGTGCCCGTCGAGGTAGAGCACGTTCTCCGTCGGGGAGGTCCGCAGCAGGACGTTGCCATCGGCGTCGTAGACGTAGGTCGAGACCTCGTCGCCGGTCGGCTTGTCCTGGGTGATCCTGCTGATCCTGTTCTGGCCGTTCCACTCCAGAACGGAGGAGACGCCCTTGACGGTCCGGCCCGTCATCTGTCCGGCGTCGTTGTAGGAGAAGCTGTCGTCACCGGCCTTGGCGACGGCGTGCGGCCGGGGCTGGTCCGGGGTGTACGTCTGCTCGTCCGCGCTGTAGCCGGGGTAGGTGTAGTTCTTCGTGGTGCTCCCGAAGCTTGTGGTGTCGGTGACGGACTGGAGATTGCCCAGCCGGTCGTAGGTGTGCTTCACCTGGTACGGATCCGGACCCGTGAAGTCCGATGCCGGGGTGGCGGAGCAGGTCGTCGACGCCGTGGTCCAGGCGTCCGTGAGACGGTCGAGGTCGTCGTAGCGGAAGCATTCCTGCTGGCCGGCGACGTTCTCCCGGGCGGCGGTGACCTGTCCGGAGTTGTCGCGGGTCAGTGTGTCGTCCTGGACCTTCCGGGTGACGCCTGCCGTCAGGGTGCTCGTGGTGATGTTCTTGAGCCAGCCGCTGCCGTTGGCGTCGTCGTAGGCGTAGGCCCGGGTCACGGAGGTGCCGTTGCCGGCCGTCCCCAGTGAACGTGAGGTCACCCGGCCGTGGTCGTCGTAAGCGGTGCCCGCCAGGTAGGTGCCGAGACCGCCGGTGAGCGAGGCGACACGGCCCTGCGTGGTGTAGCCGGTGGTGACGGTCTCCGCGGGGAGTCCGCCCACGGCCGGGTGGGCGACGGAGGTCAGATGGTCGGCGGCGTCGTAGCCGTAGCCGAACGTGTAGGTGCCGTTCAGTCCGGAACCGTCGTCCGGCACGGTCACCGACTTGGAGGTGATCCTGCCCCTGGCGTCATAGGAGTTGACCTTGGAGACGTACGCCTTGCCGCCCGAGTGGGTGGTGGAGGAGGCGAGCAGGCCCTTGCCGCCCTCGGCGGAGTCGTAGGCCAGGGCCTCGACCACCGTGCTCCCCTCGAGCGTCTTCTTCAGCCGGTTCAGCGTGTCGTACTCCCGGGTCAGGACCCTCCCCGCCCCGTCCGTCGTCACACTCAGGTTGCCGTTGTCGTCGTACACGGCCGTGGAGTCACCCGCGTCCGGGTCGTCCGCGGTGACGCGCTCACCGGCCCAGTTGTAGGTGTAGTGAGTGGTGTTCTCCCGAGAGTCGTGGATGTACTTGAGCTGACCGCTTCGGGTGTACTCGTAGCGGGTGGTCAGCGATTCGGCGCCGATGTGCTCCACCAGGCGCACCTTCTGCCCGTAGACATCGGTGTAGGTGTCGGTGGAGCCGCCCACCGGCGGGAACTCGGTCACCAGGTCGGCACCCAGGTAGCGGGTGACGCTCTTACCCGCCTCCTGCGGCACTCCCTTCACCTGGACCTGCGACAGGGTCGTGCGCCCGGCCCAGTCGGCCACCACGTCCGTGTAGGACGGGATGTCGGCGACGGCGGGGTTCACCAGGCCGGATCCGGCGGCGGCGGAGTTGTAGAACGCCGAGGACGTGCCCGCGACGTTCCCCGACGAGTCGTAGCGGGTGACGGTGACCAGCCGGCCGGTCCCCGACGGGGCCGGTGTCTGCGTCTCCCGGGCCCGGCCCAGTCCGTCGTAGTAGCCGACCGACTTGATGTACGAGGAGCCGGACTGGAGGGTTTCGGAGGTGACCTTCATCGCCGCGCCGGTCGCCACGTCCGGTACCCCGGTCGCGGAGGCCGCCGTCGGAATGCTGTAGGCGAACCGCATCGACGGGTTCCCGTCGGGGTAGTCGGCCGCCTCGGTGGGCTTGAAGACCTGTGACATACGGCCGACGGCGTCGTACACGACGCGGCTGGTGCGGCCGTTGACGTCGACGACCTTCCACGGCTGGCCGAAGTACCGGGAGATGTACTCCGTCGTGGTCATGGGGCCGGCACCACCCGTCCCGTCCGGGTCGGGGGTGGTCGTCGCCACACCGTCGAGGGGCCACGAGGTGGCCGGGGTGTACGTCGTGGTCGTCAGGTTGTTCCTGCCGTCCCACGCCTTGACGGTGCGTCCGGCCGCGTCGTACTCGGCCCGCGTGGTGCGGTGGGCGGCGGCGCCCGTGTGGGTGCGTATCTGGGTCGCGTTCCCGTCGCTGAGCCTGGCGTCGTTCTCGGCGAAGGAGGTCGCGCCGTCGTAGAAGGTCACCTTGCGCCGGTCCTGGTGCAGGGTGTCCTGGCCGTTCGCCTGGTCCTCCGCCTGGGTGGTGCAGGAGACGGTGTAGTGCCGCTCGTCGTCCGGGAAGACCATCCAGCGCTGCGCGCCGGTCGAGTCGAGCGTCCCGGTGTTGTACGCGCGCCCGTACTCGGTGCAGTGGTTGTCGGAGACTCCGGTCGCCCCCCACTCGTCCGTGCGCAGCGGCAGGCCGAAGGTGCCGCTGGCGGCTTCGGCCTCCTCGTACTCGTACTGGGTCACGTGCTCGCGCCAGGTGGAGGTGTCGGAGTCGGTCGAGGTGTGGACCTTGTCCAGGGTGCGCACCTCCGTCTCACGGACGAAGCGCGCGTCGGGCAGACCCGTGTACCGGGCCGTGGTGTGCACCCAGTACGTGTGCCACTGCCGCTGCTGGGACTTTCCGTCGTGGTCGCGTGTGGAGGTCTGCAGAGTCTTTCCCGCCAGCCAGGCGGAGTCCTTCCACTGCACGTCCTCGGAGTCGGTGACGTTCACCGAACGGGTCTGCGAGGCATCGGTCTTGGAAGTGCGGTCGCCGTCGAGTCCGCGATAGAGCCAGTGATAGGTGGAGTGCTTGTTGGCGCCGGCGCCGGTGGTGACCAGGACCCGGCCGTAGCCGCGCCATTCGGACCAGCTCTCGTCCTCGTCGGCGACCAGCGGGTCGGCCGTGAAGCGCCAGCCGGGCGCGCCGTCGTACTGGTACGTCGTGGTCATCGACGGGTTGCCCTCGGTGAGGTCCCCGGGGTCGACGACGACCTTGGTGACGACGAACTTCTTGAACCAGCCGGTCCTCTCCGTCTCGCTGCCGTCCGGCGTCCACTTCTGCCAGAAGCACTCGAAGGCGTTGCCCGACTGGGAGGGCGGGTTGTTCTCGTCGCACTGGCGGGAGACTGCGCCGTCGCCGTCCGTGGCGTGCCCGTAGGTCGCGGTGATCGTCGAACCCGTGTCCGTGAACACCTTGTTGACGCGGCGGAAGTTCAGCTCACCGTCGCCGACCTTGTTGTCCTGCCACTCCCCGTTGAAGTTGAGGGTGGGGAGGGTGACGTCGGTGCCCGCGTAGCCGCGGCGCTGGATGTAGTCCAGCCACAGCTGCCCGCTGACCGAGCCGGACGGGTTCACCAGCGCGTACTTCATCTGGTACTGCATGACCAGGTCCCAGTCCGCGGTGTCGTCGTCGCGGACGTAGGTCTTGATGTCCCACAGCAGCTTGCGCTGGAAGAACGTCGGATAGTACGTCTTGCCCGCGCAGGACTCACCGTCTTCGGGACCGTCGCAGATCAGGTCCACCGGCACGTCCGGGTACGACGCCGGCTTGGCGTCGATGGCCGGGCAGTCGGGGGTGGGGTTGTCGAGCGGGTCCTTCTCCTCCATCCGCTCCACGCACCGGTTGAGGGTCTGGAACTCCACCTTCGCCGGCAGCTGCGCCCCCGCGATCTGTGAGGACCAGCCGTATTCGATCCGTGTCAGGTAACCGGCGCTGTCGTAGGAACGGGCCCTGTCGGCCGCGGCGACCGAGCGGTAGTGGTTCGTGTCCTTCTCGTAGAAGTAGGCGTTCTCCACCTCGTTGGCCGTCACCACCCGGTCCAGGTTCCAGCGCCAGGTCTGCCGGCACGGCTCGGGGTACTGCCCGTGGCACGGCTCGCCCGTGTCGTCCCCGACCACGGGCACCCGCAGGGTCGAGTGGGTCGCGGCGCCGGTGCGCTGGGAGGTGCCCCAGCCGAAGTAGTAACGGGTGCCGTCCTGGTGGGAGACGACCCAGTAGTCCTTGGACCAGTCGTCGGCGTCATGGGTGAGTCGCTGCACCCGCCAGCCCGGGTCGTCCTCGACGTGGTAGGAGCCGTCACCGGTCTTGTCCTGCACCAGCTCCGAGGAGAGCCCGTCCAGGTTGATGACGTAGACGGCACCCGAGGGTTCGGCGGAGGAGTTGGGCGAGTCCCAGCACAGGTCACCGAAGGTCGCGTGACCGTCCAGGGTGCAGTTCTTGTAGCGCCGTTCGATGAAGCCGCCGGCGTTCAGGTCCCAGCCCATCCCGGTCCACGACGCCTGGTTGTTCGACGCGGAGGTACGGCCGTCGATCGACTGCGAGTTGTAGTTCAGCGACAGGCCGGGAGCCTCGCCCATCGGCGGCTCCGGAACCTCGACCGGTACCGAGTACGTGAAGGCGCCCGAGCCGAGCGACACGTCCCACTTGCCGGTGGGCGACAGTGTGCTGGCCCGGTAGTCGCCGTCGTCGGACGACGCCCCGGAGGCGACCGCGTAGACCGCGGGCTCGGACAGGGCCGCCATTCCGGAGAGCCGCTCGACCTGGGGGGCCGCCTCCACGGTCGCGGTCAGCGTGCCCGCCTCGGTGTCGTTGACCGCCGCGACGTCCTCGCCGTCACGGCAGAGCTCCAGCTCCGGGGTGGTGGCGGCGCAGGCGGGCAGCTTCACCAGGCGCAGCCGGCCCGCGAAGTCACCGCCGTAGGCGTGGGCGAAGCCGGAGTAGTCGATGGAGACGTCGACCTTCCCTGCGGTCTCCCCTCCGTCCTTGCGGGCCACTCTCAGCGCCAGGCCGACACCACCGGCCGCCTCGGCCTTCCTGCGGTCCAGGACCTCGACATCCACCTTGGCGGGCGCCCCGCCCGCCGGCCGGTTCCCGGCGCCGGTCTCACGGACCGACACCACGGACACCTCGCCGGCGACCGGGCGCGCGGCACGCCGTGCGGCCGGCACCGCGCCGAAGTCGACTGTCTCCCTCCCCGCCTTGGGCCACGACACCTTCGGCGCCTCGGTCAGGGTGGGCTCCGCCGGCTGAGGCACCGGAGAGCCCAGTGCCCGTGACGGCACGCTCGGTTTCCTGCCGTCCGGCAGGGCCACGGCCGCACCGGGCGCGAACACCACCACCGAGAGCAACCCGGCCAGCAGTCCCTTGCTGACCAGAGCAGCGAGAGTTCGCGAACGAAAAGGTCTCACGAGGCTCCTATCCCACATCGACAACCCATCACCGGCACCCTTGTCCACCGGTCGTCGCACCCGGGCGGCCGTGCCGTGCGCCAACCCCGCGATCAGGAACGGCCGCGCGATGTCGACAGGCGGTAATGCCGTCAGGGGGCGCGGCCCCAACGACCGTTACAGCGGCCTGACCTGGGTGCCCGTCATGCGCACGCTAAGGGGAGGCCTGTCGTCCGGCCACTGTGCACGGTGGCCAGATTCAGCTCCGGACCGTGCAAGGTGACCAGTGCGGCGGGCATGAAGGGGGGACAAAGGGGCACGGATCGCGCGAGTCGCCCGGCGCCGGCAGGCCGGGCTCGCCTTGATCCACCGTCTCGTTCCTGCCTGTCGGCGTTCACATCTGACAAGATCCAGCGGTCACGTCAGAGATCAGCGAAACGCCGCCAGAACTCCGGGACGCACGCGGGATGCCGGCGAACGGCCTTCCGCACGCGCCGACTTCTGGCGGGGAGGGGAAGCCATGCTCGTCGCGTCGCGCTTCAGACCACGCAAGTCCGCCACCGTCCTCAGTGCCCTGTTGCTGGTGACGGGCCTGCAGGCGATGAACGCTCCCGAGGCGGCCGCCGCGCTGCCGGAGATCAGCACCGTCTTCAACGACCCGGCCGGCACCACCCAGGAGCAGCAGGCGATACGGCTTCAGATCCTGAGCCTCGTCGACTCGGCCGCGACGGACTCCGAGATAACCGTCGCGCTGTACCACATGTGGGACGAGACGATCGCCCGCGCCCTCGCCACCGCGCACACCGAACGGGGGGTCCGTGTACGGGTGCTGCTGGACTCCACCAGCGTCAGCAGCAACCCGTCCAACCCGTCCTACGGGATTCTGCGGGACGCCCTGGGCACCGACCGCACGCAGAGCTCATTCGTCGGACTGTGCCCGCAGGGCCGGGCCTGCCTGGGCGACCCCGCCAACGGCGCGTCCATCAACCACAACAAGTTCTTCCTGTTCTCCCAGGTCGACGGGGCGTCGAACCTGGTCGTCCAGACCTCGTCGAACCTGACACCCTCTCAGTACAGCCGTATGGCCAACGACGCGGTGCTCCTCCAGAACACCGGCATCTACACCGCCTACCGGTCCTACTTCGGCAAGCTCGCGGCCCAGGACTGGGACTCGTGGTCGTACACGACGGCCACGTTCTCCCCGTACAAGGCGTACTTCTATCCCTATGTACCGGGCACCGGGAACAGCTCCGACACCATCTGGAACATCCTCGACGAGGTGACCTGCACCTGGACCGAGGGCGGCACGACCCTGCGCAGCAAGGTCCGGGTGGCCGTGCTGAAGATCACGCGGCAGGGGGTCGCCGACAAGCTGGTGGCCCTGAAGAAGGCCGGCTGTGACGTCCAGATCGTCTACGCCGAGTCCGACAGCGCCGCGAGCACCGGCAGCCCCGGAACCTGGGAGACCCTGCACACGGCCGGAGGTCCCACCGTCCGCTGCTACAACCACGACGAGGACAACGACTCCACGACCACGAACTCCACGGTGCACTCGAAGTACCTGCTGATCGACGGCAAGTACGCCGGCACCGCCAACAAGCTGGTGTGGACGGGCAGTCACAACTACTCGGGCCCCGCCCTGCGGGAGAACGACGAGGCGCTGCTGAAGATCGACAACACGGCCGTCCACGACCGGTACGGCGCCAACTTCAGCGCGGTGACGGCCGCCGCCGTCCCGGGCACCGCCGACGACACACCGGCCTGCAAGGGCGTGTGAGGGGCGGCACCGAGAAGGCGGTCCGCCCCGCCGGTGCGCGGGGCGGACCGCCGAAGCCTCCCGGGGGCCGTTCCACTTCCGCTCCGGACGGGAAGAACGCAGGCGCTCCGTCCCACTGCTCCGAGGCGAAACCTGCTCGTTTCCCCTACGGCCCGCTTCGGCCGACGCTCACCCCTTCGACGCGACCTGAACCTGTGCGTCCGGTACCCCTCAGCCATGCATCCGGTAAAGGTGTCGTAAAGTGCGGTCGGGCAAGAGGTGGCCGTACCGGAAGGGTGAGACGGGCTGTGCGGACGGTGGGGGGACGGGAGGATCTCGACGCGCTCCTGCGGCTGGTGCGGCGTCAGACGTGCCCGGACGAGGTGCTCGCATGGGTGGCCTCGCGGATCGGGGCAGACATGGCGTGGGTGCCCGGAGGAGGTGCCGCCGTGGCGACCGCCGGACTTCCGGTGACCATGCTGACGACGCTCGCGGAGCCCCTGTCGAAGGTGGCCGCGGGACGTCTCGCGGCTTCCACTGCCTACCTGGACGGTCGAGAGGTCCGGCTGGAGGGCTTCGGGCCGCATGAACCGCGCGCGGTTCTCGTCACGCTGAGCACGGCCTCGCTGCCGACCGAGGCCGCGGCCCTGGCATCGCAGGCCGGCGGGCTCCTCGACCTGATGGGGCGTGCGATGACCGCCGACAGCAGCAGGCGCGAGTACGAGGGCAAGGCCCGGCAGTTGCGCTTCGCCGTGCTCACGGCCCTGATGACCGGCGACGTCACCCTTGCGCGAAGGATGACGACCGGCCACGTCCCGCCGCTGCTCGAATCCGAGCGGGTACGGGTCCATCTGCTGCACTGCCGGCCGGCCGACCGCGACCGGCTCGTCAGATCCCACCTGGACTCCTCCGGTTACCACGGGCTTGGCCTGATGGCGCACTGCCCGGCCTTCGACGAGCACCTCATCTGCCTGGTCCCCGAGTCCGCCGAGCCGGGCGAGATCTCGGCGCAGGGTGAGATGCTGCGCCGGCTCGTGCACGACAACCCCGGGTACGCCCTCGGCATCAGCCGCCCCCACCCTCTCTCCGCGACGGGTTCCGCATACGGCGAGGCCGTGCACGCCCTGGCCGTCGCCCGCAGCTCACCGGGCCGGGTGGCCGCCTACCAACGGCAGTCCTCGCTGGCCGAGGCGCTGCCCCGAGCCGCCGGCCTGGCCTGGGCGCAAGCGCTCACCGCGCCGCTGCGCGATGTGCCCAAGCCCACCGTGGACATCTCCCGGCTCGCCGTCGCCTTCCCCCGCACGGCCGTGGCCCGCCTGCTGAGCATCAGCCGCACCACGGTCACCGCGCACTGCCGCAGGGCCGAGGCCGCGCTCCAAGTGGACCTCGGGGAGGTACGCACACGCGCCGCGCTCGACCTCGCCCTGTCCCTCGCGGGTGCCGAACCCGACCCCGCCCTCGTGGTCCCGCCGAGGGCACCCGCCCTGGACGAACTCCTGCGCACCGCTGCGGCCGTCGCCTGGGCCGACGCCTTCCTGCTTCCCCTCCGCGAGGACCGGTACCACGAGGTGTACGCCACCCTGGCGGCCTGGATCGACGCCAACACGGACGCACAGCGGACGTCCGCCCGCCTCGGCCTGAGCCGCAACACCGTGCGCGCACGGCTGCGTACGGCGGAACGGCTGTTGAAGCGTGACCTGCTCACCACGGGCACCGGCCTCCCCGACGTGGTCCACGCGCTGAGGGTGACGGAGCTCAAGGACTCGGAGCCCTCCGAAGCGGCCGCCGGCCTGCTCGCCGGGTGACGGCCCGGTCCCGTCCCCGTGCCGTGTGGCCCTCGTGCCGGCAGGGCGGTGAAGCCTCCGTGGACGACTCCGAACAGGGCCCCCGGCCACCGGCCATCGCGATCGATGGCGAGGAAGACCGCGCGCTCGTGCCGTCCGGGCGCGCCTCGCACGCGCGGCGGGCAGGCAGGACGAGTGGCCCCTGTTCGGCGAACGGCATCGCGATCACGGCGCGTCGTCGCCGCCGCGTACGGCGCGATCTCCAGCAGATGCCGCGTCTTTTCCGACGGGTGACCGGCCGTCAGGTGCGCTGGGCTTCCCGGGCCGGGGTCACTCCTCTCCCGTGAGCAGCCGCCGCGGGTTGGCGATGCGGAAGGCGTACGCCGCGGCTCCGCCCAGGCCGAAGCCGGGGTGGCGCGGCGGCCGCGCGTAGGGCCGGTCCGAGCCCTGGACGACGGCGTCCACGCCGAGAGCGTGCACGACCGCGTCGACGGCGGTCGGACCGTAGGAGGAGGTCTCGACGAACACGTCCGGATCGGCCTTCTCCCGTGGTCCTCCCCGGGCGTCGAAGCGCTCCCCGTGCAGCGGCGCGAGCCCGGCCAGCAGCGCGAAGCACACCCGCAGCCGCGGATGCCGGGGCCGGCCGAAGGCCTTGAAGGCGAACCACGCGGCGTGCATCTGCTGCACGTAGGGAACCATCGCGGGCCACCACCCGGGACCCTCGGACCCGTCGGCGGCCGCGGGCCCCGGATGCACGAAGAGCGGCAGCCCGCGCTCCTCCAGCAGGTCGAGCAGCGGGGCGCAGTGCGCGTACCCCGTCGCGTCGGCGAGGGCGTTCGCCGGGAGCTGGAGACCGACGAACCCGCGGTCCAGCTCCTTGGCCGTCGCGTCCGCGTCGACCTCGCGTACGCAGGCGGCGGCCCAGGCGCCGAACGGCTCGGGCAGTGCGGCCGCGCCGGCGTGGTAGGCGTCGAGCAGGGGCTGGGCCTCGGCGGCGGGCAGCCACTCCACGCCGATCGGGGCGGACAGCGACACGAGCGCCCGGCCGAGGCCGTCGGCCGCGGCGAGTTCCGCACGCCACGCGACGTCGTGGTCGGCGGGCGGGACCTCGTAGGGCGGCTCTCCGTCCAGGAAGAGGGTCCAGCCGTCGAGGTACGGCGGCTCGCGCCGGGCCCGCAGGGCCGCCACCAGCGAAGGGGTCCACAGATGCTGGTGCACGTCGACGCTGGTCATGACGCTCCTCCCGCCGTGCCCGACGCCTCGCCCCGCAAGGCGCGCGGTGTGCCCCGGACATCTTCCGCACCCAGGATCTCGCGGTCCCCCCTCTCCCCGTCCACCCCCTCCGGCCCGACCCGTCCTGCGCACGCGCCGGGCGGATGCCACGCTGGAGCCATGTCGGGCAACGGGCCGGCCGTCTCCCGCCGGGAGTTCGACGCCCTCTTCGACGCGGTGCGCACCTGGGGCCGCTGGGACCGGGCCGAGCGCGGCGCCTGGAACCGGGTGACCGCCGACCACGTGCGGCGGGCCACGGCCGCGGTGCGGTCCGGGACGGTCGTCCCGATGGCGCTCGCGTGGAACACCCGTCCCGGCCCCGACAACCCCAGACCGGCCCTGCACCACATGACCGATCTCGGTGATGTGGAGAGCCCCGAGCCCGCCACCTACAAGGACTTCGTCGCCGTCGAGCACCACGGCAAGGCCGTCACCCACCTCGACGCGCTGTGCCACGTCGCCTATCGGGGGCGGCTCTACGGCGGCCGGATCGCACGGGACGTCGTCGACGCGGCCGGTGCCCGCTTCGGCGCGGTGTCCGCGCTCGGGCCCCTGGTGACCAGGGGCGTGCTGCTGGACCTCCCCGCCGTTCTGGGGGTCCGCTGGCTGGACCCCGGGCGGGCGGTGCGCGCCCGGGACGTCGTCGCGGCGGAGAAGGCGCTCGACGTGACGATCGGGGAGGGTGACGCCGTGCTGCTGCGCACCGGGCACGTCCGCCGCCGTACCGAACTCGGCGCCTGGGACTCCGGCGCGGCGAGCGCGGGCTTCCATGTGGAGGCCCTGCCCCTGCTGGCCGAGCGGGGTGTGGCGCTGCTCGGCAGCGACGGCGACAGCGATGTGCGGCCCTCGCCCGTGCCTGGTGTGCACTCACCCGTCCATGTCCTGGCCGTCGCCGCGATGGGGGTGCCGCTGCTGGACAACCTCGACCTGGAGGCCCTCGCGGCCAGGACGGCCGAGGCGGGGCGGCACGCGTTCCTGTTCGTCGTGACACCGTTGAACATCCCGGGCGGTACCGGCTCACCGGTCAGCCCGGTCGCGGTCCTGTGACGGGACGCGGAGGCGCGACGTCCGCCCGGCCGCTGACGGCCGGCACCGGACATCTGACGCGGCCACCCGGGACCCGACACCCGATGCCCGGCACCCGACGACGTCCGACTTCGGACGTCCGACGCCCGGCGTCCGTCCGGCGTCCGTCCGGCGTCCGACCGGCCGCCCTCCGGCCACCTCCCCGTCGCCGTGCGGAAGGCGAGGCAATGACTCATGCCTCGTATGTCCGTATCCTCGTCAATGTCGGATTAATCATCAAAGGATTCCTGTACGCGAGTGATGAGCGCGGGCGCGAGTGAGGCGGAACGTGGTGCAGTCCGGGAGCGGACGGATGGCGGCGGGCCGGGTGCCGAACGGCACGGGGCCCACGCGCTTCCGTGAGCGCTTTCTGCAGGGCGAGGCGGTCGACCAGGGGGTGCGTCCGTCGATCCTCGGCTCCTGGCAGCGCTGCCGCTTTCTCGGGCTCTCGCCGGACCAGTCCGACCTCCCCTTCCGTGAGGACTTCGAGGCGGACGGCCGTCTCGTCCGCGCGGCCGTGCCGGTGCTCGACCGGCTGCAGTCCCTGTTCTCCGGCAGTCAGGTCAACATCTCCGTCGCCGACGCGAACGGGACGGTCCTGCTGCGCCGCTTCGGCGAGGAGTCCCTGGCGCACCGGCTGCCGGCGATCCAGCGGGTCCCGGGCTTCGTGTTCGCCGAGCAGCACGCCGGTACGAACGGCATCGGTCTCGCCCTGGCGGAACGGCAGCTCATCCGCGTCTACGGCGCCGAGCACTTCGCGGAGCGCTCCCAGGCGAACGCGTGCGTGGCGCTGCCCGTCCGTGACCCGCTGAGCGGGCGCATCGAAGGTGTCCTGTGCTTCGGCTACCCCCGCGGCTTCGAGAACCCGGCGCTGGGCGATGTGATCCGCAGGGCGGCCAGGGCCATGGAGCGGCGGCTGCTGGGGCAGAGTTCCGCGCGCGAACGTGCCCTGCTGCGGGCGTACCTCGCCACCGATGCCCAGACCGCCGCCGCCGGCGCGCGCGGCGGCCGTGCGACGGCCGCAGGAGCCCTCGACCTGCACGCCGGTGACCGGGCGGTCCTCATGGAGAAGGCGGCCGAGCTGATCTCGCACGCGCAGCGGGCCGCCGTCGACGTGCGCCTGCCGGGCGGCCGCCGTGTCACGCTCGTGAGCCGCCCGATGACGAGTGCCTCGGGCGTGGAGGGCGTCGCCGTCGAGGCCGTCCTCCCGGGTCTTCCATCCGCCGAGCCCCTGGTCGTCCCCGGCCGGGAGGCCGAGCTCCCGGGCCTGCCCGCCGAGCCCCCCGCCGTGGCCGCCGCCGTCTCGCGGCTCGCGCGGCTCGCCGTCGCCCCGGGGGCCGGTTCCGTCGCCCCCGCGGCGCCGGACGGGGGCGCCGCCGATGGCGACGGCGCCCCCGCCCACGGCCCCGACGGCGCGACGAACGGTTCGCCCGGACCGCAGCCCCCGGCCAGAGAACTCGTCCTGCTGGGGGAGCCGCAGGTGGGGGCGTACGCCCTGGCCGCGCGGCGCCGCCTGGAACTGCTGTCCGAGGCCAGCGCCCGTATCGGCACCACCCTGGACGTGCGCCGCACCGCCGAGGAGCTCGCCGAGACGGCCGTCCCGCGCCTGGCCGACTACGTCACCGTCGACCTGCCCGATGCCGTGCTGCGCGGCGAGGAGGCCGCCGACCCCGTCGGCGACCTGTGCCGCACCGTGGTCCACGGCATCCGCGACGACCTCCCCTTCACGCCGGTCGGCGAGCGGCCCGGCTTCGGCCCGACCGCGCCTCAGCGGCGCTCGCTGACCAGCGGACATGCGGTGCTCGAACCGGACCTGACGAGCGCCGCGGGCTGGCTCGCCCAGGACCCCGAGTACACCGGCCGGCTGCTGGCCCATGTGCACTCCCTCATCGCGGTACCGCTGGTGGCCCGCGGCGTCGTCCTGGGCGTCGTCAGCTTCTACCGCGCCCAGGAACCCGTCCCGTTCGGCGACGACGACCGCTCGCTGGCCCAGGAGCTCGCCGGCCGCGCCGCCCTGTCGATCGACAACGCCCGGCGCTACACGCACGAACGCGCCATGGTCCTGGCCCTGCAGCGCAGGCTGCTCCCGCACGGGCTGCCCGAGCAGGAGACCGTCGAGGTCGCCCACCGCTATCTGCCCGCCGAGGCCGACGTCGGCGGCGACTGGTACGACGTCATCCCCCTCTCCGGGGCCCGCACAGGCCTCCTGGTCGGCGACGTCGTCGGCCACGGCATGCTCTCCGCCGCCACCATGGGCCGGCTGCGCACTGCGGCCCGCAGCTTCGCCGAACTCGACTTCCCGCCGGACGAGGTCCTCGTCCACCTCGACAACCTGGTGGGGCGCCTGGACCGGGAGGACCCCGACGGAGAGGGCGCCGGCATCATCGGCGCGACCTGTCTGTACGTCATCTACGACCCGACCGCGCAGCGGTGCGTGATGGCCCGCGCCGGCCACCCGCCGCCCGCGGTGGTCCGCCCCGACGGCAAAGTGGTGTATCCCGACCTGCCTGCCGGGCCCCCGCTCGGCCTCGGGGGGCTGCCCTTCGACGCCGTCGAGTTCGATCTCCCGGGGGACAGCCAGCTGGTCCTCTACACCGACGGCCTCATCGAGGACCGGCACCGCGACGTCGACGTGGTCCTCGACCAGCTGCGCGGCGCCCTCGCCCACCACCCGGAGCGCACACCGGAGGACACCTGCCAGGCGATCCTGGACACCGTGGCGCCCGCCCACCCGTGCGACGACATCGCCCTGCTCGTCGCCCGCACCCACGCCCTCGACCCGGGCCGGATCGCCACCTGGGAGCTGCCCGCCGACCCGGCCCTCGTCGGAGACGTCCGCGCCGCCGCCCTGCGCCAACTGGCCGACTGGGGCCTCGACGAGGCCGCCTTCGCCGCCGAGCTGATCCTGAGCGAGCTGGTCACCAACGCCATCCGGCACGGCGCCGGGCCCATCCGGGTACGCCTGCTGCACGAGCGCACCCTGATCTGCGAGGTCTCCGACAGCAGCAACACCGCGCCGCACCTGCGCCGGGCGGCCAGTACCGACGAGGGCGGACGCGGTCTCTTCCTCGTCGCCCAGCTCTCCCGGACCTGGGGTACGCGCTACCTCCCGCAGGGCAAGGCCATCTGGGCCGAGTGCGGGCTCGACGGCGCCTGAGGCAAATGCCTGAAATAGAATGAATGATCCCTATAGGATCAGCTCATGCGTGACGCTCCCGACCGGTCTGCGAAGGCGGCCGCGCCCCTCGCGTCGGAGCCAATGGTCCGGATCCGCGGGCTCGGCAAGCGGTTCGGCGGGACCCTCGCGCTGGCCGGGGTCGACCTCGACGTCCACGCCGGCAGCGTCCTCGCCCTCCTCGGCCCCAACGGCGCCGGGAAGTCCACCCTCATCAAGGTGCTGGCCGGCGTCCACCACGCCGACACGGGACGGATCACGGTGGACGGGCACCCCCTCGGAAGCCACGCCGCCTCCCGCGCCATGGCCTTCATCCACCAGGACCTCGGTCTCGTGGAGTGGATGACGGTCGCCGAGAACATCGCCCTGAGCGCCGGATATCCACGCCGCGCCGGACTGATCTCCTGGCGGCGCACCCGCGAGCGCAGCACCGACGCCCTGCACGCCGTCGCCGCGCAGCTCGACCCCGACGCGCCGGTCGCCCGGCTCGCGCCCGCCGAGCGGTCCCTGGTCGCCATCGCCCGGGCCCTGGCCTCCCGCGCCCGGCTCCTCGTCCTGGACGAGCCGACCGCCCGCCTCCCGGCCCCGGACTGCGCCCGGCTCTTCCGCGTCCTGCACGACCTGCGCGACCGGGGCCACGCCGTCCTCTACGTCAGTCACCGCCTGGACGAGGTGTACGAGGTCGCCGACACCTTCGCCGTCCTGCGCGACGGGCGCCTCGTCAGTCACGGCCCGCTGGCGGGCCACAGCCCCGCCCGCCTGGTGCACGACATCGTCGGAGCGGAACCGGCCGGCCACCACCCCGCCACGGCCGCCCCCTTCGGACCGGCCCTTTTGACCCTCGACGCCGTGCGGACCGCCGGCACGGGACCCGTCAGCCTGGAACTGAGGGCCGGTGAAGCCCTCGGCCTGGTCGGTCTCTCGGGCGCCGGACACCTGGGCCTCGGCCGGGCCCTCGCCGGCTGCCGGCCGCTGCTCGCCGGGGACGCGCGGCTGGGCGGGCGGCCGTACCGCCCCGGCACGGTCGCCGACGCCGTACGACTCGGCGTCGGCCTCGTGCCCGGCGACAGACTGCGCGAGGGCTGCCTCGCCGAGCTGACCGTCCGGGAGAACCTCCTCGCCAACCCCGGCGCGGGCGGCCGGCGGGCACCGCACTGGATCAGCCCCCGCCGCGAACGCGCCGAGGCCACCGCCCTGATCGAGCGGTTCTCGGTGCGCCCCCGCGACAGCGAGGCCCCCCTCGCGGTCCTCTCCGGCGGAAACCAGCAGAAGGTCATGATCGGCCGGTGGCTGCGGGCGGGCCTTCGGCTGCTGATCCTGGAGGAGCCGACGGCGAGCGTGGACATCGGCGCCAAGGCCGCGATCCACCGCCTGCTCGACGAGGCACTGACCGCGGGCCTCGCGGTCCTGCTGATCTCCACCGACTTCGAGGAGATCGCGGGTGTGTGCCGGCGCGCTCTGGTCTTCGTCCGCGGGACCGTCACCGCCGAGCTGAGCGGCGCGGCCCTCACGGTCGCCGAGCTGACCCGGGCGGCCTCGGCCATGCCCCCTTCCCCGACCGGGACGGCCCCATGACGACCCCGCCCTCCTCCCCCTCGGCGGCACCGGCGACCCGGACCCGGCCGCGCAGGCCCGGCGGGCAGCTCGTCGGGGCCTACGGCCTGCTCGCCCTCACCGCCCTGCTCGTCCTGGTCTTCTCCCTCGCCCTGCCGCGCACGTTCCCCACGCTGGACACCGTCGACTCGATCCTGTCCACCCAGTCCATCCCGGCGATCCTCGCGCTCGCCGCCATGGTCCCCATCGTGACCGGCGCGTTCGACCTCTCCCTCGGCTACGCCCTCGGCCTGGCCCACGTCATGGTGATGCAGCTCGTCGTCCACGAGGGCTGGCCCTGGCCGCTCGCCTGTCTCGCGGTGATCGCCGGGGGAGCGGTCGTGGGCGTCCTCAACGGCGTCATCGTCGAGTTCGGCCGGATCGACTCCTTCATCGCCACCCTCGGCACCGGCAGCATGCTGTACGCCGTCACGGGCTGGGTCACCGACGGCAGCCGGATCGTCCCCGGCCCCCAGGGCCTCCCGGCCGCCTTCACCGACCTCTACGACTCCACGTTCCTCGGCCTTCCGGTGCCCGCCTTCTACGTCCTCGTCCTCACGGCCGTCCTCTGGCTGACGCTGGAGCGGCTGCCCCTCGGCCGGTACCTGTACGTCGTCGGCTCGAACCCGCGCGCGGCCGATCTCGTCGGCATCCCGACCCGCAAATACACCGTCTACGCCTTCGCCGCGTCGGGCCTGATCGTCGGGTTCGCCGGGGTACTGCTCGCGGCCCAGCAGCAGCTCGGCAATCCCAGTGTCGGCCTCGACTACCTGCTCCCCGCCTTCGCCGGCGCCCTCCTCGGCGCCACCGCGATCAAACCCGGGCGGCCCAACGCCCTCGGCACCCTGGTGGCCGTCGCCGTCCTCGCCGTCGGTCTCACCGGCATCGGACAGCTGGGCGCCGACTTCTGGACGGTCCCGCTGTTCTACGGCGGCACCCTGCTCATCGCCGTCGGCCTGGCCGGCTACGCCGCCCGCCGCAGGCTCCGCGGCGGCACCGCCCCGCCCCGCCACACACCCCCCACCCCACCACCCGAACCACCGGCCTCCCCGAAACCGAACCCGGGACCCGGACCGGGCCCGGGACCGGGAAGGGGAGCCGGACCAGGATCGGGACCCGGCGCCCAACCGAGACCGGGATCGGGATCCGGACTGGGACCGGGATCCGGACCGGGATCCGAATCGCGATCGGGACCCCGACCGGGACCCCGACCGCGCTCGGGACCTGGGCCGGGAGCCGGACAGGGACCGGGAGCCGACCGGGAGCCGGACCGAGGCCGAGGTCGGGAGCCGGACCGAGACTCGGCCCCCGACCGGGACCGAGACCTGGACCTGGGCCGGGACCGGACCCCGGACGACCGTGGAGCCCCGGGAGGCCCTGAGGAGCATGCTCGGCGCGCTCGCAGTGTTCGAGCGGCGCGTGCCGGACGGGGTGGCCGCGAGACCGAGGCCGGGACCGGGAGCCGGGCAGTAACCCGGATCGACACCGGGGCCGTGAGCTGGACCGAGACTCGGGCCCCGACCGGGACCGGGAGCCGGACTGGGGCCCGGATCGAGACCGGGACCCGGACCGGGAGCCGGACCCGGACCCGGACTCGGACCCGGACCCGGACCGAGATCGGGTCCCGGTCCGGCACCGGGGCCGTGAGCTGGACCGAGACTCGGGCCCCGACCGGGACCGGGAGCCGGACTGGGGCCCGGATCGACACCGGGACCCGGACCGGGAGCCGCAGCTGGACCCTGACCCGGACCGAGACCGAGACCGAGATCGAGATCGGGTCCCGGTCCGGCACCGGGGCCGATAGCCAGACCGAGACTCGGGCCCCGACCGGGACCGGGAGCCGGACTGGGGCCCGGATCGACACCGGGACCCGGACCGGGAGCCGCAGCTGGACCCTGACCC
>NZ_JBIAZE010000004.1:185113-618035 GCF_042898825.1 Streptomyces sp. NPDC000345
GGACCGAGACCGAGACCGAGACCGAGATCGAGATCGGGGCCCGGATCGGAACCGGGGCCGGGACCCTGTCCGGGGCCGGGGCCGGGTCCGGGCCTCGGTGGGGCGGTGGCCCGGGGGCGCAGGGCGTTGGTTCGTGGCGTGGACGGTACGTCCGCGCCCCCGCTCGACCGCATCATCCTCCCGCTCGTTCCCCCGCGAGGAGTTCCCGTGCACGGCAATCGCAGAGCCACCCCCGGCGTCCTCACGGCACGGCTCGCCTCCTGCGCCCTGCTGGTCGCGGCGTCCGTTCTCGCCGGATGCGAACGCGGCTCCTCGGGCGACCCGGTGGAGTCCCCGACGGGCCCGGACGGCTGTCCCGCTGTCCACGCCAGGGCGCAGGCCGCCGTCGTCCAGGCAGAGCAGACCGACGTCCCCTGGGGCGGTCCCACCACCGGACCCGCCGCGGTGTCCGGCAGGACCCTCGTCTACGTCGCCCAGACCATGACCAACCCGGGGGTCGCCGGCGCCGCGGGCGGGGTCAGGGAAGCCGCGCGGGTCATCGGCTGGAACGTCCGGGTGATCGACGGCGGAGGCACCCCCGCCGGCATCCAGGCGGCGATGAGCGAGGCCGTTGCCCTTCGGCCCTCGGGCATCGTCATCGGCGGGTTCGACCCCAACTCGACCTCCCGGGAAGTGGCGCGGGCCGTCAAGGCGCGCATCCCGCTCGTCGGCTGGCACGCGCTCGCCGCTCCCGGACCCAGCCGGCGGCCCGAGCTCTTCACCAACGTCACCACCCGCGTCGACGAAGTGGCCGCGATCAGCGCGCAGTGGATCATCGCCCACTCCCACGGCCGCGCCGGGGTCGTCCTCATCACGGACGCCTCGATCCCGTTCGCCAGGCACAAGTCCCAGCTGATCAGGAAGGAGCTCGCCACCTGCTCCGGCGTGAAGCTGCTCGCCTACGAGAACATCCCGATCCCGGACGCGAGCAGCCGTACCCCACGGGAGATCTCCTCGCTCCTCGCCCGTTTCGGGAGCAGGTGGACCCACTCCGTCGCCATCAACGACCTGTACTTCGCCGACGCGGCCCCCGCCTTCCGCGCGGCCGGTGAGAAAGGCTCCGGGCCGCCCTTCAACATCGGCGCGGGCGACGGCGATCCCTCCGCCTTCCAGCGCGTCAACAACCGGCAGTACCAGGCCGCCACCGTGCCCGAACCGCTGTCCCTGCAGGGCTGGCAGATCGTCGACGAGTTCAACCGCGCCTTCTCCGGCCGTCCCGCCAGCGGGTACGTGGCCCCCGTCCACATCGCCACGGCGGAGAACAGCGCCGGCGCCACGACCTGGGACCCGTCGGGCTACCGGGAGACGTACCGGCAGATCTGGGGCAGGTGACCCACGCCGCGACCGCCCGGGCCGTCAGCCCAGCGCCCGGTCCAGGTTGAAGGCCGCGCTGATCAGAGCCAGATGGGTGAACGCCTGCGGGAAGTTGCCCTGTTGCTCTCCGGTCTGGCCGATCTCCTCGGCGTACAGGCCCAGATGGTTGGCGTACGTCAGCATCTTCTCGAAGGCCAGCCGGGCCTCGTCGACACGGCCGGCGTGCACCAGGGCCTCGACGTACCAGAAGGAGCAGATGGAGAACGTGCCCTCGTCGCCGCGCAGCCCGTCGGGGCTGGCCAGCGGGTCGTAGCGGTAGACGAGGGAGTCGGACACCAGGTCCTGGGTCAGCGCGTCGAGCGTGGACAGCCACTTGGGGTCGGTCGGGGCGATGAACTTGGTCAGCGGCATCATCAGCACCGCCGCGTCCAGCACGTCCCCGTCCTCGTGCTGAACGAACGCGCGGCGGTTCACCGACCAGCCGCGGGTGTGGATACGCCGGTAGATGGCGTCGCGGCACTCCTGCCAGCGGGGCAGGTCGGCGGGCAGGCCGCGCCGGTGCGCCATCCGGATGGCCCGCTCGATCGCCACCCAGCACATCAGCCGCGAGTAGAGGAAGTTCTTCCGGCCGCCCCGGGTCTCCCAGATGCCCTCGTCGGGCTGGTCCCAGTGGTCGCACACCCAGTCGACGAGGGCGCACACGTCGTCCCACTGGTCGCTGGAGACGGGCCGCGCCCACTTGTCGTACAGATAGACGGAGTCGATCAGCGCGCCGTAGATGTCGAGCTGGAGCTGCTCCGCGGCGGCGTTGCCGACCCGCACCGGGGCCGACCCGTGGTGGCCCTCCAGATGGGTGAGTTCGGTCTCCGACAGATCCGTGCGCCCGTCGATGCCGTACATGATCTGCAGGGGCCCCGAGGGCCGTCCGTCGCCCGGAGTGATGTGCCGGGTCACGAACTCCATGAACGCCTCGGCCTCGCCGCTGAACCCGAGCCGCAGCAGCGCGTACACACAGAAGGCGGCGTCCCGTACCCAGACGTAGCGGTAGTCCCAGTTCCGCCCGCCACCCAGCTGTTCGGGCAGGCTCGTGGTCGGAGCCGCGACGATCGCCCCGGTGGGCGCGTAGGTGAGCAGCTTCAGGGTGAGGGCGGAGCGGTGCACCATCTCCCGCCAGCGGCCCCGGTACCTGGATGCCGCCAGCCAGCGCCGCCAGTACGCCACCGTCGCGGTGAACTGCTCGTCCGCCTCGGTGTGCGCGCACCGGCGCGGTGCCACCTCGCCGCCGAGCTGGTCGAGGGCGAACACCGCCGACTCGCCCTCGGAGAGCTTGAAGTCCGCGCACACGTCCGGCCCGTCGGTCTCCAGCGGCACCGTGGAGGTCAGCGAGAGGGTCAGCCCCTCGGAGGCGAAGACCGCCAGGTCGTCGTCCCGGCGCAGGGTGTGCGGGCGGGCGCCGTAGTCGAACCGCGGCGCCACCCGGGTGCGGAACGGGACGGAGCCGCGTACGCACACCACCCGCCGGATCAGCCGGTGGCGCTCGGCCTCGGCGGCCCCGCCGGTCACCGGCATGAAGTCCTGCACCTCGCCCACCCCGTCCTCGGTGAAGAAGCGGGTGATCAGGACATTGGTGTCGGGGAAGTAGAACTGTTTGGTGCGGGCGGGGACCGACGCCGCCAGCTGGAAGGATCCGCCGCGCTCGGCGTCCAGGATCGAACCGAAGACGCTCGGGGAGTCGAAGGCGGGGCAGCAGTACCAGTCGATCGTGCCGTCCGTGCCCACCAGGGCCACACTGCGCAGGTCGCCGATGAGGCCGTGCTCGGCGATCGGCAGATAGCGGCCGCCCGCGGGCGTGAACCGGTCGCTCGACGCATCGGTCATCGCAGCCTCCCTGGCCCGACCGCACTGGCGAGACCTCCAGCCTAGGCGGCATCGGCCCCGGGGGCCCGGGAACGGGCTCCCCGACGTGCGCGGGATCAGCTCTCCGGCAGCCAGTCGTCCAGGGCGTCGATGAGGCGGTCGAGTGCGGGCTCCTCGCCGGAGCGGTCCGTCGTGACCGTACGGCCGTCGAACCGGAGCGTGTACTGGAACATGTCGGCCGCCCCCGTGTCCCTCGTGAACGAGGGGACGTCCGCCAGCTCCGGATCCCCGAGCAGCGTGCGCAGTTTCCTGAACTGGGCCACCGTCGTACGGCGCACCTCGGACCCGCCCCTGTCGGTGACGCGCACGGTGCCGTCGCCCCGCAGGACCACCTCCTGGCCGACCCCGGCGAAGCCCCCGGTGACGGCCATGGTCACCAGCTTCTGATCCGGGCCGGTGACGGGCACGGGCGTGGGGCTCGCGGACGCCGGGGCCGAGGGGGACGGGGAGGCCGGGGGAGACACCGTGGGCGGGGCTGAGGCGGAGGGAGAGGCGACGGGGGAGGAGGGTGTCGTCGAGACCGCCGTGGCCGCCGGCCCCTGCGTGCCACCGCCGCTTCCACCGTCCTTGCCCTCCGCGCCGCCTCCGGAGGAACACCCGGCCAGGGCCAGCACACCCGCCGCGCACACCGCCACCGTCGCGGCCGTCCCCCTGGCCGGCGTCATGGTCCCCCCTCGAGCGTCGACAGCTGAACGAACGTCACATCAGCGTGCCATGGGACGGATCGCGCCGCGAGAGCCGCGACGGTCCAGCCACCGGACGTGCCTCACACCTCGTGCGGAGCGAAGAGTTCCAGATGGCCGCAGGCACGGCAGCGGTGGGCGTCTATCCGGAAGCGGGGCCGGCCGAAGCGTTTGGCGTTGCCCAGGATGCCCCGCTGCAGCGGTCCGGGGATCCACCGGGCGTATCCCCGGGAGTGATCGCCGGAGTCCTCGACGAATCCCGGCTCCAGGTCGAAGCCCTGGCACTGCGAGCATCTGATCTCCATGCCCGCACTGTAGAAGCACACCGGGGGAGCCGGTGAGCCCCGCCCCCGGCCGGGGCGGGGCGGCCGTCACCCGATGTCGACCACCCGCGCCCAGTCGGGCGGGGAGTCCGGTACGTGGTCCGGGTTGTTCTCCCGCCAGGAGCGGGCCCGCCGCCGGGGGAAGAGACCCACGACCGTACGGCACGGAGGACGCGAGGCGGGCCAGGGCGTCTGGCCGTCCGTCAGGACCACGACCACGTCGGGCCCGGGCTGCGCCCGGAGCGCTCTGGCGAAGCCCGTGCGCAGATCCGTACCCCCGCCGCCCATCAGCGGAATGCCCTCGCCCTGGCACAGGGGGTGCACGATCCGGGCGGCCGCGTCGCACGGCAGCACGGTGACCAGGTCGCGCCGGCCGCCCACGGCCCGGGAGATCGCGGCGACCTCCAAGAGCGCGCTGCCCAGTTCGGCGTCGCTGACCGACCCGGAGGTGTCGATGATCACGGACACCCGGGGCGGCCGCCGCCGCAGGCTCGGCAGGACGACACCGGGCACCCCGGCCGAGCGCCGCGACGGCCGGCCGTACGAGTAGTCCTCACCCGCGCCCGCGCCGGAGGCGGCCGACCGGACCGCCGCCCCCAGCAACTCGCGCCAGGGCTGCGGCGGATGGAACGCCTCCTCGGCCCACCGCCGCCACCGCTCGGGCACGTGCCCCGGCCGCCCGTCGATGCCCTGCGCCACCCGGAAGCGGACCGCGTCGCGTTCCTGCTCGCTCAGTCCGTGCGCGCCGTCGGGACCCAGGTCCCACTCCCGCTCCAGCCCGTCGGCTCCGCTGCCGCAGTCCAGCCAGGCCAGGTCCTGTGTGTCCAGCCGCAGGCTGAAGGAGCGCAGGTACTCCTCCATCAGCCGGCCCTCGGGCAGTTTCAGGGTCTGCGGGCCGACGGCGCCCGAGGGCCGGACCAGCCCCTCGCCGTACGCGTCGTCGTTGATCTCGCAGTCCGCCGCGATGTTCATCCGCAGCCGTTCGCCCGGGCCGGTCAGGCCGCGTTCGCGGGCCACCCGGTCGCTGCGCCCATGGTGGTCGCGCAGCAGGTGGGACACCTCGTGCACCCAGACCGCCGCCAGTTCCTCCACCGGCATCCGGTCGACGAACGGCGGTGAGACATAGCACCGCCAGTGCCGGTCGACGGCCATCGTCAGCACCCGCCGCGACTCCACGACGTGCAGGGCGAACAGCGCGGTCGCCAGACAGGGCCGGGCCCGGACGGCGTGCAGCCGGGCGGTGAACAGCTTGTCGCGGTCCAGGGGAGCCCTCGCGTCCTCGCCCCTGGTGCCGTCGCCCCTGGTGTCCTCGCCCCTCGTGTCCTCGGTCATCGGCCGGCCCTCCGTCATGCGTGCGTGGCGGCCGCCGACCGGTCCGCGGCCCGGGCGGCCGACCGGTCCGCCCGACGGGACAGCGAGACCACTCCGGCGAGCTGCTCGATCGACTCCGGCACGTCCCACTCCTCGCGCCGCAGCGAGGCGAGGGTCGTCGCGGGGACGACCACCAGGTCCGGCGCCCCGGTCTCCACCGCCCGCACCAGCAGCGCCCACGCCGCGTCCCAGCGGGCCTTGTCCGGACGCTCGCGGACCGCGGCCACCACCCCGTCGAGCACGGCCTGCCGCAGATCCCCGCGCTCCGGCAGTTCGGCGCCCGCCGGGTCGGCGAGCAGCAGCTCGGGGTCCGGGAGGTCCAGCCGGTCCAGACTCGCCAGCAGTTCCAGCCCGGGACCGTCCCCCACTGTGCCCCTGACCAGCAACGACAGCACGTCCCGGGACGAACCGGCGGCCGTAGCGAACGCGATCAGGTGCAGGGTCGTCTCCCAGCTGCGGGGCGACGGCCAGGCGCCGCCGCGCCGTGTCTCACCGCTGGGCAGCCGGTGGACGAGCCCGGGGCGGGCGGTGAGAAACCCGCACACGGCACGGCGGGCGAAGTCCACGGCCTGGGTCAGCCGCCCCGCGTCGAGCCGGGGCAGGGTCGCCCGCGGCCAGGTCCCGCCGAGGCCGCGTACGACGACGTCGTGGTCGTGGGTCCACTGGAGGTGCACGAACCGGTTGGCCAGCGGAGGGCTCAGCTCCCAGCCGTCGGCCGCGGAGGACCGCGGGTTGGCGGCGGCCACGATGCGCACCCCGGGTGGCAGCCGCAGGGCGCCGATCCGTCGCTCCAGCACGAGGCGGAGCAGCGCGGCCTGGACCGCCGGGGGAGCGGTGGACAGCTCGTCGAGGAACAGCAGTCCACGGCCGGCCCGCACCAGGCGTACGGCCCAGTCCGGCGGGGCCAACGGGACGCCCTGCTCGGCGGGATCGTCCCCGACGACCGGCAGCCCCGAGAAGTCCGACGGTTCGTGCACGCTCGCGATGACCGTGGTCAGCGGCAGGTCGAGGGCCGCGGCGAGCTGGGTCAGGGCCGCGGTCTTGCCGATGCCCGGCTCGCCCCACAGCAACACGGGCAGGTCGGCCGCCACGGCCAGTGTCAGGGCCTCCAGCTGGGTGTCGGGGCGCGGTTCGGTGCCGGCTTCGCGCAGCAGGGCCAACAGGTCTCCGGCGACGTCGAGTCGGGAGGCGCGGTCCGCGACGGTGGCGGTCCCGGGCGTGGGGGAAGGGGTGCACGTGGTCATGTGTGATCACCTTTGGGTCGGGGTGAGCCGAGTGAGGGAACGGGAAGGGGGAGGGCCCTCGGGTCAGCGAGGGCTGGAGTGGCGCGGATGCGAGCGCAGATGACGGGGACGCCGGTCCTCGGGCCGGACGCGGGTGGGTCCGGGCCCCGCGAGACCCGCCCGGTACAGCCCGTAGGTGACGCGCCGCAGCGCGGCCGCCTCCAGGGCCTCCCGCAGAGCGCCGTCGCGCAGCAGGGCCTCGGGGCCCAGCAGGCCCTCGACCACCGCCAGCGCACCGGAGACGTCACCGTGGTTCAGGCGTTCGCGGACGCCGTCGAGGCAGTCGGGACGCCGGTGCGCCTGGTCGATGGCCCGCAGGCAGGGCAGGGGAGTGCCGGTCAGCGCCGCCAGGAGTTCCTCCCGGCGGATCTCGTCCGGGGCGTGGTCCAGCGCGGACAGGACGCCGTCGACGAGGCCGATCCGGTGCCGGGCTCCGCGGCACTCCACCAGCCGCGGCTGTCCGGGCGGGTCCGCGCTCCGCGAAGGGGCGGCGTGAGAGCGGCCCGGCACCAGCGCGGAGGCGACCAGGGGGTGCAGCCGGTCGGTGTCGATCGCGCCGGCGCGCAGCAGTTCCAGGTCGGGAAGCACCCAGGTGGCCGCGTCGGGCAGGACCGGCAGCGCGGAGACACCGCCACCGGTGGGCGCCCCGGTGATCCGAGGGGTGGGCGGCCCGCCACCCACCCCTCCGTCGGCCGGCTCCAGGGCCAGCCGGTGGCGGCTCCCGAGCCGTACGAGAACGGTGCCCGTGCCGCTCGGCCACCCTTCGGCGTCGAGCAGGATCGCCGCCTCGGCGGCCCACCGGTCGACGGCACAGCCGTACTCCGGCGGCACCAGCTCGTGTGCCGCCCCGCAGTCCTGGCCGGTCCCCGACCGGGCGCGCAGTTCGTCCGTCCGGCGCGCGTCCCACAGATGCCGGTGCAGGTCGAGCCGGAAGCGCCGGTTGGGGCAGGGATGCGGGTGGTGCCGGGCGCCGTCCGCCGCGTGGGACCCGTCCCACACCGCGAGGCTGATCCGCTGGCCGGCGTCCGCCCAGGCAGGCGCCGTCCGCACCACGAGATGCAGCGGACGCTCACCGCCCGGTGCGGCGACGCCGTACCGGGCCAGGGAAAGGGTCAGCCCCGGGCGCAGCAGCCCGTCGGGGGCGACCCTCGGCAAGTGCCAGCGCAGCAGGTCGGGAGCCAGATGGCGCAGGTCGGCCCGGAGCCGGGCCGCCAGTTCCCGGCCGTGCGAGCGCGCCACGGAACGCATGGTGAAGTCGACGTCGACGCCTGCGGCGGCACAGGCCCCCGCCCAGTCACCGGTCAGCCGGCGGGCGGTCGCGGTCTCGATCATGGAGGGCGGCACGGCGAACTCGCGCACGCGCCGCCAGAGGGAAAGCCGGGAGATCCCGTTCGCGGTCCGGGTGAGCATCAGCACTCACCTTGCGCGGACGGGACCCCCAATCCGAGAGCAGAGTATGGGGTCATCGCGATGATCGTACGGACCCCCACCGCTGCCCGCCACGTGATTTACGGGGCAGGCAGCAGTCGTCCGTCGGAGGTCACCCCATGCTCTTCGCCCCGTCGAGGGACTCGCGGATGATGTCCGCGTGACCGGCGTGCTGGGCGGTCTCGGCGATGACGTGCAGCAGGACCCGGCGGGCCGACCAGCGTGCGCGCGGCTCGAACCACGGTGCCTTCGGCAGCGGGTGGTCCACGTCCAGACTGGGCAGGGCGGCGACCAGTTCGTCCGTACGGTGCGCCACCTCGGCGTACTCCTTCAGCACGCCCGCCAGCGTCTCGCCGGGCAGCATCCGGAACTGGTCGGCCCGCCGCGCGAAGTCCTCCTCGGTCATGGAGGAGAAGTCCGGCATCGCGGACGGGCCTTCGACGATGAAGTCCGCCCATCCCCGTTCGACCGCGGTGACGTGCTTGACCAGGCCGCCGAGACACAGCTCGCTTGCGGTGGTCCGCTGCCCCGCCTGCTCGTCGGTGAGGTCGCGGGTGGTGAAGCGCAGGAAGTGCCGGTGCTTGGCCAGCGTCTCCAGCAGGTCGGCGCGCTCGCCGGTGATGCTCTGGGCGGGGGTGGTGGAGTCGCTCATGGTCCTCTTCTTCCGTGTAGGCCGTGCCGCGGTCGAGTACCACGTTAGGAGCGATAGAGGTCAGATCATGTCCTAAAGAGGCGGCGTCCGGCTCGCGTCTTCATCGCACCGCCGGCACCGCCTCCGCGCTCGCCCCCCAGGCCGCCGCGCACAGCGCCCGTTCGACCTCGTCGGTGTAGACGGCCGCGGCCAGCCAGGCCCGGGCGAAGCGGTCGAGGTCGGCCGGGAGCAGCCGGCCGAAGGCGTCGCGGGAGCGGTCCGCGGCGGCCGCGTGCAGATCGTCCAGGAGGTCGGCCGCCGTGGCGAGGCCGGCGCGGCGCAGCCGCGCGCCGTCGCCCGCCCCGCTTCCCGGAAAGGCCAGCACCCGGCGGCCCCCGGCCACGGCCTGGTGCACCCGGCGGCGCAGGAGGTGCAGTGGCGCCTCGTCCACGGGGGCGACGGTGGCGGGTGCGGCCGTCGCCGGGGGCAGGTCCGCGTGCTGGAGGCGGTCCAGGCCCAGGTCCACCCGGGCGGTGGGATCGCCGGGGTGCTCGGCGGCGAGCAGCAGGGCCCGCGGAAGCGGACCCGGCGTCAGACGGGCGACGATCCGCAGCCGGCTGCCGCGGGCGGCGGCCAGCAGACGGAGGTTGTCGCGGTAGGGGAGGGCCGGATGGTCGTGGGCCGGGGCGAGCCGCACGGCACGCCCCTCGCAGTCGGCCAGCAGACAGTCGCCGGTGGCCTCACGGACCGTGCCCGCGAGCGTCACGTCGAGGAAGAGCAGATCCTGTCCGCCGCCCAGGGCGCGCGCGACCTGCTCGGCGACGGGAGTCGCCCACAGCCGGCCGAGCGGCTCGGCGTTCCACGCGACGCCGGACGCGCGCACCGCCCGCACCCCCGCCCCCGCGCCGAGCCGGCCGGCCGGGGAGACGGTGGCACCGGAGACCGCGAGCCCCGCGCGCGACAGCTCCCGGTGCGTCAGGGCCGTGTCGCCGATCCGTACGGTCCGGTCGGCGGCGCCCGTCGCCCGGCCCGCTCCGCCCGGCGCCACGTCGGAGACGGTGTGCAGCCGGCCCTCGGCATCGGCGGTCCAGGTGACCGCGCCCGCGTACCCGGTCGCCGTGAGCACCGGCTCGGAGAACAGCCCGTACAGCCGCAGCGAGCCGTCCGGTGTGTACGGCTGCCGCACCGTACCGCGCAGGTCGGCGAGTTCGGCGCCGGTGGTGTGCGGGAGACGGTGGGCCACGCCCAGGACCGTGCGCAGGGTGCCGGCGAGGTCGGGGAGGCGGTACGCGGGGTCGGCGGAGCGGGCCGCGCGCACCCCGGTGACCACGGAGACCGCGGCCGCGGCGGCGCGGGGGAGCGCGGCGAGGCGGGCGGTGTGCGCGGCGCGCAGCAACTCCGCCTGGAGCACGGCGCCGGCCCCGTCCGTACCGGCCTCCAGCACGGCGGCCGCCGCCCCGAACACGGCTCGGGCGGCGTCGAGCTGGTCCCGGGAAGGGGGCTCGTCCCCCGGTCGCGGCCCCGGGGGCGTCCCGAGTGCCGTCTCCGGCGAGGCCGCCGCTGCCGGAACCGGGGCGTCCTCCGCTGCCGGAACCGGGGCGTCCTCCGCTGCCGGTACCGGGGCGTCCTCCGCCACCGGTGCCGCGGAGGCCGCCGCCGCGCGGTGCAGACAGTCCGGGGCGAGCAGACAGCCGCAGCGGATGGCGTCCGCGCTGGTCACCGAGCCGCCCGGGGCGTGCAGTTCGAGGTCGGTGTCGTCGTCGACGGCGATGCGGACGGTGTCGCCGTCGCGGACGACGGGACGCGCCACCAGTTTGGCGACGCCCGCGTCCAGCCGCTTGCGCAGCCGGGGCGACAGCGCCTCGACGAGTTCGGCGGTCACGGACGGGGCGACCGGAGGCAGGTCCGGGCCCCGGCGGTCCGGAGCGAGGTCCGGGCTCATGCGATCTTCTCCCCTACCCAGCGGGCGAGTTCGAGCGGACTGAGGGCGGCCACGGGCATGCCTGCGGAGACGAGCTGACCCGCGACCCCCGTGGAGTAACGCGGCCGGCCGGTGTCGTCGAGGCTCGCGCAGCCCAGCACATGGCAGCCCGCGCCGACCAGGGCGCGGACCTCGGCGAGCAGCCCGCCGAGCGGATAGCCCTCCTCGAAGTCGCTGACGACCACGACGAGCGTGCGCGACGGCACGGTCACCAGCTCACGCGCGTGCCGCAGGCCCGCCGCGATGTGCGTACCGCCGCCGACGCTCACCTCCAGCAGCAGCGACAAGGGGTCCTCGACGTGTCCGGTGAGATCGATGACCTCCGTGGAGAAGGCCAGGAAGTGCGTGGACAGGGTCGGCACCCCGGCCAGCACCGAGGCCGTCAGCGCGGCCCACACCGTGGACGCCTCCATGGACCCCGAGACGTCCGTCACCAGGATCAGGCGCCAGTCCGCGGCCCGCCGCGCCCGCGTACGGAACACCGGGCGCTCCGGGACGACCCGGACCGTGCCGTCCGGGCCGCGCCGCGCGGTCGCCAGGTTGGCCCGCAGGGTGCGAGGCAGGTCCAGACCGCCGCCCGGTCGTCTGCTGGGCCGCGGCAGGGCCGTGCCGTGCAGGGCCGGGCGCAGCCGGGTGGCCAGTTCCCGGGTCAGTGCGTCGACCAGCCGCCGTACGAGCGGACGCAGCGCGGCCAGCCGGGCCTCGGGCAGCCCGCCCGCGTGGCGCAGCACGGTGCGCAGCAGATCGACCGAGGGCCGCACGCTGTCCGCGTCCAGCTCCGCCAGCACGTCCTTGCGGCCCGCCGTGGCGGCCGCCGCCAGCACCTCTTCCCGGATGCCCGGCCCGAACAGCGCCGCCAGCTCCTGCGACCACTCCCGCACCCCGGGATACGGCGCCTCCCGGCCACCGCCGGACCCCGCACCCGTCAGATCGCCCCGGCTGCCCTCGCCGCGCCCGCTGCCGTACAGCTCGTCCAGCGCGGTCGCCAACGGGGCCGCGGACGCGGACAGTCGATCCGTGCGTCGGCCCAGGACGAGCCGCCAGCGGTCGGCGGGGACCAGACGACGCTCCTCGCCGTCGGTCTCGCCCGAGCCCGCTCCCGCCCCCTCACTCCCGGCCGAGGGCGTGCGGTCCTTCGCGGTGACGACCGTCGCCGCGCCGTTCTCCGGCGCGGAGAGCAGCCCCAGGGACCGCAGGGCGGCGCGCGCGGCGAGGTCCGCCCGCGCCCAGGCGGCCAGCGCGGCCGGATCGACCCCGCCGGTGTCGGCCACGCGGGTGCCGCCGAGGCGCTCCTCCACGGCCGAGAGGAGGCGGTCGCGGGCCGCGGGACTCAGCGCGTCGAAGCCGCCCCGCAGCGCCGGAAGGCGGTCGAGGAACGCCCGGTCGGGGAGTTCCGACACCCGGCTGAGCAGCGGCTCCAGCGCCTCGCCCGCCGCCTCCAGCAACGGCCCCGCCGCCGTCAGCAGCCCCGTCAGCCGGGCGGCCAGCGCGGACCGCGTGCCGGGGTCGACGGCACCGTCCACCCACGAGGCCACACGGTCACCGAAGGCCCGGGCGTCCTCCTGCCCGAGCAGCACCCGTACGGCCCCGGCGGCGCCCCGCATCAGCGGCGAGCCGTCGGCGGCCAGCCGGGCGAGGGCGTCGGCGAGCCGGATTCCGCCCAACAAATCGGCGCGATGGGCGAGTTCGAGCAGGGCGTGCGCGTCGGCGGGGTCCTCGGACCCGGTCAGCCCGTCCACCTGCCGCACCGCCGCCGCCGTGAGCAGCTCGGCCACGGCGGCCGCCCGCACCGTACGGCCCTCGTCGGCGCCCAGCCCGGCGACATGCCCGGACCGGACCCGGTCCAACAGGGCAAGGCCGGCCAGGAGTTCGGGCAGGGTGCCGGCCTGGGGCAGCACCTCGGCGAGGTCGGCGAGCCGCTCGTCCGCCAGTACGGGCAGACCGCACTCCGCCGCCCGCGCCAGCCCCTCCAGCACCTGTGCGCCCGTCGACCCGCCCTCGCCCCGCTCCGCGCGCCGCCGCTCCCGCAGCACACCCTCCGCGGCCTGGGCGGCGGTGACCCCCCGCACCCCGGCCGCGGTCAGCATCGCCGCGGTCGCCGGCGTCCACCGCACCTCCCAACGGGAGGTCAGCGCCTGCGCACCGCCCGCGGCGGCGACCTCCCTGGCCTCCCCGTACGGCACCCCGCACACCGTCAGCCGGCGCAGCAGCAGTTCACGACGCCGGTCCAGGTCGGACCGCAGCGGGTCGAGCCGCAGATCCCTGGCCGCGCCGGTGCCGCTGTCCGGGCCGGGCAGGCCGAGCTCCCTCACCTCGGCCTCCACCGCCGGGGCGAGACCGCTGCGCGGGGCCCGTGGTGCGGGGCGCCCGGTGCGGTCGCCGACCAGCACCCGTTCCATCGCCCGTGCGACGGCCCGGCCCCGCCCGTAGGGCTCACCCTGCGCGAGCACCGTCTGCACCGCCTCGACCAGCTCACCCCGGCCCGCCGCGGGCAGCCCCCGCAGCCGGGCCAGGTCGGAGGCGAGCCGGGTGATCTCCCGGGCGTCGGCGGGCCCGGACGGATGCCCGAGCCCCCGCAGCTCCGCGCACACCCGCACGGCCGCCCGCGTCAGCGCCTCCTCCAGCGCCGCCGGTTCTCCCGCCGCCCGCAGCACCATGTCCTGCCACTCGGGGTCCCGGATACCGGCCGGATAACCGGACCGCTCGTCCAGCAGGGCGTAGGTGTACGGGATCAGCGAGGTGGTCCACGGGATCCGCCCACCCCCCTCGGCCCCGGCGCCTCCGGCCCCGCCAGGGGCGGTTTCTTCGGCGGTGCCGGGCATGGGGCTCCCGTCGCCGCGCGGGGCGGTTTCTTCGGCGGTGCCGGGCAAGGGGCTCCCGTCGCCGCGCGGGGCGGTTTCTTCGCCGGTCCCCGGTACGGCGCTTCCGTCGACGTCAGGGACGCCATTCTCACCGCCGCCCGGGACGGAGCGTCCGCCCCGCCGCGCCCCGCCCGCGCCGGTCAGCGCCGGTGCGTGGAAGGCGCCGACGAGCACGGCGGCCCGCCGCCCGTCCGCGGTGGCCTCGGCGATCCGCGCCCGCATCCACCGCTCCCGCCGCAGGTCCAGCTCGGGCACCCCGCCCGCGGCGGCCGCGTCCTCCCGCAGGGCCCATCCCGTGAGCAGGGCCGCCCGGCGCAGGGCCTCCGGCGGAGAACCCGGCGCGGTGGCCTCGACGAGCCGGTCCCACAGGTCGTCACCGGGACGGCCCGTCAGCCGGGACCGCAGCGCGGCGGTGAGCCCGAGGGACTCCCCGGGCGCCGTGACTCCGCGCCCCCCGCCCCACGCCCGGTCGGCGAGCGGCAGATCGCAGGCGACGACCGGTACGCCGTGCCGGGCGGCCCACCGCACGGCCGCCAGCTCCGGCGAGAAGTCGGCGAACGGGTAGAAGGCCGGCCCCGCGCCGCCCCGCCCGTCACCGGGCGCGGCGGCGAGCGCGACCGGGGCCCGCGTCTCCTCGTGCCCGAGCCAGGGCAGCCACTCCTGCATCTCGGCCGGCAGCTCGACCAGCACCACGTCCGGCTTCGCCTCGTCGAGCAGCACGGGCACGGCCGCGGCCAGGGACGGCGCGTGGTGCCGTACGCCGATGAGATAGGGCGCGGCCGGATCGGTGAGGGAGGCGAGGGCCTCGTCGGGCGAACCGGGCGCCCTCGTGGCACCGGACCCGCCCGGGGCGGCGACGGAAAGCGACACGGCCGTCAGCCCTCCAGGACCGTACGCAGGTCCCACAGGGTCCGCCAGGTGGCGGAGCCCTGTTCGGCGCGGCGCCGGACGGGACCGTCCCAGTAGCCGCGCAGCCGGGCCGCGTCGGCCGGGTCGTCCTTGCGGACCACGCCGAGCAGATGCCCCGGCAGCAGGCCGAGCACATCACGGTCGCCCGGGAAGTAGGCTGCCGCGAGCCCCAGCGCGCCCGCGACGGACACGGCCTCCGCCGTGCTCATCACCGTGGACGGCCGTTCCACCTCCCAGCCCTCCGCCGAACGGCCCTCGCGCAGGTCCCGGAAGGCGGTGACCAGTGCCTCCAGCACCGCGTCGTCGACCTGGAAGGGCGCCCCGGCCCGCTCCACGGAGGCCCGTGCCTGACTGCGCACCAGCGCGGTCTCCGCGTCGAGGTCCGGAATCGGGCCGACCGTCTCGAAATTGAAGCGGCGCTTGAGGGCCGCGGACATCTCCGAGACGCCCTTGTCGCGCAGGTTCGCGGTGGCGATCAGGTTGAAGCCGGGTGCCGCGTGCGCCAACGCGTCCTCGGTGCCCGCCAGTTCGGGCACGGCGATGCGCCGCTCGGACAGCAGCGACACCAGCGAGTCCTGTACCTCGGGCAGACAGCGCGTGACCTCCTCGACCCGGGCGATGCCGCCCCGGCGCATGGCGGTCAGCACGGGCGAGGGCACCAGCGCCTGCCGGCTGGGGCCCTGCGCCAGCAGCAGGGCGTAGTTCCAGCCGTACTTGAGCTGGTCCTCGGTGGTGCCCGCCGTGCCCTGCACGACCAGGCCGCTGGTGCCGCACACGGCGGCCGACAACAGCTCGGACAGCATGGACTTGGCGGTGCCGGGCTCGCCGACGAGCAGCAGGCCTCGCTCCCCGGCGAGCGTGACGACACACCGCTCGACCAGGGCCCGGTCGCCGACGAGCTTGCCCTCCACGACAAGCCGGCGCGGCACCCCCTCGGGCGCCTCGGCGCCGTCGGGCAGTTTCAGGGCCCGGCCGTCGCTGCCCATGACGAACGTGACGACCGCACGCGGGGTGAGCCGCCAGGCGGGCGGGCGGGGGCCGTCGTCGTACGCGGCGAGGAAGGCCAGTTCGGTGGCGAACCCGTCCTCCGGCGGGACGATCTGACGGGTGGGCTCGGGGGACAGCGTGCTGGTCATCGCGGTCTGTTCTTCCAGGTGGGACGGGACGGTGGTCATCGGCGGCGGCCCTTGCGGGTGGCGCGGGTGGTGAGCTCCTCGTACGCCGGGGCGTCACCGGCGCGGACGCGGTCCCACGCGCGGGCGAAGAGCTCGGGCACCGGCACCAGCGGCACTGCCCGGCCGTGGCCGTGGACCGGGTAGAGACTCTGCTTCCAGAGCTCCACCGGCAGCGCGGGCGACTTCAGGTCCAGCCAGCCGCACGGCAGGAACAGGGTGCGTCCGGCACGCGGCCGCTTGGCCTCGACGACCAGGTCGGTCGCCGCGAGTTCGGCGCGGGCCTTCTTCATCCGGGCGGGCTTCCAGCCGGTCCAGCGGGCGCAGTTGCGGTCCGTGGGGTCGGGCAGGGCGAGCAGCATCAGATAGAGCGCCGCGGCGTCCGCACCGAGGCCGTGCCGCTCGGCGGCCTCCGTGACCAGGGCGGGCACGCTGACGGTCGGGTCCTGCGCGTACCCCACGGGCCCCCCGGGGCCGACACCGGCCGTGAGCGCACGGGTCAGTTCCTCGTCCAGGAGGGTCCGCAGAGCCCACATCCCCTGGCCTCGGCCGGGCCCGACGAGCCCTTCGAGCAGCCCGAACACCGGGTCGCCGGGACCTTCGAGCGCACCGGGCCGCACCAGCACGGTCTCCTGGTCGCCGTACCAGGGGCGCAGCACCAGCGCCTCGCCCGCGTGCGTCAGACCCTGCGCGGTGGCGCCACCGGTGGCGGGCAGCCCGTACGCCTTGCGCAGCTCGACCGCGGTCGCACCGCCCTTCGCCGTCCACGCCACGTCCAGATCGATCAGCAGCCCCGGGTCGGCGACCCGGCGGCGCAGCGCGGCCAGGCCCTCCGGCAGCGCGGCCCGCAGCGGGTGTCCGTACGGCAGCGAGTAGGCGAGCCCGGCCAGGGCGGCCACCGCGCGCGTCAGGTCGTACCGCCCGGGCAGCGCCGTCGGGTCCTCGGCGACCAGATCCCCGTCCTTGCCGGGCCGCTGCACCGTGGTGCGGCCGATCCAGGGGGTGCGCCCGGGGTTGAGCACCTCGTCGACGGAGCTCGTGGGCAGACCGTCCAGGGCGAGCTCGCCGACCAGGTCCTCCGGCAGCCGGACCACCCCGCCGAGCCGCTCGGCCCACACCCGGCCCGCGGCCCGGGTGTCCGGTCCCGCCGTCCACAGGTCGCCGGGGTCCGCGGGCAGCAGCGCACCGACCAGCGCCGCCAGGTCCTCGTTGCCGACCGAGGTCAGCAGGCTGTCGCCCAGGGTCTTCTGACGGGGTTTCAGCCCGGTCGCGGCGATCACCTCGGCGGTGAGCTGCGCGGGCCTGCCGGCCAGCAGCAGGGCCCCCTGCACGGGCCCCAGCCCGTCGCGTGTCGCGGCGGCCAGCGCGGCGGGCGCCTCCGGCTGCCAGGGCGCCGGGCCCTTCTCCCGGACCAGCTCGGTGACCGCCCGCAGGGCGTCGGCCGGGAACACCGCCGGGTACGCGGTCTCGCCCTCCAGCGTGAAGTGGGCGATCGCGCCGAACGCGCCGGTCGGATCGAAGTCCAGGGCGACCCAGTTCACCTGGTCGTGCTGCCGGTCGACACTCCGGCAGGCGGTGACGACGACCGTACGGCCCTCCCGGCGCAGTACCTGGCCGACGCGCTCCTGCTTGTCGTGCGGCTCGCTCAGCACGACCTCGCGCAGCGTGCCCCCGGGCCGGGCCAGCGGCCCGTCGGCGATCGCCTCGAACAGCAGCAGCAGCGCCTCCCGGTGCGCCTCGGTCACCGTCACGGAGGCGGCCCGGTAGGCGAGCGGGCGCAGCACGTCCAGCACGGACGTCCACACCGCGCCGCCACCGGGAACCGTGAACTCGTCGCTGCTCCACCCCTCGGCGGCACCGGCCCGGCGCATGGCATCGGCCAAGGGCCTGCCGTCGGCGGGCTTCCCGGACAGCACGTGGTTCACGGCGCGGATCTGCCGCAGCGCGCTCCAGCGTGGCTCGCTGCCCCACCAGCCGTGCAGCCCCGCGAAACCGGTCACGGCCTCGCGCAGCGTCTGGTCGTCGCCGTGCTCGGGGCTGTAGTCGGCGAACATGCCCTCGGTGCGCCGGCTGTCCTGCTTCGGCCGCTCGACCGGAGGCGCCACGAACGCGACGGTCGACTCGTCGAGCCGCAGGGCCGCCCGCACCAGCGACGCGACGCCCGTGACCAGCCGCGGGTCGCCCAGCGCGGGCAGGGCGGCGGAGACGGCCTTCGCCAGCACCTCGTCGGCGGTCGGGACGGCGGCCTTGGCGTCCGGCGTCCCGTCGACGGCCCCGGCCGCCGCGATCCTCCCCTGCCGCTCCGCCAGCGCCTCGGCCCCGGCGCACAGCAACGCGGCGGCCTGGTCGTCGGTCAGCGCGCGCAGCACGGCCGACGCCCGCTCGTCCCGCGGACGCAGCGCGTGCCAGAACTCGACCGGCGGAACGAACCGGGTGCCGGCGGCGAACTCGCTGCCGCGCTCCATCGGCGTGACCCGGCCCAGCTCCCCGGCGGCCGAGGTGTCGCCGGCCGCGTACAGGGCTATCTGGCGGTGGGTGCGGACCACGACGGGCTCGGCGCCCCCCGGCAGCCGCAGCGCGCCGAGCGGGACGCCCGGGGCGCGGCCACCGGCCTTCGGCAGGGCGACGGTCCGGCCGTCCGGCGTGCCCGCGACCGTGCGGGCCCCGGCGCCCTCGCCCTCCGTGCGGACCCAGCGGCCGAGGACCGTGCCGTCGGTGCCGAACGGGCTCTGCTCCAGGCCGGGTTGCAGCGGCAGGACCTCGCAGTGGTGCTGCAGCAGGGTGGCGTCCTCCCGGATGCCGCCGCGCAGGAACGCGGGCAGCGAGGCGCGCCCGTGCGTGCCGGTGGCCGGGTCGTACTCCAGCCACACCTGCTGCCGGCCCTGCCTGCCCTGACGCCAGAACGAGGTGCCGTCGCCGAGGACGGCGCGGCGGGGCGGCAGGACGGTGTCGCCGGGGTGCAGGCTCCGGCCGCCGGTGGCGCGTCCGCCGCCGGGCAGGGGGATGGACGGCTCGCCCGCGTCGTTGCCGCCGTACCAGTAGTGGGGGATCTGCTCGCCGGCGAGCGGGAACACGTCGGCAGGGCGGGCCGACCAGTAGCCGAACTGCGTGCCGTCCTGGCGCCACATCACCAGCAGTTCGCCGTCCGTGTAGCGGAACGACGGACGGTGCCAGCGGTCGGGGTCGACGGGCAGGCGCAGGTCGTGCTCCAGCAGGATCTCCTCGGGACCGACGACGAACGCCTTGTGACCGCGGGAGAGGATCAGCGCGGGCCAGGCCTCCTGGACGGTCATCGTGCTGTCGTGGTCGTGCTGGACCTTGGTCTCGGCGTGGATCCGGCGGACCGCCTCCTCGAGCGCGGGCCAGCCCAGTTCGTCCAGCAGACCGGAGCGCAGGGTGTGCCCGAGCAGCGGCGCGGCCTCGTGCGCGGCGACCCGGGCCACGGCGGCCGGGGCGACCCGGGCGGCCACGGCGCGGAAGGGCCGCAGCCGCTCCAGCGCCGCGCGGGCGGCGGGCAGACCGACGGCGGCGGTCAGCTCCCCGGCCGCGTCCTCCAGCCACTCGCGCAGGACGTCCGGGAGCACCGGGTGGGCGGCCAGGGACTGAAGCACCTCGGGACCGGGCCGGCTGCCGCCCACGGTGCTGATCTCGCGGTACAGCAGACGCCGGGAACGCGCGTCCGCCGCCGTCGCCGTCAGGTCGCGGCGGCCGGGACGGGTCTCGCGCAGCCAGCGGTCCAGACCGAGGTACACGACCTCGCCCTCGGCGGGCTGCACCAGCGGGACGCCCTGCGCCACGCACAGGTCCAGCAGGTCGAGGTCGGCGCCGGCGTGCCAGCGGCCGGTGACGAGGTCGACGGGCCGGCCCCGCTCACGCAGCCGGGGCGCCATCCGTTCGACGAGCGCGAGGGTGGCCGGGGAACGGTCGCAGACGTTGGCGCCGTGCTTGCGGTGGAGGGCCCAGCGGGTGAGCCAGTCCGCCGCGTCGACCTCGTCCGCCGCCGCACCGGCCTCGCCGGTGAGGAGCAGGTCCGCCCGGCACTCCGCGAGCAGCGCCAGCCAGAACTCGTCGTCCTCGACGGAACGGCCGAGACCGGCCGGCATGATCTCCAGCAGCCGGCGGCGCACCTCCGGCTGCCGCTCGGCGAGCACGACCAGCGTCGACCGGTAGAAGTTCCAGAAGGACGCGGGAGCGCGCACCGCCGCGGGCGAGGCGAGCAGGTCGAAGACCAGCCCGCACTCCTCGGTGACCCGGTCGAGCCCGGCCGCCCTGATCAGCCCGCGCGCGTCCTGCGGCAGCGAGGCGTACGGCGGCATGCCGGCCGCGCAGCGCTCCACCGTCAGCTGCCGGAACTGCGCCCACGCCTCGGCCGGGCTGAGCCGCGCGGCGAGCGCCTTGACGTGCTCCTTGAGGGCCTTGACCGTCAGCGCCCCCGCGAAGGCGAACTCCAGGAACACGGCACGCTGCCGCTCCTCGTCCACCGTCAGCGCGTGCACCCGTTCGGCCTCGCGGGCCTTGCCGAAGAAGGCGGCGGCGTACGTCGTGTTCTCGTGCTGCAGGAAGACGCGCGCGGCCTGTTCGTAGAACGTGGGAAGGAAGTGCGGCACGGCCCGGCCGAGCCGGGTGCCGAGCTCCTCGAAGCCGTCCTTGGCGGTGCCGGGGCGGGACTTGGCCTGCCGCGCGAGCCGCTCCACGTCCCTGACCAGGGCCAGTGCGTGATGGCCGTTCGCCGGGTCGTTGACCAGCGCCCAGGCCGGGAAGCCGAGGGTCTCCCGGCGCACCTGCCCCACCTCGGGCACGTCCGCGTCCCGCACCAGGCCGAGGAAGTCCAGGGCGAGGTCCTCGGCCTCGCCGAGGGTGCCCGGCACCAGCCGCACGATCCGCCGGTCGTCCAGCGCGGGATGGGTGTACGTACGGACGGTGAGCGTGTCGGCGTCCTCGCGGCCGGTGCTGCCCGGCGGCAGGACCGCGCCCGCGTCGAGCAGCGCGCCCGCGGTGGTCTCGTCGTAGGTCGTCATGCCGCCCGCTCCTCGTCCTCGATGTCGCGTCCGGCGTACAGCGCGGCCGCCATCCGCATGCCCTCCGACCAGGCCACCGGCCCCACCTCACGCAGCTTCAGCACCCGGCCGGCGGGGTCGGTGAACACCAGCGGACCGGTCTCGGACTCCTCGTAGCCCTCGTAGTCGCCCACCCAGACGCGCGCCTCGACGGTGCGTCCGTCCTCCAGGACGGAGTGGACGGCGTTGCCGCCGCGCACGCGGTAGCCGAGCTGGGTCACCCGGCCGTGCAGGAACCGCTGCTCCTTGAACGCCCCGCCCGCGTACTCCTCGACCGAGGCGGCCTCGGCGTCCAGCGTCGCCGGCCGGTGCCACACCTCGCGGAAGAGCTGCTGGGCCCGCTGCTCCACGCCGAGTTCGACGGCGAACTCCCGCAGCTCCTCCAGGTCGTCGAGGAGCACCGGGTGCGGCAGGCGGACCAGGTCGGGGGTGAGGCGCACGGTGTCGCCGTCGAGGTCGACCAGACCGAGGCCGCGCTCGGCGTCGGCGTCCCGCAGGAACCCGGCCACCTCGCCGTCGGCCCCGGTGACGACGAGGTCACGCAGGGCGGCCTGCCAGGCCGGGTCGGGCCACACCCGGGCGACGACCGCGAACGGCACCGGCAGCGAGCGCACCATCCACCGCTCCACGTCGGCCAGGCACTGCCGTTCGTGCCGCTCCAGCCACTCGACGAGCTGACGCAGTCCCACCACCGCCGGATCGTCGGCGATCTTGGGCGGCACGGACTTCAACAGCCGCCCCGCCGCGTTGCGGCACACCACCTTGCCGTCGTCGAGGGCGACTTCGTAGTCGCCGGCCGACACCCACCCCATTCGTGCCTCCCACACCCGCTTGGATCAAGTGAGGGGAACAGTAGAACAGGCCACTGACAACAGGGCCGGGACGGACGGCCGTCCAGCGTCCGGCGGGATGAAGTCCCAGGTCATCGCGGTGTACTTGGCCCGGTCGGGTGCTTCGGCGGCCGTCCTCGGGGGAGGGTTCCGGTCACGGGACGCGCAACGGCGGTGCGCCGAGGGACGTCCCGTGAGGGTTCCCTCCGCGCACCGCCGCGGCCGGCCGGATCAGCCCTCGACCCAGCCGTGGTTCTTCGCGAACTGCGCGAGCCCGGCTCGCACCTGGACGATCTGCTCTCCGGTGAGCGAGGGCGCCGCGGTCAGCAGGGCCTCGGTGACGTCCCGGGTGAACTCCTCGGTGCTGAGCACATCGCACAGCACGTCGTCGTCCGCCGCGAGCGGCTTGCCGTCCGCGCCCCGCGCGAGCCGCACCCCGGACGCCTTGGGGCCGCGCTCGCCGTCCTCGATCTCGAATTCCACGACGATGCCGCGCCGCACCTGCGACTCGGGCATCAGCATGTCGTTGACGTGCAGGAAGACATCCTCCCCGCCGTCGTCGGGCGCGATGAACCCGTAGCCCCGCTGGCTGTCGAAGCGCACCACACGACCAGCAACCATCCCAACCCCCAACAACCTCGAAACACCCACTTCGGTGAACCTGCCCAGATCGTAGTCAAACCGACCGCCCCAGGCGACTCCCCGGGTCTCACCGCTCCCGGTACAGCGCGGTGAGCAGCTCCAGCACGGACTGTGTCGCGGGATGCGGGTCGTCGCGCCACCACACCAGACGCACCGCGACGGGCTCCGCGTCGCGCACCGGCCGGTAGGCGACACCGGGCCTCGGGTACTGGTTGGCGGTCGACTCGGCGGTCATGCCGACGCTGCGGCCGGTGGCGATCACCGTCAGCCAGTCGTCGACGTCATGCGTCTCCTCGGTGGCGGGCCGTGCGTCGGGCGGCCACAGTTCGGGGGTGGTGGTACCGGTGCGGCGGTCGATCAGCAGAGTGCGCCCGCTGAGGTCGGCCAGCCGCACGGAGCGGCGCCGGGCCAGCGGGTCGTCGGCGGCCAGCGCGCACAGGCGCCGCTCGAGACCGACGATCACCGACTCGAACCGACGGTCCTCCAGGGGCCTGCGCACCACCGCCATGTCGCAGGCGCCCTCGGCCAGCCCGGCGGTGCCGGAGTTCACCCGCACGAGCTGCAACTCCGTCTCCGGGCTCCGCTCCGCCCAGCGGCGCTGGAAGGCGAGGGTGTGGCGGCCGAGCGCGGACCAGGCGTAGCCGATCCGCAGCCGGGTGTGTCCCGAGGTGGCCTCCCGCACCAGCGCCTCCACCTCACCGAGCACCCGCCGGGCGTGCGCCGCGACGCGCAGCCCGGTCGCCGTGGGCGTCACGATCCGCGAAGTCCGCCTCAACAGCCGCACGCCCAGGCCCTGTTCGAGCGAGGCCAGGGTGCGGGAGACAGCCGCCTGGGAGACTCCGAGCACGGCGGCCGCGTCCGTGAAGCCGCCCTCGTCGATGATCGCGACGAGACACCGAAGCTGTCGTAGGTCCACTCCCGGGGTCACATTCATGACTCCAGCGTATGGACGGCGCGGCACATGCATTTTGCGCAAGGCCGGGTCAGGTGGACGATCCGAACGTGCCCACTGCTCCCTCGTCCTCGACGACCTTGTCCCCGCCGGTCCCCGCCCTGCAGACCCGTGGCCCGCGCCGGCGTGCCGCCGGCCTCGCCGCCATGGCCGGCAGCGGCCTGTCCAACCAGACCGGCGCCGCGATCGGCTCCCTCGCCTTTCCCGCGCTCGGCCCGGTCGGGGTCGTCGCGGTACGCCAGTACGTCGCCGCGCTCGTGCTGCTGGCCGTCGGCCGCCCCCGCCTGCGGTCCTTCACCCGGCACCAGTGGGGACCGGTCCTGCTCCTCGCCCTGGTGTTCGGGACGATGAACCTGTCCCTCTACACGGCGATCGACCGCATCGGACTCGGTCTCGCGGTCACCCTGGAGTTCCTCGGCCCGCTGGCCATCGCCCTGGCCGCCGCGCGCCGCCGGGTCGACGCCTGCTGCGCGGTGATCGCCGCGGCAGGCGCCGTCACCCTCATGCGCCCGCGGGCGTCGAGCGACTACGTGGGGATGGGCCTCGGTCTCCTGGCCGCGGTCTGCTGGGCGTCGTACATCCTGCTCAACCGGACCGTGGGCCGGCGCATACCCGGCGCGCAGGGCTCGGCGGCGGCCGCGACCGTGTCCGCGCTGGTGTTCCTGCCGGTCGGCGCGACCCTGGCGCTGCACCGTCCGCCGACCGCCGAGGCCGTCGGGTACGCCGTCGTCGCCGGGGTGCTGTCCTCCGCCGTGCCCTATCTCGCCGACCTGTTCACCCTGCGGCACGTGCCCCCGGCCGCCTTCGGCCTCTTCATGAGCGTCAACCCGGTGCTCGCGGCCCTGGTCGGCCGGCTCGGGCTCGGCCAGAGCCTCGGCTGGGTGGACCAGTGGGCGATCGCCGCCGTCGTGTGCGCGAACGCCCTCAGCATCCTCGCTCCACGCGGCGGAACCGGGCCGCGCGATCGAGCGGCTCCGCGCGGAGGAGCGGGCGGGTGAGGCGGATCAGTCCTCGGAGGCGGCGCGCTCGGCGTCGCGCTTCTTGATCCGCGCCGTCTCCTTGCGGACCTCGGCCTGCGTGGCGCGCTCCTTCTCCAGCCACTCGGGCGCGGCCGCCTTCAGCGCCTCGATCTGCTCGGTGGTCAGCGCCTCCGTCACCCCGCCCCGGGCCAGACCCGCGATGGACACGCCCAGCTTCGCCGCGACCACCGGGCGGGGGTGCGGGCCGGTCTCGCGCAGCGTCCGCAGCCACTCGGGCGGGTTCGCCTGGAGCTCGTTCAGCTCGGCGCGCGAAACGACGCCCTCCTGGAACTCGGCGGGCGTGGCGGGGAGGTACACACCCAGCTTCTTCGCCGCCGTGGCGGGCTTCATCGTCTGGGTGGTCTGCTGCGACTTCATACGGTCCAGGGTATCGGCCGCCGACGAGCCCTCCGACCACAGCCGGTAGCCTGGCGCAATGACCGACCAGGCGGAATCCCCTTCGTTCCGGCTCGCGTACGTCCCCGGAGTGACGCCCGCCAAGTGGGTGCGGACCTGGGAGGAGCGCCTGCCCGACACCCCTCTCACCCTCCTCCAGGTGGCCCCGGCCGAGGCCTCCGGCGTCCTGCGCGACGGTGCCGCGGACGCGGCCCTCGTACGCCTCCCCGTGGACCGTACGGTGTTCAGCGCGATCCCTCTCTACACCGAGACGACGGTGGTCGTGGTCCCCAAGGACCATGTGATCACCGCGGCCGAGGAGATCACCCTGGACGACCTCGCCGACGAGGTCGTGATCCACCCGCTCGACGACGTCCTCGGCTGGGAGCGGCTGCCCGGCGAGCCCGCCTTCGAGCGCCCCGCGACCACGGCGGACGCGATCGAACTGGTCGCGGCGAACATCGGCGTCCTGGTCGTGCCCCAGTCCCTGGCCCGCCTCCACCACCGCCGCGACCTCACCTACCGCACGGTCGTGGACGCCCCCCAGTCGGCGGTCGCCCTGTCCTGGCCCGAGGACGCGACCACCGACCTGGTCGAGGACTTCATCGGCATCGTCCGGGGCCGCACGGTCAACAGCACCCGGGGCCGCGCCCAGCAGGCCCCGGCGAAGCAGCGTGAGCCCCGGAAGGAGCAGCCGGGCGGTGCGCCCCGCAGGGGCACCGCGAGCGGCGCCGGCTCGCGCGGCCGCACCGGCGGCTCGAAGAGCGGTGGCCCGAAGAGCGGCGGCCGCCGCGGCACCGGCGGCGGCAAGCCCCGCCGCCGCTCGTAGCGGTCCGGCCGCCACTCCCGCCGCCGCTCGTAGCGGTCCGGCCCCTGGTGTCACGGCACGAACGTCGCTCCGCGTGCCGTGCTCACCGCCCTCTCCCCGTCGGCCTCCGCGAGCAGCCCGGCCGACACCCACGCGTCCACCACCGTCTCCACGCGTTCGACCAGCGCCCCCTTGGACGCGAACGGCGCCCCGGCCCACACCTCGTCGAGCAGCGTGGTCCCGTCGGCCCGTGCGGGGTTGGCCACGCCCGCGTCACTGTTGCCGAAGACCACCCGGGGCTCCACGCGCCGCCAGTACGCGTGCGTCGGATCCTCGGTCCCCTCGAAGAACGGCGCGAACTCGGTCCCGTCGAGCGTGAAGTGCAGCGGCTTTCCGCTCACCGGCGCGAGGGAGGGCAGCAGGTCGCCGGAGAGGGCCGCGTCGCGGTACAGCCCGAACTCCCGGTACGTCGTGGAGGAGTCGCGTGCGACGAGGTTCACCGGACCGTAGAACAAGGTCTGCAGTGACGGTTCGTCGAGCGCCTTCTCCACCCGCAGCCGGAACGGCATCGCCACCCGTACGACGTCCCCGTCCCGCCAGGTCCGCGCCACCGTGAAGTAACTCCCGGGCTCCGGCGTCCCCTTGGCCTTCCGCCCGTTGACCGTCACCCGGAAGCCGGCGGTCGCCCAGGCCGGCACCCGCAGCCGCAGCGCGAAGGAGGCGGTGCGCCCCCGGACCGTGAGCGTGCTGCCCTGCTCGTGCGGGAAGTCGGTGGCCTGGATGACCGTGACGCCCTTCTCGGTCCAGGTCAGCGTGGTCGGGCTGTAGAGGTTGACGTACAGCGAGCCCCCGTCGGCGGCCTTGAAGTACACCGAGTCCTGGTACTTGGTGGCGCTCTCCATGCCGGTGCCCTCGCAGCACGTCGTGCCCTGCTTGGGCGTGTAGTCGCGCACATGGCCGGGGCTGAGCCCGATGAAGTACGTGACCAGCGGCTTCTCCGCGTCGGCGGTGTCCTGTTTGGAGCCGAGGACCTGGTTGTAGAGGGCCCGCTCGTAGTAGTCCATGCAGGCCGGGTCCTGTTCGTGGAAGAACAGCGTGCGGCTCAGCTTCAGCATGTTGTACGCGCAGCACGTCTCCGCTGTCGTCGCACCGAGCGTCCCGGCGATGACGTCCCGCGCCTTCCAGAACTCACCCGTGCTGGTGCCGCCGATGCCGTACATGCGGTGGGGTACGACCATCTTCCAGAAGTTCCGCGCGGCGGTGAGATAGCGCTCCTCGCCCGTCGCGTCGTACAGCCGCAGGTACCCGGTGAAGATCGGGATGTGCTGGTTGGCGTGCAGGCCGTCCAGGATGTCGGTGTCGGCGGCGCAGGCGTCGATCAGCCGGTCGAGGTCGAAGAGCCGTGCCAGCGCGAGGTGTTCGGCCTTGCCGCCGATCGCGTGCAGGTCGACGATCGCCTCGACGATCCCGCCGAACTCACCGCTGGAGAAGATCCCCCACATCCGCTGGAGCGTGGCCGCGGGCAGCTTCGACAGCCGGGAGTACATCCAGTCGCCCATCCCGGACGCCAGGTCCAGGGCGCGGTCGTCGTCGGTGGCGAGGTAGGCGTCCAGCAGGCCGCGGAGGATCTTGTGGGCGGTGTAGTAGGGCGCCCACACCTTCGTGTAGTCGCTGCCGGTCATCGACTCCAGCTGGATGAACTGCGTCTCCGGGTAGGCCGCGAGGAACCCGGGGTGGCTGGGCCCGCCCCAGGTGCGGCGCAGGGTGGCGGTCAGCCCGCGTCCGGACGCGTCCGCGAAGGACGATCCCGAGGTCTCGTCGAAGGCGTAGGAGACGAGGTCCCCGGCGGCCCGCGCGCTCTGCAGGGCGGATATCTCGTCGGCGCTCAACGCGCGCGACCACACGTCGAACCCGCCCAGGGCGCCGGCGAAGACGGGATCGGAGGCGTACTGGGACCGGCCGAGCCAGTGGTGGGTGAGGGTGCCGAGCGCGGCGGGGGTGAGGGACATGGCGGTGTTCCGGGCGACGGCCGTGCCGTCGACGTACAGCGTCCCGGTGCCGCCCCCGATCGTGACGGCCAGGTGACTCCACCGGTTGAGGGGCAGCGCGGCGGTGCCGTCGAGCCCCTGCTCCCCGCCCGCGCCGCCGGTGGTGACGGCGAACCGGGGCACCCCGTTCGCGTTGCGCGCGGCCAGGTACAGGTAGCGGGTGGTGTCGTTGCCGAAGTCGAAGACGCGCGCCCAGGTGCTGTCGTGGGTGGGCTTCACCCAGGCGGCCAGGGTGACCGCGCCGGCGTCGCCGAGGACCCCCGAGGGCAGGTCGACGTACCGGTAGGAGCCGCGGACCTGCTCCACGGCCGAACCGGACCGCCCCGCGACGCTCAGCACGGCCGGATCGTGCCGCAGCGCCTCGCGCACCTCGGTCAGCGCGCCGACCATGGTGCGGATCCTGTCCGCGAACGCCTGTTCGCCGGTGCCGGCGTACGCCTGGGCCAGCATCGTCAGGAAATGGCCGGTGTAGTGGCCGCGCAGATTGCCGTTGGCCTCGCCGTCGAGCCCCTCCCAGCCGCCGGGGGCGACCGCGCCGAGCGTGGAGAGACCGGCGTTCGCGCGGAAGACCTGCAGCAGCCGGTTCACGTCGTAGCCGCGGGCGTGGTCGAGCATCAGCCGCCGCTTGTCGGCGAAGACCCCGGATCCGAGGGCTACGTCCTTCAGCGGGAAGGGCCGGAGCGTCCAGGAGGACGGCGGCGGAAGCGTGGCCGCCGAGGCGGCGGGAGCCACCGCGGCGCCGGCTCCGGGCACGGCGGCGGCGAGGATCGCGCTCTGGAGAAGGGTCCGTCGGGTGAGGGGCGGTGCCATGTGCTGCTCCTCCGGGGCTGGGGTGCGGGCGAGGCGTCCCCGTATCTGTTCGGTATTGCGAACGGTGTACGAAGAGCCGACCAGACGTTAGAGGGGGGACGACGGGGCGTCAACGGCCCTGACGGGACGGAAAGTTGCGGAGGCGCGCGCTACTTCGCCGCCGCCCGCCCGATCGACTCCACCAGCGGCAGCAGGCGGTGCGGCACCCGCTCGCGCAGGGCGACCTCGGTGCGGGTGCGGACCACCCCGGGGAGGCTGATCAGCTTCTGGATCACGTCCTCCAGATGGGCGTTGTCCCGCGCCACGACCCGCGTGAGCAGATCCCCGCCGCCGGTGATCGAGAAGGCCTCGACGATCTCCGGCACGGCGGCCAGCGCGTCGCCCACGTCGTCGAGGTGGCCCTGGGTGACCTCGATGTGCACGAACGCGAGCACCGGGTGGCCGAGGGCGGCGGGGGAGAGGGACGGGCCGGTGCCGGTGATCACACCGTCCCGCTCCAGCCGGTCCAGGCGCGCCTGGAGGGTGCCGCGCGCCACGCCGAGGACCCGGGCGTACTCCCGCACGCTGGTGCGCGGCTGTTCGAGCAGCAGCCGCAGAATGCGGGTGTCGAGCTCGTCGACGGCCATGGTGCCCGGCCTCCTCGTGCGTGGCTGATCGTGGCCGACTGTACCAATGGCCCAGCGGTGCGCATTCCGGGTGGACCGCCCCTTCCCGGACGCGCACGGCCGCCCGGCTCGGCCGTTCGGGTGCCGCGCGCGGGTCGCACGGGTGTTTCACGCGGCCCGGGTACTCGCCCGCCCGGCCGGGGGCTAGGGATGGCCCGGAGGCGGGTCAGGAGGGAGGCGGTCCGTGGACGGTGAGCGCGCGGGTGCGGTCCGGAGGGCCGTGGACGCGACCGATGCGCGGCTGCCGGTGTACGAGGGGGCGGGCGGGCTGCTGCGCAAGGCGTTCCCCCACCACTGGTCCTTCTTCCTCGGAGAGCTCGCGCTCTACAGCCTGATCGTCCTGGTGCTGACCGGCGTCTGGCTGACCTTCTTCTTCCACCCGGAGATGCACGAGGTCGTCTACGACGGCTCGTACGTGCCCCTGCAGGGCGTCCGCATGTCCGCGGCCTTCGACTCCACCCTGCACATCAGCTTCGACGTGCGCGGCGGGCTGCTCATCCGGCAGATGCACCACTGGGCGGCCCTCGTCTTCGTCGCCGCGATCGGGGTGCATCTGCTGCGGATCTTCTTCACCGGCGCCTTCCGCAGGCCGCGCGAGGCGAACTGGGTCATCGGCGTCACCCTGCTGGTGCTCGCCCTGGCCGAGGGGTTCGCCGGCTACTCGCTCCCCGACGACCTGCTCTCCGGCACGGGACTGCGCATCGCGCAGGGCATCATGCTGTCGCTGCCGGTGGCGGGCACCTACGTGAGCATGTTCGCGTTCGGGGGCGAGTTCCCCGGGCAGGACATCGTGCCCCGGCTGTACAGCCTGCACATCCTGCTGCTGCCCGGCGCGCTGATCGCGCTGGTCTCGGTCCACTTGATCCTGGTCTTCCACCTCAAGCACACGCAATGGCGGGGCCCGGGCAGGACCGACGCGAACGCCGTCGGCAAGCCGATGGTCCCCCAGTTCGCGGTGTCCTCGGCGGGCCTGTCCCTGATGGTCTTCGGCGTGCTGGCCCTGCTCGGCGGGCTCGCCCAGGTCAACCCGGTGTGGGTGTACGGCCCCTACCGCCCGGACGTCGTGTCGACGGGCTCCCAGCCCGACTTCTACGTGGGCTTCCTGGAGGGCGCGCTGCGGCTCGTACCGCCCTGGGAGACCACCCTCGCCGGGCACACCCTCATGTGGAACGTGCTGCTGCCCGCCGTCGTCCTCCCCGGGCTCTTCTTCCTCGTGCTGTACCTGTATCCGTTCGTCGAGCAGCGGCTGACGGGAGAGGCGGAGCGGGAACACCACCTGTGCGACAGGCCGCGCGAACGCCCCGTCCGCACCGGACTCGGCGTCGCCGGCATCGTCTTCTACGGCGTCCTGCTGCTGGCCGGCGGCAACGACATCATCGCCCAGTCGTTCCGGGTGTCCGTGAACGCCCTCACCTGGATCCTGCGCGTCGCCCTCGTCGTGGCCCCGGTCCTCGCGTTCATGGTCACCCGGCGGCTGTGCCACGCCCTGCTGGAGTCGGAACGGGAACGCCTGACCGAGGGCGAGGAGACCGGTGAGGTGCGCCAGTCCGTCGCCGGGGGCTACGAGAGCGATCACCGCCCGGTGGACAGGTTCCGGCCGGGCGCCCCCAGGACCCCGGTCAGCCCGCCGGCCTCGAGTCCCGGTCGGCGTACTGGAACACCCATCCGAAGACCCCGACTGCCAGGACGCCGACGCCGATGAGGAACAGCCACAGCCCGTACACCACCCCGGTCGCGGCGACCGCGAACCCGCCGGCGGTGACGATCGGCCAGCGGCTCTCCGGCGGGAAGAACTCCAGCGGACCGGTGCCGTCGGCCACCTCGGCGTCCCGCCGGTCCTGGGGACGACGCCCTCTGCGCCGGTAGTTGACCGCGCAGAAGAACGAGATCACCGCGGCCATCAGGCACGCCAGGACGAGCGCCGCCGTACCGGCCGGGTCCCAGCGTGACCAGACACCGTAGAGCACCGCGGCGCCGCCGAAGAAGACGCCGACACCGCCGAACAGAAACGCCTCAGTCCTCATGGGGCAGATGCTCCTGCTTCCGCTGTTCGATCGCCGGATGGTGCAGGTCGAAGGCCGGGGACTCCGAGCGCACCCGGGGCAGCGCCACGAAGTTGTGCCGGGGCGGCGGGCAGGACGTCGCCCACTCCAGTCCCCGCCCGTAGCCCCACGGGTCGTCCTCGGTGACGCGCCGGCCGTGCCGGGCCGTGTGCCACACGTTGTAGAGGAAGGGGAGGGTGGAGACGCCGAGCAGGAACGCGCCCAGCGACGACACGGTGTTCAGGAGGGTGAAACCGTCCGAGGGCAGATAGTCGGCGTACCGGCGTGGCATGCCCTCCTCGCCGAGCCAGTGCTGCACCAGGAAGGTCAGCTGGAACGCCGGGAACAGCAGCCAGAAGTGCAGCTTGCCCAGCCGCTCGTCCAGCATCCGCCCGGTGAACTTCGGCCACCAGAAGTAGAACCCGGCGAACATCGCGAAGACGACGGTGCCGAACAGCACGTAATGCAGGTGCGCCACGATGAAGTACGAGTCGGTGAGATGGAAGTCCAGGGGCGGCGACGCGATGAGCACCCCGCTCAGCCCGCCCAGCAGGAACGACATCAAGAACCCCGTCGCCCACAGCATGGGCGTCTCGAACGACAGCGAGCCCCGGTGCATCGTGCCGACCCACGCGAAGAACTTGATGCCCGTCGGCACGGCGATCAGGAACGACATCAGCGAGAAGAACGGCAGCAGCACCGCGCCCGTCGCGAACATGTGGTGCGCCCACACCACCGCGGACAGCATGGTGATCGTGATCGTCGCCCCGATCAGCGGCAGATACCCGAACAGCGGCTTGCGCGAGAACACCGGGAGGATCTCCGAGACGATCCCGAAGAACGGCAGCGCGACGATGTACACCTCGGGATGCCCGAAGAACCAGAACAGGTGCTGCCAGAGGATCGCGCCGCCGTTCGCCGCGTCGAAGATGTGCGAGCCGAACTTCCGGTCCGACTCCAGCGCCAGCAGCGCCGCCGCCAGCACCGGGAACGCGGGCAGCACCAGGATCGACGTGAACAGCACGTTCCAGGTGAAGATCGGCATCCGGAACATCGTCATCCCCGGCGCGCGCAGACACATGATCGTGGCGATGAAGTTGACCGCGCCCAGGGTCGTCGAGACACCGGTGACCACCAGGCCCATCACCCACAGGTCCCCGCCCGCGCCGGGGGAGTGGTACGAGCTGTTCAGCGGCGCGTACGCGAACCAGCCGAACGCCGCCGCCCCGCCCGGCACCACGAACCCGGACACGACCATCAGACCGCCGAACAGGTACATCCAGTACGACAGGGCGTTCAGCCGGGGGAAGGCCACGTCCGGCGCGCCGATCTGCAGCGGCATCACGGCGTTGGCGAACCCGGCGAACATCGGTGTCGCGAACAGCAGCATCATCACCGTGCCATGGACGGTGAAGAGCTGGTTGTAGCCCTCCTTGCCGACGAACTGCAGCCCCGGCCGGGCGAGTTCGGCGCGCATCGCGAGCGCCAGCAGACCGGCGAACAGAAAGAAGCAGAACGCCGTGACCATGTACAGACGGCCGATCACCTTGTGGTCGGTCGTGGTCGCCCAGCGCAGCAGCGCCCGGCCGGAGGAGTGCGGGGAGGCGGCGCGGCCTTCTTCGTCGTCGACGCGTTCCGACAGTCCGGCCATCGTCCTCCTTCGTGCTTCTCCGGGGAGCCGTGCCGCCGCGGGGCGCCTCGCGAGAGCCCGGTCCCCCGTCCGGGAAAACCGTCGGTGACCGGGCAGGACGCGGAGTGACCCGCACGACAGCGCCGACGCTACTGGCGCACCCCGCCCGATCCGGCCGCGCCACGCCTCCTGTCCGCCGTCAGGGGCCGGACGACGGCCACGCCCCTGTCCGCCGTCCGGGTGGCCGGGCGGATCGGGCAGGGATGCATCCGGCCCGCGCGGGTACCCGCCGGGGATGCAGATGACGACCTACGAAGCGGCGGCGGCGAGTTCCGTGTTCGGTGTGGTGGCCGTGCTGGTCTGCGGCCTCCTGATCACCGGCGCGCTGATCTGGGCCGTGCGCCTCGGCATCAAGGTACGACGACGCGAGCCGCGGCCTCCCCGGCGCACCGAGCAGCCCACGCGGCCGGCCACGAGCGCCGTGCACGACGGCCAGGAGCGGCGGGAACCGGACGAGGTGCCCGTGGCGGCCGACGGGAGCGAGCGCCTCACCCCCCACCAGCTGAATCCCTCCGGCACCAAGCGCAGCGAGGACCAGACCCGTCCGCGCTGGGACTCCCGCTCCGGCGGATCCTTCGGCAGCGGCGGGCCGGGCCCGACCTGAGCGGCCGCGCTCCCGCCCGGCCCGCCGACGGGGCGGACTCACCGGCCGGTGGCCGCCCCGTGCGCCACGGCGGGCCGCGCCAGGGTGAGCGTGCCGTCGGAAGCCTCGGTGACCCGGACGCCGTGGCTGATCCGGTCCAGGGTCACGCGCAGCCAGGCGCGGTCCGCCTCCGGCGCGGGTTCCAGCCGCATCCGCCGGGCCCGCAGCGGCACCATGCGCAGGCCCGCCAGCCGGCCCGTGTCCGCGGCGAGCCGGACGAGATAGGCGATCCGCAGGTCGTCGCGGAACTCCTCGTAGCCGGAGATGCCCTCGTAGTCGTCGATGAAGTCGCCGCAGCCGTGCAGGACGAGCCGGTCGCGGTAGACCTCGACGGGGCGGGGGTGGTGGGAGGAGTGCCCGTGGACCAGGTCGACCCCGCCGTCGATCAGAGCGCGGGCGAACCGGATCTGGTCCCGGGGCACGTGATAGCCCCAGTTGGAGCCCCAGTGCACGGACACGACCGCCAGGTCACCCGGCCGCCTGGCCCGGCGCACGTGCCGGACCACCGCGGCGGCCGTCGCCGCCGACAGTTCGGGCAGATAGGCGACCCCGGCCAGGCCCGGGGTCGCCGCCCAGTCGGGCGGGACGCCGCCGGAGCGCGCCCCCAGGGCGAACACGAGCACCCGGCCGCCGCCCGGGACGGGCACCGCCGCGGGCGCACAGGCCTCCTCGGGCCCGCGCCCCGCACCCGCCGTCCGAAGGCCCGCGCCGGCCAGCACGCCGAGGGTCTCCTCCAGGCCCGGGCGGCCGAAGTCCAGCACATGATTGTTGGCCAGCACGCAGACATCGGGCCGCGCCACGGTGAGCGCGGGCAGGTTGGCCGGGTGCATCCGGTAGTGGACCGCCTTGCCGGGCGCGAACCCCTCGCGGCGCGTGACGGACGTCTCCAGGTTCACCACCCGCACGTCCGGGCCGCTCTCCTCCAGCACCCGCAGCGCCTCACCCCACGGCCAGGAGGGCGCCACGGGAGCCGGGACCGGTCCGTTCACCGTCTCCGTCAGCCGGACGTACTCGCGGGCGTCCTCGACCCAGTCCTCCCGCAGCCGAGGACTGCCCGGATGCGCGAGGATCTGATCGACGCCGCGCCCGAGCATCACATCGCCGCACAGGAACAGCGTCACCACACCGCCGCCCACGTCCCCACCGTAAACCCGTACGCGTACACGTGAACCCTGCCGGCTGCACCCGCGTCGCACGCGTGCAGCGCCCCGCGCCGGGTAGCCCGAAGGGCGGACGCGAGCCCGTGCCGGCTGGTGCCGCCAGGCGTGGTCGAGGGTCGACCCGCGCCGGTCCCACCCCGAAGGCACGCGGCGCCGCCCGCGCGGTGGCGACCCTCGCCCGCACGGGCCTGACCGGCCCCGCGACCAACCGCGGCCGGCCCAGCGCCGCTCACCCGGCCGGCCCGCTCGCCCGTCGCCTCACACGTCGACGGTCACCGCGCAGGACCACCCGTAGGGGTCCGGCCCGAAGTGCAGGTCGTGCCACGCCACGCCCTGCGGCACCGCTCCGACGATCCCCACGTCCGTCAACCCGGCGACCGCCAGCCGTACGTCGAGTCCGTCGTCCGTGGCCTCGGCCTCGAGGTCGACGGGCACCTGTCCGTGCACCTCCAGCCGGTGGACGACCTCGTCCAGGAGCGCGGTCAGCAGATCGTCGTCCGCGGCCTCGTCGAGCTGGATGCGTTCCACTGCGGTGGGCCGCACCGCCGTGACGTCGGCGAAGCACTCCACCATCCCCAGGGCCGCCTCCACCAGACAGCGCTCACGGCTCGTGCCCCACGCGTCGATGCGTATGTCGGCGGTGTGCGGCACCGTCCGGTGACCGCTCCCGCCCTGCCGCCGTGCCTGACGGTCGTCGTCCATGTCGCCGACCATTGCCCGCCACCACCAGTCCCGGCCCGTCGTGTCCGGCCCGGGCGTCCGAATCCGTCGTGTCGCCGCTCCGGGTACCCCGGTTGGCCGGTGCCAGTCTGGATACCCGGAATCCGAGCCGGCATCCGGGGCGGGGCACACGGGGTGCCCGGCACCCTTCCGAGGGAGAGGATGACGGCGATGATCTCCCAGCTGGTCCGCGTGCCCGTCGACGGCGCGGCGCTCACGGGTGACCTCCTCGTACCGACGCCGGCCCGGGCCCTGGTGCTGTTCGCCCACGGCAGCGGCAGTTCCCGGCACAGCCCGCGCAACCGCATGGTCGCCGCCGAGCTGCGCACCGTCGGCCTGGGCACCCTGCTGATCGACCTGCTCACCGAGCAGGAGGAACGCGAGGACGCGTCGACGGGCGTGCACCGCTTCGACATACCGCTGCTGGGCCGCCGTGTGATGGCCGTCGTCGACTGGCTGGCGGCACAGCACGACACCCGGGCGCTCCCCGTCGTCCTGTTCGGCGCGAGCACCGGCGCGGCCGCGGCACTGGTGGCCGCCGCCGAGCGGCCGGACCGGGTGCTGACCGTGATCTCCCGGGGCGGGCGGCCCGACCTCGCGGAGGCCGCCCTGGACCGCGTACGGGCGCCGGTGCTGCTCGTGGTGGGCGGCCGGGACCTGGAGGTCCTGGCCCTGAACGAGGAGGCGGCCCGGCGGCTGCGGGTGCCGTACTCCCTGCACGTGGTGCCCGGCGCCACCCACCTGTTCGAGGAGCCAGGGGCGCTGGAGCAGGTGGCCGAGGCGGCGACGGCCTGGTGCGACGACCGTCTGAAGCCCGTATGACCCGAGGCGGAGGGGGCTGACCGGAAGGAGAGTCGGTCGCCATGCAGTTCCGTGACCGCAGGCAGGCCGGACGCGAGCTCGCCGAGGTGCTGCGGACCCGGCGGGACAAGGGCGAGCTGCCCGACCCCGTCGTCCTCGCCCTGCCCCGGGGCGGGGCCGCGGTGGCCGAGGAGGTCGCCCGGGCCCTCGACGCCCCGCTCGACGTGCTCGTCGTACGCAAGATCGGCGCGCCGTTCCAGCCGGAGTTCGGTGTGGGCGCGCTCGTCGGCGACGAGGACCCGCTCTTCGACGAGGACGCCCTCGGCCGGCTGGGCCTCACCGAGCGCGATCTCGCCGTGGTGGTGCAGCGGGAGCGCACCGAGCTCCACCGTCGCGAGCGGCTCTACCGCGAGGGGCGGCCCGCCCCCGAGCTGCGCGGGCGCACCGCGATCGTGGTCGACGACGGGCTCGCCACCGGTGGCACCGCCCGCGCCGCACTGCGCTCCCTGCGGCGTGCCTCGCCCCGCCGCACGGTCCTGGCCGTGCCGGTCGGCTCCCCGGAGGCGGTGAGCCTGCTGCGGCCCGAGGCGGACGACGTGATCTGCCTGTACCAGCCGGCCGCCTTCATGGCCGTCGGTCTCTGGTACGACGACTTCGAGCAGCTCACCGACGCCGACGTGCTCCGGGCGCTGCACACGGCGGCCGGACGCTGAGCCGTCGTGCCGGTGGTCCGTTGGCACCCTGTCGGCGGATCCTGCCCGGCCGTCATTGAGCCATTGGCCCAGTGCTCGCGGAGCCTGTTGAACCATCTGCCGCACGGATGTTCCTATGGACATGTCGATGGCGCTGCGGATCACCGCGGCGCCTTTTTCGTGCGGACGTCCGGCAGGGGTGGGAAACAGTGCTGAAGAAGGTGTTCACGGCTCCGGACCCGGGGCGGACGCGGTTGCGCTTCGCCGCCCGGGCCGTCCTGGGCATCGCGTCGGCCGTCGTGGTGTGCGGCCTGGCCGGTCACACGCTGCCCGGAGTCGTCACGGGCGGCCTCGCGGCCCTGCTCGCCCTGTTCACCGTCATGGACGCCACGGTGCGCGGCCAGGCCGTCACCACCGCGCTGCTCCCCGCCGTGGGCCTGCCCGTCCTCGGCGCGGCGGCCGTCCTGCACGACCACCCCGTCGCCCGCGACCTCACCTTCCTGGCCGTCATCGGCGTCGGCGTGTACGCCCGCCGCTGGGGGCCGCGCGGGCACAGCCTGGGCGTGTTCGCGTTCATGATGTTCTTCGTCGCCCAGTTCCTGCACGCCACGACCGCACGGCTCCCCGAGCTGTGCGCCTCCGTCGCGCTGTCCCTGCTCGCCGCGGCGGCCGTGCGGTTCGGCGCCTGGTGCTACGAGCGCCGGCTGCCCCCGGCGCCGGTGCCCGCCCCGCCGGGCGGCCGGGGCCTGGCGCGCGTCACGACCCGCCAGGCCGTCCAGGCCACGGCCGGCGCGGGCTTCGCCCTCGTCGTGGGCCAGCTGGTGTCCGGGCAGCGCTGGTACTGGGCCGTCGGCGCCACCTGGTGGATCTTCGTCAACACCGCCTCGCGCGGCGAGACCCTGGTGCGCGGCTTCCGGCGGGTCCTCGGCACGGTGATCGGCATCGGACTCGGCCTGCTGGTCGCGGTCCCAGTGAACGGCGCGCCCGTCCCCACGGCCGCCCTGACCGCCGTCTGCGTCTTCGGCGTCTTCTACACGGCCGCGGTCTCCTACACCTGGATGATGCTCTGGGTGACCCTGCTCGCCGAACTCCTCTACGGCCTCCTCGGCGTCCTCACCCCCGGGCTGCTGGCGCTGCGGCTCACCGAGACCGGCGTGGGCGCGCTCGGCGCCGCGCTGGCCGTGCTGTTCGTCCTGCCGGTCACCACCCACACCGTCACCGACGCCTGGATCCAGCGGGCCCTGCGCTGTGTGCACGCCTGCACCGCGGAGGCCGCCGCACGCCTCGCGGGCGACCCGGCCGCCGACCCCGCGGCACGCGTCGCCGAACTGGAGCAACTCCTCGGCCGGGTACGGCTCGCCGTGGCCCCGCTCGTACACCCGCTGAACCCGATGCTCGGCCGCAAGCGGCGCGCCCGCCAGGTGCTGACCCTGCTGGACGCCTGCGCCCGCGAGAGCCGGGGGCTGGTCGCCGTCGCCGCCGACCCCGAGGCCTCCCACGACGCCCGCCTGGCCGCCGCCTGCTGGCGCGTCCAGGCGGCGGTGGAGGCCCTGACCGACGGAGAGTCCGCCGCCGCGGCCCCCGTCGACCGCCCCGCGGTCACCGAGCCCGCGCTGGCCCACCTCCACGGCCTGGAGCGCGCCCTGACGGAGCTGGCCCAGCCGCTGCGTACACCGCCGGGCTCGCCGTTGGTCGGAGCGTGACCGTTCGCGCGGGTCTGGTCTAGACCGGAGCGGATCAACTGTTACCGTCACCCCGGACAGCAGCGACCGAGAGGGGACAGCGGTGGCAGACCTCGGCGGACGGAACCGGCGGGCGTTCATCGGTTCGTTCACGGCGGCCGGCGGGCCCGGGATCGTGACGGCCGCGGTGGACGGGGACAGCGGCGCGCTCACCGCCCTGAACAGCCTGAACGGCCTTCCCGACCCCTCCTGTCTGACCCTGTCGGCCGACGGCGGCACGCTGTACGCCGTCAGTGAGACGACGGACGGGGCGGTGGCCGCGTACCGCGTCACGGGCGACGTACCGGAGGCGGCCGGCCCGCCGGTGTCGGTCGACGGCAGCGGCCCCACCCACCTGGCGGTGTTCGACGGGCACGTCCTGACCGCCAACTACGGCTCCGGCAGCGTCACCGCCGTCCCGGTCCGCGCGGACGGCGGCCTCGCCCGGACCGCCTCCGGGGTGCTCCACCACGCCGGGTCCGGCCCGCACACCCGGCGTCAGCAGCGGCCGCACGCCCACCACGTGCAGCCCGACCCCAGCGGGCGCTGGGCCGTCAGCGTGGACCTCGGAACGGACTCGGTGCGGGTGTGCGCCCTGCGCGACGGCATCCCCGAACTGCACCGCGAGCACGCGCTGCGCCCCGGCTCCGGTCCGCGTCACCTCGCCTTCCATCCGAACGGCTCGTACGCGTACGTCGTCAACGAACTCACCCCGACCGTCACCGTCTGCCGCTGGGAGGCCCTCGACGGCTCCCTGAAGCCCCTGGCGGAGGCCGCGGTCCTGCCCGGCGCCCCTGCCGGGGACGCCTACCCCTCGGGCATCGCCGTCGCGCCCGACGGCCGCTTCCTGTGGATCGCCACCCGCGGCGAGGACGTGCTCTCCGTGTTCGCCGTGCAGGGGGAGGGCGACGCGCTCCGGCTGATCGGCACGGTCCCCTGCGCGGGCCACTGGCCGAGGGCCCTCACCCTCTCCGCCCGCGGCACCGTCCTCTACGTCGCGAACGAGCGCTCCGGCGACGTCACCTGGTTCACCGTCGACCCCGCCACCGGCCTTCCCCGCCCCGCCGGCTCCCTGCCGCTGCCGGCCGCCTCCTGCGTGGTCCTCGGCTGACACCGGCGTGGCCGGGCGCACGGCAGGCGGTCGAGCGGGCCTCCGGTGCCGGCGAGGCCCCGGCGGGGCCCGGCACGGCGAAGGGCCCGCTCCTCCACGGGAGCGGGCCCTTCGCGGTGTACGGCGTCCTTGACGGCCGGCCGGTCAGCGCACCGGTGCGCCCTGCGCCTGCTGGGGGACGATGCCCAGGGCGTTCGTGTACTTGGCCAGCGCGAGCTTGCCGATCGCCGGGTACGGGCCGAGCGCCTCGGCGGCGGCGCAGCCCGCTTCCTTGGCGGCCTCCTCGATCAGCGCGGCGTCGATCTCCGGGCCGATCAGGTAGGGCGCCAGCGCCAGCTGCTGCGAGCCGGAGGATCGCAGCTGCTCGGCCACGGAGGAGATCGAACCCTCCTGGTCGAGGGCGGCGGCCATCACCGGCACGGCCAGCCGCGCGGCGAGCAGCATGCCGGTGATCCCGGCGGCCTGCACGGCCTCCTCGCCGCCCACAGAGGCGAGGATGATGCCGTCCGCGGCCGTCGCCACGGTGAACAGCCGGGCGCGGTCGGCGCGGGCCAGACCGGCCTCGGACAGCCGCACGTGCAGCGCCTCGGCGAGCAGCGGGTGCGGGCCGAGGACGTCGGTCAGGTCGGCGGCGACCCGGCTCTCCATGACGGCCTGGCGGAGCTGACGCAGCAGCGCGCTGTCGGGCCCGGCCAGCAGCGGCACGACGACGGCGACCGGGCCGTCGGGCTCCTTGACGTCCAGACCGGCGGCGCGTGCCTGCTCGTAGCGGGCCGTGCGCTCCTCGGAGGCGTGCGCGAGGACGGACTGCAGGGCGGGGAACTCGCTGTCGTCCCCGTCCAGGTAGCCGATGCGCGCGTCGAGACCGGGGAGCTCGGAGCGGGCGATGCTCACGACCTCCTCGGCGAGGCCGCGGGTGGCGGCGCTCGGCGTACCCGGTACCGCGAGGACGAGCGCGGGCGCGCCCTCGGGAGCCGCCAACGGCTCGGGTCGGCGGTGCCGCCCGGGCTGGCGGGGGCGCGGCATTCGTACTGGCAGGCCGGACGCGGGCCCAGTGGGGGAGCTCATGGCGCCGCATGTTACTTGTTTCCTGGGCTCCCCTGTTCGGGGAGGGTGCAGGTGAGCGGTATCCGTCCGGTTTTGTCTGATGAGTTACGTACGGATCAGAAGTGATCAGCGTGTTTTTCGGGCGACTTGCCCTCGAAGAGAACAATCCCTCTTTTGAGTGACGCTGTACGACTCCTGTCGTACGCTTCCCTCCGTACTCCTCCTACGTGCGGCGCACCACCGACAGCAGCGCCCCGTCGGCCGGCAGGGCGAGACGGTCCACCGCCAGCCCGGCGGCGATCCGCACCGCGCCGCGCAGCGGATCCCCCGCGGCGTCCACCCGCCGCGCATGCGGCAGCCGCTGCGCCAACTCCTCCGCGAGCGGTCCCAGGAGCGGTTCGCCCAGCTTCACCAGGCCGCCGGTGAGCGCGAACGGGGGCTCATCGTCCCGCGGGCAGACGGCGGCCGCCGACTCGGCCAGGTGCCGGGCCGCCGCCCGCAGGATGCCCCCGGCCACCGGGTCGTGCCCGGCGCACGCGGCCACCTCGGGTGCGAAGGAGGCGAGGACGGCCGCCCGGTCCGGGCGCGGGTAGAGCAGGCCCGGCAGCCCCCGCATCGGCCCGAACCGGCTCTCGGCGCACCCCAGAAGCCGCACCGAGCCGCCCGGCCGCCCGTCGTACGCGCGCAGCGCGGCCTCGAGGCCCGCCCGCCCGATCCAGGCTCCGCTGCCGCAGTCGCCCAGCAGATGGCCCCAGCCGTCCGCCCGGTGCCATGCCGTCAGATCCGTGCCGACCGCGATCAGACCGGTGCCGGCGGCGACCACGGCACCCGCCCGTACGCCGAGGGCGCCGGTGTACGCGGTCACGGCGTCGGCGGCCAGCGCGGTCGTCCGGATCCCGAACTCCCGTGCCAGAGCGTCCGGAAGCTCTTCCCTCAGCGCGTCGCCCAGGCCGCTCATCCCGGCCGCGCCCACCGCCGCCGTGCTCAGCCGCCCGATCCCCGTCTCCGCCGTCAACGCCCGTACCATCGGCACCAGTTGCCCCAGCAGATGTCCGGGGTCGATGCCCCGGTCACCGGTGCGCACCGGTGACCGCGAGGACCGCTCGGCCCGCGCACCCCGTGCCGCGGTGCCCACGGCGACCCGCAGACCGGAGCCTCCCGAGTCCACGGCGAGGATGCCGTGGCCGTGCTCCGGGTCCGCGGGGAACGTCACGGCAGGCGCCAGTCCACGGGCTGGCCCCCCTGCCGGATCAGCAGGTCGTTGGCCCTGCTGAACGGCCGCGACCCGAAGAAGCCGCGGTCCGCCGACATGGGGGAGGGGTGCGCGGACTCCACCGAGGGCAGATCGCCCAGCAGCGGACGCAGGTTGCGGGCGTCCCGGCCCCACAGGATGGACACCAGCGGCTTGCCGCGCGCCGCCAGCGCCCGTATCGCCTGCTCGGTGACCTCCTCCCAGCCCTTGTTCCGGTGCGCGGTCGGTTTGCGCGGAGCCGTGGTGAGTGCCCTGTTGAGCAGCAGCACGCCCTGCCGCGTCCACGGCGTCAGATCGCCGTTGGAGGGCTGGGGCAGGCCCAGGTCGGAGGTCAGCTCCCGGTAGATGTTGATCAGACTGCCGGGCAGCGGCCGCACGTCCGGCGCGACCGAGAACGACAGTCCCACCGCGTGTCCGGGCGTGGGGTAGGGGTCCTGTCCGACGATCAGGACGCGGACGTCGTCGAAGGGCTGCTGGAAGGCCCGCAGAACGTTCTGTCCGGCCGGGAGGTAGGTGCGTCCGGCGGCGATCTCCGCGCGCAGGAAGTCGCCCATCTCGGCGATCCGTCCGGCCACGGGCTCCAGGGCCTTCGCCCAGCCCGGTTCGACGATTTCATGCAAGGGTCGTGGTGCCACGGGCGTCACCCTACTGCCGTACGCGCAGCGGCGATCAACCGGTGGCCGACGCCCCGCCGTCCCCCCGGCCGGCTCATCCGATCACCGCTGCCCGCACGCACAGCACGTCGGGCAGGTGGGCGGCCAGCTGCTGCCAGCTGTCGCCGTCGTCCGCCGAGGCGAACACCTCGCCGTTGCGGTTGCCGAAGTACACACCCGCGGGGTCCGCGTCGTCCGTGCACAACGCGTCGCGCAGCACGGTGCCGTAGTGGTCCTCCTGGGGCAGACCCGCCGTGAGCGGCTCCCAGCTCCCGCCCGCGTCCGCCGTACGGAACACGCGGCACCGGCGCTGCGCGGGGACCCGGTCCGCGTCGGCGTTGATCGGGAAGACGTACGCCGTGTCCCCGCGCCGGGGGTGTGCGGCGGCCGCGAAACCGAAGGTGGACGGCAGGCCCGCGCCGATGTCCGTCCACTGCCCGCCCGCGTCGTCGCTGCGGTACACGCCCCAGTGGTTCTGCAGATAGAGGCGGTCCGGGGTGGCCGCGTCCTGCGCGATCTTGTGCACGCACTGGCCGAACTCCGGGTGGGGATCGGGCAGGAACACCGCCGAGACACCGGAGTTGGAGGGCTCCCAGCTCGCCCCGCCGTCGGTCGAACGGAACACCCCGGCCGTGGACACGGCCACCGTCACCGCCCGCGGGTCGCGCCGGTCGGTGAGGATCGTGTGCAGGCCCTCCCCGCCGCCGCCCGGTACCCACTTCGCGCGCGTGGGGTGCTCCCACAGCGGGCGGACCAGGGCGAACGTCTCCCCGCGGTCCTCGGAGCGGTACAGCGCGGCCGGCTCCGTCCCCGCGTAGACCACGTCGGGCTCGGCCGCCGCAGGGTGCAGCTGCCACACCCGCTCCAGCGAAGCCTTCGTGTCCTGCGGGAACTTGACGGCGGGTTTGGCCGGTTCGGTCCAGGTGCGGCCGAGGTCGTCGGAGTGGAACACCGACGGGCCCCAGTGCGCGCTGTCACCGCCGGCCAGCAGCCGCGGGCGCTCACCCCGGGTGTCGACGGCGACCGAATAGATGGCCTGTGCGTTGAAGTAGGGGGATGCGTCGAACTCCCATGCGCTGCCGCGCCGGCGCCCGATGAACAGGCCTTTGCGCGTGCCCACGGCGAGCAGTACCTCGGTCATGCCGGTCTCCTCCGCTGTGTCCTCGACGTCCTTGTCCCAGACACCGGCCAGTCTGCACCCAGCCACTGACAGTCACCTCCGGGAAGCGGGTCACCGCAGGTCACGGCGGTCGCGCCGCCTCCGGGGCGCATGACGTCGGCCACTTTCGGGCGGACGCCTGCGGGGGCGGCGGAACGCATGGGAGCGTCGGGACGAGGGACTCGCCCTGAGTATCCGGACCGCCCGCCCCGTATGGGAGGGCGGTCCAAGGATGTTCGTGCGCTCATGAGGAGGAAGCCTTCGATGGCGTTCCGTGGTCCGAAGGTGTGGCTGTGGCGCTGGCGGCGCAACCCGCTCAGGCGTCGCGCCGACGCGGTGGAGGCCTGGGTCGTGCTCGGTGCCTGGGTGCTGACCGTCCTCGCCGGGGTCCTGGCGGGATGGGGGGCCGCCGGGTCGGTCGAGCACGGGCTGGCCAGGGAACGCGTCGAGTGGCGCCCCCTCGTGGCCCGGCTGACCGAACCGGCGCCCGGGAAGGCCGCGGGGCAGTCCGGCTCCTCCGGCGCCGGCCAGGTCTGGGCGAAGGTCGGCTGGACCGGCCCGGACGGCTCCGACCACACGGGTCAGGTGCGGGTCGCGACCGGCAGCCCCACCGGTACCCCGGTCACCGTCTGGACGGACCGTCGGGGCCGCCTGGTCACCGAGCCCGCGACCCCCGCCCAGGCCAGCCTCCGCGCGACCCTGGTCGGCAGCCTGGCGGGGGTGGCCGCCGCCGCGCTGCCCTTCGCGGGCGGCCGCCTTCTGCGCGGCCGGCTGGAACACCGCCGCATCGAGCAGTGGGACGCCGACTGGGCCCGCTTCGACGCGCTCTGGGGACGCCCTACGGGCTGACCACTACCGCCCCGCTCCGGCCCTGCCCTGACCGGCCCTGGCCGCCCGGTCTGGCCCTGTCCGGTCTGGCCGGGTCCGGCCATGCCCGATCCGGGCCTGCCCTGCCCGGCCGTGAGCGGCCTCCGGCAGCGGCTCGGCTCTTCGCGTGGGCCGCTCTCGTCGTCGGCTCGCCGCCTTGCCGCCCCCTCGCCCTTTGCGGCCGGGCCGCGCGGGCGTCCGGGGGCCGTTCCGTGCCCCGGGGTGCCGTCGTGCGGGTCGGTCAGTTCGCGGCGGGAAGGGTCCTCTCCGGACCTGCCCTGCCCTGCCCGGCCGTGAGCGGCCTCCGGCAGCGGCTCGGCTCTTCGCGTGGGCCGCTCTCGTCGTCGGCTCGCCGCCTTGCCGCCCGCTCGCCCTCCCTCCCCGGCCGGGCCGCGCGGGCGTCCGGGGGCCGTTCTGTGCCCCGGCGTGCCGTCGTGTGGGCCGGTCAGTTCGCGGCGGGAAGGCTTCGCTCCAGGATGGCGCCGACATCGGCGCCGTCGGGAAGCGTGCCGAAGGCGTGTCCCCAGTCACCGCCGAGCCGGGTCGCGCAGAAGGCGTCCGCGACCGCTGGCGGAGCGTGCCGGACCAGGAGGGACGCCTGGAGGGTGAGCGCCATCCGCTCGACCAGCCGACGGGCACCGGACGGTGTCGTCCTGCCCAGCTCGGATCTCAGCCCGGCGACGGCGGCGTCCAGCCGGGCGTCCGCCCCCCGCGCCAGGGCGAGTTCGCCGAACAGGGCGTCCGCCGTCCCCGGCTCGCGCGTCAGCGCCCGCAGTACGTCGAGAGCGTTGACGTTGCCCGAGCCCTCCCAGATCGACAGCAGCGGCGCCTCGCGGTAGTGCCGGGGCATGCCGGAGTCCTCCACGTAACCGTTGCCTCCCAGGCATTCCAGCGCCTCCGCCGTGAAGGCCGGACCCCGCTTGGTCACCCAGTACTTGCCGACAGCCGTGGCAATCCGCCGGAAGGCCTGCTCCTCCTCCCGGCCGTCGGTCGCGCGCACCGCCCGGTCCGCCGCACCGGCCAGCCGCAGCGTCAGCGTGGTCGCGGCCTCCGACTCCAGCGCCAGGTCGGCCAGGACGTTGCGCATCAGAGGCTGGTCCAGCAGACGCGCGCCGAACGCGCTGCGGTGCCGTACATGATGTCCCGCCTCGACGAGCGTCTTCCGCATCAGCGACGCCGACATCATCACGCAGTCCAGGCGGGTGCAGTTGACCATCTCGATGATGGTCTTCACCCCCTGCCCCTCGGGCCCCACCAGCCAGGCCACGGTCCCCTCGAACTCGGGTTCGGAGGACGCGTTGGAGCGGTTGCCCAGCTTGTCCTTCAGCCGCTGGATGCGGAACGTGTTGCGGGTGCCGTCCGGCAGCACGCGCGGCACGAGGAAACAGGACAGCCCGCCGGGTGCCTGCGCCAGCACCAGGAACAGATCGCACATCGGCGCCGACGTGAACCACTTGTGCCCGCGCAGCGTGTACACGCCGGGCTCGGCCGTGGGGGCGGCCGCGGTGGTGTTGGTGCGGACGTCGGAGCCGCCCTGCTTCTCGGTCATCCCCATACCGGCCAGCAGTCCGCGCTTGTCCGTGGGCACCCGCAGCCCCGGGTCGTACTCCCGGCCGGTCAGCAGCGGCTCGTACACCTTCGCGAGCTCCGGCTGCCGGCGCAGGGCGGGGACGGCCGCGTACGTCATCGAGGTCGGGCAGCCGTGCCCGGCCTCGGTGTGCCCCCACACCAGCCCGCCCGCCGTGCGGGCGACATGGGCGCCGGGCCGGTCGTCCGCCCAGGGCGCGCCGGCCAGGCCCTCCGCGACCGCCACCCGCATCAGCTCGTGCCAGCTCGGGTGGAAGTCGACCTCGTCGACGCGATGGCCGTACCGGTCGTGCGTGCGCAGCACGGGCTCGTGCCGGTTGGCCAGCTCCCCCCACTCCTGCGCCTCGACGCCGCCGGCCCGCCGGCCGAGCCGCCGCACGTCCGGCTCCGCCCACCCCGCGCCCTCCCGGCGCAGTCCCTCCAGCAGGGCGGCGTCCTCGGAGGCGTCGTACGGGCTCAGGGGCGGGGCCTGATTGGTCACTTCGTGCGTGCCGGTCACGTCCTGCGTGTCGTACGGCGGTGACGGCGTGAGTGTCGAGTCCATGCACCCATGTTGCGCTCTCGCTGTGGCTGTAGCAATAGTGCAACATCTGCGGCGCACGTACAGTACGACGTCATGCGGACGGATGTATCTGCGGAGCCGGAGCCGGAGCCGGACCCCGAAGCGGAGCCCGAGCCTGGGGCGGGCCAGGTCGTGCTGCGTCCGCTGTCCGCCCGGTCGGTGGTCCTGAGCCTGCTGCTGGGGACGCACCCGCCCGAGCTGCCCGCCCGGGACCTGGTGCGCGGGGTGGAGCCCTTCGGGGTCGGCGGGTCGACCGTGCGGGCCGCGCTGAGCCGGATGGTGGCCGCCGGCGACCTGCGGCGGACGGACACCGTCTACCGGCTCAGCGACCGGCTCCTGGACCGCCAGCGCCGTCAGGACGACGCCGTGAGTCCCGACACGCGCGCGTGGGACGGCGACTGGGAGATGGCCGTGATCACGGCGACCGGCCGCGGGCCCGCCGAACGCGCCGAGCTGCGCACCCGGTTGGCGGCCCTGCGGCTCGCCGAGCTCCGTGAGGGCGTCTGGCTGCGGCCCGCCAATCTGGGCCGTCCCTGGCCCGCGGACCTCGACCAGGTGCTCCAGCACTACACCGCCCGCCCCTCGGCGCCGGCCGGCGAGCTGGCCGCGGCTCTGTGGCCGCTCGGCGCCTGGGCGGACACGGCCAGGGCTCTGCTGGCCCAGGTGGAACGATCTCCCCGGCCCGCCGACCGCTTCACGGCGCTCGCCGCGGTCGTACGCCATCTGCTGGCCGACCCCGTGCTGCCCGCGGGACTGCTGCCCGCCGACTGGCCGGGCCCCGCCCTGCGCGCCGCGTACGAGCGGCACCGGCGCGGCCTCGTCGGCGTGGCGCTCGGGTCCTAGTGCCGTGTCCGGTGCCACGGTGCGAAAACGGCGGCGGCCGTGCGAAGCGCCGTGCGGGGACGCTTCGTACGGCCGCCTTCTCCGTGGGGGGACGCTGGGGAAGGGCTACTTGTAGGTGATGTCCGACGAGGAGTACTTGCAGTAGGTCCCGTCGGGGCCCGAGCCGTTCGTGGTCGGCTCGGCGCCCGTGTTGTTGCCGATGTACTTCTGGCAGGGGACGATCTTCTTGCTGCTGTCCCCGACGATCGTGATCCCCTTCAGGGTCGCGCTGTCGCCGTAGTTGGTGTTGATGCCGACCAGCTTGTTGCCCGAGTAGGTCGCCTCGATGGTGTTGAGGTTGATCGTCCGCTTGTACTGCGTCGAGCAGTTGCCGCAGGAGCGGACGAAGGTGCCGAAGCTCTGCACCGCGAAGTTCGAGACGTTCAGCGTGCCGGCGCCGTTGAACTGGAACACCTTGTCGCTGGCCGACCGCGCGCCGCCGCCCGAGACGGTGTACACGTTGGACGAGGAGGAGCCGCGGAAGGTGGCGGCGTCCTCGCCGACGTCCTCCCACCAGACGTTCTGCAGCGTGCAACTGCCCTTGCAGTGGATGCCGTCGGCGGCGGGAGCGCCGATGATGACGTTCTTGAGGACCGCGCCGGCGGCCAGCTCCAGGATCGGCCCCTGGTCCTCGTCCTGGCTGCCGCTGCCCAGGTCACCGGTGCCGTAGAGGCGGATCATCCCGTAGTCCTTGGTGCCGGACAGGGAGATGGTGGAGGAGACCGCCTGACTTCCGGTCGCGGTCGGCCAGGTGGCGGCGCTCGCCGGAGTCAGGGCCCCGGAAGTCATGATCATGCCGATCGAGACGCCGAGGGCGGCCAGTGCGCCGGTCAGGGCGCGCCGTCGGCGCGGGCGTGCTGGTGAAGTCATGTCCCAATGCCTTCTTCCAGGTGGGGGATGGGGGATGTCGCGGGCGGTCAGAGCTTTCCGGCACCCGCACCGGAGGTCACCGAGGCGACGACGGACGAGGCCGGCTCGGCGGTGTAGCCGTACGGCGGCTTGGTGAACGTCCCGACCTGCGAGACCTCGGTCGCGGCTCCGCCGAGGTCGTTGCCGGTGAGGTTGGCGTAGCCGTCCTCGTCGCTGTCGCGGTTCGTGGTCACGGCGACCGCTGTCGAGCGGAAGACGTTGTTCTCGACCAGCATCTGGGCGCCCATGCGCGAGTGGACGGCCGTCTCGGCCCCGACGACGTAGTTGTCGTAGAAGTGCCCGGTGCCGAAGCGGAGGCTGGGGATGCGTGAGTAGACGTTGCTGAACAGGTTGTGGTGGTACGTCACCCTCAAGTGGCCGGTGTCCTCGTCGGCGTTGTTGTCGCTGTGGCCGACGAGCGAGCCCTTGAAGTGGTCCTTGAAGGTGTTCCAGGACACCGTCACGTGGTCCGAGGCGTGGTTGATGTCCAGCAGACCGTCGTAGTAGTCCTTGTCGTGATCGCGGTCGGCCGAGAAGGAGTTGTGGTCGATCCACACCTTGGTGGAGGCCTGGACCTCGATGCCGTCGGCGGGCTTGAGCGGCTTGCTGATGTTCAGGTTCCGGACGACGACGTTGGTCACCTTCTTCAGCCGCAGCCCGCCACCGGTGAATCCGGACGACGAACCGACGCCCAGCACCGTGGTGTTGGAGCCGATGTCGACCTGACCGCTCAGTGTGATGAGGCCGTCGACCTTCACGACCTTCGCGGTGCTGCCGGTCACCGCCGCCTTGAACGCGGCCGGCGTCGAGACGGTCACCGCCGTGGCGCTCCCGCCGCCGGTCGTTCCGGCACCGAACCCCACCGGTGAGGTGTCGGCCGCACCGGCCGGCTGGGGGAGGGTGAGCACCGCCGTGGCGGCGAGAGCGGCGGCCGCCGCGACGAGAGCGGACCTTTGCGCCTGTGTACGTGGGGGGCCTGTACGCATGCGGGTGCGTCCCTTCGGGAGGGCTGGGATGATCGCATGTATGAACGATGTACGTCATGTGGAACGTGAAGCAGGGGCAGTGCGGCCTTTTGGGGGCCTCTGTGAGCGGCTCGGTCACACTGCTGAACGGAACGTAGAGGGCAAGCGCTTTCTAGTCAACGCCTTGCGCAGAACGCGCCGTCGTACGCGAATGCCGTGGGAGCGCTTCCATGGTGAGCGTGTGCATGCCACCATGCGAGGCGGATTCCACGTACGACGTCCCCTGAGCCCCCACCAGAAAGGGACAGGCGCGTGTCCGACTTCTTACGGAGAACGCTGCGTTCGTTGGGAGGAGCCCTCGCGCTCCTGCTCGCCGCAGCCCTTCTCGCCGCCCCCGCCGCCGAGGCCCGCCCGCAGGCCGCGGCACCCGTCCCGACCGCCACCCTCACGGAGGTCACCGGCTTCGGCACCAACCCCAGCGGTCTGCGGATGTACGTCTACGTGCCGGCGAGCGTCACCGCGCACCCCGCCGTCCTCGTCGCCGTGCACTGGTGCACCGGATCCGGCCCCGACATGTACAACGGCACCGAGTACGACACGCTGGCCGACCAGTACGGCTACATCGTGATCTACCCGTCCGTCACCCGCAGCAGCAAGTGCTTCGACGTCTCCTCGCCCCAGGCGCTCAAGCGGGGCGGCGGCAGCGACCCCGTCGGCATCAAGTCGATGATCGACTGGGTGACCGCCACCTACTCCGCCGACACCGGCCGTGTCTACGCCACCGGCATCTCCTCCGGCGCCATGATGACCAACGTCCTGCTCGGCGACTACCCGGACGTCTTCGCGGCGGGCGCCGCCTTCTCCGGCGTGCCCTTCGGCTGCTTCGCCACCACCGACGGCTCCGAGTGGAACAGCGCCTGCTCGGGCGGCACCGTGATCCACACCGCGCAGGAGTGGGGTGACATCGCCCGCGCCGCCTACCCCGGGTACACCGGCGCCCGGCCGCGGATGCAGCTCTGGCACGGCACGGAGGACGACGTGCTGCGCTATCCCAACTTCGGTGAGGAGATCAAGCAGTGGACCAACGTACGGGGACTGAACCAGACCCCGGCCGCCACCGACTCGCCCGCCTCCGGCTGGACCCGCACCCGCTACGGAGGCACCGGTGACCAGGCCCCCGTCGAGGCGATCAGCCTCCAGGGCGTCGGACACAACCTGTACGCCTGGGGCATGGCCGAACGCGTCCTCACCTTCTTCGGTCTGAACAGCTCGGGTCCCACCCCGCAGCCCCAGCCCGGCAGTTGCCGGGTGACCGTCACCACCAACGCGTGGAGCACCGGCCTGACCGCCTCGGTGACCGTCACCAACACCGGCTCCACGGCGGTCAACGGCTGGCAGCTCGCCTTCACCCTGCCCTCCGGCCAGACCATCACCAACGGCTGGGGCGCCACGTACACCCCGGCGTCCGGGGCGGTGACCGCGACGAACGCGTCGTACAACGGCGGCATCGCGCCCAACGCGAGCGCCAGCATCGGCTACCAGGCGACCCACACGGGCAACAGCGCGGCTCCTGGCGCCTTCACGCTCAACGGATCGGCCTGCTCGACGGGTTGAGGCCCGGCGGTTCGAGTTCCGGCGGGTCGGGGCCCGGCGGTTCGAGTTCCGCGGGTGGCCGGGGCCGCGGCCACCCGCGGAACTCGAACCGGCGCGAGAGGACCGACACGCGAGGCCGCCGCACCCCGGCCGGCAGAGGACCACGGCACCGGGGACGAACGGACCGAGACCCCGCCGCGTGCCTTCGTGCCCGAGGGCCGACCGGTGCGGCTGCCGCCCCGCCGCAACGCGGGAAGCCCCGGCCGGCCGACGGCGGGGAAGGCACTCCCACTCGCCGCGGGGGCCCCGGCCGCCCTACGGGCGACGGCGCCACTGTCGCCACAGGCCCTAGACGACCTCTTCCCGGGACTGCCGCGGTGCGCCGGCCTCCGGCCCCGAAGGTGCCCTCACCGGAAGGTGGTTGAAGAGCAGGTTGAGGACGATCGCCGTCACGCAGCCCGCGCTGATGCCGCTGTTCATCACCGTCTGGAACCAGTCAGGGAACTTCGCGTAGATCGTCGGCACGCCGACCGGCAGCAGGCCCATCGCCACCGACACCGCCACCACGGTGAGGTTGTGGTTGCCCTTGAAGTCGACCTCGGCCAGGGTCCGCAGACCGCTCGCCGCCACCGTCCCGAACATCACCAGACCCGCACCGCCGAGGACCGGCGCCGGAACGGCCGCCACCACCGCGCCCAGCTTGGGCAGCAGACCGAGCAGGACGAGGATGCCGCCGGCGCAGGCCACGACCCAGCGGCTGCGCACCCGGGTCATGCCGACCAGGCCGACGTTCTGCGCGTACGCCGTGTACGGGAAGGTGTTGAAGACGCCGCCCAGGACGGTGGAGAGGCCGTCGGCGCGCAGCCCGTCGGAGAGCGAACGCGGTTCGACCCCGCGCCCCGTCATCTCCCCGACCGCGATCAGGTCACCGGTCGTCTCGGTCATCGTCACCAGCGCCACGACCAGCATCGAGACGATCGCCGACGCCTCGAACGTCGGCGCGCCGAAGTGGAACGGCGTGCTGATCCCCAGCCAGCCGGCGTCACCGACCCCGCTGAAGTCCGTGAAGCCGGACGGCACGGCGACCGCGAGCCCCACCACGATCCCGATCAGGACCGCGATCCGGCTCAGGAACACGGGCGCGAACCGCTGCACACCCAGCACCACCGCGAGGACGAAGGCGGCCAGCGCGAGGTTCTCCGGATCTCCGAAGTCCTTCGAACCGGCCCCGCCCGCCGCCCAGTTGCCGGCGACCGGCAGCAGTGAGAGGCCGATGACCAGGATCACCGTCCCCGTGACGAGCGGCGGGAAGAACCTCAGCAGCCTGCCGAACAGCGGCGCGAGCAGCACGATCGCGAGTCCCGCCACGATCACCGACCCGTAGATTGCGGGGAGTCCGCCGCCGGTCGTCCCGATCAGCACCATCGGCGACACGGCCGCGAACGTACAGCCCTGCATGATCGGCAACCGCACACCGAAGCGCCAGAACCCCACGCACTGGATCAGTGTGGCGATGCCGCACACCAGCAGATCGGCCGTGATCAGGTACGCCAGGTCGGCGGGCGACAGCTTCATCGCGCCGCCCACGATCAGCGGCACGGCCACCGCGCCCGCGTACATCGCGAGCACGTGCTGCAGACCGAAGGCGGCCAACTGCCGTGCGGGGGGCACCTCGTCGACGGGATGAACGGGCGCGGTCGTGGCCATGGGCACTCCAGAGCGGCGGAGGGGAGGGGCGGAAGAGGGCGGGGGCGGCTGCTTCCGGACAGCACGAGACCGTACGGTGGTTGAACAGATTGTTGATTTCACCGGTGTTGCCGCTGTGTGACCTGCTCAGCGGCTCGTCCCCGGCCCCAGGGCGGCCCGCAGCGCCTCCCAGTCCGGCAGCTTCACCACACCCCGTCCGAGCGAGGCCCCGAGCTCCGCCTCGGCCCGCTCGATCGCGAGCCAGCCGTCCCAGCCGACCGGCTCGGCCCCGGCGGCCCGCAGCAGCGGCAGCACATCCTCGGGAACCGACTTCTGCAGAAGGACGGGGGCGTCCTCCAGCAGGGACGTCACCGTCTCCTTGGCGCACGGCCGGTTGGAGCCGATGACCCCGGTCGGGCCCCGCTTGATCCAGCCCGCCACGTACTCGCCCGGCGCGACCGCGCCGGCACGCAGCACCCGCCCGGCGAGATGCGGGACCGTACCCCGCTCCGGGTCGAACGGCAGGCCCTCCAGCGGCACCCCGACGTACCCCACCGACCGCAGCACCAACTGCGCCTCGATCTCCTCGTACCGGCCGGTGCCGGTGATCCCGCCGTGCCCGTCGGGCGCGGTCCGCTCGAAGCGCACCGCGCCCACCCGGCCTTTGCCGGCGAGCAGTTCGACGGGCCGCAGGAAGAAGCGGAGCCGGATCCGCCGCCGGGCGTCCCGCCGCGGCAGAGCCGTCCAGCCGCGCAGCACCTCCACGTTGCGGCGCTGTGCCGCCGGCAGTCCGGACGGGTCGGCGTACGCCGCGTCGAGCGCCAGTTCCGCCTCGTCCACGATCATGTCGGTGTCCGGGAGGCCGCCGAGTTCCCGTAGCTCCTTGGTGGTGAACCGGGCCTGGGAGGGACCGCGTCGGCCCACCATGTGGATCTCGGTGATCCCGCTCGCGGAGAGCGCGGTCAGCGCCGCCTGGGGCATGTCGGTGGGGCTCAGCTCGGCCGCGCCGCGGGCCAGGATCCGGGTCACGTCCACCGCGACGTTTCCCACGCCGACCACCACGGCCGAGCGGACTCCGGTGAGGAAGCCGGCGCCGACGGCGTCCGGATGGGCGCTGTACCAGGACACGAACTCCGTCGCCGACCAGCTGCCCGGCAGGTCCTCGCCGGGGATGCCCAGCCGGCGGTCGGCCGCCGCGCCCACGCAGTACACCACCGCGTGGTACAGCTCGCGCAGCCGGGCGACCGGCACCCCGCCGGCGCCGACCTCCACCCCGCCGAGGAAGCGCACCCGCTCGTCCTCCAGCACCGTGCGCAGGTTCTGCTGGAGGCTCTTGATCTTCTCGTGGTCCGGGGCGACGCCGTACCGCACCAGACCGTACGGACACGGCAGCCGGTCCAGGACGTCGACGAGCACCTCGGGGTCCTGCTGGATCAGACTCTGGGCGGTGTAGACCCCACTCGGCCCGGAGCCGACGACGGCGACACGCAGCACGGCGGAACCCCTTCCCCGCGCGACGGAGGAGATCGCTGGTGCCTCCAGCATCCCACCGTGGGTGCTCCGCTGACAGGGTGCCGCGCGGTGGACACCCGTGCGTGGCCGTCCGTACGGAGTGCGGTCAGGCGGTTGCGCCGGGTGTGCCGCGAGCGTGACCTGGTTCGACGTCCGGGCGGCGGCCGCCGGCGGGGCGGTTCACCGCATGCCCTGCATCCGGGTGATCTCACTCGTCTGCTGGGCCACCACGTCGTCCGCCATCTCCTCGATGCGCAGGTTGTTCCCCTGTGCCTTGACGTCCGTGGCCATCGTGATCGCGCCCTGGTGATGCGTGATCATCAGGGTGAGGAAGAGGGTGTCGAACGCCTCGCCGTGGGCCGCGCGCAGCTTCTTCAGCTGGGCCGCGGTCGCCATGCCGGGCATGGCCGTGTGGTCGTGCGTCTCACCGGTCTCCGCCTTGCCGTACGTCTTGAGCCAGCCCCGCATCGCCTCGATCTCCGGGCCCTGCGCGGACGAGATGCGCAGGGCGAGGCGCTTGAGGTCGGCCGACTCGGCCCGCTCGGGGGCGAGTTCGGTCATCTCCAGGGCCTGGGCGTGGTGCTGGATCATCATCCGGGCGTATGACACGTCCGCCGCGTTGGGTGTGTCGTCCTCGGCCCGCTGCTCGGCCGCGTCCTGCGCGGAGAGCGTCCGGTTGGCCTCGCCCGGCTTGCCCGGCGCGATCACCGAAGGCCCGCTCGCCGCCCCCGACGTGTCCTTCGTCCCGGAGTCGCAGCCCGCGAGGGCGATGACGAGCAACGCGGCCGCGGTGGTGAGGGATGCGCGGCGGATGTGCACAACGGCCTCCTGGTGCAGGCGGGTTGAGGACCTGGGCCTTCCACTTAGGGATCTTCGCACTAACGACCGGAAAGATTCATGACGAGTGCGTTGCCAGCCTTTGATATGTGCATGATGAAGACGATACTTCAGGGGACCGTGAACCGTTCCCCAGCGAACGGCAACGAGGGAGGACGCAGTGACCCTGTTGAACGACCCCCGAACGCGGCGCAGACGGCTGGCAGTTGCCACCGCCTGTACCGGCCTTCTGGCCGCGCTGCTCACGGCGGTCCCGGCGGCCGCGACCCCCGACCCGGGGGACGGACCGGCCGTGGAGCGCGAGGTTTCCCGCGGCGTCCAGGCCGAGGCGGCCGAGGCGATCGCCGACGGCGAGATACCCGGGCAGGACGAGATCGTCCACTCCGACAACATCGAGCACGTCACCAACATCCCCAAGGACGCGCTGACCGGAACCAACTCGGACCTGGCCTTCCAGGGGAAGTACGCCTTCGCCGGCAACTACGACGGCTTCCGGATCTTCGACATCAGCGACCCGAAGGCCCCGAAGACCGTCTCCCAGGTGCTCTGCCCCGGCTCGCAGAACGACATCTCCGTCTCCGGCGACCTGCTGTTCCTGTCCACCGACTCCTCGCGCAGCGACAGCAGTTGCAACAGCACCACGCAGCCCGCGACCGAGAAGTCCTCCTGGGAGGGCATGAAGGTCTTCGACATCAGCGACAAGGCGAACCCGAAGTACGTGGCCGCCGTCGAGACCGCCTGCGGCTCGCACACCCACACCCTGGTGCCCGAGCGCAAGAACGTCTACATCTACGTCTCCTCGTACTCGCCCAACGCCACCTACCCCGACTGCCGGCCCCCGCACGACGGCATCTCCGTCATCAAGGTGCCGCGCAAGGCCCCCGAGACGGCGGCGGTCGTGAACTTCCCCGTCCTCTTCCCGGGCGAGGGCCCGGACGGCGGCGGCAACCCCGGCGCGCCCACCAACCCGGGCGTCTCCAAGACCACCGGCTGCCACGACATCACGGTGCTCCCGGACAAGGACCTGGCGGCCGGCGCCTGCATGGGTGACGGCATCCTGTTCTCCATCAAGGACCCGGAGAACCCGAAGGTCATCGACCAGGTCCAGGACAACGTGAACTTCGCGTTCTGGCACTCGGCGACCTTCAGCCAGAAGGCGGACAAGGTCGTCTTCACCGACGAGCTGGGCGGCGGCGGGGCGGCCACCTGCAACGCGGCGACCGGCCCGAACCGCGGGGCCGACGGCATCTACGACATCGTCGGCAAGGGCGACAAGCGCAAGCTCGTCTTCCGCAGCTACTACAAGATCCCCCGCCACCAGGCGGACACCGAGAACTGCGTGGCCCACAACGGCTCGCTGATCCCGGTCAGGGGCAAGGACATCATGGTCCAGGCCTGGTACCAGGGCGGCGTCTCCGTCTGGGAGTTCACCGACTCGTCGAACCCGAAGGAGATCGCCTACTTCGAGCGCGGTCCGCTGAGCACGACGGCGCTGCAGGTCGGCGGCGCGTGGTCGGCGTACTACTACAACGGCTACATCTACGCGAACGACATCGCCAAGGGCTTCGACGTGCTCAAGGTCGGCGACCGGCGCACGGACCCGGCGAAGCGGGTCCGCCTGCGCGAGCTGAACGTCCAGACCCAGCCGGACTACTTCGACTGATCACCGGCGGGCGGTTCCGTCGCGAAGAAGCGCGACAGATCCGTGTCACCCCTCCCGCCGGACGCCTCGGCGTCCGGCGGGACCCCCATCTCCCAGTCGAGCCGGTAGCGCTCGAACAGTTCGGCCCGCAGAGCCGTCAGCGGCAGGGGCACATTGGGCAGCACCATCGCGTAGACGGCGCCCATGAGCTGGGAACGCAGCATCGGGTAGTCGTGCGCCACGTCCTGCGAGCCGTGCCGGGCGGCGGTGTCCCGCAGCAGCTCGGCCAGCCGCTGCTGCTCCGGACACTGCACGAACCCCTCGGCCTGCAGCAGCCCGGCCATGTGCTGGCGCATCAGGACCGTACGGTCCCGGGCCAGTCCCAGAATCGCGTCGACGGCCCGCGCCATCCGCTCCCGGCCGTCCTCGGTGTGCGGCTCCCGCTCCAGCGCCTCCTGCAGCGTGCGGTGCATCAGCCGGTGCACGGCCGACTGCACGAGCTGACGCTTGCCCGGGAAGTAGTACGACACCAGCCCGCGGGCCGAGCCCGCCCGGTCCGCGATGTCGCCGAGCGTCGTCGCCTCGTATCCGCGCTCGCTCACCAGCTCGAGGGCGGCCTGCAGAAGCCGCTCCCGTGAACGCCGCCGCAATTCTTCATTGACCGAGGCGCTGCGCGGGGACATCCTGTAACTCCTGCGTTGACTGGCTATCAGCCAACTATACTCAGCGCATCCCGGACGGCTCCGCACGGAGTGCGGCCGGGCTGCCGCCCGCTCTGGGCGACGCGGGGGATCGTCCAGAGTGGGCGTGCTTCCGCCCCGATGGTGGCCTCGGGCTACCGTCCCGCGGCGTCCGAGGGCTTGGCAGCCAGCTCCAGGACCGGCCGCAGCGCGTCCGGCCGTGCGGCCGCCGGCAGATGGTCCACGAAGTGCACCCGGCAGCCCAGCGCCGCCGCCCCGCCGTCCGCGCGCCGGTCGTCCCCGACCATCAGCGCCGCGCGCGGATCCACCTCGAGCGCCTCGCACGCCACCGCGAACAGCCGCGGGTCCGGCTTCTGCACGCCGTGCTCGTACGACAGCACGTACGTGTCCACGAACCGGTCGAGCCCGTGCTCCCGGAACACCGGCCGCAGATCCCAGCCGATGTTGCTGACCACGCCGACCCGGACCCCCAGGTCCCGCAGCCCGCTCAGCACCTCGAGGGCGTCGGGATACGGCGCCCAGGCCGCCGGCGTCATGTGCCGGTCGTACAGCGCGTCGTGCAGGCCCGGGTCGGGCAGCGGCACCTGACGGGACATCCCGGTGAAGGCGGCGCGGTGCGACGCGGCGCTCTCGTCCCGCACCCGCCACACCCCGGCCATCTCGTCGGGCACCCGCACGGGGGCCGCCCCGCCCGGCAACGCGCCGGCCCTCTCCAGCGCCCGCGCCGTCGCGGACAGCTCCGCCTCGGGCAGCGAGAGCCCGGCCCCGTCCAGCACGGCACGCAGCCAGGACTCGGCGGTCTCGACACGGAAGAGGGTCCCGGAGAAGTCGAACAGAACGGCAGTCATGCCGCCGATCCTAGGAACCCGGCCGATCTCGCGGGCCCGGATTCACCCGACGGGCAGCTCGTCCACGCGCCCGCGCGCCCCCGGAGCGTGGGGCCGCGCGGTCACGGGCGCCAGCGCAGCTGGGCCGCGATCGCCAGGGCCACCAGGGCCGCCCCGAGGAGCCAGCCGCCGAGTACGTCCGTGGGCCAGTGCACGCCCAGCCAGATCCGGGTCAGGCCCACGCCCCCCACGGAGACCGCCGCCACCGCCACCGCCGTACGCCACACCGCGCGGCCGACGCCGTGCCGGTGCAGCACCCACAGCAGGAGGCCCAGCACCACCGTGGCGGTCAGGGCGTGCCCCGAGGGGTACGCCGCGTAGTGAGCCGAGTCGACCGGGTCGGGCCAGACCGGGCGGTCCCTGCCGACCGCGGCCTTCAGCCCCTGCTGGACCAGTGTGCCCACCGCCGACGTGACGACCAGCCAGCCCGCCGTCCACCACGCGGCATACCGCCACACCAGCCACACCGCCACCGCCGCCCCCAGCAGACGCATGGTCAACGGGTCCCACACCCAGTCCGTGAGGATCCGGCAGACCTGTGTGACGTCCGGATCGGCGCGGGCCCAGCGGTGGGTGGTGGTGGAGATGTCGTCGTCGACCGAGACGAGGGGGTGCCACTCGACCGAGACCAGGACGAGGAGGAGGACCGAGCACAGACCGAGGGTCGCGGCCGCCCGGGCGGCCGTGCGCAGTGCGGGGGGACGGGGCGGGGAGTCGACGGACGGGGAGTGCATGATGCGATCCTCGCCGAACCGTGGGGTCCGAGGCCAACCCGGGGGTCGGGACGGGAGGTGGACCGGGGGCGTCCCGGGCGGTGAACCCGGGGTGGCGCCCAGGAGAATCGGCGGGCCGGGCCGGGGAGTCGGCGTGGCGCGCAGACGAATCGGCGGTCGGGCAGGGGGCCCGTGGGGCCCGGCGATCGCCCCGGCGGCAACGCCGGGGGCGTCCTCCGCCGGGCGGAGACGAGAGCGGGGGAGGGCGGGCCGGGCCCGGAGAGGCGGCCCGGGGCGCATCGGGGACGGCCGGTCCGGCCGGCGGGGCTCAGCCCAGCGCCCGCAGCCCCGGTACCAGTGCCACCAGCACGGGGATCACCGGCACCAGCGAGGCCGCCGCCGTCAGCCGCACCCTCCGGGTCGCGGTGAGCCGGTCCGGGGGTGTGAGCAGCCGGTGTACCCGCTGCGGGACCTGGGCCTGCGGGGTGGGGGAGGGACCGAACACCCCGCGGTCCGCGTTGAGTTCGACCAGGGCGAGCGCGGTGGTCAGACGGCCGAAGCGGCGGGAGGCCATGTCGTCGGCGGCCAGTTCGACCAGCCGGTGCATCTCGTCGCGGAACGCGGCGAACACCGGAACCTGCGGAAACCCGGTGGCGAGAGCGGAGGACGAGTGCAGCAGCCAGTCGTGCCGCGCCTGCGCGTGACCCTGCTCGTGCGCGAGCAGGGCATCGACCTGACGCCCTTTCAGCCGCCGCAACGCGGCTGTGGTGAGGACGAGTCGAGGTGCCGCGCCGGGCAACCACCAGGCGTCGGGCCGCTCGCCCTCCAGGACGACGAGCCGTCCCGGCGTCGTCTCCTCTCCCGGCAACAGCGGCGCTCGCAGGCGCAGTTCGGCCCGGCGGGAACGACTCCGGGCCCGGGCCCGCGTCACCTCCCGCACCAGCATGGCCCCGCTCCACAGCCCGGCGCACGCGAGCGCCACGGCCGTCGCCGCCGCCCAAGCGCCGGTCGGGCCGAGGGCGTAGGCCTCCACGACACCGCGCGGGGCCGGCGCGAAGACATGACCGCGCACCGCCTGCCAGGCCGCCGCCGCACTCAGGGTCATCGACAGCGCGCAGCACAGCAGGACCGCCGCCACCACGCACTGCCAGGCCCACAACGCGACCACCGGTTCCCGGTCCGGCCAGTCGGCCCGGGCGAGCAGCCGGGGCGCGCCGACAGCGGTCAGGGCGCCGAGCAGCAGCAGGACCGCGGGGACCGTCATGGGCAGCACCCTATGAGCGGCGTGCCGCTCGGGGGTACGGCTTGCCGCGGCGAAGTGACGCAGGCCACGAGGGAACCCGGGATCACATCGTCAGCAGCATCGCCAGCATCCCGATCCCCATCGAGAGCCGGCACGCCCGCGCCAGCTCCGGCCGGTCACCCCAGGCGACGGCGGGCCCGGCACCCGCACCCGCCCGCGTCGCGGCTCCTGCCCCGGCCGGCCCGGCGGTCCCCGGCGCCGGCAGCAGTCGTACGCCGGAGAGGAGGACGTACCCGGTGAAGTACAGCAGCAGGACGCCCGTGAGGAGCGGGACGCCGGAGGCGGAGCCGCCGTGCACGTGCGCGCCGGCCGGGGAGGCGGCCATCGCGGCCGCCATGTAGACCATGGCCGACGTCCCCACCAGGTGGTGCAGATGGTGCGCGTCCGTGCGAGCCGCCCACAGGGCCCGCAGCGCGGCCGCGCCGAAGACCGCCGCGTACGCCGGCCAGGCCCAGACGGGCGGGGTGAACGCCGCCGTGGGCACGGCCATCGCGGCCATCCCGAACCCCATGAGCGCCTCCCCGCCCGCGGCCCGGCGCTGCTCCTCGACGGTGCTGCGCATCCGCAGCAGACAGTAGGCGCCGGTCGCCGCACACAGCGCGACCAGCAGCCAGCCGGGCGAAGCCGGTCCGTGCACGCGCACCTCCCCGCTCGACATCGCCGTCGAGGGTTGCCCTGCCCACGGCACGCGGCGCGCACGCGAGCGCAAGGATGTACACGGGGAGCATTCGAGGGAGCACATCGGGTGAGCGGTGGCTTCGAGGAGATTATTTCACGCGTAAAACACATGCTAAATTAATGGCCATGCCCGGATCCCGCCTCCCGCTGGCCGGCGTGCTGCGCCTCGGCCGTCCCTCCGACATCTGGTTCAAACCGGCCCTGAGCGTCGTCGCCGCGGCGGCCCCGCCGAACCTGCTCCTGCTGGCGCTCGGCCGCCTCGACCTCGCGGCGTACACCATGGCCGGGTCCCTGTGCGCCCTGTACGCCCACAACCGCCCCTACCGGGCCCGTGCCCGGGTCCTCGCCGGCGTGGTCCTGGGCATGACCGGCGGTCTGGCCGTCGCTCTGCTCGCGGCCGCGCTCACCACCGACGCGGTCGTCCTGGTCACCGTCGGGGCGCTCCTGGCGGCCGCGCAGAAGGTGCTCTGCGACGCGACCCGTCTCGGGCCGCCGGCCAACGTCGTCCTGACCTTCGTCAGCTCCGCCGCCCTGTTCGTGCCGCAGACGCCCGGTGGGATCCCCGGCCATCTGGGGCTCGCGCTGGCCGCCGGCGCCTGGGCCTGGCTGATCGGCATGGCGCCCGGGCTGGTGCGCCCGCACGGCCCCGAACGACGGGCCACCGCTCACGCCCTGCGCGCGGCCGCCGCGTACGCCGAGACGCACGGACCGGCCGAAGGCCGGGCCCGAGCCGCCGCGGCGGCCGCCGTCCACGCGGCCTGGCAGACCCTGCTGGCGGCCCGCACCGACGGCCGGGCCCCCGGCGGAACCCGTACCGCGGGCCCGGCGGACGACCGCGGATCGTCCCCCGCTGGACCCCGTACGGCTGTCCGGGCCGGTGACGGCCGCCCGTCCCCCGCTGGAACCCGCACCGCGGGCCGGGGTGACAGCGGCGGCCCGGCCCCTGCCGGAATGCCGCCGGCGGTGCGCCGTGAGGAGACCCACCGCGGCCTGGAGCGGCTGCTCGTCCGTGCCGAGGCGGCGCTCGCCGCCCCCGGCGCCGGCGACCCGGAGCGGCTGCGCACCTGGGCCCGTGCCCTGCGCGGCACCGGCCCGCTCCCGCGCCCCGACGATCTCCTGGACGACGACGAACTCCTCGGTATCGACGCCGAACTGGCCACCGGGAAGACACCGTTGTGGCGCAAACTGCGTTCGCTCGCCCCGATCGCGGTCCGTACCGCCCTCGGCTGTGCCCTCGCCGGACACGTCTCGCTCGCACTCGGTGTCGGCCGCCCCTACTGGGCCCTGGTGACCGCCGCCTCCCTCTACCAGGCGAACGTCGCCCTCACCTGGAACCGCGCCGTCCAGCGCGTCGTCGGCAATCTCGCCGGTGTCCTCGCCTTCGCCGCGCTCGTCCCGCTCGCCCACCTCCACCGGGCGGCCCTGGTCCTGGTCTGCCTCGCCCTCAACTTCGGCGCGGAGGCGCTGATCAGCCGCAACTACTGGCTCGGCAGCGTCTGCGTCACCCCGATGGCCCTGCTCATCACCGAGTTCGCCCACTACCAGGACTCCGGCCGGCTGATCACCGAGCGGCTGGCGGACACGTTCGTCGGCGCCGCCGTCGGCTTCGCCGCCGCCGTGGCCGTGACCAACCGCCGCTCCGGAGACCGCCTGGACCGGGCCCTGACGGCCGTGTCGCAGGCCGGCGACCACGCCGCGCACCTCCTGACGCGGACGCCCCCCGTCCCCGCCGCGGCGCTGGAGGCCGCCCGCCGCGCGCTCACCGCCGCCCTGGTGGACCTGCGCGCCACCGCCGACGCCGCGTACGGCGAGTGGTGGCGGCGCGCCCTGCCCGAGGAGCGGGTCGTGGCGGCCGAACAGTCCGGACACCGTACGCTCGCGGCGACGGTACGGCGCCAGGGCCTGCTTCTGGACCGGGACGCGATGACGACGACAGCGGAGGACGTACGGCGATGACGGCGACGCGGGGACCAGCGGCGGCCGGAGACGGGACGAGGAGCGACACCGTCGCGGCGGTGGTGCGGCAGTGGCGGGCCGTGCGGCCGGACCTCGACACCGGGCCCATGGAGATCATCGGCCGTGTCAACCGCTGCGCGGCCCTGCTCCAGCAGGCCGAGGACGCGCCGCTGCGCCGGGCGGGCCTGAGCCGTCCGGAGTTCGACCTGCTCGGCGCGCTGCGCCGCACCGGCCATGAGCTGACCCCCGGCGAACTGGCCCGAGAGACGTTCTCCTCCGGAGCCGCCGTCACCAAGCGCCTCAAGCAGCTCACCGAACGCGGCCTGGTCGAACGCCGGGGCGACACCCGCGACCGCCGCGTCGCCCACCTCCGCCTCACGGACGCCGGCCGCGAGCTCGTCGACGGCATCCTGCCCGAGCAACTCGCCTACGAGAGCGCCGTACTGTCCGCCCTCGACGCGGACCGCCAGGGCGAACTGGCCCATCTGCTGAGTGAGTTGCTCAGCCGGCTGGAAGGACACATGCAGGCGCTGAAGGCCTGAGCCGGCACCGGGCGCCGGGGGTCGGTGCCGCTCACTTCCCGTCGCCCGCCCGGTACACCCCGAACAGCGCACCCTGCGGATCGCGCAGCACCGCGATCCGCGGGCCGTCCGGCACGGAGGACGGCTCCATGAGCGCGCTGCCGCCGGCCTGCGTCGCCGTCCCCGCGGAGGCGTCCACGTCCGCCACCGCGAAGTACGGCAGCCAGTGCGGCGGAACCTCGGGCGGGGACGTGTCGTCCATCGTGATCATGCCGCCGAAGTCCGCGCCGCCGACGCCCCACTGCCGGTAGTTCTCCGAAGAGCCCACGGTCCAGCCGAACACCGTCGTGTAGAAGGTCTCCGCCCGGTCGGGGTCGCGGGTCAGCAGTTCCACCCAGCCGAGCGAGCCGGGCGCGTTGAACAGGCCCGCGCCCGGGAAGGTCCCCGCCTGCCACAACTGGAACGCGGCACCGCCCGGGTCGAGGGCGACCACGAAACGCCCCACGTCGAACACGTCCATCGGGCCGACCAGCACCTTGCCGCCGGCCTCCGTGATCAGCCGGGCGCTGACATCGGCGTCGGTCACCGCGAACGACACGTTCCAGGCGCACGGCTGCGACTCCTGGTAGAGGGGGGTCAGCGCGGCCACGGCCGCCTCGCCGAGGTGCGCGACGGTGTAGCCGCCCGCCTCCTGCCGCGGATCCGTCTCCGCACGCCAGCCGAACAGCTCCGCGTAGAACCGCTTCGCCGCCTCCAGGTCACTGGTCCCCAGCTCGGCCCAGCAGGGCCCGCCGGGCACGGGCACGTCGAGCTTCATGGCGTTCCTCCAGAAAAGGGAACCCCTCCAGCACGCTAAGCCCGCCCCTCGCCCCCGGCATCCCCTGACCACACCCCCTCCACACCCCGCGCGACGGCCCCCAGGCACCCCGTCCGGCGACCCTCCGAGGCCCTGTACCGCAACCCTCCGCCCCGAGCTCTGGCCTCCGTCACCCTTCGGCTCCAGCCGCTGCGGCCCGGGCTCCGGCCCCGCTCCTGCGGCCCTCCGGCGCCATGTGCCGCGCCTCCGCGCCCAGACCCATGGGCCAGGCCCTGGACGCCCTCGGCTCCGGCTCCCCCCCGCCATGACCTCTGGGCTCTGGCTCCCGCAGCTGGACCCGCGTCCCCCGAGAACCCGCCCCGCGCCCCGATCCGTGGCGGCTTCGCGTCCCGAGGTCCCCCCCCCGTTGCCCTGTGGCCCTCCCGCGCCTCATGTCCGGGTTCTGGCTTCCGGCGCCCTGGCTCCGGGCTCTGGCTCCCGCAAGCTGGACCCGCGCCCCCTTCCTGCGGCCCCTGCGCTGAGGCCCACCTCGTGCCGCGGCCGTCCGGCGTCCCCTGTCCGGGCTCTGGGCTGCGGTCATCGGCGCCTCCAGCTCCGCCCCCGCCGTGAAGTCCGGGCTCTGGCCCCCTGCGGCGGCGGTGCTCCGGCCCTCGCCCCGGCCGCTGGGCTGCCGGCTGCGGTCATCGGCGCCTCCAGCTCCGCCCCCGCCGTGAAGTCCGGGCTCTGGCCGCCTGCGGCGGCGGTGCTCCGGCCCTCGCCCCGGCCGCTGGGCTGCCGGCTGCGGTCATCGGCGCTCTGGGCCTGGCCCCTCCGTGCCCGGAATCCGCCCCCGGAGGCCCGGGCCGGCGGCGCCCCCAGTCTGGGCCCGCGGCCGGCTCGTACCCTCGGCCCGCAGCCGCCCCCACCCTCGGCCCGCGGCCGCCCCGCACCCCCGGCCCGCCGAAGCCCGCCGGTCTCAGATGCCCGGCCGGTACCGGATCGGATGGTCCGCCGGTACCTCCACCAGCACGATCGGTGTGCCGTCCGGATCCTCGATCCACATCTCGACCAGCCCCCACGGCTCCTTCACCGGCGGCCGGACGACCCCGACGCCCTTGGCCCGCAGCTCGTCGTGTGCCGCCGTCAGGTCCGGGACCTGCAACCAGAGCCGTACGGCAGGGTCCGGCGAGGTCCGGGACCGGCCCGAGAGCTCCAGGAAGCCGCCGCCGAGGAAGTAGACGACCCCACGGTCCGGGCCCGTACCGAACTCGCGGTAGACGGCCAGGCCCAGCTGTTCGCCGTAGAACGTGCGCGAGCGTTCGGGGTCGGTGGGGCGCAGCAGGGTCCTGCTGCTGAGTACGTGCACCATGCAGCCGGAGCCTAGCGGGGCGGGGTTACTCTCGTCCGAGTCCCAGCCGCGCCAGACACCGGAGACCGCCCGCATGGACACCGCCGCCGCCCTCACCTTCCGTGACGCCACCGACGCCGACGTGGACGAGCTGGTCGCGCTCGTCGAGTCGGCGTACCGCGGGGAGTCCAGCAGGGCCGGATGGACCACGGAGGCGGACATCCTCCAGGGACAGCGGACCGACCCCGAGGGCGTGCTCGAGATCATCAAGTCGGCGGACGGCCGGGTGCTCACGGTCGAGCAGGAGGGCCGGATCGTCGCCTGCTGCCAGCTCGAACACCGGGGCGCTCACGCGTACTTCGGCATGTTCGCGGTCAGCCCCACGGCTCAGGGCGGCGGCCTCGGCAGGACGGTCCTCGCGGAGGCCGAGCGGCAGGCCCGCGCGATCTGGGGCGCCACCGAGATGCACATGACCGTGATCTCGGTGCGCGACGACCTGATCGCCTGGTACGAGCGCCGCGGCTACCGCCGTACCGGACGGATGACGCCCTTCCCCTACGGCGACGAGCGCTTCGGCATCCCTCAGCGCGACGACCTGCAGTTCGAGCTGCTGGTCAAGCCGCTCGTCTGAGCCGGTTCACGCGGTGAAGCGGCCCGTGCGCCGGATCTCCGGGTAGTCGGTGGTCGCGCCGTCCAGCTCCAGCGCGCGGACGAGCCGCAGCTGGTGCTGGGTGTTGACGACCCATCCGATGATCCGCAGGTCCCGCCTGCGGGCCTCCTCGACGATCTCCAGGGTGAGGCGCCGCAGGTTCAGGCACACGGTGGCGGCCCCCGCGTCCACGGCCCGGGCCACGATGTCGAGGCCGTAGCGGCTGCCGATCAGCGCGGTGCGCACCCCGGGCACCAGGCGGGCCATCTCGGCGACCGCCTCGTCGTGGAACGAGGACACCTCCACCCGCCCCAGCAGGTCCCGGGCATGCATCACCTCGGCCAGCGCCCGCGCCGCCTGCACGTCCTTGATCTCGGCCTGCAGCGGCAGCGCCACCGCGTCCAGGACCTCCTCGAACACCGGTACCCGCTCGCCGCGCCCCGCGTCGAGCGTCTTCAGCTCCGCGAGGGTCTGGTCGGCGATGGGCCCCGTACCGTCCGTCGTGCGATCCACGTCGGGGTCGTGCATGACCACGAGGGCGCCGTCCTTGCTCAGATGCAGATCGAGTTCGATCGCATCGAGGCCGGCCTCCTCGGCGGCGACGAAGGAGCGCAGGGTGTTCTCGGGCTCGACACCCATGACGCCGCGGTGACCGATGGTGACGAAGTTCAAGACGGGACTCGCTTCCGTCGACGGCGGGGAGACGGGGGGGTGGAGAAGTCCGCAGCCTAACGGCCCCGGGGCGGCCATGGACACGTGTAGACGGCGGTGCCCGGCGCGCCTACCCAGCCGTAGCGGAAGTAGTCACTCCTCCGGTGTCCGACAGGAAAAACTGCAGTGAAGATGCGAGCGCGCAGGATAATTTCCCGTGGCCCCACTTGCTGGAGGAAACCTCGTATGCATACGGTGTCCATACGCGAGGTTCTCCAGTGGAGGATGGGACATGACGGAAATTCTTGTGCAGGCGGCGATGGAGGAGCGGATTCCTCCCGCGAGCAGGGTGGTGGAGCACCCGGCTTGGCCGGTGCTCAAGGATGCCGTGGAGCGCATCCGCCCCTGGCAGTCCAAGGACGGATCGATCGACTTCACGGCTGAGGGCGCCCCGGAGCGCGCCCGGGCCGAGCAGGCCGTCCGGGACGTGATCGAGGCGGTCGGGGAGCTGTCCCCGCTGCTCCCGCACGACGCGGAGTACCACCGTGCGCTGGCCGGGGACCTGCGGGCCTGGATCGACGGCGGCTTCGGCGTGCCGGACTTCCTCGACTCGCTGCTGGCCTTCCAGCCCGCCGCCAACCGCGCGGACGGCCTGCAGCACCTGGTCGTGTTCCCGATGTACACGCAGAACGGCAACCCGGACCGCAATCTGGAGGCGGTCGTGCTGCGCATGGTCTGGCCGGACTGGCTGGCCGAGTTGGAGCGCACCCGTTACGACAACCCGCTGTTCTGCGGCATCACCTTCGAGGACTTCACCTCCGGCTACGACACCAACTCGGCCGTGCTCTTCCCGGAGACGATCGCCGTCCGTGAGGCGCCGGAACGTTTCTCCTGGGGCGGCATCTTCTGCGACCGCGAGGCCGCCCGCTTCCGCCGCGTCACCGACGCCGCCGTCGACATCCTCGGCCTGGAGCTGCCCGAGGACATCGCCGCGATGGTCCACGACCAGAAGCGCTGCGAGGAGGCCTTCGTCCTGTGGGACATGGTCCACGACCGCACCCACAGCCACGGCGACCTGCCCTTCGACCCCTTCATGATCAAGCAGCGCCAGCCGTTCTGGATGTACGGCCTGGAGGAGCTGCGCTGCGACCTCACCGCCTTCAAGGAGGCCGTGAAGCTGGAGGCCGACGGCGTCCCGCAGGCCCGTGACGTGCAGTACGCCGTCCTCTTCGACCGCATGTTCCGCTTCCCGGTCACCGGCGAGCGTGTCCGCAACTACGACGGCCTCGGCGGACAGCTGCTCTTCGCCTACCTGCACAAGCACGACGTCGTCCGCTGGACCGACAACAAGCTGCACATCGACTGGCAGCGCGCCCCGCAGGTCACCAACCAGCTCTGCGCCGAGATCGAGACGCTGTACCGCGACGGCATCGACCGCCCGAAGCTGGTCCACTGGTTCGCCGGCTACGAACTGGTCTCCACCTACCTCGCCCCGCACCCGGGCTCCAAGTGGGCCAAGGGCCCCGACGCCCTGGACCTGAGCCAGCCGCCGCGCAAACTCGTCGATGACGTGCTTCCGGACGAGTTTCCGCTGAGCATGTTCTATGAGGCACTGTCCAAGAAGCTGAAGAACGTGATCGCCTCGACCCGGGGCATCACGGCGGACAGCGCCGGCAAGGTCGCCGCGTGAGCGACCGTACGAACACCGCTCAGCAGGAGGCAAGGATGGGGAACGGGGCTCTCAACGGTGCGGTGATCGCGGTGGCCGGCGCGGGCGGACCCGCGGGCCGCGCGGCGCTGCTCAGGCTCGCCCGCGCGGGCGCGACCGTCGTCGGCGCGGACAACGACCCGGAGCGTCTGGCGGAGGCCGTCGACCACGCCCGCTACGAGGCCGGCGGCGCGACCGTCACCGGTGACACCGTCGACCTGCTCGACCTGAACTCCACCCGGGAGTGGGCCACCCGTATCGAGAAGGACTTCGGCCGCGTCGACGGCCTGGTGCATCTCGTCGGCGGCTGGCGTGGCAGCGAGACCTTCACCAAGACGAGCCTCGACGACTGGGACCTGCTGGAGCTGCTGCTCGTCAAGACCGTGCAGCACACCTCCCTCGCCTTCCACGAGTCGCTGCAGCGCAGCGAGCGGGGCCGCTACGTCCTGATCAGCGCCGCGGGCGCCAGCAGCCCCAGCGCGGGCAACGCCGCCTACGCCGCCGCCAAGGCCGCGGCCGAGGCCTGGACGCTGGCCCTGGCCGACTTCTTCCGCAAGGCCGGCGGCGCCGAGGGCCCGAGCTCGGCGGCCGCCATCCTGGTGGTGAAGGCGCTGGTGCACGACGCGATGCGCGCCGAGCGGCCCCACGCGAAGTTCGCGGGCTTCACCGATGTCAAGGACCTGGCCGAGGCCATCGCCGGAGTCTGGGAGAAGTCCGCCCCCGAAGTGAACGGACAGCGTCTGTGGCTCACCGAGAAGCCGTGAACCCACCGAAGACCGACGCCCGCCGCCATCACGACCCGGAGGTCCGTGGGTTCGCCAGCGACAACTACGCCGGGGCCCACCCGGAGGTGATGGCCGCCCTGGCCCTGGCCAACGGCGGCCATCAGGTGGCGTACGGCGAGGACGACTACACCGAGAACCTCCAGCGGATCGTCCGCAGCCACTTCGGCTCCACGGCGGAGGCGTTCCCGGTCTTCAACGGCACCGGCGCCAACGTCGTGGCGCTCCAGGCGGTCACCGACCGCTGGGGCGCGGTGATCTGCGCCGAGAGCGCCCACATCAACGTCGACGAGGGCGGCGCACCCGAGCGCATGGGCGGCCTGAAGCTGCTCACCGTCCCCACGCCCGACGGCAAGCTCACCCCCGAGCTGGTCGACCGGCAGGCCTGGGGCTGGGAGGACGAGCACCGCGCGATGCCGCAGGTCGTCTCGATCACCCAGAGCACGGAGCTCGGCACCCTCTACACGCCGGACGAGATCCGGGCGATCTGCGACCACGCCCACGCGCACGGTATGAAGGTCCACCTGGACGGCTCCCGCATCGCCAACGCGGCCGCCTCCCTGAACGTCCCCATGCGGACGTTCACCAACGCGGCCGGCGTCGACATCCTCTCCCTCGGCGGGACGAAGAACGGCGCGCTGTTCGGCGAGGCGGTCGTCGTCATCAACCAGGACGCCGTCGGCCGGATGAAGCACCTGCGCAAGCTGTCCATGCAGCTCGCCTCGAAGATGCGTTTCGTGTCGGTGCAGTTGGAGGCGCTGCTCGCCAAGGACCTGTGGCTGCGCAACGCCCGGCACGCCAACGAGATGGCCCAGCGGCTGGCCGAGGGCGTGCGGGCGGTGCACGGGGTGGAGATCCTCCACCCGGTCCAGGCCAACGGGGTCTTCGCGAAGCTGCCGCACGAGGTGAGCCTGCGGCTGCAGAAGCGGTTCCGGTTCTACTTCTGGGACGAGGCCGAGGGTGTCGTGCGCTGGATGTGCGCGTTCGACACCACCGAGGAGGACGTGGACGCGTTCGTCGCGGCCGTCAAGGAGGAGATGGCGCACTAGCGGCATCCAGTCCTGCATAGATATGCGGTCATCTGAAAAGTCATTGACTCTCGGGTGATCGCGTTTCTATGCTCTCCAGCCATGGAGCTGATCCAGGAGAACCCCGACCTGTCCGCCTATTTGGCCGCAGACGAGGTCATCGACCATGACCGCCCGCTGGTCAGGGAAACGGCCGCACGGCTGGCGAAAGATGCCGCGGACTCGTATGACTATGCGCGTCTGGCGTTCGAGTTGGTGCGCGACACGATTCCCCACTCGCAGGACTCGGGCGACCCGCGCGTCACCTGGCGCGCCTCCGACGTGCTCGAACAGGGCACGGGCATCTGCTACGCCAAGGCCCACGCGCTCGCCGCCCTGCTGCGGGCCGAGGACATCCCGACGGCGCTGTGCTACCAGCGGTTCGCCCATGACGCCGGTGCCGGGTACTGCGTCCACGGCCTGGTCGCCGTCCGTTTCCACGGCGCCTGGCACCGCCAGGACCCGCGCGGCAACAAGCCGGGTGTGGACGCGCGGTTCTCCCTGGACGGCGAACGGCTCGCCTTCCTCCCGGACGCCGAGGCGGGCGAGCTGGACTACCCCGTTCTGTACGCCGCCCCGCACCCGGCGGTGCTGACGGCGCTCAAGGCCGCGCCGGACCGGCCCCACCTCTGGGAGACGCTTCCGGCCGGGCTGGACTGAGCCGAGCGGTACGCGGACGTCCACCGGGGCCGGCGACGCCTCTCGGGCCGTCTCAGCCGGTCTCGGCCGCCCGCACCTGCTCCGGCGTCGGCGCGGTCCCGCCCAGATGGGCCGGCATCCACCAGGTGTCGTTCGCGTCCTTCGGGCGGACCGGGTAGGCGCGCTGGGCGGCCTCCAGGAGCTCCTGGACGCGCTCGCGCACCTGACGGGTGAGGGCACCCGCGTACTTGTCCTTGGACGCCTCGATCGCCTCGCCCACCCGGATGGTGATCGGGGTGTGGCTGCGCTTGAAGTTGCGCGGGTGACCCTTCGTCCACAGCCGCTGCGTCCCCCACACGGCCATGGGGATCAGCGGCACGCCCGCCTCCTGCGCGAGCCGCGCCGCGCCCGACTTGAAGCTCTTCAGGGTGAAGGACTGCGAGATGGTCGCCTCGGGGAAGACCCCGACGATCTCACCCGAGCGCAGCGAGTCCAGCGCGTGCTGGTAGGCCGCCTCGCCCTGGTTGCGGTCCACAGGGATGTGCTTCATGGCGCGCATGAGCGGACCGGACACCTTGTGGCGGAAGACGGACTCCTTCGCCATGAACCGCACCAGACGTTTCTGCGGGAGCGCCGCCAGGCCGTTGAAGATGAAGTCGAGGTAGCTGATGTGATTGCTCACCAGCACGGCGCCGCCCGAGCGCGGGATGTTCTCCGACCCCTTGCAGTCGATCTTGAGGTCCCAGGCCTTGAACAAGGTCTGGGCGAGGCCGACGACGGGACGGTAGACAAGCTCTGCCATGGGCGGGGCGGACCCTTCCTTCTGCCCGGAAGGGATTCCCCCCGGGCAAAGTTACGCAGCCGTAGGTTTACGGCATGTCGAGATCGTGCCCGAAGAACGGCCGGGGGGCCAGTCCCCGTGCCCCTGGGCGACGAGATCCTCGTCACTCGGCCCCGTGATCGACCTCGGTCTTTTACGGCGCGTTCACTCCGCCCGTACCGCCACCCGCCGTACGACCAGGTACATCTCGCACCCCAGGCAGTACCCGAAAGCGGCATTGAGGAAAGCGGCCGCGAGCGCCGCACCGGTCGCCGCGAGCCCCAGCCACCCCGGCCCCAGGGTGAAGCCGATCAGACCGGCGGCCGCGAAGGCCAGCCCCACCGCCTGCGCGAACCGCGGCGGCCGCGGCGACTCGAACTCCACCGGCGGGCCGATCCGCGGCCGTACGACCCCGCGGAACACCCAGCCGTACGGCGAGCGCCCGACCCCGCCCGCCGCGCCCAGGGCGAACGCCAGTGTCTGCCAGGCCAGCAGCCAGGCACTGCCCGTGACCAGAACGGCCGCCAGTACTACGGTCGTGACGGCGGCTCCGAAGCGCGGGCCCCTCACATCGATGTCCATGAATCAAGCATTCCGCAACGGTGGCGATTCCTGGGGTCGGGAATCTTTGCAGTCTCGTGAACGCTGGAGCGGCTGATGACCGGACTGGTGGTGTGTGTGGCGGTGCTCGTCGCGGCGAGCGCCTACGGAGTGCTGCAGCGGCGGCGGAGCGGGAGGGTACGGGTGCGCGGGCGCGACGACGGAAAGCGGCTCGGCGCCGACCGGCTGGGCGGCGCACTGGGGGAGCGGGCCACGCTCGTGCAGTTCTCCAGCGCCTTCTGCGCGCCCTGCCGGGCCACCCGGCGGGTCCTCGGGGAGGTGGCGGGCCTGGTGCCCGGCGTGGCCCACATCGAGATCGACGCCGAGGAGCACCTGGACCTCGTGCGCGAACTCGACATCCTCAAGACCCCGACGGTCCTGGTCCTCGACGCCGACGGCCGCGTCGTACGGCGCGCCACCGGCCAGCCCCGCAAAGCCGACGTCATCGCGGCACTGGGGGAGGCGGTGTGACGGGCCGTGGGGACCGTGAGACGCCTCCCAGATGCCGGAACGTACTTGACTGTGCACGCCACCCGTCGTCAGCCTGAGCCCATGCCTGAGGAACTCCTTCTCTACGGACGGGTCCACGTCGACCTCGCCCGTACCGCGAGCGCGCGCTGTCCGGGTCGCTGAGCAACCACGGACCCTCCCGCCGCTCTCCCCAGAAGGACGACAACTCCATGACGGCCTCGCCCGGCCTCGGCACCCCTCAGCTCGCCTCCCCCGATCTCCTGCGCTCCGTCTTCCGCCGGCACGCCGCCGGAGTCGCCGTGATCACCGCCTCCGGTGAGTCCGGCCCGGTCGGTTTCACCGCCACCTCCCTGACCTCCGTCTCCGCGGAGCCCCCGCTGCTCTCCTTCGGCATCGGCACGGGCGCGTCGAGCTGGCCCGCGATATCCGGGGCCGAGCACGTGGGCGTGCACCTGCTCGGCGAGCACCAGGAGGACCTGGCCGCCACCTTCGCCCGCAGCGGCGCCGACCGCTTCGGCGCGCCCACCGCCTGGCGGCCGGGCCCCGAGGGCGTCCCGGTCCTCGACGACGTGCTCGCCTGGCTGGTGTGCCGGGTCGTCGCGCGTGTCCCCGCCGGGGATCACCGCATCGTGCTGGCCGAGGTCGTCCTGGGCGACCCCGCGGGCGCGGGCCGTCCGCTGCTCTATCACCAGGGCCGGTTCAACGCGCTGCGGCATTGATCACTGCCCGGCTCTCCTGCGGAGCGGTCGAGTTCCGGTTACGCTGCGTTGCAGAGGTCACAGTTCAAAGCGCTTGCTTAGCGGGCAAGAACTGGGTGTACTGACGAGTAATATTTCGTTCGGAGCGCGGGCCGCCCCGATCGGGATCGGCCGCTTGTGGCGCCTATGCTGCCTGAAAGAAGGCAGCCGAGAACTGACGATGCAGTAGGAGAGCCGGCGTGAGCTTGAGGATCGTTGTCACTGTGAAGTACGTGCCCGACGCCACTGGCGACCGGCACTTCGCCGATGACCTGACCGTCGACCGGGACGACGTGGACGGTCTGCTCTCCGAGCTCGACGAGTACGCCGTCGAGCAGGCGCTGCAGATCTCCGAGAACTCCGACGACGACGTGGAGATCACCGTCCTGACGGTGGGCCCCGAGGACGCCAAGGACGCCCTGCGCAAGGCCCTGTCCATGGGCGCCGACAAGGCGATCCACGTCGAGGACGACGACCTGCACGGCACCGACGCCATCGGCACCTCCCTGGTGCTGGCCAAGGCCATCGAGAAGGCCGGCTACGACCTGGTGATCTCCGGCATGGCCTCCACCGACGGCACCATGGGCGTGCTGCCGGCGCTGGTCGCCGAGCGCCTGGGCGTCCCGCAGGTCACCCTGCTCTCCGAGGTCTCCGTCGAGGACGGCACCGTCAAGGGCCGCCGCGACGGCGACGCCGCCTCCGAGCAGCTCGAGGCCTCCCTGCCGGCGGTCGTGTCGGTCACCGACCAGTCGGGTGAGGCCCGTTACCCGTCCTTCAAGGGCATCATGGCGGCCAAGAAGAAGCCGGTGGAGTCCTGGGACCTCTCCGACCTCGACATCGAGGCGGAGGAGGTCGGCCTCGACGGCGCCTGGACCAAGGTGGAGGCCGCGGCCGAGCGCCCGGCCCGCACCGCCGGCACGATCGTCAAGGACGAGGGCGAGGGCGGCAAGCAGCTCGCCGAGTACCTCGCGAGCCAGAAGTTCGTCTAAGGCTCGACACGCCGACCGCCCCCTCAACTTCGTTTCGCAGGAGAGCAATCCCATGGCTGAAGTCCTCGTCTACGTCGACCACGTGGACGGTGCCGTCCGCAAGCCGACCCTCGAGCTGCTGACCCTCGCCCGCCGCGTCGGCGAGCCCGTCGCCGTCGCGCTCGGCGCCGGTGCCGAGAACACCGCCGCCGCGCTCGCCGAGCACGGCGCCGTCAAGGTCCTCACCCACGACGCGTCCGAGTACGCCGACTACCTCGTCGTACCGAAGGTGGACGCGCTGCAGGCCGCCGTCGCCGCCGTCTCCCCGGCCGCCGTCCTGGTCCCGTCCTCCGCCGAGGGCAAGGAGATCGCCGCCCGCCTCGCGCTGCGCATCGGCTCCGGCATCATCACCGACGCCGTCGACCTCGAGGCCGGCGACGAGGGCCCGGTGGCCACCCAGTCGGTGTTCGCCGCGTCCTTCACCACCAAGTCCCGCGTCATCAAGGGCACCCCGGTCATCACGGTCAAGCCGAACTCGGCCGCCGTCGAGGCCGCCCCGGCCGCCGGTGCGGTCGAGGCCCTCGCGGTCACCTTCTCCGACCAGGCCACCGGCACCAAGGTCACCGGCCGCACGGCCCGTGAGTCCACCGGCCGCCCCGAGCTGACCGAGGCCGCGATCGTCGTCTCCGGCGGCCGTGGCGTCAACGGCGCGGAGAACTTCGCCATCATCGAGGCCCTCGCCGACTCCCTCGGCGCGGCCGTCGGCGCCTCCCGCGCCGCGGTGGACGCCGGCTGGTACCCGCACACCAACCAGGTCGGCCAGACCGGCAAGTCCGTCTCGCCGCAGCTCTACATCGCCAACGGCATCTCCGGTGCCATCCAGCACCGCGCCGGCATGCAGACCTCGAAGACGATCGTGGCCGTCAACAAGGACGCCGAGGCCCCGATCTTCGACCTGGTCGACTACGGCGTCGTCGGCGACCTGTTCGACGTCGTCCCGCAGCTCACCGAGGAGATCAAGGCCCGCAAGGGCTGATCCCCCGGCCGGCCGAGTGATCACCCGATCCGGTCGCCGTCAGCTGTACGGGGCCCCCGTGACCGCACCGGTCACGGGGGCCCCGGCGTGTTCAGCCGAGGCGCACCGACGCCGTCACCGGCAGATGGTCGCTCGGGTACTGGCCGTTCGCGCAGTACGTGTCGACCCACGCCCGGCGCACCGTCACCCCGGGCGTGGCCAGGATCCAGTCGATGCGGTCCCCGTCCGGCCGCAGCCCCTGGTACCCGTGGAACGTCCCGTACGCCGGTCCGCGCCGCCGCGCCGTGTCCCAGGTGTCCACGAGGCCCGCGCGCAGCAGCGTGTCGTAGGCCGTGCCGGCGTGCGCGACGGCGTTGAAGTCGCCGGTCAGCAGGACCGGGCGGGAGAAGCCGAGCCCCCGGATCCGCTCGGCCATCAGGCGGGCGGCCCGCGCGCGTGCGTACTCGCTGCGATGGTCGAGATGGGTGTTGAGGACGTGGAACTCCCGTCCCGCGTCGAGCAGGTCCCGGAAGCGGACCCGGGTCACGAGCCGGGGAAAGGCCGCGCCCCAGGTGTTGGAGCCGGGCACGGTGGGCGTGTCGGAGAGCCGGAAGACGTCGTGCTCGACCGGGGCGAGCCGGCGGACGTCGTAGAAGACGGCGGTCGACTCCTCGTTGCCGCTGCCGGGGGTGCCGATCCAGTCGTAGTGCGGACCGAGGTCGGCCCCGATGTTCAGCAACTGGGAGAACTGGCCCTCCTGGGTGCCGATGACGTGCGGGGCCGCCCGTTGTAACAGCGTGCGCATGACCGGACGGCGGACCGCCCACGGGTCCGACGCGGCGGGCACCCGGATGTTGAACGACATGACGTCGAGCGGCGGGACCAGCTCGGGCTTCCGGTGCGGTGCGGGGCTCTCGCGCCGGGCCTGCGAGGCCCCCGCCGTGCCCAGCAGGGGCACGGCGACGACGGCGGCCACCATCGTTCGCAGCCCCTCCCGCCGGGTCGGCTCTCCGCTGCCCGCCATGTGTCCCCCTTCGCCTCGTGAGCCAGGATGAAGGTGTGCGGGTCTGTGCGGAAGAGGGGGATGGTGCGGAAGTGATCACACAGGACCACGGCGTGGACAGGGTGTTGACCCGCCGTGACCTCCACGGATAGCTTCGTTCTACGGATTGTTGATTCCGTACAGTGGAAAACAGGAGGGCGTGGGATGGCTCAGAGCCGGCACGAGACGGTGGCGACCAGCCTCGCGGGCGCCGTCACCGAGGAGATCAGCGCCTCCCTCGCCCCGGTCGACGCCGAACTCGACCGCCGCTACCCCGGCGACCCCGGCACCCGCCAGCCGGTGCACACCGTCTACGTCCCCGCCGACGCCTTCGCCGCGGACACCGTCCGGTCCTGGGGCGACAGGGCCCTCGCCGCCCTCGACGAGCACGCCCCCGACGCCGCCTCCTTCGCCGCCTGCCTCGGCCTGTCCGACACGCTCGCCGGCCCCGTGTACGCGCGCGTGCGCGCCAAGCTGGAGCGCGAGCCCGTCGAAGACCTCCGCGTCGACTTCGAGGACGGCTACGGCCCCCGCCCGGACGCCGAGGAGGACGAGGCGGCGGCACGGGCCGCCCGGCTCGTCGCCGAGGCGTACGCGAAGGGCACGGCGGCCCCGTACACGGGCATCCGCATGAAGTGCCTGGAGGCCGCCGTACGCGACCGGGGCATCCGCACCCTCGACGTCTTCCTCACCGGCCTGCTGGCGGCCGGCGGCCTGCCCGACGGCCTGGTGCTGACGCTGCCGAAGGTGACGTACCCCGAGCAGGTCACCGCCATGGTGCGGCTCCTGGAGGCCTTCGAGAAGGCCCGCGGACTCGAGCCCGGCCGGCTCGGCTTCGAGATCCAGATCGAGACCAGCCAGGCCATCCTCGCCACCGACGGCACCGCGACCGTCGCCCGCATGATCCAGGCCGCCGAGGGCCGCGCCACGGGCCTGCACTACGGCACCTTCGACTACAGCGCCTGCCTCGGCGTGTCCGCCGCCTACCAGGCCGGCGACCACCCGGCCGCCGACCACGCCAAGGCGGTCATGCAGGTCGCCGCGGCCGGCACCGGCGTACGCGTCTCGGACGGCTCCACCAACGTCCTGCCCGTCGGCCCGACCGAGAAGGTCCACGACGCCTGGCGCCTGCACTACGGCCTCATCCGCCGCGCACTCTCCCGCGCCTACTACCAGGGCTGGGACATGCACCCCGCCCACCTCCCCACCCGCTACGCCGCCGTCTTCGCCTTCTACCGCGAGGGGTTCACGCAGGCCGCCGAGCGCCTGTCCCGGTACGCCGGCCGGGCCGGCGGCGACGTGATGGACGAACCGGCCACCGCCAAGGCCCTCAGCGGTCATCTGCTGCGCGGCCTGGACTGCGGTGCCCTCGACCTCGCCGAGGTGACCGGCGCGACCGGCCTGTCCCGGGCGGCCCTGGAGGGCTTCGCGGCACCCCGGCGAGGCGATCCGACGGCCTCGGCGCAGTAGCCGGGGCCCTCGGGGCTACTCCCCGGAGAACCCGTACGGGCGCGTGATGATCTCCATCCCGTGCCCAGCCGGGTCCATGAAGTACAGGCCCCGGCCGCCGTGGTCGTGGTTGATCTGACCCGGCTGCCGGCCGTGCGGATCCGCGAAGTACGTGATCCCGGCCGCCTTGATCCGGCCGAAGGCGGCGTCGAACTCCTCGTCGGAGACGAGGAACGCGTAGTGCTGCATGACGATCGACTCCGCCGGGATGGTGGCGAAGTCCAGGGTGACTCCGTTGCTGGTGCCGACCGGGACGAACGGGCCCCACTCGGTGCCGACTTCGAGCCCGAGGAGGTGCGCGAGGAACTCGGCGGACTCCCGGTTGTCACGGGAATGGACGATGGTGTGGTTCAACTCGACTGACATGTGTGGAATGCCTCCGCAAGGCAATCTCACGGGCACCTCCATGCCTCACCCGGTCGGTGACCGACACGCGATGCCGTGCCTTGATCCTAACCACACCGCAGGTGCTCCAGACCGGAGTTCGTCACCATCTTCTCCTCCGCGAACAGTCGTGTGCCCTGCAGGGGCAGGCGCGGGTCGGCCCGCGCGCGCGTGACGAACTCCTCCGGTGTATCCCCGAACAGCCGCCTCAACGCCCTTGACCCGAGGAGGAGTTCGGTGATGAGGGCGTGCTGGCCGGGATGGCCGCGCGGGGCGTCGGTGCCGTTGCGCAGGACGCCGTGCCGGTTCACGTACGAGAACACCTCGGGAAGCCTCTCGCCGTTCTCCAGCTCGACGTAGTACCGCGGCGCGGCCAGGACGGCACGGTCGTAGTTCGGCTCGGTCGCGTCGATCGCTGCGAGTTGCCCGCCGTCGAGCCAGATGACGAACAACTCCCGTGTCGCACCGGGGGAGTCGACGGGAGAGGCGGACACGTACCCGGGCCGGCTGATGTGCGCGGAGACACCGACACCGATGCCCGTCACCCGCGCCCGCACCATCGGGATCGGGGAGCTGATCCCCGACGCGGCCATCTTGTGCCGCAGTTGACCGGGGGAGGCGTTGGAGCCGACCGCCAGGACCGGGCTTCGGCCGGGGTGCGTGAGCCGGCCCAGCGGCAGCATTAGATCGCCGGTGAGCAGGCCCGACCCGGTCGGCCACACACCCGGATAGGTCAGCGGGTGATCACGCGGCGCGTGAGCCAGCCCCAGCGCCTCCAGCGTACGGAGCTCTCGGCGTTCGTCCATCTCCGTCCAGTCTGCCTCAGCGGCCCCGCAGCGGCTCCGCCTCCGGTCCGCCGGGGCGCCCGCGGCTTCAGACCGCCGGGGGCAGTTCGCCCGAACCGCGGGCGATGAGCCTGGTGGGCAGCTCGATGCGCTCGGGCACGACCAGGGTGCCCTCCAGCTGCCGGAACAGGCGCTCCGCGGCGGTCCGGCCGAGCGCCGCCGCGTCCTGGGCCACCACGGTCACGCCCGGCCGCAGCAGATCGGCCAGCTCCAGGTCGTCGAAGGCCACCAGGGCCACCGCGCGGGACTGCTCCGCGAGCACCCGGATCACCGTGACCGTCACCCGGTTGTTGCCCGAGAAGACCGCCGTCACCGGCTCGGGACCGGACAGCATCTCCTCGGCCGCCCGGCGCACCCGGCCCGGATCGGTCGTGCCCAGCGAGACCCAGGCGTCCTCGACCTCGATCCCCGCGTCCTCCATCGCCGTCCGGTAGCCGCGCAGCCGCTCCGCCGCCGTGTGGATGCGCGGCATGTCGCCGATGAAGCCGATCCTGCGGTGCCCGTGCGCGATGAGATGGGCCACGCCCTCGCGGGCCCCGCCGTAGTTGTCCGACAGCACGCAGTCGGCGTCGATCTGCCCGGCCGGCCGGTCCACGAAGACCGTCGCCACGCCCGCCTTGATCTCCGGCTCCAGATAACGGTGGTCGTCCCCGGCCGGGATCACCACGAGACCGTCCACCCGCCGGGCGCACAGCGCCAGCGCCAGCTCCTGCTCACGGTCGGGGTCCTCGGCGCTGGAGCCGTTGATCAGCAGCGCGCCGTGCGCGCGGGCCACCTCCTCCACCGCGCGGCTCAGCGGGCCGTAGAACGGGTCCGCGAGGTCCTCCAGGACCAGGCCGATGCTCGCGGTGCGGCCCTTGCGCAGCACCCGCGCGCTGTCGTTGCGGCGGAAGCCGAGCGCGTCGATGGCCTCCTGCACGCGGCGCTCCGTCTCGGGCGTGACCCCGGGCTCGCCGTTCACCACCCGCGAGACGGTCTTGAGTCCGACCCCGGCGCGTGCCGCGACGTCCTTCATCGTGGGACGGTTGCCGTAACGGCTGTCGGGGCGGCGCGGCGTCTCGGGCACGATGCGGTGTCCTGTTCCTGTCGTCCACGGGAGGTACTTCCCGCCGCCGCGGGCACCGTGGTGCCGGCGGGGTGGATGAGTCCCTGGGTTTGTATGAGGATGTGGCGTCGAGCATAGAGCCTGGACAACGTTGTCAGATGCGGGAGAGACTGTCCACCGACAAACTCCGGCCACGTCCCCCACCCCGGGCCGGCCGGCCCTTTTCCAAGGTTGACGGGGAGAACCGACACTGTGATGCAGACCGACCTCGTGGCCGCGCTCGACATAGGCGGCACCAAGATCGCCGGAGGGCTGGTGGACGGCGACGGCACGATCCTGGTCCGCGCACAGCGGCCCACGCCCGCGCAGGAGGGCGGCGACACCGTGATGGGGGCCGTCGAGGAGGTGCTGAAGGAGCTGACCGCCTCGCCGCTGTGGCCGCGCGCGTACGCCGTCGGCATCGGCAGCGCCGGTCCGGTGGACGCCTCCGCCGGCACGGTCAGCCCGGTGAACGTGCCCGGCTGGCGCGACTACCCGCTCGTCGACCGCGTCCGTGCCGCCACCGGCAGTCTGCGGGTCGAGCTGATCGGCGACGGCGTGGCGATCACGGCGGCCGAGCACTGGCAGGGCGCTGCCCGAGGCCATGACAACGCCCTGTGCATGGTGGTCTCCACGGGAGTGGGCGGGGGGCTGGTGCTCGGCGGACGGCTGCACCCCGGTCCCACCGGCAACGCCGGCCACATCGGTCACATCAGCGTCGACCTCGACGGCGACCCGTGTCCCTGCGGGGCGCGCGGCTGCGTCGAGCGCATCGCCAGCGGCCCGCACATAGCCCGTCGCGCCCTGGAGAACGGCTGGCGGCCCGGCCCCGACGGCGACACCTCCGCCGCGGCGGTGGCCGCCGCCGCCCGCGCGGGCGACCCGGTGGCCGTCGCCTCCTTCGAACGCGCCGCCCAGGCCCTCGCCGCCGGCATCGCGGCCACCGCGACCCTCGTCGAGATCGACATCGCGGTGATCGGCGGAGGTGTGGGCAAGGCGGGCGACGTCCTCTTCGTGCCGCTGCGCCGGGCCCTCCGCGACTACGCGACCCTCTCCTTCGTCCAGCGCCTGACCGTGGTCCCGGCGCAGATGGGGACGGACGCGGGTCTGGTGGGAGCAGCGGCGGCGGCGCTGGCGGGAACGTCGACGGCGGGGGTGTGAGCGGTGCTCCGAGGGGTGCTGCGGGGGCGCTGTGCGGCTTGCTGTGAGCGGTGTTGTGCAGGAACGTTCAGGCGGGGCGGTGGAGGGGCGGGTCGTCGGGTCGGCGGATCGCGGGTCGGCGTAGCGGCGGATTCGCGGGTCGGTGGACCGGTGGCTCGCGGATTTGTGTGACTCGTGTGGCGTGCCTTGTGCCGGGTCCCGTGGGCTGGTGGGGCGCGGACCGGCGGGCCGGCCGCTCGGTGGACCGGAGGGCGGCGGATTCGTAGAGGGGCGTATCGGGGGATTCGCCGGTCGGTGGCCGGTGGCCGGTGGCCGGTGGCCGGTGGCTCGGTGTGCCGCGCGCCGTGCCGGGCCCCGTGGGCTGGAGGGGCGCGGACCGGCGGGCTGGTGGGTCACGGATGGATGGCTCCATCTGCCGTGCTCCCGCGCCGGGCCCCGCCGGCTGACGGCTCGCGTATCGGCGTATCGGTGGACCGGTCGATCGGTCGATCGGCGGTCCCATGGATCGCGGACCGTGGGCAGGCGGACCGCGGACCTCGCACCGCGCGGATCGGCGGGCCGGTGGTTCAGTGGAACCGCTGGGTCAGGGGACCGGCGGGGCGACCGGGCGCCGGGCTTCCGGTCGGAGGTGGGGCTGGGGCGTCGCGTGACCTCCGTGGCGTCCGGCCCGTTGGAGTGGGCATGAAGAAGCGCAGCATGCTCGCCATCGCCTCCCTCGCCACCGGCTTCGTCGTCGCGGCCATCACCCCCTCGCACGGCCTGGCCGCCCAGGACCTCGACGAGCTGAACGTCGGCGACACCCTCAGCACGCTCGACCACACCGTCGCCAGTGACAGCCTCGCGATGGACGACGACGCCCTGGGCCAGGGCGGCTGACGGCGGACGCGGGACGCCGAAGGCGCGAGGCCGTGGCGCCGCCGCCCCCGCCAGGGGCACCGGCGCCACGGCCTTCGTGCGCCCTCTTCCCCGAACTGGTTTCCGTGGCAGGGTGGAGCGGGCAAGCCACAGGGGGCCAACAGAAGAGGGGGAAATGTGACCGTCGTTTGGATCAACGGCGCGTTCGGTGCGGGCAAGACCACGACCGCACGGGAACTGATCGACCTGATCCCGAACAGCACGCTCTTCGACCCCGAGGTCATCGGCGGAGGGCTCCCGCACCTGCTGCCGCCCAAGCGCCTCGCCGAGGTCGGCGACTTCCAGGACCTGCGGATCTGGCGACGGCTCGTGATCGACACCGCCGCCGCGCTGCTGGGTGAACTCGGCGGCACCCTCGTCGTCCCCATGACCCTGCTCCGCCAGGAGTACCGTGACGAGATCTTCGGCGGCCTCGCGGCCCGCCGGATACAGGTCCGCCATGTGCTCCTCGCTCCGGCGGAAACGATCCTGCGCGGGCGGATAGCGGGCCGGGAGGTGCCGCCCGACCTCCCCGACGGCGAGATCCGCATCCGCCAGTGGTCCTACGACCACATCGAGCCCTACCGCGCCGCCCTGGCCTCCTGGCTCTCCGCCGACGCCCACCTCGTCGACACCAGCCACCTCACCCCGTACGAGACCGCCGTCCGCATCGCCGAGGCGGTCGGCACCGGTGCCGTGCCGGCCTGCGACATCGTGCAGACCCCCGAACCCACCGGCGAGACGCTCGCCTCCGGGGTGCTGCTCTTCGACGAGCAGGACCGGGTGCTGCTCGTCGACCCGACCTACAAGCCCGGCTGGGAGTTCCCCGGCGGCGTCGTGGAGCCCGGCGAGGCGCCCGCGCGCGCGGGCATGCGGGAGGTCCTGGAGGAGACCGGGATCCGGCTGGACGACATACCCAGGCTGCTCGTCGTCGACTGGGAGCGGCCGCAGCCGCCCGGCTACGGCGGGCTGCGCCTCCTCTTCGACGGCGGCCGGCTCGACTCGACGGCCGCCGAGGGACTGCTGCTGCCGGGGCCCGAACTGCGCGGCTGGCGCTTCGTCACGGAGGAGGAGGCGGCCGACCTCCTCCCTCCGGTCCGCTACGAGCGGCTGCGCTGGGCCCTGCGGGCGCGGGAACGCGGAGCGGCCCTGTACCTGGAGGCGGGCATCCCGGTGGGCTGAGCGTGTGCCTGCGCACGGCTGTGCCGGTACGGGCCGGCTGGGCTGTGCCGGTCTGGGCGGGCGGGGTGCTGCGCGGCTTCAACGCCTTCGGGGACACCCGGAGGGCTGTGCCGGTCCGGGCCGGTGGCCTGCCCCCGGAGCACGCGGGGCGCGGGGTCGGGCGGTGAGGCCCGCATGCTGCCGGAGGGCTGAGTGCCTGGCCTGGTCGCCGGGGTGCCCGTAGGGCGGGGGACCGGCCACCGGAGCCATCAGGCCGCAGGGAATCGAGCAGCGCTCCCGTTTCCGCCGGAACGGCACCCCCTCAGGGCGTGGACGGCCAGGCGTCCGCAGCCTCCGCAGAACACGCGACGCCCGGCCGGTCACCGGGGAGCCGTGGCCGAAGCAGGCCGTCTCTGTTGTGAGGGCGGCGAGCCGGCGGAAGGAGATGAGGGCCTGGGGGCGGTCGAGGTGGAAGACGCCCGGCAGGACCGAGTCGCCGAGCGGCGAGGCCGCGGCCGCTTCGCCGGTGAACAGGCTTCCGTGGCGGGGCAGGTGGACGGCGATGCTGCCGGGGGTGTGTCCGGGGACGTGGACCACCCGGGCGCCGTCGCCGAAGCCGAGGATCTCACCGTCGGACAGCGCGGTGACCTCCGTCGGGGGCGTGAACCGCCCGCCGGGCAGCTGCTGTTGTGTCGCCACGAGGAGGGGGCGTGGGCGTTCCCAGTCCTCCAACTGCGGTGCGGGAGCGGGTACTTCGCTGCGCAGCACGGCAGCGTCCGCACCGTGCGCCAGCACCTCTGCGCGGCTCGTCGCCGCCAACTCGGCGGCGCCACCGGCGTGGTCCTCGTGGAAGTGGGTGAGGAGGATCCGCCGCAGGGCTCCGGGCGGGTGTCCCGGCGCCGTGACCGCCTCGGCGATCGCCGGGCCGGAGCCCGGCGGGCCGGTGCCGATCAGCGTCAACTCGTCGCCGTCGCGCCGAGGAAGGCTCGACCACCGTCGACGGACTGACCGGCGAAGCGCGGTGGGAGGGCCTGCAGTACGACGAGGAGCGGGTGCGGGCGGGGGAGCAGCTCGACGACGTCCAGGGGACGACCGTAGGAGGGCCCCGCCCGTCGGACGGGGCCCTCTGCCCATGGCAGGGCGGCTCAGCTCGCCGCGTAGTTCCGCAGGAACAGCGCCTCGGCCACCGCGAGGCGCTCCAGCTCCTCCGGGGAGACGCTTTCGTTGACCGCGTGGATCTGGGCCTCCGGCTCGCTCAGTCCGATGAGGAGGATCTCCGCGTCCGGGTACAGGGACGCGAGGGTGTTGCACAGGGGGATGGAGCCACCCTGGCCGGCGTACTGCATCTCCTGGCCCGGGTAGGCGACCGCCATCGCCTCGGCCATGGCCGCGTACGCCGGGCTGGTGGTGTCGGCGCTGAACGGCTGCCCCTGGCCGATCTGCTCGGTGCTCACCCGCGCGCCCCACGGCGTGTGCGCCTCCAGGTGCGCCTGGAGCAGCTTCGTCGCCTCGGCCGCGTCCACTCCCGGCGGCACCCGCAGGCTGATCAGCGCGCGGGCGCTCGCCTGCACGGACGGGGTGGCGCCGACGACAGGCGGGCAGTCGATCCCGAGGACGGTCACCGCGGGCCGGGCCCAGATGCGGTCGGCGACCGTGCCGGAGCCGATCAGCCCGACGCCGTCGAGGACCTTGGCGTCCTGCCGGAACTGCTCCTCGTCGTACTGCAGGCCCTCCCACCGCGCTTCGCCGGTCAGTCCGTCGACGGTGGTCGAGCCGTCCTCGGCGCGCAGCGAGTCCAGTACGCGGATCAGCGCGCCCAGCGCGTCGGGCGCCGCGCCGCCGAACTGGCCCGAGTGCAGGTTGCCCTCCAGGGTGTCGATCTTCACCCGCATCATGGTCATGCCGCGCAGGGTGGAGGTGACGGTGGGCAGGCCGACGCGGAAGTTGCCCGCGTCGCCGATCACGACGGTGTCGGCGGTGAGCAGGTCCGGGTGCTGCTCGGCGTACCGCTCCAGACCGCCGGTGCCCTGCTCCTCCGAGCCCTCCACGATCATCTTCACGTGCACCGGGACACCGCCGTTCGCCTTGAGGGCGCGCAGCGCGAGCAGGTGCATGATGAAGCCGCCCTTGCAGTCGGCGGTACCGCGTCCGTACCAGCGGCCGTCGCGCTCGGTCAGCTCGAACGGCGGGGTGGTCCAGCCGGCCTCGTCCAGCGGCGGCTGCACGTCGTAGTGCGCGTAGAGCAGAACCGTCCGGGCGCCCTCCGGGCCGGGCAGACAGCCGTACACCGACTGGGTGCCGTCGGGCGTCTCCAGGAGTGCCACGTCCTCGAATCCCTCGGCGCGCAGCGCGGCCGTGATCCAGTTCGCGGCGGCCTCGCTCTCGCTCCTCGGGAACTGGTCGAAGTCCGCCACCGACTTGAAGGCCACCAGCTCGGTGAGCTCCGCCTTCGCCCTGGGCATCAGCGAGGCGACGGTTTCGGCGACCGGATTCGACGACATGGGCACGCTCCTTGTGGGTGCGACGTTGTACAGGGTGGCACTGGTCCGTCCGGGGGACCGTGCGAGCGTACGCGCTGCCGGGATGGGGTCGCGTACGCCGCCGATCTTCCCACAGCGGACTGTCATCGGACCGTGACGATCTCCGCCGTAGGATGCGGGGGACAGGTGCGGCAGGCGGCTTGATCGGGAGCAGTAGACCATCGTGAGCAGCGAGAACTCTTCGGCGGACGACGTGCGGCAGGTGTGGGACGTCGTCGTGGTGGGCGCGGGACCCGCGGGGGCTTCGGCCGCCTACGCGGCGGCGGTCACGGGACGGCGCGTGCTGTTGCTGGAGAAGGCGGAGCTGCCCCGCTACAAGACATGCGGCGGCGGCATCATCGGTCCCTCACGGGACGCCCTGCCACCCGGCTTCGAGCTGCCCCTGCGCGACCGCGTCCACGCGGTGACGTTCTCCAACAACGGGCGCTTCACCCGCACCCGCCGCTCCCGGCAGATGCTGTTCGGACTGATCAACCGGCCCGACTTCGACCAGCAACTGGTCGAGCACGCCCAGAAGGCGGGCGCCGAGCTGCGTACGGGCGTCACGGTCACGCGGGTGGAGCAGCACGGCTCGGCGGTGCCCGACCGGCGTACCGTCGCGGTCGTCCTGCAGGGCGGCGAGACCGTCCTGGCGCGCGCGGTCGTGGGCGCGGACGGCAGCGCCAGCCGCATAGGAGCGCACGTCGGCGTGAAGCTCGACCAGGTGGACCTCGGCCTGGAGGCGGAGATCCCGGTGCCGGACACGGTCGCCGAGGACTGGAAGGGCCGCGTCCTCATCGACTGGGGCCCGATGCCCGGCAGCTACGGCTGGGTCTTCCCCAAGGGGGACACGCTGACCGTCGGCGTGATCTCCGCGCGCGGCGAGGGCGCCGCCACCAAGCGCTACCTGGAGGACTTCATCGGGCGGCTCGGCCTCGCCGGCTTCGAGCCGAGCATCTCCTCCGGCCATCTCACCCGCTGCCGTGCCGACGACTCGCCGCTGTCGCGCGGCCGGGTGCTCGTGTGCGGGGACGCGGCGGGCCTGCTCGAGCCGTGGACCCGTGAGGGCATTTCCTTCGCCCTGCGTTCGGGCCGTCTGGCCGGCGAGTGGGCGGTCCGTATCGCCGAGGCGCACGACGCGGTGGACACCCGCCGTCAGGCCCTGAACTACGCGTTCGCGATCAAGGCGGGCCTCGGTGTGGAGATGGCGGTCGGCAAGCGGATGCTGGCGATCTTCGAGCGCCGTCCAGGTCTCTTCCACGCGGCCCTCACCGGCTTCCGCCCGGCCTGGCGGTCGTTCACCGACATCACCCGGGGCCGGACGTCCCTCGGCGAGCTCGTCCGCACCCATCCGATGGCCCAGCGCGTGCTGACCATGATGGACCGGCGCCAGGAGCCGGCGCCGGAGGCGGAGGACTCCTGAGCGGCCGAGGGGTTCAGCCCTCGACCGTGATCCGGAACACCGGGTGGTCGGGGGCCGCCGCGACGATCTCCTCGTCCGTGGACTTGGCCGTGACCCCCTGGAAGTACTGGTCGACCTCCCAGCCCCACTTCTCCAGGTAGGTCCGCAGCACCGGGAGCTTCTCCTGGTCGGGAAGCTCCACCGCGGTGAACGTGCGGACCTTGCGCCCCACCCGCAGCTCCCCGCCGCCGGCCGCCCGCATGTTGCGCACCCACTGGGAGTGCCCCCGGGCCGAGACCAGGTACTGCGCGCCCCCGTAGGTGTGCGGGTTGACCGGGATGCGCTGCATCTGCCCGCTCTTGCGGCCCCGCACGGACATCTCCGCCGTGCCCGCGAGGCTGAGCCCGTGCCGGGCCAGCCACCCGATGACGCTGTTGAGGCGGACGTTGAGCGGGCTGCCCTTGAGGTAGTACGGCGACGACGACATCGGTGACCCCCAGTCATGGAGAGAGCGGTGCTCTCGCTTGAGTCGAGTGTGCACGACACCATCACTCCAGAGCAAGAGCACTGCTCTCGGAAATGTGCACCGCTCTCGAACGTGTGCACTGCTCCGCTTTCATGGGACACTGGCCCCCATGACCAGCACCGCCCGAGGGGCTCGCGCCCGCGCCCGGATCGAAGTCACCGCCGCCATCAAGGAAGAGGCGCGCAGACAGCTGGCCGCCGAGGGCGCGGCCAAGCTCTCCCTGCGGGCCGTCGCGCGCGAGCTGGGCATGGTCTCCTCCGCCCTCTACCGCTATTTCCCGAGCCGTGACGACCTGCTCACCGCCCTCATCATCGATGCCTACGACTCCCTCGGCGAGCGTGCGGAGGCGGCGCACGCCGCCGTCGCCGAGGCCGAGCCGGTCCGGCGCTGGGTGGCGGTGTGCGAGGCGGTACGCGGCTGGGCGCGGGCGCATCCGCACGAGTACGCGCTGATCTACGGCACACCCGTCCCCGGATACAGCGCTCCCCGGACCACCGTGCCGGCCGCCTCCCGGGTGGGCCTGCTCCTCGTCGGCATCGTGCGGGACGCGCACCGCCGGCAGGGACTGGAGGTGCCGCTCCTCACGGACGAACTGGTCCCCGAGGCCGTCCGCATGGCGGGCGATCTCGCCCCCGACCTCCCGCCGGGAGCGGTCGTGGCCCTGGTCGCGGCCTGGGCGCAGCTGTACGGCCTGGTCGGCTTCGAGCTGTTCGGACAGTTCAACCGGGTGGTGGAGGAACGCGAGCCGTTCTTCCGGCACGCGGTGACCCGGCTCGCCCACGGGGTGGGGCTGCGGTAGCGCCCGGTCCGGGGTCCGCCAGCGGGTCTGTCCGGTCCGCTGCTCCGCGTGCGGCCGGTTCGCCGTTCCGTCGGTCCGCCGGTCCGTCGGTCCGCCGGTCCGTCGGTCCGTCGGTCCGTCGTCCGCAGGGGTTCGGCCGCGCGGGCAGTACTTCGCCGGGAGTACGGACGATCACCTCGCCCGGCGGACGTCCGGCGCGGCCGGTGGCGTCTAGCGTGGCAGCCATGGACGTGGAGCGGGTGCGCGAGGGCGGTGGCCCGTGGCGGGGGTGGGGGCACGGGCCGCCGTGGCCCCGCCGCCGGCCGGGCGGGGAACCGGACGGCGGCCGGTGGCCCTGGCGGTCCACACTGCTGCTGACCGTCCTCGTCCTCGCCGGTTCCGGTTTCGCCGCCCGCGGACAGCAGGGCGAGCGGGCCGGCCTCGACGCCTTCGCCCCCGTTCTGCTGCTCGTCTCCTGCGTGATCCTGCTCTGGCGGCGGCGGCATCCGGTGCCCGTCGTGTTCGGTACGGCGGTCACGGTCGCGCTGTACCTCGGTGCCGGCTATCCGTACGGCCCGGTCTTCCTGACGGTGGCCGTGGCCTGCTTCGCCGCCGTCGTCGCGGGGCACCGCCTGGCCGCCTGGACGGCGCTCGGCCTGCTGTGCGCCGTCCATCTGCTGGTCGCGCACTGGCTGTACCGGTGGCTGCCGCCCTCCGGGGACCAGCTGGCGTCCTTCGGGCAGGAGATCGTGGTCACCGGCTGGGTCGTCGCCATCGTCGCGGTCGCGGAACTCGCCCGTGCCAGGCGCGAGCAGTGGGCCCGGGAGCGGGCCGAGCGGGCGCAGGCCGCCCGGCGGCGCGCCGACGAGGAACGGCTGAGGATCGCCCGCGAACTGCACGACGTCCTCGCGCACAGCCTCTCCGTCATCAACGTGCAGGCGGGTGTCGGCCTGGCCCTCCTCGACACCGACCCGGAGCAGGCGCGTACCGCCCTCACCACCATCAAGTCCGCCAGCAAGGAGGCGCTCGGTGACGTGCGCCAGGTGCTCGGCACGCTCCGCGCGCCGGGGGCCGCGCCCCGCGCCCCGGCGCCCGGCCTCGACCGGCTCCCCGAGCTGGTGGAACAGGCCGCACGCGCCGGGCTGACGGTCCGGGTGGCGGGGGAACCACCGCGACTGCCTCCCGGCACGGACCTCGCCGCCTTCCGTATCGTCCAGGAGGCCCTCACCAACGTCGTCCGCCACTCGGGCTCGCGCCGCGCACACGTGCGGCTCGACCGGGCGGGCGGGACGCTACGGCTCCGTATCGACGACGACGGACCGGCGACCGGCGCCGACGCCGGAGGCAGCGGGAACGGCCTCGCCGGGATGCGGGAGCGGGCCGCGGCGCTGGGCGGCACGATCGAGGCGGGGCCGCGCCCCGACGGCGGCTTCAGTGTGCTCGCCGTGCTCCCGGTGCGGGCGAAGGCGACCGGCGAGGCGGGGGAGGACCGGTGATCCGCGTGCTGCTGGCCGACGACCAGTCGCTGGTCCGCGCGGGGTTCCGGGCCCTGCTCGACGCGCAGACGGACATCGAGGTGGCCGGGGAGGCCGCCGACGGCGAGGAGGCGGTGCGCAGGGTCCGCGCACTGCGCCCGGACGTCGTCCTGATGGACATCCGCATGCCCCTCCTCGACGGGCTCGCGGCCACGCGCCGTATCACCGCGGACGAGGCGCTCGCGCAGGTGAGGGTGGTCATGCTCACCACCTTCGAACTCGACGAGTACGTCTTCGAAGCGATCCGCTCCGGCGCCTCCGGCTTTCTGGTCAAGGACACCGAGCCGGACGAACTCCTGCGTGCGGTGAGGGCGGTGGTGGCCGGGGACGCGCTGCTCTCGCCGGGTGTGACGCGCCGCCTCATCGCCGAGTTCGCGGCCCGCTCCAAGGAGCCGGCCCCGATGGACGAGTTGAGCCGGCTCACGGAACGCGAGCGGGAGGTGATGGCACTGGTCGGCATCGGCCTGTCCAACGAGGAGATCGCCCGCCGCCTGGTCGTCAGCCCCCTCACCGCCAAGACCCACGTCAGCCGCGCCATGGTCAAACTGGGCGCCCGCGACCGAGCCCAACTGGTCGTCCTGGCCTACGAGTCGGGCTTGGTACGACCGGGCTGGCTGGGCTGAGCCGAGCGGGTGAAACGCACGAGCACGCTCACCACGCGGACCGCGAACAGCGCCGGCGCCACCGTCAGACCCGCCCGGAGCAGCAACCACTCCAGTCCGTCCGGGAGTTGAAAGAGCAGCGCAGGTCCGGCCGCCGTGCCGAACACGACCGCCGCCGTGAACGCCGCGCTGACCAGCGCGTAGCCGATCTCGACGGTGATCGCGTCCCGCTCGTGCTGTGTGCGTCGTCCCCCGGAACCGCCCATCCGGCGATGGTCGCAGCTGTGCGCCCGGCGAGGCAACCGGCCCCGCCGGGCGCGCAGTCCGGGTTCCCCCTAGTCGTGGACCGGTACGCGTTCGGCCGTTGCCTCCTCCGGGGCGGACCGGGCGACCACGACCGAGGTCCGGTCGCGTCGGGGGCGCAGGCCGGGCAGGGTGATCAGGAGGCCCGCGGCGGCGATCGCCGTCACGACCGCGAGACCGGGGCGGTAGCTGTCCAGGACGGCCTGGGGGGTGGGGTCGGCCGGTGCGCCCGCGGTGACCACCGCCGTGACGACGGCCAGGAAGATCGCGCCGCCCACCTGTACCGAGGTGTTGAGCAGGCCGGACACCATGCCCTGCTCGTGGTCGGCCACGCCGTTGGTGGCCTGGATGTTGAGCGAGGGGAACACCAGCGCGCAGGCCGCGCCGATCAGCAGCATCGACGGCAGGATCACGGCCGCGTACACCGGGTCGAGGTCGACGCGCAGGAACAGGGCGTACCCGGCGACCATGAGGGCGAAGCCGGCCGCGATCAGCCGGGGCGTGCCGAACCGGTCCACGACGGAGCCGACCTTGGTGGAGGAGACCGCCACCAGCGCGCCCGCCGGCAGGAAGGCGAGGGCCGTGTGCAGGGCCGACCAGCCGAGCAGCGACTGCATGTAGAGCGTGGCCAGGAACTGGAAGCCCACGTACGACCCGAAGAAGGCCATCGCCCCGAGCTGGGCGCGGATCTGGCTGCCGGAGCGCAGCACCCCGAGCCGGATCAGCGGACCTGCCGAGCGCCGCTCGACCAGGACGAAGACGGTCAGCAGGACGGCCACGGCCAGGAAGGACAGCAGGGTGCGGGCGGAGGCCCAGCCCGCCTGCGGCGCCTGGACGACCGTGAACACCAGCAACAGCATAGACACGGTACCGAGGACGGCGCCGGGGACGTCGTAGCCGTTGTGCTCGCGTTCGCGCTCGCTGCGCGGCAGCAGCTTCAGGCCCGCGACCAGGGCGATGAGGGCGATCGGCGCGGGCAGCAGCATGGTCAGACGCCAACTGGCCTCCGTGAGCAGGCCGGAGAGGACCAGGCCCATGGAGAAGCCGGTGGCGGCGCAGGTGGTGTAGATCGCCAGGGCGCGGTTGCGCAGCGGGCCCTCCGGGAACGTCGTCGTGATGATCGACAGCCCGGCCGGGGCGGTGAAGGCCGCGCTGAGACCCTTGACGAAACGGCTGGCGATCAGCAGCGGACCCGAGTCGACGAGTCCGCCGAGCAGCGAGGCGAGCGCGAAGACACCGAGGGCGACCAGGAAGACCTGGCGGCGGCCGAGCAGGTCGGCGGTGCGTCCGCCGAGGAGCAGCAGTCCGCCGTAGCCGAGGATGTAGCCGCTGACGATCCACTGCAGCGTCGATGTGGACAGCTCCAGGTCGGAGCCGATGGACGGCAGGGCCACGCCGACCATCGACACGTCCAGCGCGTCCAGGAACATCGCGGCGCACAGCACCAGCAGGGTGCCCCACAACCGGGAGGTCCAGCGCCCCTCGGGCACGCCGGACACGGGTGAGATGAGCGGAGAGGTCATGGCGACGACACTACATGCGTATGCATCGAATGCAAATGCATTTAATTCCGATGCAACAAAGCCCGCTCTCTGCTACGGTGCGGGCCATGGCGGCGAAGAAGGGCGAGGCCGGAAGAACCGAGCAGGCGCTGGCCGAGCGCTGGCGGGGCATACTCGCCCTGCATGCCCGCACCCAGTGCGAACTCGACCGCGCGCTGCACCGGCACGGACTGTGCGGCAGCGATTTCGAAGTGCTCGACGTGCTCGCCGGGCCCGCGTCGGCGGACGGCTCGTGCAGCTACCGCGTCCAGGAGATCGCCGAGCGGGTCCACCTCAGCCAGAGCGCGCTCTCCCGGCTGATCGCCCGGCTGGAGAAGGACGGCCTCGTGGAGCGCGGCATGTGCGCCGAGGACCGCCGGGGCGTCCGGGTCGCGCTCACGGGCAAGGGGCGCGCGCTGCACGGCGACGTCCTGCCGCTGCAGCGCGCGGTCCTGACCCGGATGCTGGCCGAGCCGGACGTCGGCCTCACGTGATGGCGGACTTCTCCCGCCACAGCTCCGCGAGTTCCGCGTCCCCGGTGACGGCGGGGAACGGCAGCCGGTTCCACAACGCCAGATAGAGCGGCGCCGCCGGTCCCGCGATCTCGCAGTCGGCCTTCCCGTCGGCGGTCCGCTCCGTCACGGGCGGCTCGGGGGACAGCCGTACGGTCCACACGGCGTCCTCCGTCAGATCCGTCGCCCGCACCCGCAGGACCCGGGGCTCCTCGGTGCGCACCCGGCTCCTGGGCCGGGCGTGGAAGCCGCTGAGCAACTCGTCGATGCCGTCGGCGGCGAAGGCCGCGGGCAGGCTCTCGGCGCTCTCCCGCGGTGTGCGGCCCAGTGCCGACTCCGCGTCCACCCGGTGCACGGCCGTCTCGTGCGCCTGGCGCCTGGCCCAGAACGCCAGCGGCGACGGAGCGGGCAGGAAGTGCCAGCACTCGGTGTCCGGCGGTGCGGCGGTGAGGGTGTCGACCAGCCCGCGGTGACCCTCGCGGAACCACTCCAGCAGCTCGGCGCCGTCGAGGTCCGGCAGGCCGGCGCCGGGGTGGGGCTCGGTGCGGCCCTCGGCCACGAACGACGTCGCCCAGCGGTGCACCATGCCCGTGTGCCGCAGCAGGTCCCTGACCTGCCAGTCCGGGCAGGTCGGCACCTTGGCCCCGGGGCCCGCCCCGGCTGCCGCGTCGGCGAGCGACCGGCCTTCCCGGTCGAGGATGTGAACGAACTCGGCAGTGTTCATGCGGGTGAGTCTGCCGGATGGAGTGCGGTCCAACGGCGGCGTTCTATGGCTCGGCGCTCGCTCGCCGCCCAACGCTCGGCTGCCTGCCGCTCGTTCACGCCGCCCGTCGCGCACCGAAGCCGATCAGTGCGGCCAGCCCCGCCAGGACGGCCACGCTGGTCAGGGCGGTGGGCAGGGAGAACCACTCGGCCATGAAGCCGATGGCGGGCGGCCCGAGGAGCATGCCGCCGTAGCCGAGGGTGGAGGCGACGGCGACCCCGCCGGGGCCCGCCAGGGCGCCCGCGCGTTCGACCGCCACCGGGAAGAGGTTGGCCAGGCCGAGTCCTGTGACCAGGTAGCCCAGCAGCGCCGCCCACAGCGCAGGCGCCAGCGAGCCGAGCAGCATCCCGGCCGCCGCGACGGCACCGCCGGCCACCACCGTCCGGGTGCGGCCGAGCCGTTCGAGGAGGGTGGTGCCGGTCAGCCGGCCGACGGTCATGGCGAGCGCGAACCCCGCGTAGCCGAGCGCGGCGGCTCCGGCCGAGGTGCCCAGGTCCTGTCGCAGGTGCAGCGCGCCCCAGTCGGCGAGGGCGCCTTCGCCGTAGGCCGTGCACAGGGCGATGAGACCGAAGACGAGGACGAGACGGCGGGAGCGCGGATCGGGCCGGCGCGAGCGGGGGCCGGGACGGGGGATGACCGTTTCCGGGGACGGCATCGGAGGTTCCGCCGGGGCGGGCGGCGCCTGTCGCAGCAGCGCCGGTCCCGCGACAGCGGTGACGAGCAGGCCGACGATCCCGAGGCCGAGCAGATGGCGGGTGGGGGACAGGGATCCGGCGACGAGCGCGCCGAGCCCGGCGCCGATCATGCCGCCCAGGCTGAACGCGGCGTGGAAGGTGGGCATGATCGGCCTGCGCAGTGCCGCGACCAGATCGACGGCGGCGCTGTTGAAGGCCACGTTGATCCCGCCGTACGCGCTGCCGAACACGAAGAGCACGGCGCCGAGGGTGAGGGCGGAGTGCGTGAGCGGGGGCAGGGTGACGCCGAGGGAGAGCAGGACGGCGCAGACCACCGTGATCCGGTGGCTGCCGTGGCGGCGGCAGAGGCGTCCGGTGAGGATCATGGTGACGACCGCTCCCGCGGAGACACCGAGGAGGGCCAGACCGAGGGTGCCGGCCGAGGCGCCGGTCTGCTCCTTGATGGCGGGGATGCGCACGACCCAGCCGGCGAACACGAAGCCGTCCAGGGCGAAGAAGGCGGTGATGGCGATCCGGAGGCGGGTGAGGGACGTGCCCGGCACGGCGCTGCGCGTCCGGGCTTTGTTTATTTGCGGCACAAATTCAGGCTAGGGGGGTGGCGGAGGGAGGACAAGGACGCCCGTCGCCCGCGACCCGCCGAGGAGAGCCGGAGCAGGGCGCGGCGGGGGCGGCGGCGTGAGCCGGCGAGTCCGGGCCGTACCGCTTCCCGCCGGCCGCCGCGGGCGGCGCACCCGGCCGGCACTCCGCCGTCGAGGGGGAAGCCCCCGCCGGTCACCCGTGCCGACTCCTCCGGCGCCGGCGTCGGTGAGAGCTGCGGCTCCGGTCCACGCCCCCTGCCCGCCCGGTGTTTGTAAAGTGGCCTCACCAGTCCAGGAGACTCCAGAACCTGCGAGGTACACCCGAACCATGCCGACCGAAACGTTTGAGTTCCAGGTAGAGGCCCGTCAGCTCCTCCAGTTGATGATCCACTCGGTCTACTCGAACAAGGACGTCTTCCTGCGCGAGCTCGTCTCCAACGCCTCCGACGCGCTGGACAAGCTGCGCCTCGCCAAGCTGCGGGACGACACGCTCGACGCCGACGTCTCCGACCTGCACATCGAGATCGACCCCGACCCCGAGGCCCGTACGCTCACCGTGCGGGACAACGGGATCGGGATGTCGTACGACGAGGTCGGACAGCTGATCGGCACGATCGCCAACTCGGGTACGGCGCAGTTCGCCCAGGAACTGCGCGAGGCCCAGGACGCGGGCAGCGCCGAGGGGCTCATCGGGCAGTTCGGCGTCGGCTTCTACTCCGGCTTCATGGTGGCGGACGAGATGACCCTGCTGACCCGGCGCGCCGGGGAGAGCCAGGGCACCCGCTGGTCCTCGCGCGGTGAGGGCACGTACACGCTGGAGAGGGTCGACGACGCGCCGCAGGGCACCTCGGTGACCCTGCACCTGAAGCCGGCGGACGACGAGGACAAGCTGCACGACTACACCTCCGACTGGACGATCAGGGAGATCGTCAAGCGGTACTCGGACTTCATCACCTGGCCGATCAGGACGGTTGCCAAGAAGGGCGAAGAGGACGGCGCCGCCGAGCCCGAGACGCTCAACTCGATGAAGGCCCTGTGGGCACGCTCGCGCGAGGAGGTGTCCGACGACGAGTACCACGAGCTGTACAAGCACATCAGCCACGACTGGCGGGAGCCGCTGGAGACCGTCCGGCTCCAGGCGGAGGGCACCTTCGAGTACCAGGCCCTGCTGTTCCTGCCCTCGCACGCCCCGCACGACCTCTACACCCAGGGCTACCGGCGCGGTGTGCAGCTGTACGTGAAGCGCGTCTTCATCATGGACGACTGCGAGGCGCTCCTGCCGCCGTACCTGCGCTTCGTCAAGGGCGTGGTCGACGCGGCGGACCTCTCCCTGAACGTCTCCCGCGAGATCCTCCAGCAGGACCGCCACATCCGGATGATGCAGCGCCGGCTGACCAAGAAGGTCCTGTCCACGGTCAAGGACATGAGGGAGGCCGCTCCGGAGCGGTACGCCACGTTCTGGCGGGAGTTCGGCTCCGTCCTGAAGGAGGGGCTGCTCACCGACGCCGACAACCGCGACACCCTCCTCGCCGCCGCGTCCTTCGCGACCACCCACGCCGACGACGAGCCGACCACGCTCAAGGCCTACGTGGAGCGGATGAAGGACGGCCAGGAGGACATCTACTACCTCACCGGTGAGTCCCGCGAGAGCATCGAGAACTCCCCGCACATGGAGGCGTTCCGCGCCAAGGGCATCGAGGTCCTGCTGCTCACCGACCCCGTCGACGAGGTGTGGGTCGACGTGGTGGGCGAGTTCGAGGGCAAGCGGCTGCGGTCCGTGGCCAAGGGCGAGGTCGACCTCGGCACCGAGGGTGACGAGAAGGCCGACGGCGAGAGGGAGAAGCAGAGCGAGGAGTACGCCGGTCTGCTCGCCTGGATGCGGGGGCAACTGGCCGACGACGTCAAGGAGGTGCGCCTGTCCTCGCGTCTCACCGTCTCCCCGGCCTGCATCGTCTCCGACACCGGCGACCTCACCCCCGCCCTGGAGAACATGTACCGCGCGATGGGGCAGGAGGTGCCCAAGGCGCAGCGGATCCTCGAACTCAACCCCGGCCACCAGCTCGTGAAGGGCCTGAACCAGGCCTACAAGGACCGTGAGGACCACACCGAGCTCACCGGGACCGCCGAGCTGCTGCACGGCCTCGCGGTGCTCGCCGAGGGCGGCCGGCCGAAGGACCCCGGGCGGTTCGTGAAGCTGGTGGCGGACCGCCTCGAGCGCGCGCTGTAGCGGTCGTCGCACGATTCCGGGCAGGGGGCGCCCCTGCCCGGAATCTTCACGTCCCGAGCACCGAAAGTTCTAGTTGGTTGACTCAATCAACTGGGCCTACCATGCTGCGCAGTCGTACAGGCTCGCATCCCCCCACGGAGGCCCGACCATGTCCCCAGCGCACCCAACACCCCCAGGAACGGGGGAGGTTGACGGGAAACGGGCCAACCTCGTCGTCGCGGTGCTGGTCTTCGGCGGGATCGTCGTCCCGCTCATGCAGACGCTGGTGCTCCCGATCGTCCCGGAACTGCCCGAACTGCTGGACGCGTCGGCCTCCGACGCGGCCTGGGCGGTCACCGCCACCCTGCTCGCCGCCGCCGTCGCCACCCCGGTCATGGGACGGCTCGGCGACATGTACGGCAAGCGGCGCATGTTGCTGGCCGGCCTGGTGACGCTGGTCGCGGGATCCGTCACCGCCGCCCTCAGCGACACGCTCGCCCCGATGATCGTCGGCCGGGTCCTGCAGGGTCTCGCCTCCGGTGTCGTCCCGCTCGGCATCGGCATCATGCGCGACGAACTGCCCACCCGACGGCTCGGTTCGGCGACCGCGCTGATGAGTGCCTCCCTCGGCGCCGGCGGCGCACTCGGTCTGCCCGCCGCCGCGCTCGTCGTGCACCACTTCGACTGGCGTGCGCTGTTCTGGACGTCCGCCGCGCTGGGCGTCCTCGCCACCGTGCTCGTCCGCCTGACCGTGCCGGAGTCGACTGTGCGCGGGGGCGGCCGCTTCGACGTCGTGGGCGCCCTCGGCCTGGCGGCCGGGCTGGTCTGTCTGCTGCTGGGCATCTCCAAGGGTGCCGACTGGGGCTGGAGGAGCACCACCACGCTGGGTCTGTTCGCCGCCGCGGCCGTGGTCCTCCTCCTGTGGGGCCTGTTCGAACTGCGCGTCGGGGAACCCCTGGTGGACCTGCGGACCAGCGCGCACCGCCAGGTGCTGGTGACGAACCTCGCCTCGACGGCGTTGGGGTTCTCCCTGTTCGCGATGCCCCTGGTCCTTCCCCAGCTCCTGCAGTTGCCTGAGGCGACGGGCTATGGCCTCGGCAGGTCGCTGCCGGCCGCCGGACTGGTCCTGGCCCCCACGGGCCTGGTCATGATGGCCACGGCGCCGGTGTCCGCGCTGGTGTCCAGGGCGCGGGGCCCGAAGCTGACCCTGACGCTCGGCGCGGTGACCATCGCCGCCGGGTACGGGCTCGGCATCGTGCTGATGGACGCCGTGTGGGAGCTGGTGCTGGTCTCGTGCGTCATCGGCGCGGGCATCGGCTTCGCCTACGGGGCCCTGCCCGCGCTCCTCATGGGCGCGGTGGACTCTTCGGAGACGGCCGCCGCGAACGGCCTCAACACCCTGATGCGGACCCTCGGCACATCGACCGCGAGTGCCGTCGCCGGGGTGATCCTGGCACGGATGACCACCCCCTTCGGCGCTGTCGCCCTGCCGTCCGAGAACGGGTTCAAGGTGGTCATGGCAGTCGGCTCCGGGGCGGCCGTCCTGGCGCTGCCGGCCGCGGCGTTCATCCCGCGGCAGAAGACGGCCGAGGGCGCCGGCCTGGCGGAGCGTACGGCGGAGGCCGCGACGGAGGCCGCGCTGTCGGCGGGAGCGGACGAGCGGGCCGCGGTCGGAGGAGGCGAGCGTGCTGCGGCCGAGCGGGCTGCGGTCGGAGCGGGTATGAGGACGGTGGCGGCGGGTCCGGGCGAATCGGCGGTGGCAGCCGGGCCGGACGAGCGGGCGGTGGTCGGTGCGGATCAGCGGGGGGCCGGACGGGAGGCCCGGGTCGTGGGCGCCGGACGGCGCGAGCGGGCGTCCGGGGCCGGGGTGGACGGGCGGGGTGTCTCCGGACCGGAGGAGCGGGGCCTGGGTGGAGCGGACGAGCGGGCCGGGACCCGGGCGGATGGGCGAGGTGTGGGGGCCGGAGCGGAGGAGCGGGGCGGGACGGGAGCGTATGAGCAGGGCGTGACCGGATCAGAGGAGCAGGGTGTGGCTGGAGCGGACGAGCGGGCCGGGACCTGGTTGGACGGGCGAGGTGCGGGGGCGGGAGCGGAGGCGCAGGGCGTGACCGGGTGGGGTCTGGCCGGGCTGGGCGCGCGGGGTGTGAGGGCCGGAGCGGACCGTATGGCCGATGGGGCGGGAGCTGACCGTCTGGCAGTGGGGGCCGGAGCGGACCCTCTGGCCGTGGGGGCCGGAGTGGACGAGCGAGCCGTCGGTTTCGCCGTCGCCGTTCCGTTGGCTCGCGCGGTGGCCGAACTGGTCGCGGCGGTGCCGGGGCTCGCCGACGGTGAGCCGGGCGGCGGCGGGCGTCCGGTGCGCGGGCGGGTGCGGGGTGCTCAGAGTGCGCCGGTGGGCGGGGCCGCGGTGACGCTGATCTCCCTGGGCGGGCGGCAGTTGGGCCGCGCGGTCACCGGTGCCGACGGCTCCTACGCCGTCGAGGCACCCGGCGAGGGTACGTACGTGCTGATCACCGCCGCCGACGGCCATCAGCCGCAGGCGACGACCGTCGTGGTGGGGGCGGCGCCGGTGACGCACGACGTGCTGCTCGTCGGTGGCGGCGGGCTCGCCGGAGTGGTGCGCCCCGCCGGTGGCGGAGCGCCGGTCGCCGCGGCGGTGGTCGTCGTCACGGACGTGCGCGGGGACGTCCTGGCCAGTGTGCGGACCTGCGCCAGGGGCGAGTTCGCGGTGACGGACCTGGCGCCGGGACCGGTGACCGTCGCGGTCGGCTCGCCCGGGCACCGGCCGGTGGCGCTGCCCGTGGAGATCGGCGCCACCGGCGTCACCCGGATCGCGGTCGAGCTGCGGCCCGCTGCCCACATCCGGGGCAGGGTGCGCGGCGCGGGCGCTCCGCTGGGCGACGCGCGGGTGACCCTGGTGGACACCGCCGGGAACGTCGTCGCCTCCACGACGACCGGGACCGACGGGGCGTACGCCTTCTGCGACCTGGACGGCGGCCAGTACACGGTCATCGCGACCGGCTACCCGCCCCGGGCGACCGGGATCAGCCTCGCCGGCGGCGACGTCGACGACCACGACATCGAACTCACTCACGCCGGCGGCTAGTTCACTCGCCGCCCATCGAGCGGACCGGCATCCGCCCCACTCGGGTGCCGGTCCTTCTTCCCGGAAGCCGACGCCGGCCCTCAGATCCACCCGGCCCCGCGCCGCCGGCGCAGCAGCAGCCCCGGATACACCCCGCCGACGACCGCCGTCACCACGCCCACCGGCAGCTGGACGGCGTCGTGGGCGCGCCGGGGGGCGAAGCCGGCCGCCACGACGAGAAACGCTCCGGCGCAGCCGTCCCGTCCGGGGCGGCACCGAGCACACCCGCGGCCCCACCTCCACCTTGCCGTCCGCCCAGGCCGCCCGCGCCGCCGAGATCCACGGCTTCCTGCGCGAGCCACGCCCCGCGGCCGCGTGACGCGTCGGTCTCGGGCCGGCCCGCGTTTCGGCCTCGCCCGGTGACCACCCGGCCTTCCCGGGGTCAGACGACGACGACCCGCAGTCCCGCCTCCTCGTACCGCCGGACCGTCCCCGCGTCGGCCGCCGCGTCCGTGACCAGGGTGTCCACCGCGTCGGCCGCGCAGATCCGGGCGAACGCCCGCCGCCCCAGCTTGCTGGAGTCGGCGGCCACCACGACCCGCTCGGCGCGCTCGCACAGCATCCGGTTGACCGCCGCCTCGGCCTCGTCGTGCGCGGCGGCGCCGTCCGTCACATCGAAGGCCACCACCCCGAGCACCGCCACATCGAGCGTGATCTGCCCCAGCACCCCGTCCGCCAGCGGCCCGACCAGCTCGTACGACTGCGCCCGTGCCACCCCGCCCGTCACCACGATCTTGAACTGGGGGCGCACGGCCAGCTCGGTGGCGATGTTCAGGGCATTGGTGACCACGGTCAGCGCCGGTGCGCCGGACGCCAGATCGCCGCGCACGGCCAGCGCCCGCGCCACCTCCGTCGTCGTCGTGCCCCCGGTCAGCCCGACCACCTCGCCCGGCGCGACCAGATCCGCGACCGCCTGCGCGATCCGCTGCTTCTCGGAGGCGCGCCGGGCCGTCTTGTAGCGCAACGGCAGCTCGTACGACACCCCGTGCACCACCGCGCCACCCCGCGTGCGCACCAGCATCTGCTGCTCGGCCAGCCGGTCGAAGTCACGCCGGATCGTCGCGGCCGACACCGCCAGCTCCGCCGCCGCCTCCTCCACGTCCAGCCGGCCGCGCTCGGCCAGCAGCTCCAGCAGCGCCTTCCAGCGGGCGTCGCGTGACATCGGCGGTCTCCGTTCGCATGCTTGAAGTTGTTCGAAAGCAGCCTCTATCTTGCAGGAACAATCACCGTCGGGGAGAGGTGGGGCATGACCCACGTCGAGGACGAGCTGACCGGCCAGCCCGAGTGCTGGACCCGGGCCGCGAGCGAAGCCGCCCGGTACAAGCGGGAGTTGCCGGTCCCGGGGGAGAGGGTCGCGATCGTCGGCTGCGGCACCTCCTTCTTCATGGCCCAGGCGGCGGCCGCCCTGCGCGAGGACGCGGGACAGGGCGAGACGGACGCCTTCCCCGCCTCCGAGTTCCCCCGCCACCGCCCCTACGACCGGGTCCTCGCCCTCACCCGCTCCGGCACCACCACCGAGGTGCTCGATCTGCTCGCGCGTCTCAGGGGACGCACCCGCACCACCGCCGTCACCGCCGACCCGCACACCCCGGTCGTAGGAGCCGCCGACGAGGTCGTCGTCCTCGGCCACGCCGACGAACTCTCCGTCGTGCAGACCAGGTTCGCGACCACCGCGCTCACCCTGCTGCGCGCCCACCTCGGTCTGCACACCGACGCCGTCGTCGCCGACGCCCGCACCGCGCTCACCGAACCACTGCCCGAAGGCCTGGTGGAATGCGGCCAGTTCACCTTCCTCGGCCGAGGCTGGACGGTGGGGCTGGCGAACGAGGCGGCCCTGAAACTGCGCGAGGCCTCACTGTCCTGGACCGAGGCGTACCCCGCCATGGAGTACCGGCACGGCCCCCTCAGCGTCAGCACCACAGGCACCGCCACCTGGATGATCGGTGAGGCACCCGACGGACTGGCCCCACAGGTGTGCGCAACAGGGGCGTTGTGGGTGCACGGCACGCTCGACCCCCTGGCCGAACTGGTCCGCGCCCAGCGCCTGGCCGTGGCCGTGGCCGCGGCCCGGGGGCTCGACCCGGACCGGCCCCGCCACCTCACCCGCTCCGTGATCCTCTGACCGGACGACCAGGAGCCGCCGTGCCCCTCACCACCACCCGCGCGCTGGTCACCCGTGCCCGCGCGGCCCGCACCGCCGTCGCCGCCTTCAACATCATCACCCTGGAACACGTAGAGGCCGTCCTCACCGGAGCCGAGACCGCCGGCGCGCCCGTCGTCCTCCAGGTCAGCGAGAACGCCGTCAGGTTCCGCCAAGGCCGGCTGCTCCCGCTCGCCCGTGCCGCCGTCACCGCCGCCGAACGGGCCGCCGTACCCGTGGCGTTGCACCTCGACCACGTCCAGAGCGATCCCCTGCTCCGCCAGGCCGCCGACGCCGGCTTCAGCTCGGTGATGTACGACGCCTCCCGGCTGCCGTACACCGAGAACCTCGCCGCGACCCGCGCGGCCGTCGACTGGGCGCACTCCCAAGGCCTCTGGATCGAGGGTGAGTTGGGGGAGATCGGCGGCAAGGGAGCACATGCGCCCGGTGCCCGCACCGACCCCGCGGAGGCATCCGCCTTCGTCGCCCGCTCCGGTGTGGACGCGCTGGCCGTCGCCATCGGCAGCGTCCACGCGATGACCACGCGCACCGCCACCCTCGACCACCGGCTGCTCGCACGCCTCACCGCGGCCGTCGACGTGCCTCTCGTCCTGCACGGCTCGTCCGGGGTCCCCGACGACCAGCTGACCGCCGCCGTCACCGGCGGCATCGCCAAGGTCAACATCGGCACCGCCCTCAACCAGGCCATGACCGGGGCGATCAGGGGGTTCCTGGACGCGCATCCCACGGCGGTCGACCCACGTCGCTATCTCGGCGTGGGACGGGAGGCGATGGCGGGCACGGCGGAGCGGGCCATCCGCCTGATCACCCGCTCCTGACCGCCCTCAGGACCACGAACTTCCGGTCCCCGGCGACCAGTTCGCAGTGGCCGAACAGCCGCTTCAGCTTCACGTGGTAGCCCAGATGCCGGTTGCCCACCACCCATAGCTCGCCGCCCGGCCGCAGCACGCGCCGCGCTCCGCTGAACATCCGCCACGCCGTCGCGTCCGTCGTCGCCTGGTGGGAGTGGAACGGCGGATTGTTCAGCACCACGTCCACGCTGGAGTCCGGTACGCCGGTCAGCCCGTCGCCGACCCGGAACTCGGCGTGTCCCGGCACCCCGTTCGCCTTGTACGTCGCCTCCGCCGAGGCCACCGCCTGGAACGACTCGTCCGTGAACAGCACCTCCGCCTCCGGGTTGGCCAACGCCACCGCCGTACCGACGATGCCGTTGCCGCAGCCCAGGTCGACGACCCTGCGCGTGCCGGACGTCTCCGGCAGGTGCTTCAGGAAGAACCGGGTGCCGATGTCCAGCCGGTCGGCGCAGAACACCCCCGCGTGGTTGACGACCGGACGTCCGGAGAGCGCGCCGACGTCGCCCGGAAGGTCGTAGGAGTACGGCCACGGGCTGGCCGGGCGGTGGAGCGCCGGGTCCGGGGTGCAGAAGACCAGCCGGGCCTTCTGCCGGGCCAGCGAGGTACGGGTCGGGCCCAGGATTCCCTCGAACAGCTTCAGCGTGGAGGTGTGGATCTCCTTCACCATGCCGGTGCCGAGCACGACCGTCCCCGGGTGCACGGCGGGCGCCAGCCGCAGCAGCTGGTCCTCCAGGAGCGCGAGGCTCTTCGGCACCCTGACCAGGAGCACGTCGACCCGTTCGGGCACCGGGTCCTGGGTGGTGAGCAGCCGGACGGAGCCGGTCTCGACACCGGCCCGCGCGAGGTTCGCCCGGGTCGCCTCCTGCCCCAGCCAGGAGTCGGTGATCTGCACCGGGCGGTGCGCCGCGAGCGCCGTGACCAGCGCGCCCCAGCGGTCGCCCAGCACCACCACCGTGCCGGACAGGGGAACGTCCTGCTCGGCGAGGTGGCGGAGCAGGTACACGTCGGCGGCGTCCCAGGCACGCAGCCTGTCGCGCGGATCCTCGGGGAAGCGGGCCAGGGCGACCTCGCCCCACGGCGTCGTCATACGGTCGTTCATGGTGGCCCCAGGCTAGCCGAGCCGCAGATCAGGCCGGGTGCCGGTCCCGAGGGGGAGGATGGGGTCAGGGACGGCGGGCCCCGCGCACGCGGCGGTCCGTCCGGCCCGCCGTACACCAGGGCGCCGCGCGTCCCGCCGGGAGCGGGGCCGAAGGAGCCGGGTCCGGCCGGGCGGGCGGACATGAGCCCGCGGGTCGGCGGCCCGCCCGGCGCCACCCGACGAACGGATCATGGGAGACTCCCCCTCATGAGCGGCAAGGCGGACCCCCGGCCGGCGGGGGAAGGGACCACCTCGAGGGCGCGGTTGGACCGGGGGCGCGGTGCGCTCGGACCCGCGTTGGAGCTCGTGCACACCGGGCGGGCGCCCACCCGCGCGGTGCTCACCGCGGAACTGGGCGTCACCCGTGCCACGGCCGGCGCGGTCGCCGCGGAGCTGGAGGCACTGGGGCTGATCCGGGTGGACGCGCGGCCCGGTGCCGCCGCCGGTGCGCAGGGGCGGCCCTCGCACCGGCTCGACGTCGCGGAGGAGGGCCCGGTCGCCCTGGCCGCACAGGTGCACGCCGACGGGTTCCGGGCCGCGCTGGTCGGCCTCGGCGGGCGGATCGTCGCCACCACGCCCAGCTGCGAGACGGTGGACGCCGACCCGGCGAAGGTGCTCGGCGCCGCCGTGGACGCCGGCGCGGAACTGCTGCGGCGGACCGGCCGCCGGTGTGTGGGCGCGGGGCTCGCCGTACCGTCCGCCGTCGCCGAACCCGAGGGCCTGGCGCTGAACCCCCTGCACCTCGCCTGGCCGGTGGGGGCGCCCGTGCGGGAGGTCTTCGCCGAACGCGTCCGCGCCGCCGGGATCACCGGCCCCGCCCTCGCGGGCAACGACGTCAACCTCGCCGCCCTCGCCGAGCACCGGCACGGTGCCGGACGCGGCGCCCGGGACCTGCTGTGCGTGGCCACCGGACACCGCGGCGTCGGCGGCGCGCTGGTCCTCGACGGCCGTCTGCACACGGGCAGTTCGGGACTCGCCCTCGAAGTCGGCCACCTCACCGTCAACCCCGAGGGCCGCCCCTGCTACTGCGGCAGCCGCGGCTGTCTGGACGTCGAGGCCGACCCGCTGGCGCTGCTGACGACCGCCGGCCGCGAGCCGGGCCCCGAGGGCTCCCTGCTCCACCAGGCCAACGAGCTGATCCGCGAGGAGTACGGCGACCCGGTCGTCCGCACGGCCGCCGAGACCCTGATCGACCGGCTCGGCCTGGGCCTGGCCGGCCTGGTGAACATCCTCAACCCCGACCGCATCATCCTCGGCGGCCTGCACCGCACCCTTCTCGACGCCGACCCCGACCGGCTGCGCGCCGTCGTCGCGGACCGCAGCCTGTGGGGCCGCAGCGGCGGCGTCCCCATCCTCGCCTGCACCCTCGACCACAACAGCCTGGTCGGAGCGGCCGAACTGGCCTGGCAGCCGGTGCTCGACGACCCCCTGGGAGCGCTCGGCGCCGCCTGATCCGAAACCCCCCGTCCTACGAGGGGATCGCCGCTCCGGAACCGGACTCCCGGCGGACGACGTCCTGTTGCGGGCCTCCGACGCGCACCTCGCGCCACAGTCCGTCGGCCCCGGCGGCCGCACCGCGGCCCTCCGGGCTCCGCTGCACGACCTCTCACCACGAGGCGCGACGAGGTGATTCGGCAAGGCCTCGCGGCCGCACGTTCGGCTTCCCTCCCCTGGACGCGCACGTCGTCGGGTTCCAGGCGGCCGGCGAGGGCGTTCCCGGCCGGCTCCAGGTGACCCGGACCGGCCTGCCCGCCGCGGCCCTGGCGAAACGCGCGTCCCCGCCCCGATGCTCAACGGCCGCCAGGCATGGTGGTCGGCCTCGTGGGCGCGGCCTCGCAGTAGGTTGATGTCATGACCGACAGGATCACTGTGAGTGTTCTCGGCACCGGCATCATGGGCGCCGCGATGGCCCGCAACCTCGCCCGCGCCGGACTCGGCGTACGCGCCTGGAACCGCACCCGCGCCAAGGCCGAGCCGCTGACCGCCGACGGCGTCACCGTCACCGACACCCCCGCCGAGGCCGTCGAGGGCGCCGACGTCGTCCTGACCATGCTGTACGACGGTCCCGCCGCCCTGGACGTCCTGCGCGAGGCCGCACCCGCCCTGCGCTCCGGCGTCGCCTGGGTGCAGTCGACGACCGCCGGCCTGGAGGCGATCGCGGACCTGGCCGCCTTCGCCCGCGAGCACGGGCTCGTGTTCTTCGACGCGCCGGTGCTGGGCACCCGCCAGCCCGCCGAGGCCGGGCAGCTGACGGTCCTGGCCGCCGGCCCGGCCGAGCACCGGGACACGGTCGCACCCGTCTTCGACGCGGTCGGCGCACGTACCGTGTGGACCGGGGAGGACGGCGGCGCGGGCAGCGCGACCCGTCTGAAGCTGGTGGCCAACAGCTGGGTCATCGCCGCGACCGCCGCGACCGGCGAGGTGCTCGCCCTCGCCCGCTCCCTGGACGTCGACCCGGAGGCGTTCTTCGGGCTGATCGAAGGCGGCCCGCTCGACATGGGCTATCTGCGCGCCAAGGCCCGGCTGGTCCTCGACGACCGGCTCTCCCCGCCGCAGTTCGCGGTGACGACGGCGGCCAAGGACGCACGGCTCATCGTCGAGGCGGGCCGCAGCAACGGCGTCCGCCTGGACGTGGCGGCCGCGAGCGCGGACCGTCTGGAGCGGGCGGCCGCGCAGGGGCACGGCGACGAGGACATGGCCGCCGCCTATTTCGCCAGCTTCGACGAGAAGCCCTCCGCCTGAACCACGAGGAGACCCCGTGTCCGAGCCCCCGTTCCGGCCCGGGGCCGTCGACCTGCTCGGCCACCCCGCCCCCTGCGTGACGGCGACCCCGCGCTCCGACGGCGCCCCGGCTGCACCCGCACCTGGTGCCTCGGGGCGGATCGAGGCCGAGCGCCGGCACGGCTGGGGCTCGGTGAAGGACGGCGAACAGGGGCCCACCCGAGGACGCGCGCCCGGGCGGCGGCCCGAGCCGTCACGCCCCGACGGCTCGGCGCGGCCGGGTCACCAGTTCGCCCCCGCAGTTGGGGCAGACCGCCCCCAGGGCTTCACCGCACGGCACGCAGAAGGTGCACTCGTAGGAGCAGATCAGGGCAGGCGCGTCGTACGGCAGGGCGGCCGTCGTACAGCGCTCGCATCGGTCGCGCATCTCCAGGGCCATGGTCGCACCACTCCTCACCAGCGGTTCTGTCCGTCGGCACATATCCTTCCCGGCCACCCGGCCGTCGACAGGGCGCGCACGGGACAAGGTCCGACACGATCGGGCCACCGCCCGTGCCCGGCCCTCAGCGCCACTGCGTACCGAAGGCGCGCGCCGGGTTCTCCGTCAGGATCCGGGTCACCGGCTCCTCGCCCACGGCGAGCACCAGCCGCTGCCGGAGCCGGCCCAGCAGATACGGCATCCCGGGGCCGCCGCCGACGCCCCGGGCGGCCGGGATCGTGGTGTCACCGCCCAGCAGCAGCCGGTCGCCGAACCCGGCCTCCACCAGGTCCCGCACGGCGTCCGGCATCCGCCAGTCGGTGGCGTGGTGGGTGCGGGACGGCCCGTCGAAGGCCAGATAGGCACCCTGCTGCGCCACCTGACGGTGCGTCACGCCGTCGGGGGAGCGGTTGAGGTGACCGATGATCACCCGGTGCGGCGGTACGCCCAGCTCCCCGCACAGCAGGTCGAGCACGTCGAGCGCGGCGGTGCCGAGCTCCAGGTGGACGGCGACGGGCGCGCCGGTCGCATGGTGCGCCTCGGCCGCCGCGGTCATCGTCCAGCGGGTGTGCGCCCCGATGCCGTGGAAGTCGCCCGCGACCTTGACGAACCCGGCACGCACCCCCGACGTGCCGATGCCCCGGGTCAGTTCGGCCACGAACACCTCGGCGAGCCGTCCGCGCAGTCCGTCGAGCGTCGCCTCGTCGTAGTGCGCGCCCTGGTGCAGCCCGGTCGCGGCCACCACGTGGACCCCGGCCTCCTCCGACAGCCGGGGCAGATCGGCGGCGCGCCGCCCGAGACCGTACGGCGTCCACTGCGCCACGGCGGTCCCGCCCAGCCCGCGGAACGCCGCCAGTTCGGCCCGCGCGTCGTGCGGGCTGCGCAGCTCCTGGCCGGCCAGCAGGGGAGTGCTGAGAAAGAGATGGTCGTGGGCGTCGCACACACCGAGGAGCTCGGGGGGTATGTCCCCGAGCACCGTCCGTACGGCCGTCACCACTGACGGCCCCGCGGCAGGGCGGCCCGCCCCGGCGCCGACAGGTGCAGCACCTGGAACAGGTCCCCGTCGGCCTTCGGAGTGTCGTGCTCCCACAGTGAGAAGTGCACGGTCTCCCAGCGACCGGTGTCCACGGCGGCCGCCGCGACCACCGCCCCGTCCTCCCGCGCCAGCCGCCCGGCCTCCGCCACCGCTTCCCCGGCGGCTTCGCCGAGCACCACCCCGTCCGGCACCGGCCGCCGCAGCCGTACGGCGAACCGGGCGGCGGAATCGGCGGCGACCCCTTCCTCGTACGCCAGACCGGTCCACTGCCGCGCGGCCGGCCGTCCGAAGTCCTCGCTCAGCCCCTGGAAGCCGCCGCCCCAGAGGAAGGCGTTCATGCCCTCCACGGTGTTCCAGAGGTAGAACGGCGCGTACTGGTTGACCGGCGAGCCGTGCGTCCCGCGCTCCCGCAGCAGGTACGCCTTCAGGCCCAGGCCCGCCCAGTCGTCGAGGAGGTGCCCGACGCGGGACACGCGCGCGTGGACGATGCCCGTGTCGTAGTCGGCGGGCAGGGTCAGCTCGTACTGCATGGCGTGCACCGGGCCTCCTCAGGCGGTGGGGTGGTCGTGCGGGTCGACGAGCGCGTCCCAGTCGGTGGTCGTGCCGTCCTCCGCGGCCTCGACGACCGCGAGATGGGTCATGAAGGTGCGCGGTCCGGCGCCGTGCCAGTGGCGCTCGCCCGGTTCGATCCACACGGTGTCACCCGCCCGGACCGGCTCCACCGCGCCGCCCTCGCGCTGCACCAGCCCCTCGCCCTCCAGGACGTGCAGTACCTGGCCGTGCGGATGCCGGTGCCAGGCGGTGCGCGCGCCCGGCGCGAAGTGGACGTTGAACATCCGCAGCCGGGACGGGGCGGCAGGGGCGGCGATCTCGTCGAGCCAGACCGTGCCGGTGAAGTTCTCCGGCGGGCCCTGCAGGGTGTCGGGACGCTGTCGGGTGATGTGCACGGGGGCTCCTAGGGGCGGGGGGAGAGGAGTGCGAGCAGTCCCCGCACTCCCGCGTCGAAGGCGGCGGGGGAACCGGAGGCCCGGGCCAGGACGTACCCGCCCTGCACGGTCGCGACGATCGTCGCGGCGATCTCCTCGCCGTCCAGCCCGGGTGCGAACTGGCCCTGTTCCCGGCCTTCTTCGACGAGGTGGGCGAGCCGTTCCCGGAGCCAGTCGATCGTCTCGTCGACCGGTTCGCGCAGCTCGTCGCTCGCGATGACGTCCGGGTCCATCGTCAGCCGGCCGACCGGGCAGCCGCGCAGCACGTCACGCTCGCGCGTGAGATACGCCCGGATGCGGTCGTAGGGGGTGCCCGGCCCGTCGAGCACCGCCGCGGCGGTGGCCCGCATCTCCTCGGCCGTCCGCCGGATCGCGGCCAGGGCGAGATCCGGCTTGCCCTTGAAGTGGTGGTACATGCTGCCCTGCCCGGCGCCCGCACGCTCCAGGATCGCCTTGGGGCTGGTGCCCACGTATCCGCGCTCCCACAGCAGCTCCCGGGTGGACTCGATCAGTCGCTCCGACGTGCTCATGAAGCGACTGTACATACTAGTAGTTACAGAAGTCGAGTCCGCGAAGCCCCTTGCCACCCGCTCGAACGGGTCGCGTCGGCTTTCGACGAGAGGAGCACCCGGCGCACGCGCGCGTACTCCCCGCGAGGTACACGCACCGCCGCTGGCCGTACGACGACCCGGACCCCCTCCCGGCGGGACGCTCGAGGCATCGCACCCACGAGAGCCTCACCGAGGAGATGACCCGAGATGAACACCCTGGCGCACTGGGACGGCGGCGGCCCCGGCCCCTGGATCCTGTTCCTCCCGCTGATCTGGGCGGCCGTCGTCGTCGGCGTCGTCACGCTGCTGCGCGGCACCGCGTGGCGCGGCCCCCGCGGTGTCCGCACCGCCGTGGAGCGTCCCGCCGCCGACTCCCCCCTCGCCGTCCTCGGCCGGCGCTTCGCCTCCGGCGAGATAGACGAGGACGAGTACTGGCGCCGACTGTCCGTGCTGGACGAGGAGTTCGGCCGCAGGGGCGGCCCGGCATGACGCCCCCGACCGCCCCCGACCGCCCGTCGGCGCTCGTCCCGCGCACTCGGGCCGCCGGCGGTCGTGAGGTCGGGCCCGCTCGCGGCCGCGGTCCACGGCTCGCCGGGAGGTGGTCCGGGTCGGCCCGCGGCCCGGCGCGACGGCCCGCCGGACGTGCTGCGGGCCATCGCGGCCGGGCGACCCCGACGGGGTCTCACCGGCGGGTCACCGCCCGGTCAGCCGACGACGGCGGACCGGGCGGGGGCAGGGGCGGGCCGGTGCGCATCGACGGAGACGACCTCCGCGAACCGCGGCGCGACCTGTTCGCGGGGTGTGCGGCGCGGCGGACGCGCCGACCTCTCCGGGGCGGCGGCACGCGCGGGCAGCGTGAACCAGACGACCTTGCCGGACTCGCCGTCCGGCCGCGCGCCCCAGCTCTCGCTCACCGCGGCCACCATGGCGAGCCCGCGCCCGCAGGTGGACAGCGCCGCGGTGGTCCTGACGTCTCCCACCACCGGGAGCCGCGGATCGTGGTCGCGTACGGAGACGGTGAGCCGGTCGAGCAGCAGCTCCATCTCCACGACGCACATCTTGTCGGGCTGGGCGTGCAGGTGGACGTTGGTCAACAGCTCCGTCACACCGAGCGCGGCCCGGTCTATGAGGGCGTCCAGATGCCAGTAGCGCAACTGCGCCGATACGATTCTGCGGACCTGGCCGATCCGCGACGGCAGGGCTTGGAGCTCCACCGTGCAGTGCCTGCTTGGGTTGCTGATCACGGCTGCGACTCCCCGACTGAGGTCCGGAAGAACACGGAGTTCGGATCGAACGAGCAGAGCTGCTGCGCAAGGCGGCCGCCTGCTGCGGTGGCCGGCGGGCTGGTTCGCAGCGTTATCGCCGGTAAACCCAGAGTGACGTGAGAACAGCGTGACTCAGGGGGTCCGCCTGCGCAACTCGCGGTGGTTCAGCGGTGACGGCCCGCGGCCTTCCGTACGGCCTCGACGAACCGGCGCGCCGCGGGCGGCCCGGCCTCGCCCGGCGCGGGGTCGTGATCCCCCAGCGTCAGCAGATATCGGTTGCCGTTGAGGTCGGCCAGCGCCCGGTCCTCCGGGACGAACCACGGCTTGGAGGCGCGGACCGCCTGCACCGGCGCGCTGTCGATCTCGCTGCCGTAGCTGGTGAGCAGCTCCAGCCTGCCCCCGCTGATCCGGACCTGCCCGGCCCGGGTGAGCGAACGCAGTCTCTTCCCGATCCGCACGCCCGTCGCCGTGAACTCCGGCTCCGCCATGCCTCCCCGCCCCCTTGCGGTCACACTCGTGTGAGCGAAATCGTGGTGTCCGTGGCCCAGTGTGCGCCCCCGTCCGGGGTCCGCCTCACGTCCAGGGCTGCCCGCCCCGTCCCGGAGCTCCGCCCCGCCCGGTGCAGTCTGCCCGCGCCCGGCGTCGAGCACCAGTACGTATGACACGCCGGTGCGGGTCTTCAGGAGCACTCGCGCGAATGCGCCCCCCATGTGCGCGTGTCCGCTCCCCAGGACCGCCTTTGAGGCCCCCAAAGTGGTGTTTATGCAGGTGAGAAGCGGTGCGCAAGGTGCTTATGATCGGTGTGCCGACCGCGCCGGACGCCCTCGGCGTGAAGCGTGTAAGGAGCTCCTGCCGTGACCACCCCCCAGCAGACCCGGCCCGGCGCCACCCTCGACGTCGACCGCAGCGACGCCTTCTACCGCGACTGGCTGAAAGAAGCCGTCCGCAAGGTCCAGGCCGACGCCAACCGCTCGGCCGACACCCATCTGCTGCGCTTCCCGCTCCCGGACAGCTGGGGCATCGACCTCTACCTCAAGGACGAGTCGACCCACCCCACCGGCAGCCTCAAGCACCGCCTCGCCCGCTCGCTGTTCCTCTACGCCCTGTGCAATGGCTGGATCCGGCCGGACCGCCCCGTGATCGAGGCGTCCAGCGGCTCGACGGCCGTGTCCGAGGCGTACTTCGCCAAGCTGATCGGCGTGCCCTTCATCGCGGTCATGCCGCGCACGACGAGCGCGGAGAAGATCCGCCTCATCGAGTTCCACGGCGGCCGGTGCCACTTCGTCGACGACCCGCGCACGATGTACGAGGAGTCGGCCCGCCTCGCGGCGGACACCGGCGGCCACTACATGGACCAGTTCACCTACGCCGAACGGGCCACGGACTGGCGCGGGAACAACAACATCGCCGAATCCATCTTCCGCCAGCTGGAGTTGGAGCGGTTCCCGGAGCCCGCATGGATCGTCGCCACGGCCGGCACCGGCGGCACCTCGGCGACCCTCGCCCGCTACGTCCACTACACCCAGCGCGACACGCGCATCTGCGTCGCCGACCCCGAGAACTCCTGTTTCTTCGAGGGCTGGACCACCGGCGATCCGGACGTCACCTGCGACTGCGGCTCGCGCATCGAGGGCATCGGCCGGCCGCGCATGGAGCCGAGTTTCGTGCCGGGCGCCGTCGACCGGATGATGAAGGTCCCGGACGCGGCCAGCGTGGCGGCCGTACGGGCCCTGGAGCAGGCGATCGGCCGCAAGGCGGGCGGCTCCACGGGCACCGGACTGTGGAGCGCCCTCAAACTCGCCGCCGAGATGGTCGCCGACGGCCGGCGCGGCAGCGTGGTCACCCTGCTGTGCGACCCCGGCGACCGCTACCTCGACAAGTACTACTCCGACACCTGGCTGGCCGCACAGGGCCTGGACATCGCCCCCTACACGGCCGCGCTCAAGTCGCTGCTGACGACCGGCGTGTGGCCGGAGTGAGCCCGGCGGGACCGCCGCGCCACGCGGGGCCGTGGCCTCCTACGACGGTGTGGTGAGCCGCCGGTCCAGCCGGGTCACCGCGTCCCGGAAGGAGCGCCCCAGCCCCGGCCTCGCCAGCCGCAGCGCACCCCGCACCGGCGCGGGCCCGTCCGCGGCGAACGTCCAGCGCACCCGGGTCCCGGCCCCGGCCGGAGCGAGTCGCCACTCCTCGACCAGGGCCCGGACCCCCGGCGCGTTGGTGACGTCCACCCGGTAGGCGTACACCTCCGGCTCCTTCGCCGCGAGCACCGTCTCCCGGAACCGGGCACCGCCCCACAGCCGTACGTCCCGCCCCGCCCCTTCGTCCAGCGGCACGGCGGAGGTGACGGCGGGGAACCACTCGGCCCAGCCGGAGACGTCCGAGGCCAGCGCGTGGAAGACCCGTTCCGGCGAGGCGGAGACCTCCCGCGAGAAGACCAGCCGCACGGGAGCGGTCCTCACGAAGTCGAGCCCTTCGGCACGCAGACGACGAACCATGGCGACGCCAACCCCCTCGCTCGACGGTTGCGTCACCCTAGCCGTCACCCCGTCAGATGTCTTCCCCCGCGTCGTCCTCCCCGGCCACCACCAGCCGGCGCAGATGTTCGGAGATCTCCGCGCGGGCCGCGCCGGGCAGTCCGGAGTCCGTGACCAGGGTGTCGACCTGCTCCAGGGCCGCGAACGAACTCAGGCCCACTACACCCCACTTGGTGTGGTCGGCGACGACCACGACCCGGCGCGCCGACTGCACGAGGCGCCGGTTGGTCTCGGCCTCCGCCAGGTTCGGCGTCGACAGGCCCGCCTCGGCCGATATCCCGTGCACACCGAGGAAGAGCAGGTCGAAGTGGAGCGCCGCGATGGCCTGGTCGGCGACCGGTCCCACCAGTGAGTCGGACGGGGTGCGCACCCCGCCGGTCAGCACGACCGTGGCCGCGCCCTGCCGGGGGCCCGAGGTGCGCTGCGCCATGTGGAAGACGTCGGCCACCCGCACCGAGTTCGTCACCACGGTCAGGTCCTGCACCTCCACCAGCTGGTGCGCCAGCGCGTACGTCGTCGTACCGCCCGACAGCGCGATCGCGCTGCCCGGGGAGACCAGCTCCGCGGCGGCCCGCGCGATGTCCTCCTTGGCGGTCAGCTCCAGACCCGACTTCGCCTCGAAACCCGGCTCGTGCGTGCTCGCCTCGACCACCGGGACCGCGCCGCCGTGCACCTTCTCCAGCATGCCCTGCCGGGCCAGCGCGTCCAGATCGCGGCGGACCGTCATGTCCGACACGCCGAGCTTCCGGGTCAGCTCGTTGACCCGGACACCGCCCCGGCGACGAACCTCGTCCAGGATCAGGGCGCGGCGCTGCTCCGCGAGGAGGTTCTGATTCTCGCTCACGTACGCTCCGGTCCTTTCCTCAAACGGGTCGACAGGCCCGCTCACCTGCTGAGACGAGAGTATTCTTCCCGGCCGCGGTGCGTGGGCGTCCCATCCTCGCACGACCGGCCCCGCAGTGTGCCATCACCCCGACGCGTGCATGCCATCGACGGTTCATGCTCTCCGCCGGTCACACGGACGGGGGAGATTCCGGGCCCGGAGGTGTAGACGCCCTCCGGAGCGGAGATCCTGTGCCCGCACGGAGACATGTAAGCGGCGTGTCATGGGGGAAGTGCGAACAGTGGAACGTTCCTCTGCGGGCAGCGCGGCCCTGGAACTCCTCGTCCACGGCGTCGGCGGCGCCACGCCCGAGAAGATGTTGAACGATCCGCGCACGGTGCGGATCACCGGCGACGACACGGCCGCGGTCCACCGGCGCGCCGAGGACGCCGACGCGGACGCCCCGGCGGCCGACGCCACCACGACGGTCCCCGACCACGGCGGGCGGCCGGTCCCGGAGGCCTACGTCTGGTCCAACCTGACCTCCGGCAACGGCACCCGCGCCCTGTGGCTGTTGCTGCTGCCGTTCATGGTCGTGAACCTCGCCCACTGGATGCGCCCCGCCGCCCGCGAGGGCACCCGCGCGGTCCGTCTGTACGGGCTGCTCGTCCGGCTCGCGGGCCTGAGCCTGACCGTCCTGCTCGTCGCCGCGGCCTGCGAGGTCGCCCTCGACCTCACGGCCTGGCAGTGTGCGGGCACGCACGCGTGCGCCGCACGCCACTCCTGGCTGGGCTTTCTGTCACCCACGGTCTCCCACGGCGGCTGGTGGAGCCCGCCGGGCCGCCGTCTCGCCCTCGCGGCCCTGGTCCCGACCGCCCTGACCGGCCTCCTCTGGTACCTCTCCCACCGCACCTGGCGGGCGTACGAGTCCCAGGAGCCGCTCGACCGCGACCCCGAGCCCCGGAACGGCCCCGCCCACACCGCGCTGAGCCGCCCCGGCTTCTGGTACGGCCGTCGCCTCGTGGCCCGCCTCCGCACCGGCCACACCGCGGCCAGCCTGCTCACGGTCGCCGCGGCGGTCGGCACGGCGGCGGCGCGCGAGGACCACCGTCCCGGCGGCCCGCCCGTCCTGGACGCGCTCGGCCGCCTGCTGGAGGTGTCCCTGGCGGCCGGCGCGCTCGCCGTGGTCTGGGTGGTGTGCCGGCGCGGCCGCAGCGAGCACCGCCTCGACCGCCGTCTCGACGCCCAACTGGTCCGCCGCCTGCCCCTCACCGCCCTCGTCCTCCTCACCCTCACCCTGGTGTACGCCGGCTGGCACCGCCCGGGCTGGCAGTCCTCCGGCCGCCTCCCGGGCGACGCGACCTTCGGCGGGATCGCCCTGGCCCAGGGGGCGCTGGTGATCGCCCTGACCGTCGTGGCCCACGTGCTGCACAAGGGGCCCAAGGGAGAGCCCACGCCCCGCGGCGACTCCCACGACACCGCCGTGCCGACGCGGCCGCGCGGCTCCGGCGACCCGCTCGCCCACGACCAGCGCCACCGGACGCCACCGGCCCCGGACACCCTCGTCGACGTCCTCGGCGTGGCGATCGCCCTGCCGACCGACACCCCCACCGAGACAACCGCCCTGCCGAGCCCCCGGCCCTCGCCCCGAGAAACGGGGGAGAGCGACGCCCACCCGCAGTCACGGTCGGCTGCGCGCGGCAGCACGGGGCCGGGGCCCGCGGCGGCCGAGGCGCGGTCGGGTCCGCCGGGCTCGGGGGAGGCCGGCGGCGAGGGCAAGGGGTGGTCCGCCCCAGGTGAGACGGGGGAGGGCGGCGCCGGGGCGAAGGCGCGGGCCGCTCTGCGGAGTCCGGGCGACGGCGGGGGCGGGAGCGCGGGGCGGTCGGGTGCGGGTGGTCCGGGCGGGGCGCGGGCCGCGCTCGGGGGGCTCGGGGGGCCCGCGGTGGCGATGCTGGGCTGCGCCCTGGGCGGGGTCATGTCCGGCGGCGTGTCACAGCGGGTCTCGGACTGGCTGGACGGCACCGGGACCTTCCTCGACGGCCCGCCGGTGCTGCTGACTTGGCAGGCGTCCGTGATTCCCGTGCTGCTCCTCGTCCTGCTCGCGCTGGGCGGGCTCCTCGGCCGGCGGACCTGGCTGCTGACCCGGGCCGAACGCGTGGCGGTGGCCCGGGAGTACGACGCCGACCCCGGCGACCCCGCCCGCACCGGCCGTATCGCCCGCGCGCGGTCGATGGCCACGCTCACCGACCGCGGCCCCCTCGTCGTCGCCGTCACCTCCACGACGACCCTGCTCCTGGGCGCGGGCGCCCTCGCCGGAGCCTTCGGCACCGGGAAGACGCCGGTGCGGGCCACACAGGGCGCCGGACCCTTCGTGCAGGGCGCCGCCCAGGCCGGACAGGCGCTCGGCTCCTGGCTGATCGGCCTGGGCTTTCTCCTCTTCGTCACCTGGGGCCGGCGCGCCTACAAGGACGCCTCCGCGCGACGCACCATCGGCATCCTCTGGGACGTGGGCACGTTCTGGCCGCGCGCCGCCCACCCCTTCGCGCCGCCCTGCTACGCCGAGCGCGCGGTGCCCGACCTGACCTGGCGGATGTCCACCTGGACCCGGGCCACCGGCGGCCGCCTCGTCATCTCCGGGCACTCCCAGGGCAGCGTCCTCGCCGCGGCCGCCGCCTGGCAGCTGCGCCCCTCCGACCGCAGACGGGTCGCCCTGCTCACCTACGGCTCCCCGATCGAGCGCCTCTACGGCCGCTGGTTCCCGGCCCACTTCGGCCCGGCCGCGCTCGTCGCCCTCCACCAGGACATCGACTGCTGGCGCAACCTGTACCGGCTTACCGACCCCATCGGCGGCCCCGTGCGCCTGTCCGGCGACGACTGCGGCCCCGAGGTGGACCGCGCACCCCTCTCGGACCCCCTGGCGTACGGCCGCACCGAGGAGCACCCGCTGCCCGCCCCCATCCTGGGCCACTCCGACTACCAGGCCGACCCGGCCTTCGCAGAGGAACGCGGACGGCTCCTGGCCCGGCTGCACCCGGAGGTGCCCGTGCGGCGCGCCTGACCGGGTCAGGGCAGCTCGGGCAGGTCCTCCGCGAACAGCAGGGTCAGGTCGTCGGTGCTGGGCTCCGCGAGCTGGGCGACCCGGCTCGCGTGCCGTTCCACCATCGCCTCGAACGTCTGGCGTGCCGTGCGTCCGTTGCCGAAGGCGGCGCCCTTGGGGATCTCCGTGAAGTACTTCAGCAAGGCCTCCGCGGTCCCCGCCGCCAGCCGGTACTCGTGCTCCTCGGCCTGCTGCTCCACGATCCGCAGCAGTTCCTCGGGGCCGTAGTCACCGAAGGTGATGGTCCGTGAGAAACGGGACGCCACACCCGGGTTGACCGTCAGGAAGCGCTCCATCTCGGCCGTGTAGCCCGCGACGATCACGACCACGGAGTCCCGGTGATCCTCCATCAGCTTCACGAGGGTGTCGATGGCCTCCTTGCCGAAGTCCCGCCCCGCGTCCTCCGGCGACAGCGCGTACGCCTCGTCGATGAACAGCACACCGCCGTGCGCCCGCTGGAAGGCCTCCTGCGTGCGGATGGCGGTGGAGCCGATGTGCTCTCCGACGAGATCGACGCGGGACACCTCGACGAGATGGCCCTTCTCCAGTACGTCCAAGGCGGCGAGGATCTCGCCGTAGAGGCGCGCGACCGTCGTCTTGCCGGTGCCGGGGGACCCGGTGAAGACCAGATGGCGCTTGACCGAGGCCGCCTTCAGACCCGCCCGCAGGCGCCGCCGGCCCACCTCGATCATGTCGGTCAGCGCCCGCACCTCGCGCTTGACGCTCTCCAGGCCCACCAGCGCGTCGAGTTCGCCCAGCACGTCCTTCGACGTCCGCACCGACGTCTCCGGCTCGGCCACGCCCGACGGGGGCTCCGGCACGGTCATCCGCTGCTCGGGGATCGGGCCGAGCAGCCCCGCCGACGGGACGGCCGTCTGCACGGCCGTTTCCCGCGCGGCGGGAGTACGCACCCCCGCGCTCTCGTCGCTGGCGCAGTCCTCGACCACGGGCCCCGAACCGGGCGCTCCGTCGGCCCCGGCGTCCGCGAACTCGTACCCCCCGCGCGCGCAGCGTTCGGTACGGCATCTGCGCAGCGTCGTACGGCAGCCGTCTATCACGTGGAAGCCGTAGCCGCCGCTGTCGTTCACCCGGCAGTCGAGGAAGCTGCCGCGGCCGTCCGCGGAGACGTAGAAGCCCGCCTCGGCGGGGGAGTCGATCGTGCAGCGCTCCACGGTGGGGTCGGCGCCCTTGGTGACGATCACTCCGGTCTGGACGGTTTCCACGGTGCAGTTGTTGAGCGTGCCGCCGCTGCCGTGGTCGCGGAACCAGGCGCCGGTCGCCGCGTCCCGGATCCGGCAGTCGTCGAGCTGGGCGGTCGCGCCGTCGCTCACCGACACGGCCGTGTTGCGCACCTGCGACAGGTCGCTGTCGATGACGTCCGCGCGTGAGCCGCGGTCGAGGACGAACAGCGCGTCCGGTACGTCGTGCACCCGGCAGGAGTCGAGCACGGCGGTGGCGCCGTCGCTGACCCAGACCGCCGGGTAGTCGCCGGTGCTGTCGAAGATCTCGCACTGGTTGGCGTCCACCCGGGTGCCCGGGTCCCACACCGACAGCCCGTTGCGCCCGAACTGACGCACCGTCGTCCGCGTCAGCGTCAGGACGGAGCGGGAGCGCAGGTCGATCGCGTTCTCCGGGATGTCGTGGATACGGCAGTCGGCCAGCGTGAGCACCGCGTCCGTGTCGAGCGTGACACCGTCGGCGGTGGTGCGGTGCACGGCGCAGTCCGTGAGGTGGGCGGTGGCCCGGGCGGTGATGTGCACCCCACTGCCGCGGACCTCGTAGATCTCACAACCCACCGCTTCCAGCCCGGAGTTGTCACCGGTGGCGCTCAGGCCGGTGCCGGAGGCGTGGTGCACCCGGCAGCGCTCGAGGCGGGGATGCGCGCCCCCGCGTACCGCGACGCCCGCCTGCCCGGCCGCGACGACCTCGCACTCCTCGAAGACACCGCCGCCGCCGTCGACCACGGCGATGCCGATGCCCGCGGGATTGTCGACCGTGCACCGCCGGACCGTCGGACGGGCGCTGCCGCGCACCTCGATGCCCGCGGCGGACCGCGTGACGATCCGCATGTCCAGCAGTTCCGGCGTGCCGTCCTCGACGAGCACCGCCGGCGCGGCCGCGTCCTGGCCCTCCACGTGCAGGTCCTGCACCACCGCCGACGCGCGCACCGTCAGCGGCACCCCGTCCGCGGGCGCGATCCGCACGGACCCGGGGGAGCCCTCCGGGCCGCGCAGGGTCACCGACCGCTGCACGACGAGGTTTTCCCGGTAGGTGCCGGGAGCGATGGTGAGGACGTCGCCCTCGGCCGCGGCCTCCAGGGCGGCGGCGAGCGATGCGTACTCACCCGTGCGGCGCCGCCACCTCGACGTGCCGGTGTGCGTCACCTGGACCGTGCCCTGTGCCATGGCGTTGCTGTGCCCCCACCTCGTCGTACGCGGGTTTGATGCCGAATCATGCACCATCCGGCCGGACCACCGTAGCGTGCGCGCGGGCGGTGGGTTGACCACTGACCGAACGAGGTCAGCTGCCCGTACCTGTACGGCCCCAGTCCGGGCCCGCGCGGTCCCAGGCCTGGTCCCAACGGGCGTACCGGCGGCGGACCATGCGCCAGACGATCAGCCGCCGCGCGCCCTCGACCACGCCGGCGGTCAGCAGAGCCGCGCCGAATCCGGCGAGCACCGCGTGTGTCGTGGCGGTGGCGGAGTCCAGCGGACGGGCCACCAGACGCCCGTGCGCGTCCGTCCATATCGCGAAGTGGTCGCCGCGGTGAGGGGTCTTCAGGCTCGCGAGGACCGTGCCGTGCCGGACGGTGCCGTCCGGGGCGGTCCAGTCGGCGAGGACCCGGCTGCGGGCGTCCCGCCCGGAGGCCGCCTCGGGGTCGGCCTCCAGCGGCGCGCCGTCCACCTTCCGTACGACGGTGGCCGTGACCTCGTGGCGGGACTGCCGCTGCTCGCGGACCGACTGCTGCAGGGCTTCCTGGGCGAGGGTGCCGGTCAGGGAGCCCACGACGGGCGCGACGAGGAGGATCAGCAGCAGCGCAGCCAGCGCCACCCATGCCTCGGCCAGATCCGTCCCGCGGCGCAGCGGATTGTGCCGCCAGCGCCAGATGCCACCGATCGCTCGCACTGTCCCGCACCCCCTTCCCGCTCCGTGATAACCCCCGCCGGAGCCGTTCACGCGCGAGTCCGGACCAAGAGAGAGCGAAATCACCCGCGCCGGGACCTCTCATGAACTTCTCATGACGTCCAACGCTTCAGGAGCCGGGGGCGGTTCCCGCATCCGGCGTCCGCGCCGAACGCGGCCGGATCTACTCGATCACACGCACCGGATCGCCCACCCGGACGGTCCCGCGGGTGAGGGGCACCAGGTTCTGTCCGAAGACCAGCTTGCCGCCGATGCGACGGTGACGGCCCAGCGTGTGCAGGGGTTCCCTGCCGCGTCCGGCGGTCACCTGGTCGGTGGTCGTCACCACGCACCGGCCGCACATCTTGGCGACGCGGAAGGCGACCTCGCCGACCTCCAGGCGCGACCAGCCGTCCTCGGCCCAGGGTTCGGTGCCCGCCACCACCAGGTTCGGCCGGAAACGGTTCATCGGCAACGGGCCGTCGGCGGCGTGGTCCCCTTCGGCGATCAGGGAGTTGAGGGCGTCCAGCGAGGCGACGGTGGTGACCAGCAGCGGATAGCCGTCCGCGAAGGTGACGGTCTCGCCGGGCAGCGCGTACTGCGGATCGACGGGCCGGCGTGTCGCGGGGTCGTCCATGTGCACCAGACGTATGCGGGCGCCGAGATAGGCGCTGCACCAGTCGTTCGCCGCGCCGTCGGCGAGGACCCCCTCCACCTTGTCGCCGAAGACGTCCAGCGAGACCGTGCCCACCTGATCGGGTACCGCCACGGTCAGCGGCTCCAGTCCCGGCGCGGACAGCCGGAGGCCGCCGCCGGGCAGAAGCTCGGCGGCGGCCAGTGCGAGGCGCGGTTGCTGGCGTTGCGTGACGACCTTTCCCCCGTCGTCGATCAGCGCCCAGCGTCGGTCTCCGGCCAGCCCCCAGGGCTCCACGACGGCCTCCCGGGGCGCCTGGCCCCGGAACGCCTTGACCGGATGGATGTGAATCGACAGCAGTTCCGCATTCCCCATGGGGTCATCCTGCCAGGTGGCAGTGACAGCCCCGGGTGGGCTCAGTAGCCGCGGTACTGCTGGTTGTTGTACGGATCCTGGTACTGGGGCGCGGCCGGCCGGGGAGCGGCGGGGCGCATCGCCTCGTACCCCATGCCCGGCGCGGCCGGTCGCGGCTGCTGGGGCTGCGGACCCGGGTAGCCGCGCGGTGCGGTCGCCTGCGGCGGGATGTAGGCCGCGGGCGCCTGCTGCAGCGGCGCGGGCTGCTGCGCCTGCGGATAGCCGTAGGACGCCTGGACCGGGGCCGCCGGGAGGGCGGGCAGCGCCGACGGCAGCGCGGGCAGGCTGCTGCCCGGCATGTCGTAGGCGGCGGGGACCCGGATCGGGGCGATCTGCGGGGTGCCCCGCTCGGCCACGAGCGAGTCGTAGATCGGGGTGTCCGGGAAGGCGGAGTAGTAACCGCCATAGGTGGAGCGGGGGGAGGTCATGGCACATAAGGTAAGCCCACGATGTGCTGGTTGGGGAGACCGATAAGAGGGTTGTTTTCCGTGTCCGCCGTGACCTCGGATCCCCAATGCGAGCGAACTCGGCAAAAAGGGGCGGCGGACATCGCTGTGATCGTGTAAAAGCCGAGTTCCGAGGGGGTTACCGGCGGGTCGGTGAGGCGGGTCCCCGCGTCCCTTCTGGGCCTTCCCCGTCCCCGGGAATAGGTTGAGCGGCAGACAACCCGAAAGGTCCCGGGCACGGCCCGGTGGACGGAGACGCGAGGGGGGCGGACATGTCGATGCCGAAAGGTTCCAACACGCCGGTGCCGACGACGGCGCTACGGGTCGAACTGGGCTGGCGCCCGGGACCGGGGGTGCCCGACGTGGACGCCTCGGCACTGCTGCTCGCGGGCGGAAAGGTCCGCTCGGACGCGGACTTCGTCTTCTACAACCAGCCGGCGCACTCCTCCGGGGCGGTCCGCCACGAGGGCAAGCGCGCCACCGGCGACCGGGTGACCGACACCCTCGTCGTCGACCTCGCGCGCGTCGAGCCCGCGATCGAGACGATCGTCCTCGCCGCCTCGGCCGACGGCGGCACCTTCGCCCAGCTGCCCGGCCTCTACATCGAGGTGCGGGAGGCGGCGCGGGACACCGTCGCCGCGCGCTTCGACAGCACCGGAGCCACGGTGGAGACGGCCTTCGTGCTGGGGGAGTTCTACCGCCGCCAGGGCTCGTGGAAGTTCCGTGCCGTCGGGCAGGGGTACGGCAGCGGACTGGAAGGGCTGGCCACGGACTTCGGCATCACCGTGGACGAGCCGCAGCGCGCGGCTCAACCGCCGGTTCCCCAGGCCCCGCCCCCGCCGCCCCTGTCCGTCCAGCCGACCGTGCCCGCACTGCCGGTCACCGTGCCGCCCGTCCACCACACCCCGCCGCCCCCGCCGCCGGCCCCGCCCACCACACCGGTCCGGCTGACCAAGGTGACGCTCACCAAGGCCGCCCCCGCCGTGTCGCTCACCAAACAGGGCGGCACCTCGGGCGTCATGCGCGTGAACCTCAACTGGGAGGTGCGCAAGCAGTTCTCGGGATGGGGCGGCAAACACGGCCGCGCGGTCGCGCTCCACAACGACCTCGACCTCGACCTGTGCGCCCTGTTCGAACTCGCCGACGGCCGCAAGGGCGTCGTCCAGTCCCTCGGCAACGCCTTCGGCGCCCTGCACCGGCCGCCGTACATCCACCTCGACGGCGACGACCGCACGGGGGCCCTCGCCGACGGCGAGAACCTCACCATCAACCTCGACCACAGGAACGACTTCCGGCGCATCCTCGTCTTCGTGACCGTCTACGAAGGCGCCCGCTCCTTCGCCGACCTGCACGCCACGGTCACCCTGCAACCCCAGTTCGGCGCCGCGGTCGACTTCTCCCTGGACGAGTGCACCGTCCCCTCGACCGTGTGCGCCCTCGCCCTGATCACCAACAACGGCGGCGACCTGATCGTCCAGCGCGAGGCCCGCTACCTCGTGCCGGAACGCGGGGTCAGCCCGCAGCGGACCGTCGACCACGCCTACGGGTGGGGCATGAACTGGACGCCGGGCCGAAAATAGCCGCCTGGGGAACTCAGCCCTCGTCGCTCACGGCGTCCGGACGGGCGTAGGTGCGGCCCTTCCAGGCCGCGCCCCGCCCCCGGTGGTGCTGCACCGCCGAATCCACCGTCATCAGGAGATAGAGGAGCGCGGTGAACGGCAGCAGGGGCGCGAGCCACAGCGGCTGCCGGTAGTAACGGAGCATCGGCAGGTACGTCCCCGTCATCACCAGCCACGAAAGGCCGCCGAGCACCGCCGTGGCCGTACCGCCCGCGACGAGCCCGGTCAACAGGGCCAGCGGCGGGACCAGATAGACCAGCGCGAGGCCGAGCACCGTACCGGCCAGCAGCAGCGGGTTGTGGCGCAGTTGCGCGTAGGCGCTGCGCGAGACCATCCGCCACAGGTCGTGCAGGCGCGGGTAGGGGCGCACGCTGTCCACCCGGTCGGCCAGCCCCAGCCACACGTGACCGCCCGCGCCCTTCACCGCGCGCGCGAGCGCCACGTCGTCGATGACGGCGTGCCGGATGGCGTCCGGGATCCGCGCCCGCTCGGCCGCCTCCGCGCGCAGCAGGACGCAGCCGCCCGCCGCCGCCGCCGTCCGCGAGCGCCGCCGCCCGATCCGGCGGAACGGGTACAGCTGCGCGAAGAAGTAGACGAAGGCCGGCACGACCAGTCGCTCCCACAGGCTCTCGACCCGCAGCCGTGCCATCTGCGAGACCACGTCGAAGCCGCCGGTGCGCGCCGCCGCCACCAGCTCCCGCAGGCTGCCGGGCGCGTGCGCGATGTCCGCGTCCGTCAGGAGGAGGTACTCGGGCTCACGCGCGCGTGCCAGAGCGATGCCGTGCCGTACCGCCCACAGCTTCCCGGTCCAGCCCGCCGGCGGCTCACCCGGCGAGCCGACGGTCAGCGGCAGCCCGCCGTGTCGCCGCGCGAGCGAACGGGCCAGCTCCCCGGTGCCGTCCGAGCTGCCGTCGTCGACGAGGAAGATCTCCGCCCGCCCCGGATAGTCCTGCGCGAGCAGCGACGGCAGGCTCGCGGGCAGCACCGCCGCCTCGTCGCGCGCGGGGACCACGACGCACACCGACGGCCACACGGCCGGATCCCTCCGGGCCGGCAGCCGCACGTCCGTGCGCCAGAAGAAGCCCTGACAGAGCAACAGCCACAGCCACGCGGCCAGGGACACGGCGGCGATCCACACGACGGCGCTCACCCGCGCAGTCTGCCCCACCCGGCCGGGCCGCAGGGGCACATCGTCTATGGTGGCCGGGTGAAGATCGCGCTCATGGACTCCGGAATCGGCCTGCTGGCGGCCACCGCCGCGGTACGGCGCCTGCGACCCGACGCCGATCTCGTGCTCTCCCTCGACCCCGACGGCATGCCCTGGGGCCCGCGCACCCCGCAGGATCTCACCGCGCGCGCCCTGGCCGTCGCCGAGGCCGCCGCCGCCCACGGGCCCGAGGCTCTCATCGTCGGCTGCAACACGGCGACCGTGCACGCCCTGCCCACCCTGCGCGCCCGGCTCGAACCGGCCATCCCGGTGATCGGCACCGTCCCCGCGATCAAGCCGGCCGCGGCCGGCGGCGGCCCCGTCGCGATCTGGGCCACCCCCGCCACCACCGGCAGCCCCTACCAGCGCGGACTCATCGAGGACTTCGCCGACGGGGTCGCGGTCGCCGAGGTGCCCTGCTGGGGCCTGGCCGAGGCCGTGGAGCACGCCGACGAGGCGGCGATCACCACCGCAGTCGCCGCGGCCGCCGCGCTGACCCCCGAGGACGTGACGACCGTCGTCCTGGGCTGCACCCACTACGAGCTGGTCGCCGACCGCATCCGCGCCGCCGTGCAGCGCCCCGGCCGGCCGCCGCTCGTCCTGCACGGCTCGGCCGGCGCCGTCGCCGCCCAGGCCCTGCGGCGCGTCGGCGCCCGCCCCGAGCCCGAGACGGCCGGCCTCGGCTCCGTCACCGTCCTGCTCAGCGGCCGCGAGGGCGGCCTCCCGCAGCCCGCGCTCGCCTACGCGGAAGGCAGGCTGCTCCAGGCCGTCAGCCCCGTTCAGTGACCGACGGTCACCGGCGGTACGCCCGCGGTCCCGGCCCCGCCCGCTCGGCGCGGTCACCCTGTGCGACGCCCTACCCGCGCAGCGAAACCTGAGTAACCTCATGTATATGAGGGACCACTCCCACGTTCACCCCCAGGGCGAGGACACCCCGCACTCCGACGAGGACACCCCGCGTTCCGATGTGTGGACCGGCCGCGCCACCAACCGGTTCCAGTGGCTGCTCGCGCTGGTCGGCGCCGCCTGCATGGCGCTCGGCATCGAGCTCGCCGTCGACTCCGCCTGGACGTCCGGCACCGCCCCCCTCGTCATGTCCGTCGTCGGCTGCATCGCCGCCGGCCTGCTGGTCCTCTTCGGCACCCTGGCCTTCGTCCACGTCGACCTGAAGCTCGACAAGGACTCGCTGGAGGTGCGCTGCGGCCATATCGGCGTACCGCGCCGCCACATCCCGCTCGCCCATGTCGCGGGGGCCGAGTTCGAACCGCACGTCACCCCGCGCCACTGGGGCGGCTGGGGCTACCGCTGGCGGCCGGAGAAGGGCACCGCCGTCGTCGTACGGCGCGGCGAGGGCGTGGTGCTGCGGCTGTGGGACGGCCATACGTTCACGATCACCGTGGACGACGCCGAGTCCGCCGTACAGGCGATCAGGGACCGGCTGCGCGAGCGGACGCCCGGCTCGGCGCACTGACCTCAGACGGTCCGCCGGTCGCGGTGGCGCTCCCGGTCCGGCACGGCCGGTGCCCCGGACGGCGGCTCCTCGGCGAGCGGCCGGGCCGTCGCCAGGCCGGCCAGCAGGCCCGCGCCGACCGACACCGTGGTGAAGCTCAGCGCGTTGCCCACGGCGGTGAGTGCCGCGAGAGCGGTGAGCGCGGCACCCGCCGTGAGGACGACCGGCGTGGGCCGAGGCGCGCGCCACAGCGCGAACAGCACCCAGCAGAAGGCCGCGCCGAGAAGCAGCACCCCCGGCACACCCTGTTCCGCCGCCAGCTGCAGCGGCGCCGAGTGCGGCTTGCCGTCGGACAGGGTCGACTGCGCCGCCGTGGCACTCAGCTCCCCGAACCGGCCCGGCCCCACGCCGAGACCGGCGTCGCCGTGCGCCAGCCGCAGGGCGTCACGCCACAGGCCGATCCGGCGGGACGTGAGCTGGTCCTCCAGGGACGCGGCGAGCCCTGAGGGCAGGGCGTTCCCGGCGACCGCCCAGGTCAGACCGGTCAGCAGGGCCGTGGACGCGGCCAGGCCGATGAGGGCCGGCCCCCGGTGGCGCATCCGGCCGGCGGCCAGCGAGCACAGCAGGACGGCACAGCAGGTCACGACCGCCGTGGCCGAGCCCAGCAGGGCACCCGCGACCACGACACCGCAGGCCAGCAGCCACAGGCCGAGCCGCATCACGGGCACGGGCGTCGCCCAGGCGGCGCAGCACGCCGCACCCGCCGACAGCGTCAGCACCGCGGCCGTGGCACCCGCGTGGCCGAGCGGCGCGTCGATCTCGGGCCCCGGCGCCAGGCGCGGCAGGGCCACCGTCAGGACGAGCCCGGTCAGTGCCGCGGCACCGGGCGCGGCCACCGGCAGCAGCACCCCGCAGATCCGGCCCACGGCGTACCCGGCGGCCACGGCCAGCACCGCGAGCAGCACACCCTCGGGCCGTCCGTCGTGCACCGCCGCGGTGACCAGTGACCAGGCGGCGCAGGCCCCGAGTACGGCCACCCCCGTGACGTCGGAAACGTTTCGTCTCTCTCCGTCGGCGTCCGCCCCGGCCGCCGACGTCATCCCCGTGGAACCCGTGGACCCCACCCGACCCTCCGAACCCGGTCGCCCCCGTCTGTGCCACTCCGGACGCCTGTGCGAGCGGAGCTCTGGCACACCGTAACGGCTGATGGGCGGTTTGTGGATGTCCTGTGCCGGGGTCGCTCGGGAGCCGCGGGCCGTACGGTGCGGCCCGCGTGGACCGTGCTGTCGGCCCAAAGGTCACCCGCCGTACACTCCCCGAGTGACCGTCACCGCAACTTCCGTGGGCCAGCCCGACCAGCTGGAGCCCCAGGCCGCGCCGGTTTCGCGCCGCGCGCGGCTCCTGCGCCTCCTCCCCGCCGCCGCGGCGGCGCTCGCCGGAGTGCTGCTCTACATCAGCTTCCCGCCGCGCACGCTGTGGTGGCTGGCCCTGCCGGCCTTCGCCGTGTTCGGCTGGGTGCTGCGCGGCCGCAGCTGGAAGGCCGCCCTCGGCCTCGGCTACCTCTTCGGCCTGGGTTTCCTGCTGCCGCTCCTCGTGTGGACCGGCGTCGAGGTCGGCCCCGGCCCCTGGCTCGCCCTGGTGGCCATCGAGGCGGTCTTCGTCGCCCTGGTCGGTGTCGGCGTCGCCAAGGTCTCGAAGCTGCCGGCCTGGCCGGTGTGGGCGGCGGCCCTGTGGATCGCCGGCGAGGCGGCACGCGCGCGCGTCCCCTTCCGCGGCTTCCCCTGGGGCAAGATCGCCTTCGGCCAGGCGGACGGTGTCTTCCTGCCGCTGGCCGCCCTCGGCGGCACCCCCGTCCTCGGCTTCGCGGTCGTCCTCGGCGGTTTCGGTCTCTACGACGTCGTCCGTCTCGTTCTGGACCGGCGGCGCACGGGCGAGGTGCGCAGGTCGGCCGCCGCGGTCGCCCTGCTCAGCCTGACCGTCCCCTTCGCGGCGGCGCTGGCCGCGCGTTCCCTGGTGAGCGACAAGGCGGAGGACGGGACCGCGACGGTCGCCGTCATCCAGGGCAACGTCCCCCGCCTCGGCCTGGACTTCAACTCCCAGCGCCGGGCCGTCCTCGACCACCACGCGCGCGAGACCGAACGGCTGGCCGCCGAGGTCGAGGCGGGCAAGAAGGCCAGGCCCGACTTCGTGCTGTGGCCCGAGAACTCCTCCGACATCGACCCGTTCGCCTACGAGGACGCGGCCGCCGTCATCGACAAGGCCGCCAAGGCCATCGGTGTCCCCGTCTCGGTCGGCGGGGTCGTCGAGCGCGACGGCAAGCTCTACAACGAGCAGATCCTCTGGGACCCGGTGAAGGGCCCCACCCAGACGTACGACAAGCGGCAGATCCAGCCGTTCGGCGAGTACCTGCCGCTGCGCTCGCTCATCGGCGCGATCAACAGCCAGTGGACGTCGATGGTCCACCAGGACTTCAGCCGGGGCACCGAGCCGGGCGTGTTCACCATGGACGACGCCAAGGTGGGCCTGGTCACCTGCTACGAGGCCGCGTTCGACTGGGCCGTCCGCTCCGAGGTCACCGACGGCGCCCAGATGATCTCCGTGCCGAGCAACAACGCCACCTTCGACCGCAGCGAGATGACCTACCAGCAGCTCGCCATGTCCCGGGTGCGCGCCGTCGAGCACAGCCGCACGGTGACGGTGCCCGTCACCAGCGGCGTCAGCGCGATCATCATGCCGGACGGGAGGATCACCCAGAAGACCGGCATGTTCGTCGCGGACTCCCTGGTGCAGAAGGTGCCGCTGCGGTCCTCGGAGACGCCCGCGACCCGGCTCGGCATCCTCCCGGAGATCGCCCTGCTGCTCGTCGCGGCCGGTGGTCTGGGCTGGGCCACGGCCGCGGCAGTACGCGCCCGGCGGGGCGCGACCGCTGCGAGCACGTCTCTCTGACCCGCGCTCGTCTCCCCGGCCGGGTGCCCTTCGGCCGACCGGCTCGGGACGGCTCGCCGACACGCGGGAGAGCCGGCCCGGGCCCTCACCGCGGGTTGCCGCTTCGCACGGCCGTTAGGGTCGGTCCATGCCGACTCCTGACTTCATCACCGAGATCCGGGCCTCCGCGGGCCACCAGTTGCTCTGGCTTCCCGGCGTCAGCGCCGTCGTCTTCGACGACGAGGGACGGGTGCTGCTGGGGCGGCGCGCGGACAACGGCCAGTGGACCGTGATCACCGGCATCCCGGACCCCGGCGAGCAGCCGGCGGAGTGTGCCGTGCGGGAGGTGGAGGAGGAGACGGGGGTGCTCTGTGTGCCCGAACGCGTCGTCCTCATCCGCTCCGGGCGGCAGGTCGAGTACCCCAATGGCGACAAGTGCCAGTTCATGGACGTCACCTTGCGCTGCCGGGCGGTCGGCGGCGAGGCACGGGTCAACGACGACGAGTCCGTCGAGGTCGGCTGGTTCGACGTGGACGGCCTGCCGCCGATGCGCGAAGGACAGCTGTTCCGCATCAAGCAGGCGCTCTCCGACGAACCCACGTGGTTCGAGACCACGCCTACCGACTGAACTGTGTGGGCTGGCCACATGGGGTGGGGGCGGCCCGCTGCCTAGGGTCCAGTCATGACCACGCCTCCCGCAGCCCTCACCCCCTCGCTCGACCTCGGTGGTCGCACCGCCCTCGTCACCGGCGCGGCCGGCGGCATCGGCCGCGCCTGCGCGCTGCGGCTGGCGGCCGCGGGAGCCAAGGTCCGGGCGGTCGACCGGGACCCCGCGGGCCTGGAGGAACTCGCCGGGAGCGCGGCCGGCCTGCCGGGCGCGATCGAACCGCACGTCCTGGACCTCACCGACCTGGACGCGGCCGAACTCGCCGCCGCCGGCACCGACGTCCTGGTCAACAACGCCGGTCTGCAGCACGTCAGCCCCCTGGAGGACTTCCCCCCGGCCGTCTTCCACACGGTCCTCACCGTGATGCTGGAGGCGCCCTTCCGGCTCATCCGAGGCGCCCTGCCCCACATGTACGGGCAGGGCTGGGGCCGTGTCGTCAACGTGTCCTCCGTCCACGGCCTGCGGGCCTCCGCCTACAAGTCGGCGTACGTGGCCGCCAAGCACGGACTGGAGGGGCTGTCCAAGACGACCGCCCTCGAAGGAGCCTCCCACGGCGTCACCTCCAACTGCGTGAACCCCGCCTACGTACGCACCCCGCTCGTGCAGCGGCAGATCGCCGACCAGGCGCGGGCGCACGGTATCCCCGAGGAACGCGTGCCCGCCGAGGTGCTGCTGCGCGACAGCGCCGTCAAACGGCTCATCGAACCGGAGGAGGTCGCCGAGGCGGTCGCCTATCTGTGCGGGCCGCGGGCGTCCTTCGTCACCGGCACCTCACTGGTCCTCGACGGCGGCTGGACCGCGCACTGAACACGCGTTCGGCACCGGTGCTCCGACGTTTTCCACAGGCCTGACGGGGCGAGCCGGTGATGGGGAATCCTGTGAGCATGTCCCGTGATCACCCGGAGGGCACCACGACAGCCCTCGACACCGCCCACGACGCCGACGCGCCGTTCCTCGAACTGCTCGCCCGGGGAGCGGACGCCGAGGCGTACGAGCGGCCGGTGCTGCTCGCCCGCGCCGGGGGACTGCCCGCGGAGCGGATCGCGGCGCTGGAGCGGGCCAAGCTGCTGGCCCTGCGCGTCCGGGCGGAACTGGAGGGCCGGCGCCGCCGGGAGGCCGAACTGTCCGCCCTCTTCGAAACGGCCCACGACCTGGCCGGTCCGCGTGACGTGGACGAGGTCCTGCGGGCGATCGTGCAGCGTGCGCGCTCACTCCTCGGCACCGATGTCGCCTACCTCAGCCTGCACGACCCGGCCCGGGGCGACACCTACATGCGGGTCACCGAGGGGTCGGTCGCGGCCCGGTTCCAGCAACTCCGCCTCGGCATGGGGGAGGGGCTCGGCGGCCTGGTCGCCCAGACCGCCCGCCCCTATGTCACCGACGACTACTTCCGCGACGACCGCTTCCGCCACACGACGGCCATCGACGCGGGCGTGCGCGACGAGGGCCTGGTGGCGATCCTCGGGGTGCCGCTGGCGCTGGGGCCGGACGTCATCGGGGTGCTGTTCGCCGCCGACCGGCGCGCCCGGGTCTTCGAACGGGAACAGATCGCGCTCCTCGGCTCCTTCGCCGCGCTGGCGGCGGCCGCGATCGACACGGCCAACCTGCTGACCGAGACCCGCTCGGCCCTGGCCGGCCTCGAGCGTGCCAACGAGATCATCCGGGACCGCAGCGCGGTCATCGAGCGCGCCTCCGACGTCCACGACCGGCTCGCCGAACTCGTACTGCGCGGCGGCGGGGTGCACGACGTGGCCGCCGCGGTGTCCGAGGTGCTCGACGGCACGGTCGCGTTCACGGAGACCGCACCGGCCCGGGCCCTGGAGGCCTCCCGCGCCGAAGGCCACGCCGTGCGGCACGCGGACGACTGGATCGCGGCGGTGGCCGCCGGCGGCGAACTGCTCGGCGCGCTGGTGCTGCGCGGCCACCCCGGCCTCGACCCCGTCGACCAGCGCACCCTGGAGCGCGCCGCGATGGTCACCTCCCTGCTGCTCCTGGCCAGACGCTCCGCGGCCGAGGCCGAACAGCGCGTCCGCGGCGAACTGCTGGACGATCTGCTCGACGCCCGCGACCGCGATCCGCGTCTGCTGCGCGAACGGGCCTCCCGGCTGCGCGCCGACCTCGACGCCACCCACGTCGTGCTCGCCGCGCGGCTGGACGGCACCGCGCCCGACGCCGACCAGGAGGCGGCCGCCCGCCGGCGTCTGTGGTCCGCCGCCTCCCACCTCGCGGCGACCCGGCACGGCCTGGCCGCCGCCCGCGACGGCGGCACCGTCCTGCTGCTTCCCCTGGACCCGGGCGACACCGCCACCGACGTGGCCCGCCGCACCGCCCGGCACCTGGGCACCGCCGTCCACGAGGCGGTCACCGTCGGCGCCTCGGCGCCCGTCCGGGACCTCGCCGCCCACCCGGACGCCGTGGCCACCGGGTACGAGGAGGGACGCCGCTGTCTGGACGCCCTCCGACTGCTGGGCCGTTCCGGAGACGGCGCGGCCGCCGAGGACTTCGGCTTCCTGGGCCTGCTCCTCGGCGGCGAACGGGACGTGACGGGCTTCGTGGACCGCACCATCGGCCGGGTGGTCGCGTACGACGAACGGCGCGGCACCGACCTGCTGCGCACCCTCGACGCGTACTTCGCCTGCGGTATGAGCCCGGCCCGCACCAAGGACGAACTCCACGTCCATGTGAACACCGTGGCCCAGCGCCTGGAACGGGTCGGCCGTCTCCTGGGCGACGACTGGCACAGCCCCGCCCGGGCGCTGGAGATACAACTCGCCCTCAGACTGCGCCGGCTGACGGTCCCGGCAGCGCGCTGACCCCCGCACGCGGGTGCGGGGGCCGGCGGGACCGGGAGCAGACAGGAGACCGGGATCAGACGGCACGCGCGTCCGGCGCGGGGGCCGGCGCGTGGTCGGTTTCGGGCGAGGGCCCGACCTCGGCCAGGTCCCGATGGCGGGTCTCCTTGGCCGCTCCCACGGCGACGACCGTCACCAGCGCGGCGGCGATCACGTACAGGGCGATCGGCGTGGAACTGTCGTAGTCGGCCAGCAGGGCGGTGGCGATGAGCGGGGCCGGGGCGCCTGCCGCGACCGAGGCGAACTGGGCACCGATGGAGGCGCCGGAGTACCGCATCCGGGTCGCGAACATCTCGGAGAAGAAGGCCGCCTGGGGTGCGTACATCGCGCCGTGCAGCACCAGGCCCACGGTCACGGCGAGGAGGAGGCCGCCGAAGTCACCGGTGTCGACGAGTGCGAAGAACGGGAACATCCACAGCCCGATCCCGACGGCGCCCAGCAGGTACACCGGCCGCCGTCCGATCCGGTCCGACAGCGCGCCCCAGGCGGGGATGACCGCGAAGTGCACGGCGGAGCCGATGAGCACGGCGTTCAGCGCCGTCTGCTTGGAGACCCCGGCCGAGGTGGTGGCGTACACGAGGATGAAGGCGGTGATGACGTAGTAGGAGATGTTCTCCGCCATGCGCGCCCCCATCGCGACCAGCACGTCCCGCCAGTGGTGACGGAGGACGGCGACGAGCGGCATCTTCTCCGCGTCCGCCACCCGGGCGGTCCTGCGGGCCTCGGCCTGCGCCAACGCCTGCCGGAAGACGGGCGATTCATCGACGGACAGACGAATCCACAGACCCACGACGACCAGCACACCCGAGAGCAGGAACGGAACCCGCCAGCCCCAGGAACCGAAGGCCGCGTCCGACAGCAGGGCGGTCAGCAGCGACAGCACACCCGTCGCCAGCAACTGCCCCGCGGGCGCACCGGTCTGCGGCCACGAGGCCCAGAACCCGCGCCGCCGCGCGTCCCCGTGCTCGGACACCAGCAGCACGGCCCCGCCCCACTCGCCGCCCAGCGCGAAGCCCTGCACCAGCCGCAGCACCGTCAGCAGCACGGGCGCGGCGGCCCCGACGGTCGCGTGCGTCGGCAGCAGCCCGATCGCGAAGGTCGCCCCGCCCATCAGCAGCAGACTCAGCACCAGCAGCCTCTTGCGGCCGAGCCGGTCACCGTAGTGCCCGAAGACCAGCGCCCCCAGCGGCCGTGCCGCGAATCCGACGGCGTACGTCAGGAAGGACAGCAGCGTGCCGACGAGCGGTTCGGACTCCGGGAAGAACAGCTTGTTGAAGACGAGCGCGGCGGCGGAGCCGTAGAGGAAGAAGTCGTACCACTCGATGGTGGTGCCGATGAGGCTGGCGGCGACGATGCGCCGGAGGTTGTTCGGCGTCGGGGGAGCGGTTGCTGCGGAGGCCATGTGCGCCACTTCCTCATGTGCGGTAGGGACGGGTACGTGCTGGCACACCGTAGAAACACGCAGGTCAGGCGGACATGTGGTGGGGCAACATAGTTCGGGGCCCGCCTATGCGCGCGGCCACCATGGTGTGGTGCTGTCGCTGGATCGGGTGAGTGGCCGGCCGGGGGGGCCGTGCGACCCCGCCGCGCCCCCGGCGGGACGGCGCGGATGCGCCGCCCCGGTCCGGGTGCGCGCTCGGAGTCATCGGTTCGCGGGTCGTGCTCAGACCAGGGTGGAGATGCAGAACGGGTGGCCGGCGGGGTCCAGCAGGACCCGCCACCGGTCGGGGTCCGGCTGGTATTCGGGTTTGACGGCCCCCAGGGCGAGGAGCCGGGCCTCGGCGGCGTCCAGATCATCGACGCCCAGTTCGATGTGGGCCTGCTTCTCCTGGGCCGGGTCCGGCCACGTGGGCCGGCGGTAGTCGGACAGCCGGTTGAATCCCAGTCCGGCCGCGCCCTCCTGGCCGAGCAGGACGAAGTGGTCGGTGGAGAAGACGACGGGCAGGCCGAGGGCCTCGCCGTAGAAGCGGGCCATGTCGGCGGGATCCGGGCAGTCGAAGGTGACCGCCGAATAACGGAACGTGGGTGCGGAGGTGTTTGCCGTGCTCATGGGGAGGACGCTACGGCGGGACCAGGACAGATTCGGTCCTGGTCATGTGGAACACTTCAGCATGTGATCAGCGCATCCGCCCGCCTGCTGCGACTGCTCTCCTTGCTGGCCGCCCGGCCGTCCTGGACCTGCGGTGAGCTGGCCGGCCGGATGGCGGTCACCGAGCGCACGGTGCGGCGGGACATCGCCAAGCTCCGTGAACTCGGCTACGCCGTCGAGTCCGACCCCGGTCCGTGGGGCGGATATCGCCTCCGTGCCGGATCCCGGGTCCCGCCGCTGATCCTCGATGACGAAGAAGCGCTTGCCGTGGCCGTCGGGTTGCGCGAGGCGGCGCTGAGCGGCGCTCTCGGCGGCGACCAGGCCGCGCTGTCGGCGCTGCTGAAACTGCGGCAGGTCCTGCCGCGGCGGATCGCGGACCGGCTGGGTGAGATGGACGCCGCCTTCGTGCACACCCCCAGACCCGACGAGCCGCAGATCACCCCCGGCATGCTGCTGGAACTGGCCGCCGTATGCCGCCGGGGCGAGCGCGCCCGCCTGTCGTACCGCGACCGGGAAGGGAAGGCCACGGTCCGGGACGTCGACCCGTACCGCCTCGTCCACACGGGCCGCCGGTGGTACTTCGTCGCCCGGGACGTGACGCGCGGCCAATGGCGGACCTTCCGGGCGGACAGGGTCGACCGGCTCCAGCCGACCGGGCACCCGGTGGAACTCGTCGACCCACCCGACCCCGCACTGCTCGTCGCCCGCTCCGTCGCGACCGGCCCCTACCCGCTCTCCGCGACGATCCGCCTCCCCGTGCCCATGGACCGAGCCCTGCGGCTGATCCCGTCGACCGTCGGTTCCCACCGTCCCGAAGGCCCCGACGCCACGATCGTCGACATCGGCGGTCCCGACGCGGACGGGCTCGCCGGATACCTCCTCAGCCTGGGCACACCCCTGCGCGTCCTGTCACCAAAGGCCGTACGGCAAGCCCTGCTGCGCCGCACCCGGGAACTCTTCGAGGACAACGCGAACGGTCGGTCCCGGTAGTGCGCGTCTCCGGCCTGTAGGGCCGCATCCAGGGCTTTGACCACGCGATCGCGGTGCCGCGCGGACGTCGCCGCAGTCCGTCCGGCGCCCGTCGGCCATGGCACGCACGCCCGCCCATGAGCGGTTTCGCGACGTCACCCGCACGCGCAGCGGTGATGTCGCAGACCTGCCAGCTTCTGTCCCGATCCGCCTGTTGCACTGAGCACGCGACACCACACTCATCACACAGGACGGAATCCATGGCTGCCTCCACCACCGCCACGACGTACGACTCCGGCGGCGCTGCTTCGCCACACCGATCCCCGGTGAGCGGATGGCCGGCCGTCGTTGCGGTGATGCTGGGCATCCTCTCGATCGTCACCACGGAAATCCTCCCGATCGGACTTCTCACCACGATCGGCGCCGGATTCACCATCTCCGACGGCATGGCCGGACTGATGATGACCATGCCCGGCTTCCTCGCGGCGATCGCCGCACCAGTCGTCACCGTGGCGACCGCGCGCATCGACCGCCGCCCGATGCTGTGCGTGTTCATGGTCCTGCTCGCCGGAGCGAACTTCCTTGCGGCAGCGGCGCCCGATTACTGGCTCGTCCTGGTCTCCCGCGTCATCGTCGGCATCGTGATCGGCGGTTTCTGGTCCATCGGCGCCTCACTGGCCGAACGCCTGGTACCCGCCGCATCCGTCGGGCGTGCAACAGCGGTGATCTTCTCCGCCGTGCCCTTGGGCTCCGTACTCGGCGTGCCCGCCGGTACGCTCATCGGCGACCTGGCCGGATGGCGCACCGCGTTCCTCGCCATGGGCGGCTTCACCGTCGCCGTGTTGATCATGCTGCTGCTCGTCATGCCACCGCTGCCGCCCCGCCGGACAACCCGCCTGACCGTGCTGCGCGGCATGCTCAACAGCGTCGCCACCCGCTTCGCGCTGCTCCTGACCGTGCTGGTCGTCCTGGCGCACTTCGGCACCTACACCTACGTCACCCCGTTCCTCGAGCAGGTCACAGACGTCGGCTCCGGGCTCATCACCGTCTTCCTGCTCATCTACGGCGCGGCGGGCATCGTCGGCACCTTCCTGGGCGGCTCCCTGGTGGCCCGTCACCCGCGGGCCACCTTCGGCACCGCCGCCGGCATGATCGCGGCCGCCACGCTGCTCCTGCCGGTGCTGGGGCAGTGGAAAGCCGGAGCCCTCGTTCTTCTCGTCGTCTGGGGCGTGGGATACGGGGCGGTCCCCGTCTCCTCCCAGACTTGGTTCACCAGGGCGACCCCCGCCACCCCTGAGGCGGCTTCCGTCATGTTCACCGCCTCCTTCCAGGCCACGATCTCCCTCGGAGCCCTGGCCGGCGGACTCGTCGTCGACGGCAGCTCACCCTCGACGGCCATGATCCTGGGCGGTATGACAGCCGCACTCGTGATCGCAGTCGTGTGGGCACCACGCCCGAGGCCTGGGGCGCGGTGTGCGTGCCCGCTCCGCGTCCGCCTCCTGAAGTGACGTCGGCCGAAAGCCGGTTGGCTCGCGGCCGGGCTCCGGTCAGATGCCGCCGGTGTTCAGCAGCCGGTTCGGGGTGTCGGAGCGGACGCCGCGTACGACTCCGCGGGTGGCCGTGCGGTCCAGCCAGACGTGGACCTCGTCGGCCGTGACGTGGGGGTGAGCCGACAGGTACAGGGCGATCACGCCGGTCGCATGCGGCGCGGCCCAGGAGGTGGCGCCCTCGTTCTCCGTGAACGTGCCGCCGCCGGCGAGGGCGGCGGTCACCTTCTGGCCGGGGGCGTACAGGTCCACGCACCGTCCGTATCCCGATCCGTAGGAGCCACCGTCGCTCCACACGCGGTCGTTCGACGTGGAGGCCGCCACGACGATCGTGCCGGGGACGCCGGCCGGGGAGTGCTTGCAGGCGTCGTCATGGAAGTTGCCGGCCGACACCACGGTCGGGATGCCCGCGTCGACCATCTTCTTCACGGCGGATTCCAGGGCCGCCGACCGGTGGTCGAGGTTGAGGGACATGTTCACCACCGCGGGCTTCTGCGCGTGCGCGGTCACCCACTTGACCGACTTCACCAGGGCTGCCTCGGCCGCCGCCGGGGAGCCGCCGCCCCCGCTCTCGCACAGGATGCCCTGGACCCGTACGAGCTCGGCCTTGGGCGCCACCCCGTACTTCGCCCCGCCGATGACGCCCGCGACGAAGGTGCCGTGGCCGGTCCCCGCCTCGCTGAAGCAGTCACCGGAGTCCTTCGGGCCCACGAAGTCGGCGCCGAGGCGGGCGCGACCGCCGAATTCCTTGTGGGCGATGTCCATCCCGGTGTCGATCACATAGACGTGCACACCCTTGCCCGTGGCCGTGGTGGTGAGCTTCCCGTTCAGCGGCCGCGACCGCTGGTCCAGGATGTCCAGGTTCCACGGCACGCGCCTGGTCACCGGCGAAGCCGCGGCCTGCGCGATCCCGGAGAGCGTCCCCACGGCGTCGCCGGACGTCGCCGCCGATCCGGACGACGCCCCGCCCGCGGAGGGCGACACGGACTCCCCCTTGCCGTGAGCGGGGACCGTCCCGCCGTTCCCGCCGGCCGCCGCGCCTGCTCCACCGCCGCAGGCCGTGGCCCCGAGCACCGTCACCATGGCCACCACCATCAGCCCGGCCTTCGTCACGTTCCGCGTCACAACGTCCCCCACATCCCGCTTCGTACACAGTCAGCGCACAAGACGACCACGGGGGGCGGGCGGTTCCGGCGCGGCGGGCCGGGGGATCGGAGCACGCCCGTGCCGCCACAGGAGTGACGGCACGGTGGCGCGGGGCCCGGGGCCCGCCGTCCGCGCCGATCGGGCCGGCGGACGGCGGGTGGCGTTCCGGTGGTGGCTACTCGGCGCCGAGACCGGCGTCGTCGACCTCGTCCTCGCCCTCGGCCTTGAGGACCTTGTTGAGCGGTGCGAGGTCGTAGATCCCCTTCAGCTCGGGCTTCTCCAGGAGACCGGCCTTCACCGCGTGCTCCGCCTCGGTGTTGAGGGTGGAGGCCAGCGGGTCATTGAGGAAGGTGATGGACTTCCAGGCCGGGTCGATGACGTCGGCGGGCAACGCCTTGCCCGACAGCTTCTCCAGCGCCGTGTTGGCGGACGCCTTGGCCTTCTCCGGGTTGGCGTTGATCCACTCATTGGTCTTCACCGAGCCGCGCAGGACGGCCTCGACCACGTCGGGGTGCTCGGCGAGGAACTTCTGCGACACGATGATGTTCGTGATCACGAACTTCTTGTCGGGCCACAGGGTCGACTCGTCGAGCAGGACCTTCGCGCCCTCGGAGACCAGCTTGGACGCGGTCGGCTCCGGCACCCACGCGCCGTCGACGGAACCGGACTTGTAGGCGTCCGGGGTGATCTTGTTGTCGGTGCGTACGACGGAGACGTCGCCCTTGCCGCTCTCCGCGTCGACCTTCCAGCCCTGCTCCGCGATCCAGTTGAGGAACGCCACGTCCTGGGTGTTGCCCAGCTGCGGGGTCGCGATCTTCTTGCCCTTGACGTCCGCGAGAGTCCTGATCTTCTTCGGGTTCACCACCAGCTTCACGCCGCCGGAGGCCGAACCGCTGATGATGCGCAGGTTCTTGCCGTCGGACTTGGTGTAGCCGTTGATGGAGGGGGAGGGGCCGATCCAGCCGATGTCGATGGAACCGGCGTTCAGGGCCTCGATCTCGGAGGGGCCGGCGTTGAAGGTGGACGCCTTGATCGTGGTGCCGCCGAGCTCCTTCTGGAGCAGGCCCTCCTGGACGCCCACCAGGGCGGTGCCGTGGGTGAGGTTGGGGAAGTATCCGATCTTCACCGTGTCGGCGGAGAGCTTCTCGGCGCCTGCCGCGGCCGTGGTCTGCTTGCCGTCGTCGGTGGACTCGGAACCGTAGCCGCACGCGGTGAGCAGCAGGGGAAGGGCGGCAGTGACGGCGATGGTGCGCAGGGTGGTGAACGGTCTTGCGGCAGACACGGAGTTGTCCTCTCGGGGATGAGTGAGCAGCGAGGTGCGAAGAGGTGGGGCGGGCGCCTGTCGGCGCACCCCGACGGTCCGCTCCGGGCCGTGGACGGCGAACGTGCCGTCGCGGGGGAGGAGCGGGACGCGGGGGGTGTGGTGGTGCTCGGCCGAATCAGGTTCTGTGGCGTCAGAGGAGCCGACACAGGGCACTGGACGCACGGCCGAGATCGATGTGGCGGCGCGTGGTCAGAGGGGGCAGCGGCCGGAGCGCGTAGTCGAGCGTTCTCATGACCCCCCCGATCCCTAGTTTTCCTACCTGGTTGATGGGGATCGTGACAGACGACGGAGCGTACCCCAAGAGGGTGTTCGTACGATGGACCGCTCTATCTCATTATATGGGATCAGGGTCGGCCGGTGACCTGCTCCCGGTCATACGGGCAGCACGAACGGAGGGTGTGCCCCGTTGAGGAAGTAGTCCCCGACGTCGCGGAGTCGGTGGGCGACGGGCTCGTACAGGGTGTGGGTCCGCGCATTGCGCCAGAAGCGGTCGAAGCCCAGCCGGGAGGACGCGGAACGGGGGCCGATGATCTCGAGGGCGCGGCTGGTGGACTCCTGAGCGGCCCTCGAAGCGGCGGCCTCGGCCATCGCCACGAGGACCGAGATGTCCGCGTACTCGTCGTACGTGAGGTCTTCGCCGCGCGCCAGTCCGCCGTGCACGGCCTTCAGCGCCTGCTCGGTGAGCGCGGAGGCGGAGCGGGCGAGGACGGTGAGTTCTCCGTAGCCGGTCAGCACCTGCGGGTCGTGGTGCGAACCGGCGGGCCGGGCGGGATGCCAGGCTGGGCCGCCCGCCCTGCTGTACTCACGGGCCTCGGCGAGCACTCCCTCCGTCATGCCGAGAAGGAGCTGGGCCGAGAGGAGGCGTCCGACCGGCGCGGTGAGAGCCGACAGGGGCGTCAGGACCTCCTCGTCCGCGGACAGGGAGCCGAACACGTCGGCGGTGGAGACCTGTACGGCGTCGAACTCGACGCTGCCGGCGGCCGCGAGCCGCTGGCCGAAGGTGTCGGCGTCGCCCTCGACCCGCACGCCGCGATGAGCGGGATCGACGGTGACGGCGAGGGGTTCGCCGGTGCCGGCCCGCCGGGCCCGCACGACAAGGCGGTCGGCGACCAGGACCCCCGTGGGGTAGCTCTGCCGGCCGTCGAGTGCGTGCCCCCTCGCCGTCCTGGTCAGCGTCAGGTGCGGTTCCTGAACGGCGAGACCGCCGCCCCAGAACCACTGCTCGGCCGCGGACCGCCGCTCGACCCGGGCGGCGAGCGCGGGCTCGGCGAGGAACCGGGCGCTCCACGACAGGAAGTAGTGACAGCCGAGCAGTCGGGCGATCGCGCCGTCGGCGACGGCGATCTCCCGGACGACGGCGTAGGCCGTGGGCCAGTCGGCGCCGCCTCCCCCGAGTTCGGCCGGTACGAGGAGCGTCAGCAGTCCCGCCTCGCGCAGCCGGGCCACCTCGTCGAAGGGGGCCTTGCCCGCCTGCTCCCTCGCCACCGCGTCCGTGGCCAGGTCGTCCGCCGTCTCGCGGGCGACGCGCAGCCAGTGCGCGGGGCCGGGCCCCGTCGGATCGGTATCCGAGACGGGTCCGGACGGCGCGGTGGCAACGCCCATGGCGATGGGTCTCCTCAAGGCTCGGGGTGCGGCCGGGTGGTGCGGACCCACGGCGCGGCCGCCGCCGATGTGGTCGTGGTCCCGGATGCGGGCCGTCAACTGCTCGCGCGAATGCGGGGCATGTACATCATCCTGCGCACCCGACGGACGGAGCGTCAACACTTTCCTAGTTAATCGATAGGAAATGTAGGGAAGGTGGTGACGGGGGGCTGGAGGCGCGGGCGGCCGGTCCCTGTTCTCGCGGAGCCGGAGCGGAGCGGGGCTCGACGCGGACCGGCCCCGCCGCGTTGACGAAAAGCGAGTTGTACTGCTCAATTGGTCGCATGAACGGCGAGCAGCGACTGGTCACCCGGGGCCACATCGACTTCGGTCGGGTGTGGTCCGCAGCGTGTCGCGCCTGATGCCGCACCGGGCCGCCTGACCGGCCCTTCCCTCCCCCGGGGGCACCGTCACGGGCCGGATTCCCGCTCGCGCGACACCGCCGTACGCACGTACCGAGCACGGGCTGGACGCGAGCGGACGGTCTCGCGGGCGCCCTTCCTCCCCGCCCCCACCGAGGGTTTCGCTCCGCTCGCCGGCACCTGCTCGGCGATCAGCCGCGCCGTCCCCGCAGGGCACCCCGTGGCACGGCTCGCACCGGACTCGAGGAAAGGTCAACTCCCATGCCTGTGGAGTTCCTTGGCATCGCCGCCACCCACGACGGCTCCGAAACGACCCCGCGCTCCGGCGCCGCCTTCGACAGGGAGTACACGCTCCGGCTCGCCCGGGCGCACGAGGACCACGGCTGGGACCGGGTGCTGTTCGCCTACGGTTCCGGATCGCCGGATCCCGCGCCGGCCGCCGCCTACGTCGCGAGCCGGCTGGACCGCCTCCGGATCCTGCTCGCCCACCGGCCCAACGTCTCCTACCCGACGTTCGCCGCGAAGACCTTCGCCACCCTCGACCAGATCAGCGACGGCCGGCTGACCGTGCATTTCATCACCGGCGGCAACGACCACGAACAGCGCCGCGAGGGCGACACCCTCACCAAGGACGGGCGTTACGCCCGCACCCGCGAGTACATCCGGATCGTCAAGAAGATCTGGACCACCCACGAGCCCTTCGACCACGAGGGCGAGCACTACCGCTTCCACGACTTCGTCAGTGATGTCTTCCCGGTCCAACAGCCTCGCCCGAACGTGTCGTTCGGTGGCTCGTCGCCCGCCGCGTACGCCGCGGGGGGCGCCGAGGCCGACATCTACTGCCTGTGGGGCGAGCCCCTTGAGGAGACCGCCGAGCAGATCGCGAACGTGAAGGCCGCCGCGAAGGCCGCGGGCCGCACCGACGTGCCCCGCATCCAGGTGGCGTTCCGCCCGATCATCGCCCCGACCGAGGAACTGGCCTGGGAGAAGGCGCACCGCACGGTCGGCGCGATCAAGGCCCGCAGGGAGAAGGGCGAGCCGGTCACCAAGCGCCGCTACGGGCAGGCCCAGCCGCAGAACACCGGCTCGCAGCGGCTGATCGCCATTGCCGAGGCGGGGGAGCGCTACGACCGCGCCCTGTGGACCCCGACAGCCGCCGCGACCGGTGGAGCCGGCAACTCCAACGCCCTGGTCGGCACCCCCGAGACCGTGGCCCGGGCGCTCCTGGACTACTACGACCTCGGCGTGGACATCCTGTCCGCCCGCGGCTACGACCTGCTGGGCGACGCCGTCGACTTCGGCCGCCACGTGATCCCGATCGTCCGCGAGGAAGTCGCCAAGCGCGACGCGGAACGGGTGGTGCGCGGCACGCGGAACCCCGCGGCGGTGAACGGATGACCTCTGTCGCGCAACGGCAGCTTCCCGCAACTGAGTTGACGGTCGCTCAGGTCCGCGTGTCCGACCTGCACGGCTCAGCAGAGCGACACGGTCGCCGGTACCCCGTGGACCTGGGCGCGATCGGCGTCGCACGCTGGCGCGGGGTGCGTCTGGCCGACGTGCTGCGCAGGGCCGGGCTGTCCCCGTACGCCGTGGACGTGCAGCCGCGCGGCCTGGACGCCGAGTACGTCAGCGGCGGCGAGAGCCTGGGCCGGGTACCCGTCCGCTGCCGCCGGCCAAGGCGCTGGACGACGTATTGCTCGCGTACGAGATGAACGGGAGCGGCTTCCGTACGACCACGGGTATCCCGTGCGGGTGCTGGTCCCGTCCTGGGTGGGCATCGCGTCGATCAAGTGGGTCGGCGACATCGAGGTGTCCGCGCAGCCGCTCTACTCGCCCTGGAACACCACCTTCTAACGGCTGTTCGGCCCCTCCCACCCGGAGGGCGGCAGTGCGCCGCTGACCCGGCAGGCCACGAAGAGCGCCTTCGAGCCGGCGAGCGGGGCCACGTTCACGGCGGGCCGGCGGCACGCCCTGCACGGACGGTCGTGGTCGGGTGCGGGCGCCGATGCCGGGGTCGACGTCAGTACCGACGGGGGTGTCAGCCGGCGGCCCGCCCGCATGCACGACCGGCCTCGCGCCGGGACCTGGACCCGCTGGTCCCTCGACTGGTGGCCCGAGGCACCCGGCGCCACCCACCTGCCGGCCCGGGCGAAGGACATGGCCGGCCGCACGCAGCCGGACGTCGCCGTGCCCAACACCCAGGGCTACCTGTTCGAGGCGGTGGTACGGCATCCGGTGCACGTGGTGTGACGCCCACCGGCTCCTGCCGCCGTCGGCCGCCCGGCCCGGCGGACGACGTCAGGGCCTGTCGCGAAGGCGGCCGCGCTGCGGGCGACGACGCCACTGGCGCAACAGGCCCTACCCGACGAGTTCGTCCACCAGCGCGGCGACCTGCTCCACTTCGATGAGGAAGCCGTCGTGACCATAGGGCGATTCGATCACCCGGAGACGGTCGGCCGTGCGGATACCGGCGGCCAGCTCCGCCTGCTGGGCGAGGGGATACAGACGGTCCGAGGTCACTCCGGCGACCAGCGTCCTGGCGGTCACGCGGCGCAGGGCGGCGCGCGTACCGCCGCGACCGCGGCCGACGTCGTGGGTGTTCATGGCGTCCGCCAGCGCGACATAGCTGCCCGCGTCGAAGCGGCGCACCAGCTTGGCGGCATGGTGGTCGAGATACGACTCGACCTGGTACCGGCCGCCGCTCCCCGGGTCCTCCGCGCCCTGGGGCGCGCGACCGAAGCGGACCTGCAGCTCCGGCTCGCTGCGATAGGTGACGTGGGCGATACGGCGGGCCAGGCCGAGCCCCGCGTCGGGCCCCCGTCCCGTGCCGTGGTAGTCGCCGCCGCGCCAGAACGGGTCGCTGCGGATGGCGTGGAGCTGAATGCCGGCCCAGGCGATCTGCTCCGCGCTCGCCGCCGCCGTGGTCGCGAGCAGGAGGAGGGCGCCCGTGCGCTCCGGATACGACACGGCCCACTCCACGGCACGCATCCCGCCCATGGAGCCGCCGACCACCAGCGCCCAGCGGTCGATGCCGAGCGCGTCGGCCAGGCCGGCCTCCGCGGCGACCTGGTCACGTTGGGTCAGCGCGGGAAAGGCGCCACCCCAGTGCCGCCCGTCGGGACGCGTCGAGGACGGGCCGGTGCTGCCCTGGCAGCCGCCCAGCACATTGGGAGCGACGACGAACCAGCGGTCCGTGTCCAGGGCCCGGCCGGCCCCGATGAGCCCTTCCCACCAGCCGGGGGTGGGGTGGCCGGGCCCGGCCGGTCCGGCGACATGGCTGTCGCCGGTGAGCGCGTGGAGCACCAGTACGGCATTGGAGCGGTCGGGCGCCGGCCGCCCCCAGGTCTCGAACGCGATCCGGACACCGGGCAGATCACCTCCTGCCTCCAACGGCAGCGGTTTCCCCCGCACATGCCACTGGCGGCGGCCGGGCGGATCCCCCTCCCGCCAGGCCCCGGAGGCCGGCGGGAGGGGAATCGCGGAGGTGGCCGGCACGGTGTTCAGGACGCGCCCTTCGCCGCGCGGAAGCCCGCCTCCAGGTCCGCCTTGAGATCGGCGAGGTTCTCGATGCCGACCGACAGGCGGACCAGGCCGGGCGAGGTGCCGGTCGCCGCCAACTGGGTCTCGTCCAGCTGGCTGTGGGTGGTGGACGCCGGATGGATGATGAGGCTGCGTACGTCGCCGATGTTGGCGAGATGGCTGAACAGCTCGACGCCGTCGACGAACCGCTTGCCGGCCTCGACCCCGTCCCGCAGTTCGAAGGCCAGGACCGCGCCGGCGCCGCGCGGCAGATAGCGCCGCCCCGCCCCGTACCACCGGTTGGACTCCAGGCCCGGGTAGTGGACGGCGGCGACCTCGTCGCGCTGTTCCAGCCATTCGGCCAGCGCCTGGGCGTTGGCGGAGTGCCGTTCGATGCGCAGGCTGAGCGTCTCCACGCCCTGCAGCAGGAGGAAGGCCGAGTGCGGGGAGAGGGCGGGGCCCAGATCGCGGAGCAGCTGGACGCGCAGTTTGACGGCGAAGGCACCCGGGCCGAGCGCGGGCCAGTACCGCAGACCGTGGTAGCTCGGGTCGGGTTCGCTGAAGTCGGGGAAGCGCTCGGGGTGCGCGCCGAAGTCGAAGGTGCCGCCGTCGACGACGACTCCGGCGATGGTGGTGCCGTGGCCGCCCAGGAATTTGGTCGCGGAGTGGACGACGACGTCGGCGCCGTGTTCGAGCGGCCGCAGCAGATACGGGGTCGGGACGGTGTTGTCCACGATCAGCGGGACACCCGCCTCGTGCGCGACGTCGGCCACGGCCCGTACGTCGAGCACATTGCCGCGCGGGTTGCCGAGTGTCTCGGCGAACAGGGCCTTCGTGGTCGGGCGGATCGCCGCTCGCCATGCGTCCAGGTCGTCCGGGTCGTCGACGAAGGAGACCTCGACACCGAATTTGGGCAGGGTGTGCCGGAACAGGTTGTAGGTGCCGCCGTACAGGGATGTGGAGGAGACGATGTGGTCGCCCGCGCTCGCCACGGTGAGGAGCGCGAGGGTCTCGGCGGCCTGCCCCGAGGCGAGGGCCACCGCGGCGACCCCGCCTTCGAGCGCGGCGATCCGCTGCTCGAACACGTCCTGGGTCGGGTTGTGGATACGGGTGTAGATGTTGCCCGGCTCGGCGAGCGAGAACAGGTCCGCGGCGTGCCGGGTGTCGCGGAAGACGAACGACGTGGTCTGGTAGATCGGCACCGCCCGTGCCCCGGTCGTCGGATCCGGCGCGGCGCCGGCGTGGATCTGCTTGGTCTCGAACGACCAGGCCGAGGTGTCGGGGCCGGCTGGTTCGTCCTCGGGGGTGTGGCCGGCGGTGACGGAGTCGGTCGGCTGGCTCATGGTTCTCCCTTGTGCGGGGCGTGCGAGGTGTGCGGTGGGCGCGCGGCGTGCAGGGCGCGCGGGGGTATCCGAAGGGACCGCAGGGCCGCTGTCCCTACCGGAAACGGGCAGGGCACAGCGCGGTGCGGGTGATGGTGAAGAGGGGAATCAGATGCCGGAGCGCGGCGTCAGCTCACGGCGGAACAACACATGGTCGTGACACGCACGTAGTCAACGTGGCGGCGGGTCACAAGCACGGTCATGGGGTCAGGTAACCACAGTTGACGACGGCGCACCAGCACGGCATGTGAAGAGACGATGTCCCGTGCGCCCGGACCGGCGGCCGGGGCCGCCCGTCGCCTCGGTCGCGGTCCCACCCGCGCGGGACGAGGTGCTGGACGCGGCCCGTGTCTTCATCGAGAACCAACTCACCCCAGTTCCGCGGATATACACGTCAGCAGGCGGTGGCCGGTGTGACCCCGGGCCCGGTGCGGCTCTCCGGAGGCCTGGAAGGAGTCGACGATCTCCTCACCGACCTCGAAGCCGGCCTGAAAGCGGCCGCGGCGGGGTGAACACTGCAAGGGACGGTGGCTGTGGCCGTCGCGGGACGTGTGTGCGCACAGGTTATTGACAGGGGACTCGGCGAGGGCTGAGGATCACGCCTGCACATAGTGGATTGAATCGATTCAAGTCCTGTCCTGCGCCGCCGTGGTGACCCGGGCGTCCCTCCCTGCCTCCCTCCCTTCGCCCGCCGCTCCGTACGGCTGCTGTCGCCCTCACCCCCCGGGAAGGTCCCCTCGATGCAGTACGTCTCCCGCCGGTCCGCTCTGCGGTCCGCCATGGGTGTGGCCCTCGCCCCCACGCTGGGTTCCCTGGTTCTTCCCGGTCTCGCGCCGGCGGTGTCCGCCGCGGACTCGTGGACCGCGAAGTGGATCTGGGCGCCGTCCAGTTCGACGAACCAGTGGGTCGCCTTCCGCAGAACGTTCGCCCTCGCTTCCGCGCCGTCGACGGCCGTGACGCGGATCGCGGCCGACTCCAAGTACTGGCTCTGGGTGAACGGCACCCTGGTGGTCTTCGAGGGCCAGCTCAAGCGGGGTCCGAACCGCACGGACACCTACCACGACGAGATCGACCTCGCCCCCCACCTCACCGGAGGCAACAACACGATCGCGCTGTTGGTCTGGCACTTCGGCAAACAGGGCTTCTCACACAACAGCAGCGGCAGGGGCGGCCTGCTGTTCCAGTCGGACGTCACGACCGGCTCGACGACCACGCGCCTGGTCAGCGACACGAGCTGGAAGCACACCGTCCACCCGGGCTACTCCCACAACACCGGCGGAACGCAGGCCAACTTCCGGCTGCCCGAGTCGAACATCTTCTACGACGCCCGCGACACCACCGCCATGGAGGGATGGCGGTCCCCCGGCTTCGACGACAGCGGGTGGACGGCACCGGCCGACTTCGGGGCCGTGGGCTCGTCCCCCTGGAACAACCTCGTCGCACGGCCCATCCCCCTGTTCCGCTACTCCGGTCTGAAGCCGTACGCCAACGCGTCCTCCCTGCCGGGCACCGGCCGGGGGGCCACCGCGATCTCGGCCACCCTGCCGTCCAACCTGCAGGTCACCCCGTATCTGAAGGTGGACGCTCCGGCCGGTGCGGTGATCGGCATCCAGACCGACCACTACGACGACGGCGCCAACCTCACCGGGATCGAGCCCGGCACCGGCTACAACGTCCGCTCCACCTACGTCTGCACGGGCGGAGTCCAGGAGTTCGAGTCGCTGGGCTGGATGAGCGGCACCGCGGTGCGGTACACGATTCCGGCCGGGGTCACCATCCTGGAGCTGAAGTACCGGGAGTCCGGCTACGACACCGACTTCGCCGGCTCGTTCGGCAGCAGTGACGCCTTCCTCGACACCCTCTGGGGCAAGGCCGCCCGCACGATGTACGTCAACATGCGGGACAGCTACATGGACTGCCCGACCCGCGAGCGCTCCCAGTGGTGGGGTGACGTCGTGAACCAGCTCAAGGAGGGCTTCTACACCTTCGACTCCCGCTCCCACGCCCTCGGCGCGAAGGCGATCTCCCAGCTGGCGTCCTGGCGGAAGTCCGGCGGCGCCCTGTACTCCCCGGTGCCGTCCGTCATCTGGACCAGCGAACTGCCCACCCAGATGCTCGCCTCGGTGTGGTCCTTCGGCACGTACCACCTCTACACCGGCGACACCGAAGCCGTCACCGCCGCCTACCCGGCCCTGAAGACCTACCTCGGCCTCTGGAGCCTGGACGGCGACGGACTGGTCGACCACCGTGCCGGTGACTGGGACTGGGAGGACTGGGGCAGCGACATCGACGCCCGCGTGCTCGACAACTGCTGGTACTACCTGGCCCTGGGCACCGCCGTCACCCTGGCCGGCCTCAGCGGCAACAGCGGCGACGTGGCCGGCTGGCAGGCCCGGCGCGACAGCATCGAGGCCGGCTTCGACCGCGTCCTGTGGAACACCTCGAGGAACGAGTACCGCTCGCCCGGCTACACCAGGGACACCGACGACCGGGCCAACGCCCTCGCCGTCGTCGCGGGCCTGGCCCCCGCCTCCCGCCACCGTGCGGTGACCGAGGTGCTGCGCACCCATCTCAACGCCAGCCCCTACATGGAGTTCTACGTCCTCGAGGCGCTGTATCTGATGGGCGCGGCCACCGTCGCCGAGGAGCGGATGCGCAACCGGTACGCCGCCCAGGTCGCCGACGCCGCCTGCCCCACCCTGTGGGAGCTGTGGACCAAGGCCGACGGCACCGACAACCACGCCTGGAACGGCGGCCCCCTGTACGCCCTCTCCGCGTACGCCGCCGGAGTGCGCCCCACGCAGCCCGGCTGGACCGCGTACGACGTGATCCCGCAGACCGGCACCCTCACGAAGATCAGCGCGGTCACACCCACCGTCAAGGGCGACATCCGCTTCGGCATCCGGCGCGACGGCACGAACGTCACCCTGACGCTCACCTCACCGAGCGGCACGACCGCCCGCGTGGGCGTGCCCGTGTACGGCGGCGCCGATCCCGTCGTCAAGGCGGGGGGAACCACCGTCTTCTCCGGTGGCACCTTCACCGGCGGCGTCAGCGGTCTCGGCTACGCGGGCAAGGACTCCTCGTACGTGTACGTCACCGTCCAGCCGGGCGCGTGGACGTTCACGGTGACGGGTACCGGCCGTCTCGACAACCTCGCTCTGGGCCGGCCTGTCACCAGCAACAACAGCCTGGAGAACGGCAATTGGGGAAGAAGCCGGCTCACCGACGGCCGGCTGACGAGCGTGAGCGGCGCGAAGGGCTACACCAGCGCCGAGTTCGCGTCGGCCGACGTCGGCGCCCACCCGGTATGGGTCGAGGTCGACCTCGGAGCCGACACGGACCTCGACGCCGTGCGTCTCTTCCCGCGCACCGACACGCCCGCGGCGGGTGGTGGCACGGCCGGCTTCCCGGTCGACTTCACCCTGCAGACCCGCGCCGACGGCTCCGGCACGTACACCACCGTCCGGACCGTCACCGGCCAGCCGAACCCCGACGGGCTTCCGCAGACGTACGGCTTCAGGACGACCACCGCCCGCCACGTCCGTCTGCAGGCCACCCGGCTCGGGACCCCCGCATCGGACGAGCCCGCCCAGTACCGCCTCCAGCTCGCCGAACTCACCGTCCCCACCGCCGCCACCACCGTGAGCGCCAACTGCACCCTGGAGAACGGCGACTGGGGCAAGACCCGCGTCCTGGACGGCACCCTCACCAGCGTGACCGGCGCCAAGGGGTTCACCAGCATCGACTTCCCCTCCGCCGACGTCACCGCCGGTCCCGTCTGGATCGAGATCGACCTGGGAGCCGACCGGGCCGTCGGCGCCGTCACCCTTCACCCGCGCACCGACACCTCCGCGGCGGGCGGCGGCACGGCCGGGTTCCCCGTCGACTTCGTCCTGCAGACCCGTGCCGACGGCTCCGGCACGTACACCACCGTCCGGACCGTCACCGGCCAGGACAACCCCGACGGGGCCGCCCAGACCTACACGCTCCCGGCCGCCACCGGCCGGTATCTGCGTCTGCGGACCACCCGGCTCGGCAGGCCGGCCTCCGACGAGCCGACGCGGTACCGCCTCCAACTCGCGGAGATCCGGATCCAGTAGAGCACCGGCGGAACCGGCCGAGCCCGTCAGGCGGGGGTCGTCGTCGCTGGGGCCCTGTGCCCTCAGAAGCGGGACGAAGGTCGTCAGGACGTGGCTGTACGGCATGCCGCGTGCGGGGTGGCCCTTCGCCACCCCGGTCGTGTTGCTGCGGCGGGCGATCTCGAGAGGGGCGCTGTCGGTGACGGCGTCCTCGCGGTCGAGTCCGCCGCCGGGGACGCGGTCGGCCGGCAGCTTCTCGTCCAGGACGCCCTCGACGTCGGTGACGGCGTCGCTCCCCTGGGGACAGCCGCCACACGGGTCAGGTGATCGGCGCGCCGCACCCGGCACGGCCGAGAGCCTCCCGATCTTGGGCGAGCTCTACCGGCGGTGCTCCCAGGTCGCGGCCGCCGGCCTGGCCGAAGGGTCGGGGCGTGGCCGAAGGGCCCGGGCGCGCCGTCTTCTCCTCCGAGGCACGCGGCGCCGTCCGGCCGGACACGGCGGGCCGCATCGTCCACCAGGACGTCGGCGCCATGCGGACGTCTGCCGACCTGCGGACCCAGGGGGTCCCCTTCGCGCTGCCGGGGCTCGCGTCGGCATGGTCAGGTCAGCAGCCGTACCCAGCTGGTGGTGAGCTCGTCGAGCATCTGGTCGCGGGTGAGCTTCCAGTCGGAGCGGTCCCAGTTCTGGGCGACGAAGTCGAGCTCGGCCATCGCGAGGACGCCCCGGAAGCGGCGCTGGTGGGGCTCGAAGCGCCCGGCCGTCGCCAGTGCGTCCTCGATGTCGCTGATGGCCTCCTCCATCCAGCGCTCGACCAGGTCGGTGAGTTCCGGATCGACCACCGCGGCATCGCGGCCGATCCGGATGATCGGCCGGATGGCGGGCCAGCTGTCGGCGGTCCGCCGCAGCCACGCCGCGATCGCCTCCGGCGTCCCGTCGGCCACGGTGGCGCCGAGGTCCTGCGCCGTGGAGCCGTGCTCGGGGGAGCTGCCGCGCTGCAGCGTCTCGTTGAGCTGCTCGTCGATGAGGGTCTTCATCAGCTCGCTGCGAGAGGAGAAGTACGCGTAGAAAGTCACACGGGTGGTGCCCGCGGCGGTCGCGATGTCGTCGACCGTGGTGGCGGCGTACCCCTTGGTCTTGAACATCTCAAGTCCGGACTGCAGCAGCAGACGGCGCGTCATCTGCTTCTGGGCCTCTCGCAGGTTGGCCATAACCGGATCTTAACGCGCCGCCGCCTGGTCGGACGTACACGGCGGCCGCACGCGATACGCGTCGCACCGACGCTTGACGCGTTGTAAGTCGATCCTCGGTGCCGGGCCGGGGTCACGGGGTGCCGCCCACGGGCGGTGTTTCCCTGAAGGCCGCGCCGGTGTCTGCTCGTGGTCCCCCGCCGCATCCGTTGCCCGGCCGGCGCTGCGCACGCGGCGGGGCACCGGCCACCACGGCCGGTGCCCCTCGGGTGGTCTTCGGATGCGCGCACCCGGGTACTCGTGTCGCTCGGACAGGCAGGGGCCGGCCGGCCCCGCCCGAGAACCGTCAGCTTGGAGGCGACGATGAGCACGGTGAAGGAAGCGGTCGACGTCGAGGTGCCCGTCCACACCGCTTACAACCAGTGGACTCAGTTCGAGGAGTTCCCGAACTTCATGGAGGGCGTCGAGGAGGTCCGCCAGCTCGACGACCGGCACAACCACTGGGTCACCAAGATCGGCGGGGTGCGGCGCGAGTTCGACACCGAGATCGTCGACCAGCTGGTGGACGACCGGATCACCTGGCGGGCCGTCGGCGGTGAGACCAAGCAGCGGGGATCGGTGAGGTTCGAGCGGCTTGACGACTCGCACACCCGGGTGGAGCTCACGATGGACCTCGAGCCCACCGGCGTCGCCGAGAAGGGCGCGGACATGCTCGGCATGATCGACCGCCGGGTCAAGGGCGACCTGCACCGCTTCAAGGACTACGTCGAAAAGCGCGGCGGCGAGACGGGGTCGTGGCGCGGGCGCATCCGGCCCGGGGACCCCGGCTCGACCCTCTGACAGCCGGGAAGGACGTTCCGCCCACGGGAACAGGCACGCGGATGCCGTCAGCGTGGCGCGGGGCCCGCCGGACCGCCGGTGCTCGGGCGGCTCAGCTGGCCGGTGCCCTGGCGGCCCGGCGGCCTGACCGAGCGCCGGCGCTGGGCGCGGCCGCCGACCGGCGGAGCCGCCGGTCGGCGGAGCCGCCGGTCGGCGGAGCCGCCGGTCGGCCCGGTCAGGAACCGAGCCGCCGGCGGTCCTCCTCGTCCCACTTGCGGGTGTCGCGCGGCTGGACGTACGGCTCGTCGTCGGCCGGGTGGCCCCCGGCGACGGCGCGCTGGCGGAGCAGCTCCGCGTCGAACTCCAGGCCGAGCAGAATGGCCAGGTTGGTGATCCACAGCCACACCAGGAAGATGATCACGCCCGCGAGAGTGCCGTAGGTCTTGTTGTACGAGCCGAAGTTCGCCACGTACAGCGCGAACCCGGCCGAGGCGATCATCCAGATCACCAGCGCGAGGACGCTGCCCGGCGTGATCCAGCGGAAGCCGCGGACCCGCGCGTTCGGTGTGGCCCAGTAGAGGATCGCGATCATGATCATGACCAGCACCACCAGTACCGGCCACTTCGCGATCGACCACGCCGTGAGTCCCGCGTCGCCGACGCCGAGCGCCGTGCCCGCCTCCCGGGCCAGACCGCCGGTGAACACCACGATCAGGGCGCTGACCACCGCCATGAGCATCAGGACGACGGTCACCCCGACCCGCACCGGCAGCACCTTCCACACCGGACGGCCCTCGGGGATGTCGTAGACCGCGTTTGCGCTGCGGATGAACGCGGCGACGTATCCGGACGCCGACCACACCGCCAGCAGCAGCCCCACGATCGCCATCACCGAGCCGAGCCCGGAGTTTCCCTGCATCTGCTGCACGGCGTTGCGCAGGATGTCCTGCGCGGGGCCGGGGGCGAGTTTCTGGATGTTGTCCAGCACCGCCTGCGTGGCCGACTGTCCGACGATGCCGAGCAGCGACACGAGCGCGAGCAGCGCGGGGAAGAGCGCCAGGATGCCGTAATAGGTGAGCGCCGCGGCCCGGTCGGTCAGCTCGTCCCTCTTGAACTCTTTGAGCGTGCCCTTCAGCACCGCCATCCAGGAGCGCTTGGGCAGCTCCGTGGGGCTGTCGGGCGCCCGCCGCTCCACCTGCTCGTCCGGCCCTGCCTTCGGGGCCCGCTCCCTCTGCTCGTCCGGCCGGGTCTCCCGGGCCCGCTCCTCCCGTTCCTCCGGCCGGGTCTCGGGGTCGGCCCGCTCCACCCGCTCGTCCACCCGCTCGCCGGGGGGCGTCTCCGGGGCCTGCGCGGCCTCGGTCTCCCGATCGGCCGTGGCGTGCCCGCCGTGCCGTCCATGCCTTCTCAGTGTTCGTACCATTTCGCACGGGTTTCCGGTCCGATGACGCCCATGCCTCAAATCGGGCATATTGGACATTTCTGTCGTCCGGGTTGTGCGGTGCCGGTACCCGGGCCTGCTGCGACCGGGGGAGGCCCGGCGTCAGGCGCCGCCGAGCGACCCGCGCCTTGCACGGCCTCGGCGACTGTCCCATAGTCCGAGGTATGGACGCGCGCGAGAGGGCGCTCCGGCAGGCACACGACCACGCGGTCCGCTGGCTCGCGAGCCTGGCCGACCGCCGGGTCCCCGCCCGCGCCTCGGTCGACGGGATCGTGTGCGCGCTCGGCGCCCGCCTGCCCGACGGCCCCAGCCCGCCCGCCGACGTCGTCGACCTGCTCGCCACGGCCTGCGAGCCGGGGCTCACCGCGTTTCCCAGCGGCCGCTTCTACGGGTTCGTCGTCGGCGGCACCGAACCGGCCGCGCTGGCCGCGGACTGGCTGGTCAGCGCGTGGGACCAGAACTGCGTGATGCGTGCCGTCTCGCCCGCGTACGCGGCGGCGGAGGAGATCGCCGGAGCCTGGCTGCTCGATCTGCTCGGCCTGCCGGGCGGCAGCGCCGTCGGCTTCACCACCGGTGCCACGATGGCGAACTTCACCTGCCTCGCCGCCGGGCGCGACGCCGTGCTGCGGCGCGCCGGCCGGGACGTCGCCCGCGACGGACTCGCCGGCGGGCCTGCCGTGCGCGTCGTCGCCGGCGAGGACCGGCACATGGCCGTCGACCTGGCGCTGCGCTACCTGGGGCTCGGCAGGCCCGAACTGGTGCCGGCGGACGAGCAGGGACGCATCGAGCCCGAGGCCCTGCGGCGCGCCCTCGCGGCCGGCGGGCGGCGCCCCACGATCGTGATCCTCCAGGCCGGCGACATCCACTCCGGCGCCTTCGATCCCTTCACCGAGACGATCCGCGCCGCCCGCGAGACGGACGCCTGGGTGCACGTCGACGGCGCCTTCGGGCTGTGGGCCGCCGCCTCCCCGGCGTACGCGCACCTGACGGCGGGCTGCGCCCACGCCGACTCCTGGGCGACGGACGCGCACAAGACCCTGAACGTCCCCTACGACTGCGGGCTCGCCGTGGTGCGCGACCCGTCCGCGCTCCGGGCGGCGATGGCCCTGCACGGCGAGTACCTCATCCACCACGAACAGGGCGACCCCGTCGACAAGGTGCCCGAACTCTCCCGGCGCGGCCGGGCGTTCCCCGTGTGGGCCGCCCTCCGCTCCCTCGGCCGGTCAGGTGTGGCGGACCTCGTGGAACGGCTGTGCCGGCACGCCCGCGCGTTCGGCGCCGGCATCGCCGGGATCGACGGGGCGAGCGTCCTCAACGACGTCGTCTTCACCCAGGTGTGCGCCGAGTTCGGCGACGACGCACGCACGGACCGGGTACTGGACCGGCTGCTCGACGACGGCACGGCGTGGATCAGCGGCTCCACGTGGCGCGGCCGGCGCGTCATGCGGATCTCGGTGAGCAACTGGTCGACCACCGACGACGACGTGACGCGTACGCTCGACGCGATCCGGCGCGCCGCTGCCGACACGTGAGCTGCGGACGCCGCCCGGCGCCGCCGGGACAGCGCGCTGCGCACGGCCCGGGCTGGACGTACCCCCACGACGCCGCCCCTTCACGGACGACCCGTCGCCCGCCACGGCACGAGGCCCTGTCGTCGCATTCCCGTCCGCCGCACGACGCCCGGCACGCTCCACCACTGCCGTGAGGGCGGCGGGAGGGGCCCCCGCGTCGCCGTACGGCCGCCCTTCGGGCGACGAGGGGAGTGTGACGACGGGACCTAGCGTCCGCGCTCGCGCCGCCGGACCGCGGGGCGGACGGAGACGCCGTCGCCCCCGGGGCCGGTGACGGCTCCGGCCGGTCCGCCCGAGGCCTCGGGCGCCGCCGTGCCCGTCGCCTCCCCGGCCGCGTGGTCACCCGCGCCGGGCAGCCCGGCCTCGGCACGGGCGAGCTGTGCGGACAGGCTCGTCAGCCACATCTCGAGGTCGATCAGCGCCGGGAGCGGGGCGGCGGGCGGAGGCGCGGGCTCCGGCCGCGGGCCGTCCGGAGCCGAGCCGTCCGGAGCCAAGTCGTCCGAAGGGAAGCCGTCCGGAGGAAAGGCGTTCGGAGGCGGTCGTTCCGCCAGGGCCGGCGACCCCACGCACAGGGCGGCCAGCCGGTCGGTGGTCCGGGCCGCCGTCAGGGCGGCGGCCCGCGCCCCTCGCGCCGCGCCCGGCGGCAGGGCGCTCGCGGGCAGGTCGAAGCGGGGCAGCCAGTGGGCACCCAGCAGGATCTGGTGGGCCGCGATCAGCACGCCGTGCCAGTCGGCCCCGGCGGAGCCCCTGGCGGCCGGCTCACTGCGGAACTGGGCGTAGGCGGACTCGGCCAGGCGCATCCGGTGCAGGACCGGCAGCGTCGGCGGGGGCGGTGCGGAGCCCGGTGGCACGGCCGTCAGCACCCCCACGGTGTCCTGGACCAGCGGCCCGCACACGCCCAGCAGACCCGCCATGGTCCTGCGCACCTCCCGGCGGGCACCGGCCGGCCAGGCGAGCAGCGCGCACAGCAGACCGACGGCGCTGCCGGTCACCACGTCCACGATCCGCGCCTCGGCCAGCCGCCAGGTGGCCGGGGCGATCTGCGCGAACGCCGTGGCCACGACCAGCGTGAACAGTCCCTGTGCCCACGCGATGCCGAGCAGCGGCCCGAGAGCGAAGGCCAGCAGCATGCCCGGCGCGAGGATCGCGGCGTACGCATCGGTGTGCTGCCCGACGCCGATGAGCAGGGCACCCGCCGCGACGGCGCCGACGAGGTTGCCGGCCACCGCCCCGCGCATGGCCGCCCAGGTCTCCCCGACGGTGGTCCTGCTCAGCGTCAGCACCGCCAGCAGCACCCAGAAGCCGTGGGTCAGGTCGAACGAACCGGCGACCAGCCGTGCCGCGGCAAGAGCCAGCGCGATCCTGACCGCGTTGTGGAACTGCACCGAGCGGAGCGTCATGTTGCCGACGATTCGGCGCAGCCACAGCCGGGACGTGGACGCCTCCGTGTACCAGAACAGCTCCCATGGCTCGATCGGCGGGGTGCGCCGCCCGTCGAGGCCGACCCGTACGGCGATCTCCAGAACGCGCACGGACTCGGCGACACCCAACAGCGCGGCCTGCCGGCGCAGCACCGGAACCAGCGCCGCTCCCTCGGCGGCCGGATCCGCCGCCTGCCGCACCCGCATCTCCTGGAACGCGCCGATCGCCCGGTCCAGCCGCGGCGGCTCCGGCATGACCCGGCCCGCCCGCAGCGCCGCCGCACTGCCGTCACACAGAGCCCCCACCCGCGGCAGCAACCATGCCGACGCCACGTCCCCGGAGCCACCACCCCGCACGTCCCCGCGGTCACCACCACCGCCACTCCTTCGCAGCCGCGCCCGCCCACCGCCCCGCACACGGGCCTCGTGGCCGTCCGGTACGCCGACCCCGGCGCCGTCCGGTGCGGCAGCCCCGTCCGCGTCAGGTGTGCCGACCTTGCCACTGCCCGGTGTACCGACGGCATCCCATGCACCGTCCGGGACGGCGTCCGTCGCACGGGCCCCGTCCGCCCAGTCCCTCTCCTCGTCCAGGCCGCCTTCCGGCCCACGGCCCCTCTCACCGTCCCGCATCCCGTCCCTGGCCCCGGTCCCGTCGCTCTCCCCGGCCCCGGCACCGTCCTCGTCCCCGTCCCCCTGCCCACCCCCGACGTGGCCCCCTCCACCCGCCCGGCCACCCCCGTTCTGAACCCCGTCCCTGTCACCGCCCCGCACTCCGCCCCCGATGTCGCTCCCGTCACCGCCCCGAGGATCGCGGCCCGCTCCGCCCCGCCCCTCACGGCGGGCCTCCGCCGCGCACGCCGCGTGAGCGCGGTCCCGGCTCCGGCGCGAGCGCGGTGAAGGCCCCCGTCCGCGAAGTCGGCGACGACTCGGCGCGCATGGGCACGTTCCTCTCGGGCCGACGTCCCCGAGGCATCGTGGGCGGGCCGGACACGCGCCCCGCCACCTCATTGTCGACCGGCCCCGCACCCGCCGCAGCCCGGCCCGCGGCCCGCCCTGATCCCGCCGCCGCTACAGGGCCCGGGCGACGAGCAGGGCCACGTCGTCGTGGTCGTCGGGGTGGCGCAGGCCGTACAGCAGCAGGTCGCAGATCTCCTCGAGGGGCCGGTCGGGTTCGTCGAGGAAAGTGAGCAGCATGGCCAGCCGGTCGTCGATGGGGTGGTGCCGGGTCTCGACGAGGCCGTCCGTGTAGAGCACCAGGACGTCGCCGGGGGCGAGTCGGGTCGTGGTCGTCTCGAAGGGGATGCCGCCGACACCGAGCGGGGCGCCGGACGGCAGGTCGAGCAGGGCGGGGGCGTGGCCGGGGCCGGCCAGCGCGGGCGGCATGTGCCCCGCGTTGGCGATCCGGCACTGCCGTGTGCGGGGGTCGTACACCGCGTACAGGCAGGTGACGATGTAGTGCTCGAGATCGCAGGTGATCTTGTCGAGATGCTGGAGCACGGCCCCCGGGTCGAGATCGAGATCCGCGTAGGCGCAGGTGGCGGTGCGCAGCCGGCCCATCGTGGCGGCCGCGTCGATGCCGTTGCCCATGACGTCCCCGACGACCAGCGCGGTCTTGTCGTCGGTCAGCGGGATGACGTCGTACCAGTCGCCGCCGACCTCACTCGTGGCCTGGGCGGGCTGGTAGCGGGAGGCGAGGTCGAGGCCGGCGTGGTGGGGCGGATGGTCGGGCAGCAGACTGCGCTGGAGGGTCAGGGCGGTGTTGCGCACGCTCTCGAACCAGCGGGCGTTGTCGATGGCCACGGCGGCACGGCCGGCCAGCTCGGTGGCGAGCACGACGTCGTCCTCGTCGAACGGGAGCGGGTTGCGGGTGCGCTTGAGGTCGAGGGCGCCGAGCACCTCGCCGTGGGCGATCAACGGCACGGCCAGGTACGAGTGGACACCGGCCCGGGCCAGCAGGGAGCCGGCCTCGGCGTCCCGGGCGATGCGCGGTATGTCGGCGTCGCCGACATGGCGCACCAGGACCGGCCGGCCGGTGTGGACGCACAGGGTGACCAGCCGGTCGCCGTCGTAGGCCGCGATGTCGCCGGGCGGGTCGGCCGCGCGCAGGGCCACGGTCGGGTGGGACGCCTTGAGCGCGAGGGCGCGGAAGAGTTCCGGGCCGTCGTCCGGTCTGCGTGAGCGACGGCAGGCCAGGGCGGAGTCGAGGACGTCCACGGCGACCACGTCGGCGAGCTGCGGCACGGCGATCTCGGCCAGTTCGCGGGCGGTCCGGTCCACCTCCAGCGTGGTGCCGACCCGCGTGGAGGCCTCGGCGATCAGGGCGAGGCGCCGGCGCGCCCGGTCGGCCTCGGCCGCCACGCGGTGCCGTTCGGTGACGTCGACGACCGAGGCGGCCGCGCCCAGGACCCGCCCGCCGGGGTCCTCCAGCCGGTAGAACGACAGCGACCAGGCGTGCTCCCGGTCGGGGTCGGTCCGGGGGCGGCCCACGTGGTACTGGTCGAGCAACGGCGTACCGGTGGTGAGAACCTGACGCAGCGCGGACTCGATGGTGTCGACGTCGGGGAGGGGCAGGGTCTCCCTGAGGCGACGGCCGACATGGTCCTCGGCGGGGATGCCGTCGATGCGCTCCAGCGCCGGATTGACCAGGAGGTACCGCAGGTCGGGGTCGAGCAGGGCCAGGCCGATCGGGGACTGGTTGATCAGCCGCTCGCACAGGGCGAGATCGGTCTCGACGCGTTGCAGCAGCGTGTGGTCGGCCGCGATGCCCAGGGCGTAGACGTCCCCGAGGTCGTCCTGCAGCCGCATGTTGCGGAACTCCATCAGCCGGCTGCTGCCGTCCTTGTGCCGGATGGGGAAGGTGCCGGCCCAGCTCCGCCCGGTCTCCAGCACCTCCGCGAACAGCCGCACCACGGACTTCAGATGCTCGGAGTGGATGAACAGCCGGGTCGCGTAGGTGCCGAGGGCCTCCTCGGCGGTGTACCCGAACAGTTCCTCCGCCTGCGGGGTCCAGAACACGATCCGCCCGTCGGCGTCGAGGACCATCGCGCACACGCTCAGGACGTCCAGCAGACCGGTGGGCGGGGGCGCCTCGTCCGCCTCGGTGCGGTACGCGTCGCCGTCGGACCGGAAGGGTTCGGCTGTCATCCCAGATCCTCCTTCCCTCCATGCTGCCCCCGCCCGGGGCGTCCGGAAAGGCCGAGGGCTCCGACGGCGGCGGCCCGCCGCGCCAGACCGTGCACATCGGGCGGACAAGCAGCACCATGGTCGTGTCGAAGGATGGCCCGATGGACCCTGCGCGAGATGCTTTTGACGCCGCTCCGGCGCCGACGGAACCGCGCGATCTCCTCGACGCGTCCACCGACGCGGCGGCGGTCGTGTCGGCGGACGGTGTCGTGATCGGCTGGACCCGGGGCGCCGAGGCACTGCTCGGCCGCCCGGCCGCGGACGTCGTGGGCCGCTCCGCCGCGCACCTGGTGGCGATGCCCGGCGACCCGGCGCGGGTGGCCGGCGTCGCCGAGCGGTGCCGTGCGGGCATGGGGTGGAGCGGTCGGATCTCCGTACGGCACCACGACGGCCGTCCCGTCGACGTCGACCTGCGGGTCTCGGCGTCCTTCCGCATCGGCGGCGACGAGTGCTTCCTGCTCTCGGCGCGCCCGCAGAGCCGGCACTGGACGGTCGGCCAGTCCGTCCTCGACGGGTTTCTGACCCGCTGCCCGGTCGGCATGGCGGTGATGGACCTGCGGCTGCGCTATGTGTGGCTGAACGACACGCTGGAACGCTTCGGCGGTGTGCCCCGCGAACAGCGGCTGGGGCGCCGGCTCAGCGAGCTGCTGCCCGGGCTCCAGGCGGAGACCATCGAGGGCCTGATGCGCAAGGTCCTGGAGACCGGGGTCCCGGTCACCGACTACGAGTACCTGGGGTGGAGCTGGGCCGATCCGCACCGCGAGCACGCCTACTCCACGTCCTTCTTCCCCCTCGTGGACGCCGACGGCTCCGTCTCCGGTGTCTGCTACATGGTCCAGGACGTCACCGAGCGGTGGAACGCCCGCCGGCTCCTGTCGCTGGTCAACGAGGCCGGCGCGAGCGTCGGAACGACCCTGGACGTGATGCGGACGGCCCAGGAACTCGCCGACTTCGCCGTGCCCCGCTTCGCCGACTTCGTCCTCGTCGACCTCCTGGAGCCCGTGCTCAGCACCGAGGGGCACGGGGCGTGGCTGACGGACGCGGGCCCGGCACCCGCCAGGCCGGTGATGCGCCGCGCCGCGATGAGCTCGGTGCGGGAGGGCTGCCCGGAGGCCGTGGCCCGCGTCGGCGACAGGGTGGACTTCCTGCCTCCGCCGCACGACGCGCGGCTGCTCATCGACGGCGAGCCGATCCTCATCCCCGTCCTCGACCCCTCCGACGCCCTGTGGACCGCCGAACAGCCCCAACGGGCTGCCAGCATCCGCGAGTTCGGGCTGCACTCCCTGATCTCCGTACCGATGCGGGCGCGGAACACCGCCCTGGGCCTGACGACGTTCGTACGGTCGCTCAACCCCGTGTCGTTCCAGCCCGACGACGTCCTGCTCGCGCAGGAACTGGTGGCGCGGGCGGCGCTGTGCGTGGACAACGCGCGACGGTACACGCGGGAGCACACGGCGGCCGTCACCCTGCAGCGCAGTCTGCTGCCGCACGCCCTGAGCGGCGGCACCGCGCTGGACGTGGCCTCCTCCTACCTGCCTGCGGATCCCACCGACGGGGTGGGCGGCGACTGGTTCGACGTGATCCCGCTGTCCGGGGCCCGGGTCGGCCTCGTCGTCGGAGACGTGGTGGGGCACGGCATCACCGCCGCCGCGACCATGGGCCGGTTGCGCACCGCCGTGCAGACGCTCGCCGACATGGAGATGCCCCCGGACGAACTGCTCGCCCACCTCGACGACCTCGTGCTCCGGCTGAGCGCGGACCGGACCGACGACGTCGCGGTCCGGCACAGTGCGACCGCGTTCCTCGGCGCCACCTGCCTGTACGCCGTCTACGACCCGGTCACCCGGCGGTGCAGGATGGCCCGCGCCGGACACCCGCCGCCCGTCGTCGTGGCACCCGACGGCCGGGTCTCCTTCCCCGAGCCCCCGGCCGGGCCTCCGCTGGGGCTCGGCGGAATGGCGTTCGAGGCGACCGAGATCGAGCTCGCCGAGAACAGCCTGCTCGGCCTGTACACCGACGGCCTCATCGAGGGAGCCGACCGCGACATGGAGCTGGGCATGGCCCGGCTCGCCGACCTGCTCGCCCGCTCCGACGGCGACCTCGACGACCTGTGCGCGTCGGCCGTGCGCCGGCTGGTGCCCGTGAACCGGCCCGACGACATCGCCCTGCTGCTGGCGCGTACCCACGCCCTGGGTCCCGACCGGGTCGTCTCCTGGGACGTGCCCGTGGACCCGGCCGCCGTCGCCGACATCCGGGCCCGGGCGACCCGCCAGGTCGAGGCCTGGGGGCTGGGGGAGGCGGCCATGACGGCGGAACTCGTCGTGAGTGAGCTGGTCACCAACGCCGTACGGTACGCCGCACCGCCCATCCGGCTGCGACTGCTGCGCGACACACGTCTGACCTGCGAGGTCTCCGACGCCAGCAGCACGGCCCCCCGGCTCCGGCACGCGCGGAGCACGGACGAGGGGGGCCGTGGTCTCTTCCTGGTGGCCCAGCTCTCCCATCGGTGGGGAGCCCGGTACACGGGCGACGGGAAGATCATCTGGGCCGAGCTGGAGGTCGGCCGGTGACGAGCTGCCGGTGACGACCGGGAGGTCAGCCGGTGAGGAGGCCGTCCATCTGGCCGACCGCCTGCTTCAGGCCCTCTTCCATGCCCATCGTCATCAGCTGTTCCATCTGCTCCCGGCTGTCGAAGACGGACCGGATCTCCCTGCGGGTGCCGTCCCCGTGCCGGGCCAGCCGGACCCGCACGGTGGTGGTCGGCATGGTGGGACTCGGGGTTCCCTCCGCGTCGGCGAAGCCGTCGGTGAACTCCAGGGACGTGGGCGCGGCGACGGACGTGACGCGCCACCAGCCGCGGTGCTTGTCGCCCTCGGGGCTCGTCATGAGGCAGGTGACCTCGCCGCCCGGGGTCAGGTCGTGGCTCTCCACGGTGGCCGGGTGGGCCGGGGGTCCCCACCAGCGCTCCAGCCGGCGGGGGTCCGCCCACAGCTGCCACACGTCCTCCACGGAGGCGGCGAAGTCGGCGATCAGGGGGAGGGAGAGGCTGTCGAGGTCCTTGTCCACGCTGGTCACGGTCATGGGTCCGGTCCTTCCTTCGGATGGTGCTCTGCCGTGCGGGGGCCGGGCGGCAGCAGGCCGGACATCCGCTCCACCCGGCCGCGCCACAGGGCCGCCAGTTCGTCGAGGGCCCGCCGGGCCCGGGCCACGGCGTCGGGCTCCGTGAGGACGAGCTGCTCCCGTCCGCGCCGCTGCTTGGTGACCAGCCCGGCCCGCTCCGGCACCGTCACGTGTTTCTGCACGGCGGCGAAGCTCATCGGGTAGGCGGCGGCCAGTTGCGACACCGACAGATCGCCCTGGACGCACCGGCGGAGCATGTCCCGTCGGGTCGTGTCCGCCAGGGCGTGGAAGAGCCGGTCCAGGGTTCCGGAAGCACCTTCATCCACAACCATTTGGTTGCATGTCAGTCGGCCCCCCGAACCCCCGCAACCGCGCGACCGCGGCCCCGACCCCGCTCCGACCTGCTGTGACTTCTCCCACCTGCTCTTGCCCGGGTGAGGAAGGCTTCCCTACGTTCGATCGCATGTCCCACCATGGCCCCACTCCTTCGGACGAACCGGTCGGCTGGTCCCTCGACCTGAGCGCGCACGAGATGCTCCGACGGGCGCACGTCCTGGACGCCCTCGGCTCCGACTGGGACCCCGTCGAGGCACTGCGCGGCGAGGAAGCGGCGAACGCGCTGCTCTACTCGGGTCTCGACGAGGAGCAGCAGCGCGTGTACGACGAACTGGTCGCGGCGGGTGTGCTGCCGCCGCGAGGGGGCGGCAGTGCTGCCGCTTGACCCGCAGGCCGACATCGGCCGCCGGGCCTGGGTGGCCTGCCCCAACTGCGACGACCGCCAGGGCTGCGACCCCTGCGCGCAGGGGCGCACCTGCTCCGCGCACTGGCGCTATCTGCTGTCCCACACCGGCAGCCTGCTCCATCTGCAGTGCCCGTCCTGCACCCACGTCTGGGACCACGAGACGCACTTCGGGGCCACCCGCTCCCGCTGGGAGCGCATCGTAGACGGCCTGCGGGGGCAGTGAGGCCGGACGGCGCAGCAAGCCCTGCTTTCGGATGACCCCACCGGCTGTCTGCGGAACGGCGCGGCGGGCCTGACGGACGATCGCAGTCGGCGGTCATCCCCGGCTGCCGTTCGTCCGCCCGGAGACAGCCGTGCACATCCTGCTTCTGGCCAGCGCGTTCAACAGCCTCACACAGCGGGTCCACGCCGCACTGCGCGACCGCGGCCACACCGTCGCCGTGGAGCTCGCCCTGTCCCACGACGGCTCGCTGTCCGAGACCGTACGGCGGCACGACCCGCGGCTCGTGGTCGCGCCCATGCTGAAGACGGCGATCCCCGAGGACGTCTGGACGGCCTACACCTGCCTCGTCGTCCATCCGGGCCCGGTGGGTGACCGGGGGCCCTCCTCCCTGGACTGGGCCATCCACGAGGGCGCCGAGGACTGGGGCGTGACCGTGCTGCAGGCCGACGCGGAGATGGACGCCGGTGACGTGTGGGCGTCCGTGTCGTGCCGGGTGCCCCCGACGGGCAAGAGCGAGCTGTACCGGGGCGAGGTCGCCGACGCCGCGCTGGCCGCCGTCCTCCTCGCGGTGGAGCGCTTCGCCGGGGGCGCGTACGTGCCGCGCGGCCAGGACGGACCGGTGCGCGCACGGCCGTACCTCGACCAGAGCGTCCGGCGGGTCGACTGGGGCGAGGACTCCACGGAGACCGTCCTGCGCAAGCTGCGGGCCGCCGACTCGCAGCCCGGCGTACTGGACGCGTTCCTCGGCGGCGCGTGGTACCTGCACGGCGGCCACCCCGAAGGAGCGCTGCGCGGCCGCCCCGGCGAGCTGCTGGCCACCCGGGCCGGGGCGATCTGCCGGGCCACGGCCGACGGCGCCGTGTGGATCCCCGAACTGCGGCCCCGCCGTCAGCCCGGGCAGCCGCCGACGTACAAGCTGCCCGCCACCACCGCCCTCGGCGACCGGCTGCCGCCCCTGCCCGAGGCCCGGGAAGCCACCTGGACGGACATCCGCTACCGGGAGGACGGGAACGTCGGCTTCCTGTCGTTCTCCTTCCCCGGCGGCGCCATGAGCACCGAGCAGTGCCGGCGTCTGCTGGACGCCTACCGGTCGGCGTGCGAGCGGCCCACGTCGGTGCTCGTGCTCGGCGGACCGCGGGACTTCTTCTCCAACGGGATCCATCTGAACGTCATCGAGGCCGCCGCCGACCCCGCCGCCGAGTCCTGGGCCAACATCAACGCCATCGACGATCTGGTCGAAGCTGTCCTGACGACCACGGACCGCCTCGTCGTCGCGGCCCTCGCGGGCAACGCCGCGGCGGGCGGCGTGATGCTCGCCCTGGCGGCCGACGAGGTCTGGTGCCGCTCGGGCGCCGTACTGAACCCCCACTACCGGCTGATGGGCCTGTACGGCTCGGAGTACTGGACCTACAGCCTCCCGCGCCGAGTGGGCCCCGCCGTCGCCGAACGGCTCATGCGTGAGGCGCTCCCGGTGAGCGCGGCGGCCGCCCAGCGCCTCGGACTCGTCGACCAGGTGCTCGACTGCGCCCCCGACGCGTTCGCGGGCGAGGTCGCCGGCCTGGCGGCACGGCTGGCGTCCCGGCCGGCCGTGGCGGCCCGTGTCACCGCGAAGAAGACGGAGCTGGACCGGCTCCAGCGTCTGACCCCGCTGGCCGGCTTCCGGGAGCGGGAGCTGGCCCGGATGCGCCGGACCTTCGACGACCCCGGCGCCCCGTACCACGCCCTGCGCCGCGCGTTCGTCCACAAGGAGCGCCCGGCGTGCACCCCGCCGCACCTCGCCGCGGTTGCGCGCGGCGGGCCGGCCCCCTGTACCGCCGATGTCACCGGAACGGCCCCCTCCGGCGTCTCATCCGGGCCGGACCACTGATACGAAGAGTCCTGATGGTCGAAATGCAGGCCTTCATCCCTTACCTCCCCAGGAGGCGGTCCCATGACTGAGGCGACGCCGGACACGGTCGGTGCCGCGGGCGCCACAGGCGCGCTCGCCGACGAGACACCCACGATCCACATCCTCTGGATCAACGCGGGGCTGAGCTGCGACGGCGACTCGGTCGCGCTGACGGCGGCCATGCAGCCGAGCATCGAGGAGATCGCGCTCGGCGCGCTCCCGGGGCTGCCGAAGATCGCCGTGCACTGGCCGCTCATCGACTTCGAGTGCGGTCCGGTCGGCGGTGCCGACACGTTCATCGAGTGGTTCTTCAAGGGGGAGCGGGGCGAGATCGACCCGTTCGTCCTGGTCGTCGAGGGCTCCATCCCCAACGAGGCGATCAAGCCGGAGGGCTACTGGTGCGGCTTCGGCGACAACCCGGAGACGGGCCAGCCGATCACGACCAGCGAGTGGATCGACCGGCTCGCGCCCAAGGCGCTGGCGGTGGTCGCCATCGGCACCTGCGCCACGTACGGCGGCATCCACGCCATGGCCGGCAACCCGACCGGTGCGATGGGCGTGCCCGACTACCTCGGCTGGGACTGGAAGTCCCAGGCCGGCATCCCCATCGTGTGCGTCCCCGGCTGCCCGATCCAGCCCGACAACTTCGCCGAGACGCTCACCTACCTGCTCTACCAGGCGGCGGGTTCCGCCCCGATGATCCCGCTGGACGACAAGCTGCGTCCGACCTGGCTGTTCGGGGCCACCGTCCACGAGGGCTGCGACCGCGCGGGCTACTACGAGCAGGGCGAGTTCGCGCTGTCGTACGACTCGCCGAAGTGCCTGGTCAAGATCGGCTGCTGGGGTCCCGTCGTCAAGTGCAACGTGCCCAAACGCGGCTGGATGAACGGCATCGGCGGCTGCCCCAACGTCGGCGGCATCTGCATCGCCTGCACCATGCCCGGCTTCCCCGACAAGTTCATGCCGTTCATGGACGAACCCCCCGGGGCCAAGGTCTCCAGCACGGCCAGCGGCGCCTACGGCGCCGTGATCCGCAAGCTGCGGGACATCACCGCGAAGACGGTGGACAAGGAACCGAAGTGGCGCCGTACCGGAGAGAAGATCACCACCGGCTACCGGCCCCCCTGGTGACGTCCTCCCGCACCTGACCACGCGTCAACCGCTTCTGCTTCGTGCACCCCGCACACCCGAACCTCCCGCGCAACGAAGGGCACGGCAAAGACGATGGCAAGGACGACGGCGGCCGGAGACGGCAGCGGCCTGGTGGAGATGGCCTGGGACCCGATCACCCGGATCGTGGGCAGCCTGGGCATCCACACGAAGATCGACTTCAAGCAGAAGCGGGTCGCGGAGTGCTACAGCACCTCGTCGGTCTTCCGCGGCTACAGCGTCTTCATGCGTGGCAAGGACCCCCGGGACGCCCACTTCATCACCAGCCGCATCTGCGGGATCTGCGGCGACAACCACGCCACCTGCTCGGTGTACGCGCAGAACATGGCGTACGGCGTGAAGCCCCCGCACCTCGGCGAGTGGATCATCAACCTCGGCGAGTCCGCGGAGTACATGTTCGACCACAACATCTTCCAGGAGAACCTGGTCGGGGTCGACTACTGCGAGAAGATGGTCAAGGAGACCAACCCCGGTGTGCTCGAACTCGCCGAGCGCACCGAGGCCCCGCACGCCGCGGAGCACGGCTACCGCACGATCGCCGACATCATGCGCTCGCTCAACCCCCTGGAGGGCGAGTTCTACCGCGAGGCCCTCCAGGTCAGCCGCTACACGCGCGAGATGTTCTGCCTGATGGAGGGACGCCACGTCCACCCCTCCACGCTCTACCCGGGCGGCGTCGGCACCATCGCCTCCGTACAGCTCTTCACGGACTACATGAGCCGCCTGATGCGGTACGTCGAGTTCATGAAGCGGGTCGTGCCCCTGCACGACGACCTGTTCGACTTCTTCTACGAGGCGCTGCCCGGCTACGAGGAAGTGGGCCGCCGGCGGGTCCTGCTCGGCTGCTGGGGCGCGCTCAACGACCCCGAGTACTGCGACTTCACCTACGCCAACATGACGGACTGGGGCCGGCGGATGTTCGTCACGCCCGGCATCGTCGTCGACGGCAAGCTCGTCACCAACGACCTCACCGAGATCAACCTCGGCATGCGCATCCTGCTCGGCAGCTCCTACTACGAGGACTGGCAGGGCCAGGAGCAGTTCGTCACCCACGACCCGCTGGGCAACCCGGTGGACCCGCGCCACCCGTGGAACCAGCACACCATCCCCGCCCCGCAGAAGCGGAACTTCGACGACAAGTACAGCTGGGTCATGTCCCCGCGCTGGTTCGACGGCAAGGACCACCTCGCCCTCGACACCGGCGGCGGCCCCCTCGCCCGCATGTGGTCCACCGCCCTGTCCGGACTCGTCGACACCGGCCATGTGAAGGCCACCGGACACAGCGTGGTCATCAACCTGCCGCGCACACTGACCAAGCCCGAGACCACCTTCGAGTGGAAGATCCCGCGGTGGAGCAACGCGCTGGAACGCAACCGCGCGCGCACCTACTTCCAGGCCTACACCGCCGCCCTGGCCCTGCACTTCGCGGAGAAGGGCCTGGAGGAGGTCCGCGCCGGACGCACCCAGACCTGGGAGAAGTTCGAGGTCCCGGACGAGGGCATCGGCGTCGGCTTCACCGAGGCGGTCCGCGGCGTCCTCTCCCACCACATGGTGATCCGCGACGGCAAGATCGCCAACTACCACCCCTACCCGCCCACCCCCTGGAACGCCAGCGTCAGGGACTCCTACGGCACACCGGGCCCGTACGAGGACGCCGTGCAGAACACCCCGATCTTCGAGGAGAACCCCCCGGAGAACTTCAAGGGCATCGACATCATGCGCGCCGTGCGCAGCTTCGACCCCTGTCTGCCCTGCGGCGTCCACATGTACGTCGGCGACGGCAGGACCGTGAAGTCGATGCACGTGCCCACCGGCCTGAGCGGACTGGGCGGATGAGCGCGCCGGCCGCGACGCGGCCCGTGACCGCGGAGCAGACGGGGCGCCGCGTCGAGGAGGTCCTGGACCGGCTGGCCGCGAGCGGCGAACCCGCCGCCGCGGCCGCGGCCGAGGAACTCGTCCGCACCCTCATGGACTTCTACGGCTGCGGCCTCGCCCGCGTCGTGGAACTGCTGGACGCCGCTCCCGGCGCGCCGCTGGCCGGGCTGCTCGGCGACGACCTCGTCGCGAGCCTGCTCGTCCTGCACGACCTGCACCCCGAGGACCGCGACACCCGGATCGCCCGGGCCCTCGACAGCGTCCGCGACCACACCCTGGAAGTGGTCGGCTTCGAGGAGCACAGCGGCACGCTGCGGGTGCGCGCCCGGGCGGGCGGCGGCTGCGGCTGCGGCTCCGGCACGGACGCCCGGCAGGCCGCGGAGGCCGCGCTCGCCTGCTTCGCGCCCGAGGTCAGGGCCGTCGACGTGGAGACGACCCCCGCCGGGCCCACGCTCCTGCAGATCGGTACGGCACCGACGGGCGCCCGATGAGCGCGACCACCGTCGGCCTGCGGAGATTCCTCACCGAGCGTCCGCCGCGGCCGGAGCGGTGCGAGCTGTGCGCGGTCGTGGTGCCCGAGGACCACCGGCACCTGGTCGACACCGAGAAACGCGCCCTCGTCTGCGCCTGCGCGGCCTGCGCGCTGCTCATGGAACAACCGGCCGCCGCCACGGGCCGCTTCCGCGCGGTCCCGGCCCGCTACCTCACCGACCCCGGCCACCGCCTCGACGAGCGGGCCTGGGAGGCGCTGCAGATCCCGGTCGGCGTCGCCTTCTTCTTCCGCAACGCGGCACTCGACCGGCTGGTCGCCCTCTACCCGAGCCCGGCCGGGGCCACCGAGAGCGAACTCGACCCGGGCACCTGGACACAGGTCCTCGGCGGCAGCCGCCTCGCCGGACTCCTCGAACCGGACGTGGAGGCACTGCTGCTGCGCCGCACCGACGGCCGCTGCGCGTGCCACCTCGTCCCCATCGACATCTGCTACGAACTCGTCGGCCGGATGCGCCTGTTGTGGCAGGGCTTCGACGGCGGGGCCGAGGCCCGCGCGGCACTGGACGCGTTCTTCGCGGACGTCGAGCGCCGCGTGCGGCCCGTGGACGACGCGCGGCGCCCGACGGACGACGCGCGGCGCCCGACGGACGACGCGCGGTGCTCCCCGGACGGGGCGGGACGCCCGTGACGGAGTTCTCCTTCTCCTGCACCGGCGTCCGTGCCGACCGCTTCGCCGCCGGACCGACCCTCGTCTTCCGGCTGCGCGTCACCGCCTCGGGCGACACGCCCGTGCACGCCCTCGCGCTGCGCTGCCAGATCCGCATCGAACCCGCCCGCCGCGCCTACGCCCCGGCCGAGGCGGACGGCCTGACGGACCTCTTCGGCGAACGCTCCCGCTGGGGCAGCACCCTCCAGCCGGTGCAGTTCGCCCAGGTGCCGCTGATGGTCTCCTCCTTCACCGGGGAGACCGAGGCCGACCTCGTCGTCCCCTGCACCTACGACATGGACATCGCCGCCACCCGCTACCTCGACGCCCTCACCGACGGCGAGGTCCCCCTGCTGCTGCTCTTCTCCGGCACGGCCTTCACCGGCGCCGGCGGCTTCCAGGTCGAGCCGGTGCCGTGGGACCGCGAGGCATCCTTCCGGATGCCGGTCGCCACCTGGCGGGAGATGGTCGAGCAGCACTTCCCCGGCTGCGGCTGGATCCGGCTGCCCCGCGACACCATGGCCGCCCTCCTCGCCTACCGCTCCCGGCACGCCCTGCCCTCCTGGGAGGCGACTCTCCAGGCCCTGCTCGACGACCGCGGCGCCCCGGACCCGCCCGCGAGGGACCCGTTGCGCGCGCTCACCGGCACCACCGGAAGGACCGACCCGTGACCGTGACCGCGTTCGCCCCCGAGACCGAGGAGCGGTTCGCCCTCGCCCGGCAGGTGGCCGACGCCGTCCTCTTCGAGGGCTACGTGCTCTATCCGTACCGCGCCTCCTCCGCCAAGAACCGGCTGCGCTGGCAGTTCGGCGTGCTCGTGCCCCCCGCCTGGGGCGCCGACTGCGAGGAGCACGACTTCCAGCACACCGAGTGCCTGATGGAACCGAGGAAGGGCGCGACCCTCTCCGTCGAGGTGCGCTTCCTGCACGCCCGGCGGCGCACCGTGCAGCGGGCCTGCCCGGACGGCGGTTACGAGACGGTCGCCGAACTCCGCCTGGACGACCGGGTGCTGGTGCCCTGGGACGAGGGCGGCGAGGAGCGCGTCGAACTGGTCGTACCGGTCGACGAACTCCTCGGCGACGGCGTCACGCACCCCTTCCGGCGCCCGGCCCGGGAGGACACCGAACCGGTCCTGGACGCGGCGGGCCGCGTCGTCGGCCGACTGGTGCGGCGGAGCGAGGAGATCAGCGGAACGCTCAGGCTGTCCGCCCGCGAACTCGACGGGCCCTACCGGACCATGCGGCTGACCGCCGTCGTGGAGAACAGCAGCGACTGGACACCGCCGCAGGGCCGCGCCGCCGACCGGGACGCGGCGCTGCCGCACTCCCTGGTGGCCACCCACCTCCTCATGGCCCTCAGCGCCGGATCGTTCCTGTCGATGACCGATCCCCCCGAATGGGCGAAGGGCGCGGCCGCCGCCTGCCGCAACCTGCACACCTGGCCCGTGCTCGCCGGCGAAGCCGGCCGCGCCGACCTCCTGCTGTCCTCACCGATCATCCTCGAGGACCATCCGGCCATCGCTCCGGAGAGCCCCGGCGCGCTCTACGACGCCACCGAGATCGACGAGATCCTCGCCCTGCGCACCGCTGCCCTCACCGACGAGGAGAAGCGCGAGGCCCGGGGCACCGACGAGCGGGCCGCCGCCGTGATCGACCTCGCGGACTCGATGCCCGCGGAGGTGCTGGAACGTCTGCACGGGGCGGTGCGCAGTCTGCGCGAGGTGACCGGTTCCGGCCCGGCCGCCGGCTTCCCCGACGAGCACGGCGTACAGCGCCCGGACACGCCCTGGTGGGACCCGGCGAGCGAGGCCGGCTTCGACCCGGAGCGGGACGGCGTTCTCGTGGACGGCCGCCCGGTGTCCAAGGGCAGCCGCGTCGTACTGCGCCCGGGCCGGCGCCACACGGACGCACAGGACCTGTTCCTGCACGGCCGCACCGCGACGGTCGAAGCGGTCCTGCACGACGTCGACGGCGTCGTGCACCTGGCGGTCACGGTCGAGGGCGACCCGGGCGCCGACATCCGCCGCGAGCAGGGCCGGTTCCTGTACTTCCAGCCCGACGAGATCTCCCCGGCGGAGGACGACGCATGAGCGGCCCCCGGCCCACCCTCGTCGCCGGCATCGGCAACATCTTCCTCGGCGACGACGGCTTCGGCGTGGAGACCGCACGCCGGCTCGCCGAGCGCGACCTGCCCGGTCACACCGAGGTCGTGGACATCGGCGTGCGCGGGGTGCACCTCGCCTACCAGCTCCTGGACGGCTACGACACCCTCGTCCTGGTGGACGCCACGGCACGCGGCGAGGCACCCGGCACGCTGTACGTCATCGAGTACGACGGCCCCGGCGACGGCACCGCGGCGGTTCCCGCGCTCGACGGCCACCGGATGACCCCCGACACCGTGCTGGCGCTGCTGGGCACCCTCTGCGCCGGCACCGGCGGACAACCGCCGCGGCGGGTCCTGATCGTCGGATGCGAGCCTGCCTCGACCGAGGAGGGCATCGGCCTCAGCCCGCCGGTGTCCGACGCCGTGCCCCGGGCCGTTCGGCTGATCGAAGAGCTGCTGGCGGACGCCGAGCCGTCCCCGGCCCAGGCCTCAACCACTGAGGCTCCGAGATGAGGAGAGACGGATGAAGAAGATCATGTTCGGGGGAGCGGCCCTCGCCGCCATGGCCGTGGTCGTCGTCGAGGTCTTCCCCGACATCAGGCGCTACCTCCGGATCCGCCGCATGTGACACGGGGCGCCACCGCGCGGGCCGGGCGGTTGCGTCGAACGGCGTATCCGCCGGCCGGTGACGGCGTGCCGGGCCGTGCGGCCCGGGCGCACCCGCCTCTAATGAAGGCCGGCGGCAGCCACACCCGGGAGGTCGAGGACCGATGCACGAGATGTCCGTCGCGCTGGCCGTCGTCGACCAGGTGACCGAGGCAGCCGCGCGGGCCGGTGACGTCACGGCGGTCCGCTCGGTACGGCTCCAGGTGGGCGAACTGGCCGGAGTCGTCCCCGACGCGCTCGCCTTCTGCTTCGAACTGGCCTGCGCCGGGACCCTGCTGGAAGGCGCCGAACTGGTCACCGAGGCGGTGCCCGGGAGGGCCCGCTGCACCTCCTGCGCGCACGCCTGGGCCGTGGGCATGCCACCCCGGCTCACCTGCCCCGGGTGCGGCGGCGGCACCACCGACCTGGTCGCCGGGCGGGAACTGCAGATCACCGGCGTGCGGTGGGAGGACGGCGACCCCGCACCCGCGCCCACCGGCGAACCGATCCCCGAGGAGTGCTGAACCATGTGTCGTGTCGCCGACCTGCGGCAGGCCGTACTCGCGAAGAACGACGCGAGCGCCCACACCCTGCGCGACCACCTCGCCGCTCGCGGCACCACGGTCGTCAACCTGCTCTCCAGCCCCGGCAGCGGCAAGACCGCGCTGCTGGAGCAGGAACTGCTGCGGGCCCGCGAGCGGTCGGTGCCCGTCGCGGCCCTGACCGCCGATCTCGCCACCGAGAACGACGCCGCGCGCCTGGCCCGGTCGGGCGTCCCGGTCAGACAGGTGCTCACCGACGGACTGTGCCACCTGGAGGCGGGGATGCTCGCCGGCCATCTGGACGGCTGGCTGCCCGGGGACACCCGGCTGCTGTTCGTGGAGAACGTCGGCAACCTGGTCTGCCCGGCCTCCTACGACCTGGGGGAGACCCTCAGGGTCGTCCTCGCCTCCGTGACGGAGGGCGAGGACAAGCCACTGAAGTACCCCACCGCCTTCGGCCTCGCCCATCTCGTCGTGGTCACCAAGACCGACATCGCCGAAGCCGTCGAGTTCGACGAGATCGCCTTCCGCGCGAACGTGGAACAGGTCAACCCGGGCGTCGAGGTGGTCCTGACCTCGGCACGCAGGGGCAAGGGCGTCGGCGCGCTGCTCGACAGGGCGCTGGCCGCCGCTGCCGGCACCCCCGTCCACACCCCGGTCATGGCCGGGCAGCCGGACGCTCACCACGGCCACACCCACCCCCACCCGGGCGCGGCCGACGCCGGTGCCCTGGCCCCCCAGCGCTCGTGAGCGCTCCGCCGTCATCGGCCGCCGTCGCAGACGACCCTCCGCTGCGCCGCCGGGTCGTCGTCCGCGGAGTGGTGCAGGGCGTCGGCTTCCGCCCGTACGTGTACGGCCTCGCCACCGAACTCGCGCTGGTCGGACACGTCACCAACACCCCGGAGGGCGTCGTCGCCGAGGTCGAGGGCAGTGCCTCGGCCGTGGCCCGGTTCTGCGACCGGATCGCCGCCCAGGCACCCCCTCTGGCCCGGGTGGAGTCCGTCCACCACCAGGAGCTGCCCCCCACCGGAGGCGAGACGTTCAGCATCCTCGCCTCCCGCACCGGAGGGCCGGCCCGCACCCTGGTCTCCCCGGACAGCGCCACCTGCGCCGACTGCCTCGCCGAACTGGCCGACCCCGCGGACCGGCGCCACCGCCACCCCTTCGTCAACTGCACCCACTGCGGTCCGCGCTTCACGATCGTCACCGGCGTGCCCTACGACCGGGCCCACACCACGATGGCCGGCTTCGCGATGTGCCCCGACTGCGCCCGCGAGTACGGCGATCCGGGCGACCGGCGCTTCCACGCACAGCCGGTCGCCTGCCCGGCCTGCGGGCCGCGGCTGCGGCTGATCCTCCCGGGAGCCGACACCCCGGCCGGAACGGATCCGGTCGCCGGGGCCCGCGCGCTGCTCGCCGGCGGCGCGATCCTCGCCGTGAAGGGGCTGGGCGGCTACCACCTGGCCTGCGACGCCACGAACGGCACGGCCGTCGCCCTCCTCAGGCACCGCAAGGCGCGCGGCGACAAGCCGTTCGCCGTCATGGCCCGCGGCCCGGCCGACGTCGAGCACCTCGTCCGGCTGGGCCCCGAGGAACGGTGCCTGCTCGAAGGCGGCATCAGGCCCGTCGTACTTCTGCGGCGCCGCCCGGACCCGACGTACCCCGCGGGGGCCCCGCGCCCCGCCGAGGCCGTCGCGCCCGGCAGCCCCGACCTCGGTGTGATGCTGCCGTACACACCCCTGCACCACCTGCTGCTCGGCCTGCCGGGCGATCCCGACGGGCCCCGGCTGCTCGTCATGACCAGCGGCAACGTCTGCGGGGAGCCGATCGTCACCGACGACACCGAGGCACTCGAACGGCTCGCGCACCTCGCCGACGCCTGGCTCACCCACGACCGGCCCATCCGCGTCCCCTGCGACGACTCCGTGGTCCGCGTCTGCGACGGGGAACCGCTGCTGATCCGCCGCTCGCGCGGCTACGCCCCGCTGCCGGTCCCGCTGCCGCTGCCCGTCCGTCCCGCGCTCGCCGTCGGCGGAGACCTGAAGAACGCCTTCTGTCTCGGACAGGGCCGCCGGGCGTGGCTGTCCGCGCACATCGGCGACATGGACGACCTCGGCACCCAGCGGGCCTTCGCGCAAGCGGCGGCGCACCTCGGGTCCCTCACCGGGGTGCGGCCCGAGACCCTGGTGGCCGACCGGCATCCCGGGTACCGCTCCGCCCGGTGGGCCGACCGGAACGCGGCCGGCCGGCCCGTGGCGCGGGTCCAGCACCATCACGCCCATGTCGCCGCCGTGATGGCCGAGCACGGCTTCGACGGCACCCGGCCGGTGATCGGCGTCGCCTTCGACGGCACCGGTCACGGCGACGACGGCGCCATGTGGGGCGGGGAGTTCCTGCTCGCCGACTACGACGGCTTCACCCGGTTCGGGCACCTGGCGTACGTGCCGCTGCCCGGCGGCGACGCCGCGGTGCGCCGGCCGTACCGCATGGCCCTGTCCCATCTGCGGGCGGCCGGGATCGACTGGGCGGACGACCTGCCCTGCACGGCCGCCTGCCCGCCCGAGGAACTCCCCGTCCTGCGGCGCCAGTTGGAGACCGGTCTGCACTGCGTCCGCACGTCCGGCATGGGCCGGCTCTTCGACGCCGTGTCCTCGCTCGCCGGGGTGTGCCACCGGGCCGGATACGAAGCCCAGGCCGCGGTCCAGCTGGAGGGGGCCGCCCTGCGGGCGCCCGCCGAGGACACCGCCGCCTACGCCTTCGCCCTGCGCGCGCCGAAGGAGGGGGACGACGGTGCCGTACGGGCCGATCCGGCACCCGTCCTCGCGGCCGTCGTCCGTGACCTGCGCGCGGGCCACGCGCCGGCCCTGGTCGCGGCCCGCTTCCACCGGGGCGTGACCGGCCTGGTGCACCGGATGTGCGCGGCGGCCCGGGAGCGGCACGGCCTGGACACGGTCGCCCTGAGCGGAGGCGTGTTCGCCAACACCCTGCTCTCCTCGGCCTGCGCCGCCGCCCTGCGCGAGGACGGTTTCACGGTCCTGCGGCACCGCCTGGTGCCGCCCAACGACGGCGGTCTGGCGCTCGGCCAGCTGATCGTGGCCGCGCGGGCCGTTCCCACCCCATGACCCACCGTGACCCAGAGCGAGGAGAGGTTCATGTGCCTGGCGGTACCCGGCAGAGTGCTGGACATCGAGGAACGTGACGGCACCCGGATGGCCACCGTCGACTTCGGCGGCGTGGTCAAGGAGGTGTGCCTGGAGTACCTGCCCGATCTCCAGGTCGGCGAGTACGCCATCGTCCACGTCGGGTTCGCCCTGCAGCGCCTCGACGAGGAGTCGGCGAAGCAGACGCTCGAACTCTTCGCCGAACTCGGCATGCTGCAGGAGGAGTTCGGCGACGCCTGGGAGATGGCGGCGGCGGAGGCGGGCGTGGAGCCGGTGGAAGGGGTGCACGGGACGTGAAGTACATCGACGAGTTCCAGGACCCGGGGCTGGCCCGCCGGCTCCTCGACGACATCCGTGCCACGGTGACCAGGCCCTGGGCGCTGATGGAGGTCTGCGGCGGGCAGACCCACAGCATCATCCGGCACGGCATCGACCAACTCCTCCCCGAAGAGGTGGAGTTGATCCACGGGCCGGGCTGTCCCGTGTGTGTGACCCCGCTGGAGGTCATCGACAAGGCGCTGGAGATCGCCTCCCGGCCGGAGGTGATCTTCTGCTCCTTCGGTGACATGCTGCGCGTGCCGGGCACCGGCCGGGACCTGTTCCAGGTCCGCGGGGAGGGCGGCGACGTACGCGTCGTCTACTCGCCGCTGGACGCCCTGCGGATCGCCCGGCAGAACCCGGACCGCGAGGTGGTGTTCTTCGGGATCGGCTTCGAGACGACGGCCCCGCCCAACGCCATGACGGTCCATCAGGCCCGTCGGCAGGGCATCCGGAACTTCAGCATGCTGGTCTCCCATGTCCGCGTACCGCCCGCCATCGAGGCGATCATGTCGTCGCCGAGCTGCCGGGTGCAGGGATTCCTCGCGGCCGGGCACGTGTGCAGCGTGATGGGCGTGGGGGAGTACCCCGCACTGGCGGAACGCTTCCGCGTGCCGATCGTCGTCACGGGCTTCGAACCCCTGGACATCCTCGAAGGCGTACGCCGGACCGTGCGGCAGCTGGAGCGCGGCGAGCACACCGTCGACAACGCCTACGCCCGTGCCGTCCGCCCGGAGGGCAACCCCGCCGCACGGGCCATGCTGGAGGACGTCTTCGAGGTCACCGACCGTGCCTGGCGGGGCATCGGGGTGATCCCCGACAGCGGCTGGCGGCTGTCACCGAAGTACCGCGACCACGACGCCGAGCACCGCTTCCAGGTCGACGGCATCCGGACGGAGGAACCGGCCGAGTGCCGCAGCGGGGAGGTCCTGCAGGGCCTGCTCAAGCCGCACGAGTGCGCCGCGTTCGGCACGCTGTGCACCCCGCGTACGCCGCTGGGGGCCACCATGGTCTCCAGCGAGGGCGCCTGCGCGGCGTACTACCTGTACCGGCGGCTGGACGTGCCCGCCACCGCGGCCCGGGAGGCGAGCCCCGTTGTCTGACACCACCGGTCTCCCCGCCCTCGACATCGAGGGGTGGACCTGCCCCGCGCCCCTGCGCGACCGGCCCCGCGTCGTCATGGGCCACGGCGGCGGCGGAGTCCTGTCCGCCGAGCTGGTCCAGCAGATCTTCGCCCCCGCCTACGGCGGTGAGGTGCTCGCCGGGATGGGCGATGCCGCCGTCGTCTCCCTGGGCGGCGCCCGGCTGGCCTTCTCCACCGACTCCTACGTGGTCCGCCCGCTGTTCTTCCCGGGCGGCAGCATCGGCGACCTGGCGGTCAACGGCACCGTCAACGACCTCGCCATGAGCGGCGCCCGCGCCGCCTATCTCTCCTGCGGATTCATCCTGGAGGAGGGCGTCGAGCTGGACACGGTCACCCGGGTGTCCGAGGCACTGGGCGCGGCGGCGCGCACGGCGGGCGTGGAGGTGGCCACCGGCGACACCAAGGTGGTGGAGGCCGGCCACGGCGACGGGATCTTCATCAACACGGCGGGCATCGGCGTCGTCCCGGCGGGCGTGGACCTGCGTCCGCAGCGGGTGGTCCCCGGTGACGTCGTGATCGTCAGCGGCGCCATCGGCGTCCACGGCGTGGCGATCATGAGTGTGCGCGAGGGCCTGGAGTTCGGGGTGGAGATCGCGAGCGACTGCGCCCCGCTCGGCGGACTGGTCGAGGCCATGCTCGCCGTCACCCCGGATCTGCACGTGCTGCGCGATCCCACCCGGGGCGGGCTGGCCGCCGCGCTCAACGAGATCGCGGCGGCCTCGGGCACCGGCGTGGTCCTCCGCGAACGCGACATCCCGGTGCCGCCGGCCGTGGCCAACGCCTGCGCCATCCTCGGCCTGGACCCCATGTACATCGCCAACGAGGGCAAGCTGGTGGCCTTCGTCCCGCGTGAGCACGCCGACGCCGTCCTGGAGGCGATGCGCGCCCATCCGCTCGGCGCGGACGCCGTGGTCGTCGGCGAGACCGTCGAGGCGCATCCCGGCATGGTGGTGGCCCGCACCGGCCTGGGCGGCACGCGGGTGGTCGATCTGCCGATCGGGGAGCAGCTGCCACGGATCTGCTGACGCCGCCGCACCGGGACGGCGGATCTGCCGGCGCCGCACCGGGAAGGTGACGGGACTGCGGCAGGGGGCCGGGAAGGGCCCGCGCTATCCCCGGCCGCGCCGGGACGGCGGGTCCTGCGGGTCCACGCCCGTCGTGGCGGGCGCGTCCCTGGTCCCGCTGGGGCGCTGGGAGCGGCCCTTGCGTCCGGTGTCCCGGCGGCCCTTCTCGTCCTCGCCGGCGTACTCCTCGCCGCGGACGCCGTGACTGCTGACCTCGTCACCCGGAACGGACCTGGTCTCCTCCTTGGACCTGGTCCGGCCCGGGCCCCGCGCGGGTGCGTGCTCCTCGGGGTGGAAGGAGCGGTGGGCGCTCGGGTTGTCCTGCTGACGTGTCTCGTCGACGTCGGGCGCCCAGCCGTGCTGCTCGGTGCCCTCGTGCCGGCTCGGGCCCTTTCCGTGGGGAGGCTCGGACCCGTGTGGTTTCTTCGGCATGGCCGACCTGCCTGTTCTGTGGGGGGACGCCGGTCGCGCGTCGCCGCGATGACAGAATTATCCCTTCTCATGACATCCCGGGCATGTCGTGACCGGCGGTGAGGCGGGCCGTACGCGTCCCGGGCCGTACCCGCACCGGCGGCCGTACCCGCCCCGGAAAACCGTGTTAAAAGCCGGTATTCACTAATGACTGACCTATGGTGAGGCCGTGCGCGGAATCCTGTTGGCCGGAGGGACCGGCTCGCGACTGTGGCCGTTGACCCGTTCGGTGTCGAAGCAACTGCTTCCGGTCTTCGACAAACCCATGGTCTATTACCCGCTGTCGACGCTCGTGATGGCCGGCGTCCGGGACATCCTGATCATCACCACCCCGGAGGACCAGAGCCAGTTCCGTCGGCTGCTCGGTGACGGAAGCCATCTGGGTCTGCGGCTGGAATACATGGCGCAGAATCGCCCGGAGGGCATTGCCCACGCATTCGTGCTGGGCGCCGGATTCATCGGCGACGAATCCGTGGCCCTTATCCTGGGCGACAACATTTTCCACGGCAGCGGCCTCGGCACCCGGCTCGCCCGGCACGACGTCTCGGCGGGCGGCAGGGTGTTCGCCTACCAGGTCGCCGATCCCTCGGCCTACGGTGTGGTGGAGTTCGACGACCTGGGGCGCGCGGTGTCCATCGAGGAGAAACCGGCCCGCCCCCGGTCCCGCTACGCGGTACCCGGGCTCTACTTCTACGACAACCGCGCCGTGGACATCGCCCGTGGCCTGCGCCCCAGCGCCAGGGGCGAGCTGGAGATCACCGACCTCAACCGCGTCTATCTGGAAGCCGGCGAACTGCAGGTCACCCGGCTCGACCGGGGCACCGCCTGGCTCGACACCGGAACCTTCACCTCCATGGTCCAGGCCTCGGAATTCGTCCGGGTCATCGAGGAGCGCCAGGGCTTCAAGGTCGGCTGCGTCGAGGAGGCCGTCTGGCGGGCCGGCCTGATCGACGACGACCGGCTGCGCGAACTGGCCCGGCCGCTGCTCAAGAGCGGATACGGCCACTATCTGCTGGGTCTGCTGGACGACACCCGGGACCCTGTCCCGGCCCGGGACGGCCAGGACCTGCTGTGCGACGCGCCCGGGCTGCCCGGCGGAAGGAAGTGATCACATGGAACCGCTCGGCATCGAGGGGGCGTGGGTGGACACGCCCAGGGTCTTCACGGACGACAGGGGACGTTTCCACGAGTGGTTCAGGAGCGACGCCTTCCGCGCGGCCGTGGGGCACGGATTCCGCTTCGAACAGGCCAACTGCTCACGCTCCGTCCGCGGCACTCTGCGCGGTATCCACTTCGCGACGGTCCCGCCGGGCCAGGCGAAGTACGTCACCTGCGTCGGCGGCGCCGTCCTCGACGTCGTGGTCGACATCCGCGTCGGCTCCCCGGATTTCGGGCGATGGGAGGCCGTCCGGCTCGACGACACCACCCATCGCTGCCTCTATCTCTCGGAGGGGCTGGGCCACGCTTTCATGGCACTGGAGGACGACTCCACGGTCGTCTATCTCTGTTCGGAGGGATACGCGCCGCAGCGCGAGTACGGGATCAATCCGCTCGACCCGGCGCTGGCCATCGCCTGGCCCGACGATCTCACCCCCCTTCTTTCCGACAAGGACGCCGCCGCGCCCACGCTGGCGGAGGCCGAGCGGCAAGGGCTGCTGCCTTCCTTCTCGGACTGCACCGCATATCGCGGAAGTCTCGTGAGCGGCACCTGAGGAATCGCCTTGAAGCAGGCGCTGAAGGCAACCACAACAACGGCCTCCGCGCAGGTGTTCGGCGCCGCACGGGTGATCTTCGTACGCGAGGAGGGTTGTCCCCTTCATCATTTCTTCATACCGGTGGAAGGGATGACGTCGTTCATGGCAGAGGGTGTCGCGACGCAGGCGGAATGAAGCACGCCGAGTGCGCTCCTGCGCTCCGACCCTCCAGATGTGAGGAAGGTTCTCTTGAGCCGTAGAACGATCCGAAATTCGCGCCTGAAGTCCGCCACGCTGCTGTCGGCGGGCGCGGCCGCCGTCGCGCTCAGCGTCGTCCCGGGGACGGTGGCCGCCGCGGAGGCGGTGCACCGGCCCGCGACCGAGAGCCCCGTCGCCCGGTCCCGGTCGACCGCGGAACTCCCCGTGGCCATCGCCGACGCGCTCCGCCGGGCCGGTGCCCAGGGCGGTGCGATGGTGGCGCCGGGCAGCGCGAACGCCACCGTCGACCGCTACGGGGACCGCGATCCCCACCACCCGGGCCCCCGCGGTCCTCAGGGCCCCCGGGGCCCGCAGGGCAAGCAGGGTCCGCAGGGCCCGCGTGGCCCCCAGGGTGTCCAGGGCCCGCGCGGTCCGCAGGGTGTTCAGGGAGCCCAGGGCGCCCAGGGTGCTGAGGGCCTCCAGGGAGTCCAGGGTGCTCAGGGCGCGCAGGGTGCTCAGGGCGCTGAGGGCCTCCAGGGAGTCCAGGGCGCTCAGGGTGCGCAAGGAGCTCAGGGTGCTCAGGGTGCTCAGGGTGCTCAGGGTGCTCAGGGTGCTCAGGGTGCTCAGGGAGCCCAGGGAGCCCAGGGCGCGCAAGGCGCTCAGGGAGCCCAGGGTGGGCTTGACGGCATCGCGATCCGGACCAACGCCGTCGCCGACGCCATGTCCGCGACGGCCCTGTGCCTCGACGGCGAGACGGTGGTCGGTGGTGGATTCACCACCAGCACGGGCTCCATCCGTGACAGCTTCCCAAGCGGTGGCCCCCCGCCCACCGGCTGGACGGTGACCACCACCTCCGCCCAGACGATCACGGCGTACGTGCTCTGCGCGACGTGACACAGCACCTCTGTGCGAGGGGCGCCCCGGAGCTTCGGCCCCGGGGCGCCCCTCGGCGTTCGCCCTAGACCAGCAGCGGACCGCCGCACCGTTCGGCGCCGTCCTTCATCGCGATGAGGTTGGCGACGACGTACGAGATGTTCTTCTCGGAGTGCCACTCGGAGGGGAAGTAGGTGGCGAGGCGTGAGCTCTGGAACCTGGCCTCGAGGTCGGGCACGAAAGCGCGGTACTGGTCGTCCGTGTAGTACCAGAACGAGTTCTCGTTGTAGTACGCCACATGACCCGGGTCCTGGTACGCGCCGCGGCCGTCGGAGCTGGGCGTCGTGACGAGCAGCATGCCGCCGGGTGCCAGCAGCCGGTACAGCTCGTTGATCAGGGGCACCTTCGCGGGCACGTGTTCGAGGAAGTTCACCGCCCGCACGAGGCCGACGGAGTCGTCGGGCAGGTCCAGTCTGCCGGGCAGGGTGGCGACGATGTCCACGCCCTTGCCCGGGTACTTGTCCACGCCGACGTAACCGGGCGGCTTGCGGTGGGCCGCGCCGAGGTCCAGCGCGAGCAGCCCCCTGCGGTGGGTCCAGGCGAGCGCGTTGGCCTCGATGTACCTGTCGTACAGGGCGACCGTCTCGCGCTGGATGTACGCGTTGATCTCGGGGTCGCTCTGGGTGTTCGCGGAGTGCATCCGCTGGAGGTACAGACAGCGCGGGATGTGGTGGAAGTCGCCGACGTGGAACAGCCGGCACATCAGGTCCTGGTCGTCCAGCACCGAACGGGCGGCGTCGTAGCCCCCGGCTCGCTCGTACGCGTCCTTGCGGAACGCCCGGACATGGTTGGGCGCGTACCAGATGTAGGAGACGTTGTGCGGCGTCGGCGCCATGGACCGCACCTGCAGCAGCTTGCGGCCGTCGACGCGTACGTCCTCGTAGTGCCAGCCGTGCGTCTCGTTGAAACGGCTCTCGTCCCGCTTGCCGTTCTCGGTGATCTGCGCGGTGTTGCTGTAGACGAAGACGGCCTCGGGGTGCGCGTCGAACGCCTTGCCGAGCTCCGCCAGACACGCCTTCGCCAGCAGGTCGTCGTGGTCGAGCTCGACGAGGATCTCGCCGCGCGCCAGCTCACAGGCCCTGCGCTTGGCGGCGCCCACACCGGTGATGTCGTCCGCGATCTCCACCCGGATCCGCTCGTCGGGGTGCTCCGGTCGCCATCGGGCCCCGTTGTTGAGCAGGACGATCCACTCCCAGTCCGGACAGGTCTGCGCCTGCAGGGTGGCCAGGCACTCGTCCAGGAAGCGGGGCCGGTGGCTGGGGGTGAAGACGGAGAACCTCGGGGTGGCGGTCGACGTCATGATGCTCCCTGCGTGGCTCGGTGTCGGTGAGGGCGGCCTGTGAAGTCCCGGAATCCCGCCAGCACTTGGCATGGCCCGCGGTGGTCCGGAGCCGGCCACCGTCATTTCCGCCGAGGTTACGAGCCCGTCCTGACGACGTCGCCGTACGGCAGGCGGTGGGGTGGACGGACCACCCGATTGCACGCACCCGCGCCACGCACGGCGGGGACGGCCGTCGTCAGCCGGCCGCCGCCCTCTCCCCGCGGGGGGGGGGCCGGCCCCCCCCCCCCGGCCCCCCCCCCGGGGGGGCCCCCCCCCGGGGGGGGGGGTGCCCGCGCGGGGGGGGGCGGGGCCGGGGGGGGGGGGGGGGGGGGGAAGGGGCCCCCCCCCGGGGCGGGGGGGGGCGGGGGGCGCGGGGGGCCCCCCCCCCCCCCCCCCGGGGGGGGGGCCCCCCCGGGCCGCCGGGGCCCCCCCCCCCGGGGTGCTCACCCCGCCGGTGCCGTGATCTCCCGCTTGAGGATCTTGCCGCTCGGGCCGGTCGGGAGCTTGTCCATGAGCCAGATCTGGCGGGGGTACTTGTACGCCGCCACCCGGTCCTTGACGAACTCCCGCAGTTCGTCGGGGGTGGCCTGGGCGCCCGGGCGCAGTACGACCGCGGCCGCGATCTCCTCGCCCAGGTGGGCGTGGCCCACGCCCACCACGGCGGCCAGGGCGACGGCCGGGTGCTCGTGCAGGACCTCCTCGATCTCCCGCGGGTAGACGTTGTAGCCCCCGCGGATGATCATGTCCTTCTTGCGGTCGACGATGTAGAAGTAGCCGTCCTCGTCCTGCCGCGCGAGGTCGCCGCTGCGCAGCCAGCCGTCCGCGATGGTGGCCGCCGTCTCCTCCGGGCGGTTCCAGTACCCCTTCATCACGTTCGGTCCCCGGACGGCCAGCTCGCCGACCTCGCCGGGCGGCACGTCCTGCCCCTTCTCGTCCAGCAGCCGCACCTCCACGTCCCGGATCGGGGTGCCGATCGATCCGGCCTTGCGCGGCCGGTCGGGGTGGTTGAACGTCACCACCGGGCTCGTCTCCGACATGCCGAATCCCTCGAGGATCGCGCAGCCGAAGCGCCGCTCGAAGCCGTGCAGGATCTCCACCGGCAGCGAGGCGCCGCCGGAGACGCACATGCGCAGGGTCGACACGTCCGTCTCCGACGGATGCTGCAGCAGGGCCGCGTACATGGTGGGCACGCCCTCGAAGACCGTGGCCCGGTCCCGCGCGATGGCGTCCAGCACGGCCTGCGGATCGAAGCGGGGGACCAGCGTGAGGGAGGCGCCGGCGCGCACGGCCACGCTCATGGTGCAGATCTGGCCGAAGATGTGGAACAGCGGCAGACAGCCCACCACCACGTCGTCCGGTGTCATCTGCTGCACATGGACCGTGTTGACCTCGGTGTTGTGCCGCAGCCCGCCGTGGGTGAGCGAGGCGCCCTTCGGGCGGCCCGTGGTGCCGGACGTGTACAGGAGTACGGCCAGGTCCTCGTCGTCCGTCTCCGCGATGCCGGCCAGCGGCTCGTGCCCGGCCAGCAGACCGGCGAAGGCGGCGGGTTCCACGGACAGGTGCCGCACCCCGGCGGCCACCGCGCCCTGCGCGCCCTCACCCGGCGCCTGGTGCCACTCGAACAGCACTCTCGCCCCGGAGTCGGTGAGGTGGTACTCGGTCTCCCGCGCCTTCAGCAGCGGGTTCATCGGTACGACGACCGCCCCGGCGCGCAGCACGCCGTAGTACAGGACGACGAACTCGGGGACGTTGGGCAGCATCAGTGCCACCCGGTCGCCCGGTCGCACGCCCTCGGCCCGCAGCAGCGCCGCGGCGCGGGCACTGCGCTCGTCCAGCTCCGCGTAGGCGGTCACCTGCCCGCCCAGCCGCAGTGCGGGACGGTCCGGCTGCCGCGCCGCCGTGTCCACCAGAAACGCCGCCAGATTGGCCATGCCCGCCTCCACGAATGTCCCCGTCGAAATCCGCCGTTCACGTGCACGACATGGTGCTGGCGCAATCGGCGACGGCCTATGGGCGGTGGCACAGTGTCTCCCCGCCCGGATTGTTCCCGAGGACAAGAAGACCGGTTTAAGCTGGGGGAATGGACCTCTCGGGGGTGACTGCGGCGCTCCACGCCCGGCTGCCGGAACTGGGCGAGCGGATGGCGCAGCGCATCCGCTCCGACGTCGAGGCCTACCAGGACGAGTCACTGATCCCCTTCGACTCGCTGCGCCGCTCGTGCACCGCCAACGCCGACCTCGTCCTCAGCCACTTCCACCGTGCGGGCGCCCCGGACCCGAGCCCGGCCCGCGACACCGGCCGGATACGCGCCGAACAGGGCATGCCGCTGGCCGACACCCTGCACGCCTACCGGATCGGCTTCGAACTCCTGTGGTCCGAGATCGTCGAGGAGTCCCGCACCCACCCGGAGGTCTCCGACGCCCAGCTGGTGTCCCAGTCGGCGGAGATCTGGGCCCTGTTCGGCCGCTACGCGGAGGCCGTGGCGGCGGCCCACCGGGAGACCGCGGCGGAGCTGACGCTGCAGCGCGAGGCCAGGCGCTCGGCGCTGGTGGAGGCGCTGTTCACGGGTGTCATCTCGGACCGCACCACGCTCTGGGAGGCCGCGCATGAGCTGGGCCTGCCCGAACAGGGCCCCTTCGCGGTCGTCGCGGCGGTGGCGGGCGCCCCCGGCGAGGAGCCCCTGGCGGGTATCGAGACGGCGCTGCGCCAGGCTCAACTCCCTTCCGCCTGGCGGCTGTTGCCGGACCAGCAGATCGGTGTGGTCGCCCTGGCCACGCCGACGGCCGAGCAGACCTGTCTGCGCACCCTGCGGCGCACCCGCGCCCGGGTGGGCGTCAGCCCCGGCTTCCACTCGCTGCGGGACACTCCGCGGGCCCTGCGCTTCGCCCGGCTGGCCCTGGCCGGTCTGCCGGGCACCGGGCCCGGCGTCGCACGGTTCGACGACAATCCGCTGGCCATGCTCGTCGCCGCCGCCCCGGCCGAAGCGGCCCATCTGACCGAGGTGGTCCTCAGACCGCTGCTCGACCTCCCCGCCGCGGAACGGGCCCGCCTCCTGACCACCCTCGAACACTGGTTCGCCGCCGCCGGCTCCGCGGCGGACACGGCACGGACCCTCTTCGTGCACCCCAACACTGTCCGCTACCGGCTGCGCCGCGTCGAGGAGCTGACCGGCCGCTCCCTCTCCGACCCGCGCACGGTGGCGGACCTCGGCGCGGCCCTGCCGGCCGTCCGCAATGCGGGGACGGTTCCGATGGATCCGGGAACCGGGTGACCGCTTCCGCCGGCCTGGTCCGCGGCCCGGAGTCCTTCGGAGGTGCTGGAGACGGGCCCGTCACCCACCGTGGGCCGCGAGGTCGTCCGGCATGCGTCGCTCAGTCGCTGCCGCGCAGCGCGACCCAGGTGGCGCGGGCCACCACACCGTCGGCGGACAGGCCCTTGTCGCTCTGGAAGGCGCTCACCGCGCTCGCCGTCTCGGGCCCGAACTCCCCGTTCACCCCGGCGCTTCCCACGCTGTATCCGCGCTTCGTCAGCATGCACTGCACCTGCGACACCTTCACGCCGCTGTCACCCTGACGGGTGCGTCCGCTGCCGTCGTAGTACGTGCAGTCGGTGTTCCAGGGCTCGCCGGCCGGTTCGGCCGACGGGGTGGCGGGGTCCGTGCCCGGAGCGGCGGGGGCGCTGGTCCCGGCGCCCGCCGTGCCGGTGGCCGGGGTGCTCGCGGCGCCGCCGGTCGTGGAAGCGGAGGCGTCCGGGCGCGCGGAGCCGCTGCCGCCGTCGACGTCGGCGCGTCCGTCGGACGAGCCCGCGGCGGAGGCCCGGTCCGCCACGCCGGGTGTCGCCGGAGCGGCGTTGCCGGGCCGGTCGGCGGGCACGGCGCCGGTCGCCGTCACCTCGTCCGCCGGAGGGGCGGCGGTCGCGGGACCGTCCGGGCGGGCGAGGACGAGCACACCGGCGGCGACGGCGCAGAGGCCGGCGGCCGCCGCGACGACCAGCACCCCTCTCCGGCGCTGCCACCGTCGGGGTCCCGCGCCGGGTAACGCTCCTGACGACGCGTCGGCGGGCGCGGGCGTGGGCGCCGACGCCGAAGCCGAGGCCGGAACCGGCGTCGAGGCGGACGCGGGCGCGGCCTCCGACGGCACGGCGGCGACGCCGGGTGAAGCGGGGCGGCTCAGCGCGGCGGGCGGGGGTGCCGGCACGGCCATGACACGGTGCCGCGCGGGACGCAGCAGGGCCGCCCGTTCGGCGGGGAGCCGGTACAGCGTCTCGTACGCCCGCCGGCGGGCCGCTACCTCGCCGTGGAGCGGCTCCGGCCAGTCGGACGCCCCGGCGTGCGCCCCGGCGAGCTCGATCAGATCCTCGGGGGTGGGCCGCAGACCGGGCTCCTTGGCCAGACAGCGGGACAGCAGCGAGGCGAGTTCCGGGTCGGCCGCCGAGACGGCGGCGGTCACCTCCGGATCGGGCTCCTCGAACGCCACCCGGTGCATGACGTCGACCCCGGTGCCGTCACCGAAGGGGGCGCGCCCGGCCGCCGCGTAGACCAGCGTGCAGGCCAGCGAGAACACGTCCGACGCGGTGTCGCACCGGCCGGTCCTGAGGTACTCCGGCGACATGTAGGCCGGGGTGCCCACCCGGTTTCCGGTGCCCGTGAGCGCACTCGCGTCCGCGGCCTTGGAGATCCCGAAGTCGATCAGATGCGTGCCCTGGTCGGACAGCAGCACGTTGGAAGGCTTCAGATCCCGGTGGACGACGCCCGCTGCGGACAGGGCGGCGAGCGCCCGCCCCAGGTCCGCCGTCAGCCGCCACACGGTGGCCGTCGGCAGGGAGCCGTCCCCGCGTACGGCCTCCGTCAGATCGAGCCCCGGGACGTATTCGGTGGCCATCCAGAGCAACTCGTCCTCGAACCCCGTACCGCACAGCAGCGGGGCGTACGGCGGGCCGAGCCGGGCGTGCACGGCGGCCTCGCGCTCGAAACGGCGCTGGAAGCGGACATCCTCGGCGTACTCCGGCCGGATCACCTTCACGGCGAACAGCCCCGGGGTGTCGTCGGCCGCCCGGGCCAGATAGACCCGTCCCATCCCGCCGCTGCCGAGCAGCGCCAGTGGCACATAGGGACCGACACGGCCGGGATCGCCGACCCGCAGGGGTGAGGCGCCGGTCTGCCGCAGCGCGGCGGCCTCGTTCGCCGTGGCACTCGGTGGGGTCGGCCGCTGGTCAGTCACGGAACTCCCGAAGTGATGTTCGCCGTACGTCAGTTCGTTCTCAGGCGCGGAGAACGAGGCTAGCCCAGTCGCCGCCTGTGCTCAGGGTTTCGAAACACTTGCGTCGACCCGTGATCACCAGGGGCTTCGCGCCCGGTGCCCCGGACGGCCTCCAGGACCCCTCCGGCGAGCGAGGACGGGCGAAGTTCAAGGGGCGGCGGCCGGGGCACCCGGGGGCGTGGCGGGCCCGTTCCGGGAGCCCGCCGGGTTCGGCTGGAGGAGGACGACATGGGTCATGGTGGAAACGTCATCGACGAACTGGTGACCGATCATCGCGAGGTCGAGGAGCTGTTCGGCAAGATCGAGGCACTGCCGTCGGGACACAAGGACCGCAAGATGTACGCGGACCAGGTCACCATGGAGCTGGTCCGGCACTCGGTGGCCGAGGAGGCCTACCTCTATCCGGCGGTGCGCGAGCACATCGACGGCGGTGACGCGCTGGCCGACAAGGAACTGGAGGACCACGCCGAGGCCGAGCAGATCATGAAGGACCTGGAGGGCTGCGCGGCGGACGACGCGCGGTTCGACCAGCTCATGGTGAAGCTCATGCGGGAGATCCGCCAGCATGTGGCCGACGAGGAGCAGAACCTCTTCCCGCGGCTGCGCGCAGCGTGTCCGCCGGACGCCCTGGACCGTCTGGGGGAGAAGGTCCGCATGGCGAAGAAGACAGCGCCGACCCGGCCGCACCCGGCCGCCCCCGACAAGCCCCCGGCCAACAAGATGCTGGCTCCGGGCGTCGGCATGATCGACCGCCTCCGCGACGCCCTGTCCGGCCGCGGCAAGCACGCCTGACGCGGAGTCACCCCCTCCGGCCCGCGAGGGCCACGGCCCCCGACCGCCCGGCGGCCAGGATCGTCCGCGGCCCTGGGCGGCCACCGGGGGGAGCACGCTGCCGCCGGTGCGGTGCCACTCGCGGCGGAGACGGCCGTCCCCGGGCGGCCGGCCCAGGCGCCGTTCGCGGCCTCGGCGCCCGCACACTCAGCGGCGTCCCGCGCTGTTCGGCGCCTTCCTCGTGCTCTCCGCAGGCCAGGGGCGGGCCGTTCCCGGCGGCCGGGCGCCGGTTGGGGCCACCGCCATCCGGCCGGGCGATGTGCGGGCAGCCATCAAGCGAGCAGCCGGCCGTTGCCACGCCTCGCCGACGCTCGGACGGGCATCCTCGGGCGATCGGTCGGCTTCTGTCCTCCGGCGCTCAGCGCGCCGCCCTCAGGCGCTCAGCCGGCTTTCGCCCACCGGGCTCAGCGCGCCGCCCGCAAACGATCAGCGCCCCGCCACCCCGCCGAGCCATCGGCGGGGTGGCGTGTGAGCCCTCGGCGGACCCCGCCCCTCAGGCGATCAGCGCCTGCCCCGGCCCCAGCCGGTCCAGGAGCCGGGCGTGGTGGAGGTCTGCGACGGGCGCGATCAGGTCGGGGTGGCGCAGAAGGGCCGCCGCTCGGCGGTCGTGGGCGTCGGGGGCGATCAGGCGCCGGAACTCCACCGGCGTACCGCTCGTGTGGGCGCCGCCGGTGAGGCCGGCCACCGCCCGTGCGGCCAGCCGCGGATCGGCGAGCAGGCCGGCCGCCCAGCTCGCCACGACCTCGTCCACCCAGCTGCGCCAGGCCGCGTCGTCCGGGTCCTCCGCGGCGCCGCTCATCCGGTCGAGCCCGGCCGAGCCGCCGGGCCCCGTCATCCCGACCAGTGCCGTGTCCGTGGCCGTCGGATAACGCAGCCAGGCCGCGACGGTGACGGCCTGGCGTGCCTGCGCCTCGCACAGGGCGGCGGCGAGCGCGCCACCGGACGCGGGGTAGGCGCGGGTCAGCCACTGGGTGGTCGCGGCGATGAGCGGGGCGAGGTCTGCGAGCACAGAGGACCGTCCGAGCGGGGTGCGGGGGCGGGGTGACAGGGGCCGAGAGGATTCGGGTTCCTCCGAAACGGTAGCGGAGCACTGCGCGGTCTCTTGACGTGTACTTGGCACAGTGGCTTCATGGGAGCGCTCCCACATGAGCGCCCCACACGTCACGTCCCCCACCTTGCCTTCTTGGCCTCACTCCTGGAGTCGCAGTGAGAACGACAAGAAGCACCACCGGCAGTCCGCCGCGCAAGAGCCCCTTGACCACCTTGGTGACCCGCCTGGCCGTGCTTCTCGGCCTGGTCGCCCTCGGTGTCCTCGCCCCGGCCCCCGCCCAGGCCCAGGCCCGCTCCGGCGACCTCGCCGCCACCGGCCTCCACATCGGCGACGGCGGCCGGCTGCTCGAAGCCAACGGGAACGATTTCGTCATGCGTGGCGTCAATCACGCCCACACCTGGTACCCCGGCGAGCTCCAGTCGCTGGCCGACATCAAGGCGCTGGGCGCCAACACGGTCCGCGTCGTCCTCGCCGACGGCCACCGCTGGAGCGCGAACAGCGCCTCGGACGTGGCGAACGTCGTCGCCCAGTGCAAGGCCAACCGCCTCATCTGCGTCCTGGAGGTGCACGACACCACCGGCTACGGCGAGGACAGCGCGGCCGGCACCCTCGACCAGGCCGCCGACTACTGGATCGGCCTGAAGGACGTCCTGGCCGGCCAGGAGAACTACGTCGTCATCAACATCGGCAACGAGCCCTGGGGCAACACCGCCCCCGAGGGCTGGACCGACCCCACGATCGCCGCGATCAAGAAGCTGCGCAACGCCGGCTTCCAGCACACGATCATGGTGGACGCACCCAACTGGGGCCAGGACTGGCAGGGCGTGATGCGCGCCAACGCCCAGTCCGTCTACGCCGCCGACACCACCGGCAACCTGATCTTCTCGATCCACATGTACAGCGTCTTCGACACGGCCGCGGAGATCACCGACTATCTGAACACCTTCGTGGACGCCGAACTGCCCATCCTCATCGGCGAGTTCGGCGGCCCGGCCGACCAGTGGGGCGACCCGGACGAGGACACCATGATGGCCGCCGCCGAGCAGCTCGACCTGGGCTACCTCGCCTGGTCGTGGAGCGGCAACACCGACCCGATCCTCGACCTGGTCACCGACTTCGACCCCACCCGGCTCAGCTCCTGGGGCCGGCGCGTCTTCAACGGCGCCGACGGCATCGCCCAGACCGCGAAGGAAGCCACCGTCTACGGCGGCGGCACCCCCGCCGACTCCCAGGCCCCGACCACCCCCGGCACCCCCACCGTCTCCGGCGTGACGGCCACGTCGGCGACGCTCTCCTGGACCGCCGCGACCGACAACGTCGGCGTCACCGGCTACGACGTCGTCCGCGTCAGCGGCGGCACCGAGACCACGCTCGCCGCCTCCACCACCAACAGCGTCACCCTGACCGGACTCAGCGCGAGCACGGCGTACACCTTCGCCGTCTACGCCCGGGACGCGGCCGGCAACCGCTCGGCCCGCTCGGGCACGGTCGCCGTCACGACGACGAGCGCACCCGCCACGCCCTGCTCCGTCGGCTACCGCGTCCTGGGCGAGTGGCCCGGCGGCTTCCAGGGCGAACTCGTCCTCCGCAACCCCGGCACCGCCGCGATCAACGGCTGGAAGCTGGTGTTCGCCTTCGCCGACGGGCAGACCGTGACCAGCATGTGGGGCGGGACCCCCACCCAGAGCGGTGGCACCGTCAGTGTGGCGCCCGCGTCGTACACCTCCACCATCCCCGCCGGCGGCTCGGTCACCGTCGGCTTCCTCGGCGGCAAGGGAGGCACCAACACCGCGCCGACCGCCTTCACCCTCAACGGCACCGCCTGCGCGACCACGTGAGACGCCCTTCCTCCGGCCGGCCGGCGCCGGGTCCGCCGGCCGGCCGGAGGGAAAAGGGTTTGCCCGGGGCGCGCCCGCCTCGTTACGGTCGCGGCACTCTTACGCGTCACGCTCTCTGGAACCATCGCCGCAGAACGGGAGCAGACCCGCGCATCAGCGCGCGGAGTCAGGAGGGGCGGCCGTACTGTCCGCATGCCCTCCGAAGGACTGCTTCCATGAAGATCGGCCTCGGCCTTCCCATCGACGACCCCGCCCTGCTCCTCGACTGGGCGCGTCGCGCCGACGCGGCCCCGTTCCGCACCCTCGGCCTGCTCGACCGGCTCGTCTTCCACAACCCCGAGCCCCTGGTCACCCTGGCGGCCCTCGCCGGCGCCACCTCCCGCATCCGCCTCCAGACCGAGGTGCTGATCGCGCCCCACCACAACACCGCGCTGCTCGCCAAGCAGACCGCGACCCTCGACCGTGTGTCCGGCGGCCGCTTCACCCTCGGCATCGGCGTCGGCGGCCGCGAGGACGACTGCCGGGCCGCCGGCATCGACCTCCGCACCCGTGGCCGCCGCCTCGACGAGCAGATGACCCGGCTGCGCCGCACCTGGGCCGGTGAGCCGTACGGCGAAGGCGCCGGGCCGATCGGACCGGCGCCCCTCACACCGGGCGGCCCCGAAGTGCTCTTCGGCGGCTTCGCCCCGGCAGCCGTCGAGCGGGTGGGCCGCTTCGGCGACGGTTTCCTCGGCGCCGCCCTGCCCCCGACGTACCTGAGCGGCCTGTTCCGTGACGTGGAGAAGGCCTGGGCGACGTACGACCGCCCCGGCCGGCCGCGTCTGGTCGCCCAGGTCAGCGTCGCGCTCGGCGGGCGGCACACCCTGGACCGGGCCCGGCGCAACCTCCTCGACTACTACGAGTTCAGCGGCCGCGCCGACTACATGGCGGACGGTCTGCTCACCACGCCGAGCGCGATCCGCACGGCCGTCGCCGCCCTCGCGGACATCGGCGCCGACGAGGTCGTCCTCTACTGCTGGGCCCCGGACCCCGACCAGGTGGACCGCCTGGCCGAGGCCGTGTTCCACGAACCGCTCCCCGCCTCGGCGCCCCCGCGATGACCACCCGCTGTATCTGACATTTCAAACAAAAGTGCTCTGGGTAAGGTGTGGCCATGTCCACGACGCCGCGCTGGCTCACCGCCGAGGAACGACGTGCCTGGCTGGCCTACGTCGACTTCTCCACCTTGCTCGCCGACTACCTCAACCGGCAGCTGCGGCGCGACGCCGGTATGACGCACGCCGACTACAGCCTGCTGGCGTACCTCTCGATGGCGCCGGACGGCGTCCTGGGGATGTCCGAGCTGGCCCAGCGGCTGAAGATCACCCGCAGCCGTCTCACCCACGCGGTGAACCGGCTGCGGGAGATCGGTCTCGTAGACCGCCGGGAGGACCCCGCCGACGGCCGCGGTCAGCTCGCCTTCCTCACCGACGAGGGCAGGGCCCTGCTGGTGGAGATCGCACCGGGGCATGTGGAGGCCGTCCGCCGGGCGGTGTTCGACGTGCTCACCCCCGAGCAGGTGCGGCAGTTCGCGGAGATCGGCGAGGCCATCAGCGACGCCCTGCACCGGGCCGAGGGCACCGAGGCCGACCCGGCGGTGCTGCCCTGGCGACGCCGCTGAGACCCGGCGCGGGAGCGGCTGCCGGCCGTCGTCCGGCAGCGGTCCGAGGAGTTCGGCGGGCCGGCATCGAGAAGAACCGGCCCACGGCGCGTACCTGGGGGTACGGGGCTGCCCGCCCCCCTCCGAAACACGCCACCGATCCAAGGGACGTACCTCGTGAACGCAACCGCCGCCATCGGCGTCACCGGCCTCGGCGTGATGGGCCGCAACCTCGCGCGCAACTTCGCCCGCAACGGCCACACCGTCGCCGTCCACAACCGCAGCGCGGGCCGCACCCGCGCGCTCGTCGAGGAGTTCGGCCACGAGGGCGCCTTCGTCCCCGCCGAGTCGGCCGAGGAGTTCGTGGCCGCGCTCGAGCGCCCCCGCCGCCTGATGATCATGGTGCAGGCGGGTGCGGTCACCGACGCCGTCATCGACGAGTTCGCCCCGCTCCTGGAACCCGGCGACATGATCATCGACGGTGGCAACGCCCACTTCGCCGACACCCGCCGCCGCGAGGCCGCCCTGCGCGAGAAGGGCATCCACTTCGTCGGCACCGGAGTCTCCGGCGGCGAGGAAGGCGCCCTCAACGGGCCGTCGATCATGGTCGGCGGTTCGAGCGAGTCGTACGACGTCCTCGGCCCGATGTTCGACTCCATCAGCGCGAAGGTGGACGGCGAGTCCTGCGCCGCCCACGTGGGCACGGACGGTGCCGGGCACTTCGTCAAGATGGTCCACAACGGCATCGAGTACGCCGACATGCAGCTCATCGCCGAGGCGTACGACCTGCTCCGCCAGGTCGCCGGCTACACCCCCGGCGAGATCGCCGACGTCTTCCGCACCTGGAACCAGGGCCGGCTGGGCTCCTACCTGATCGAGATCACCGCCGAGGTCCTCGCCCACACCGACGCCGCCACCGGCCTGGCGTTCGTGGACATCGTGACCGACGCGGCCGGCCAGAAGGGCACCGGCCGCTGGACCGTGCAGACCGCCCTGGACCTGGGCTCCCCGGTCACCGCCATCGCCCAGGCCACCTTCGCCCGCGCCGCCTCCGGCCAGCGCGAACTGCGCGCCGCCTACGCCGGGCTGCCCGGCGGCACCACCCCGCCGCTCAGCCGCACCGAGGCCGCCCGCTTCACCTCCCAGGTCGAGCACGCCCTGTACGCCTCCAAGGTCATCGCCTACGACCAGGGCTGGAAGATGATCCAGGACGCGGCCGCCGAGTTCGGCTGGAAGATCGACCTGGGCGCGGTCGCCAAGATCTGGCGCGGCGGCTGCATCATCCGCGCGTCCTTCCTGGACCGCATCCGGGCCGCGTACGCCGCCGACCCGGAACTGGTGAGCCTCCTCGGCGAGATGGAGTTCGCCATGGAGATCACCGACGCGCAGGTGCCGTGGCGGGAGACGGTCGCCTCCGCCGCCCGGCGCGGCATCCCGGTCCCCGCCTTCTCCGCCGCCCTCGCCCACTACGACACCCTGCGCGCGGGACGGCTGCCCGCCGCGCTCCTCCAGGGCCAGCGCGACTACTTCGGGGCCCACACCTACGGTCGCACCGACCGCCCCGGCGCCTTCCACACCCACTGGGCCAGCCCGGGCCGCCCGGAGACCTCGGCCTGACACCGGCCCGGCACAGCTGACCGACCTTCCGGCCCACCGGCCGACCGCCGCACGGACCGGAAGGTCCCCCGCCCACGGAGGCCCCCTCCACGGTCTGCCGAGGCAGCCCCCCGCCCACGGGCCCCACACGGCCACCCGTCCGCCTCGGCCACCCGCCCGGTGCGGGTGCCTGGCCGTCTCGGCCACCCGCCCGGTGCGGGTGGCTGGCCGTCTCGGCCGTGAGGTCCGTCTCGGCGGCCCGGCCGGTTCGGGTGTCCGGTCCGTCTCGGCTGCCTGTCGGCGTGGCTGCCTGTCCGGCGCGGGTGCTTGGTCTGGCTCGGCCACTCGTCCGGTGCGGGTGGCTGGCCGTCTCGGCCGTGAGGTCCGTCTCGGCGGCCCGGCCGGTTCGGGTGTCCGGTCCGTCTCGGCTGCCTGTCGGCGTGGCTGCCTGTCCGGCGCGGGTGCTTGGTCTGGCTCGGCCACTCGTCCGGTGCGGGTGCTTGGTCCGGCCCGGCTGCCTGTCCGGCCCGGCTGCCTGTCCGGGCCGGCTGCCTGTCCGGCGCGGGTGCTTGGTCTGGCTCGGCCAGCCGGCCGGTTCGGGCGCCCGGTCGGTGCGGATGCTGGTCCGTCTCGGCCGTGCGGTCTGGCTCGGCCACCCGGTCGGCTCGGCCACCCGGTCGGCTCGGCCGCCCGTGCGGCTCAGGTGCGCGGGAGCACCGACTGGCGGATCACCAACTGCGTGCTCAGGACCACGTGGTCGTCCCCGGAGACCCGCTCCTCCCGCTCCAGCGCCAGCCGCACGGCGGACCGGCCGAGGTCCTCGTACGGCACGCGGACGGTGGTCAGGGCCGGGGTCAGGTCCGCCGCGAAGGGCACGTCGTCGTAGCCGATCACCGAGACGTCGTCCGGGACGGTCAGCCGGAACTCCCGCAGCGCGGCCAGCGCGCCGAGGGCCACCATGTCGGTGCCGGCGAGGACGGCGGTGAACTCCCGCCCGGCGCGCAGGGCGTCCCGGGTGCGCAGATAGCCGGAGGTACGGGTGTAGGGACCCGGCACGTCCAGGTCCTCCTCGTACGGCACCCCGTGCGCCCGCAGCGCGTCCAGGTGACCGGCGCGGCGCTGCTCGGCGGTGCTGAACCCGCTCTCGCCGCCGAGGAACAGGATGCGCCGGTGCCCGGCGGTGAGCAGATGCGCACAGGCCTGGAAGGCGCCGCCGCGGTTGTCGTACTCGATCACCGTGGCCGGCAGGCCGGCGGGCAGGGGCGGGCGGCCGACCAGGACCAGCCGGGACCCCGCCGAGGCAAGCCCCTTCGCGTAGCCGGCCATCCGCGCGTGATACGCGTCGTCGATCTCCGCGCCGCCGACGAGCACCACCGCGGCGGCGTGCTGTTCCCGCATCAGCTGGACGAGATCGTCCTCGCGGGCCGGATCGCCGTGGGTGGCGCAGACCAGGCTCAGCCGCCCCCGGGCCGCCGCCTCCTGCTCCACCCCGGCGGCCACATGGGCGAGGGAAGGGCCGGTGATGTCGTGGAGGACCAGCGCGATCGGGCCGGGGACCCCGCCGGAGAGCGCCTTGGCGTGGACGTTCACCACGTAGTGCAGTGCCTCGACCGCGGCCGTCACCCGGGCCCGGGTCGCCTCGGACACGGGGTAGTTGCCGGCCAGCGTCCGTGAGACGGTCGCCACCGACACTCCCGCCCGGGCCGCGACGTCGCGGATGGTGCTGGGCCTGTCCTGGCCCGCGGCGCCGCGCCGCCGCCTGCCGCCGCCCACGGGCAGCCGGCCCGCGGGGTCCCCGGTTGCGTGATCCGTCACGGCCCGACGTTACTGCATCGGTGGTCCCGCGACGGGCCGGGAGAGGGGACCGTGCCTTCCGGAAGCCGGAAGCCGGAAGCCGTTTGCCCTCCCCGGCCCCGCCGGGCTAGACGCTCGTGGCCGGGTAGGTCGGGTACTCCACCCCGGACACGTGCTGGACGACGCGGACGACCTGGCAGGAGTAGCCGAACTCGTTGTCGTACCAGAGGTAGAGGATGGCGTTGTCCCCGTCGACCTTGGTGGCGCCGGCGTCGATGATCGAGGCGTGACGCGAGCCGATGAAGTCCATCGAGACCGCGTCGGGGGCCGTGGTGAAGTCGATCTGGCGCTTGAGCGGCGAGGTCAGCGAGACCTCGCGGAGGTGATCGAGGACCTCCTCGCGCGTGGTCTCACGGCCCAGCCGCAGGCTGAGGATCGCGATCGAGACGTCCGGCACCGGAACCCGGATGGAGCTGCCGGTGATCGGGGCCTTGAGGTCGGGCAGCGCCTTGGCGACGGCGGACGCGGCACCGGTCTCGGTGATCACCATGTTCAGCGGCGCCGAGCGGCCGCGGCGGTCGGCCTTGTGGTAGTTGTCCAGCAGGTTCTGGTCGTTGGTGAACGAGTGGACGGTCTCCACGTGACCACGCAGCACGCCGTACTCGTCGTTCATCGCCTTCAGCGGCGGGACGATCGCGTTGGTGGTGCAGGAGGCGCAGGACAGGATCTGCTCGTCCGGCTTGATGGTGTCGTGGTTGACGCCGTGGACGATGTTCGGGACGTCGCCCTTGCCGGGGGCGGTCAGGACGACCTTGTCGACACCGGGCCGCAGGTGCTTCGAGAGGCCCTCGCGGTCGCGCCACTTGCCGGTGTTGTCGATGAGGATGGCGTTGTCGATGCCGTACGCGGTGTAGTCGACCTCGGTCGGGTCGTTCGCGTAGATCACCTTGATCTCGTTGCCGTTGGCGATGATCGTGCCGTTCGCCTCGTCGACCGTGATCGTGCCCTGGAACTGGCCGTGGACGGAGTCCCGGCGCAGCAGCGACGCCCGCTTGACGAGGTCCTGGTCGCCGCCACCGCGCACCACGATGGCGCGCAGCCGCAGGCCGTTGCCCGAACCGGACTTCTCGATCAGCAGCCGGGCGACGAGCCGGCCGATGCGGCCGAAGCCGTACAGGACGACGTCACGCGGTTCCCGGCGGTCGATCTTGTTCGCACCCGTGGCGCCCGCCACGGCCTCGGCGGTGAAGTCGCGCACCGACAGACCGCGGTCGTCGGCCCGGTAGGTGGCGGCGAGCATGCCGATGTCGATCTGGGACGGGCCGAGGTCCAGGGTGGTGAGCGCCTCGAGGAACGGCAGCGTCTCGGTGACCGAGAGCTCCTCGCCCGCGATCTGCCGGGCGAACCGGTGGGTCTTGAGGATGCTGACCACCGACTTGTTCACCAGGGAGCGGCTGTGCAGCAGGACCGTCACATCCCGCTCGCGGTGCAGCTTCCCGATCATCGGGATCATCGACTCCGCGATCTCCTCGCGGTTCTTCCAGTTGGTGAACGAATCGTCGTTGAGCGTCACGGGCCTATCTTTCGAGCTAGGTGGCGCTCAGATGCTAACCCGATGCCCCTTCGATCATTCAAGCGGGGGTCCGCTCAGGTGTGCGGACGGGCGGGAGTGGACCCGGACGGCCGCGGCCGCCGGGGAATCCCCAGGGCGCACAGCGCGCCGGCGAACACCACAGCCACCCCGACCCACACCGCGGGGTGCAGACCGTCGACGAACTGCCGCGGCCCCTCGGTGCTGCCGTGTGCCACGAACACCGTGCTGAGGACGGCGATGCCGAGCGCACCGCCGATCTCGCGCACGGTGGCGTTGGCGCCGGACGCCTTGCCGGCGTGCTGCCCGGCGACCGAGCCGAGCACGACCGCCGCCGTGGGCGCGAACACGAAGCCCATGCCGACGCCGGCCACGATCATCGGGCCGACCAGGGACGCGTACTCCGTGCCGACATCGGCGACCAGGTTGATCCAGCCCAGGCCGACCCCCTGGAGGAAGAGTCCGAGAGCCATCAGCCGGCCGCCGCCCACCCGGTCGGTGAGCAGTCCGGCGACGGGGGCCACGAACATCGGCATCAGTGTCCAGGGCAGGGTGCGCACACCGGCCTCCAGCGGGGTGCGCGGCGGCACGATCTGGAGGTACTGGGCGAGCAGGAACAGGGAGCCGAAGACCCCGAAGTACATCGCCGCGGACACGAAGTTGGTGAGGGTGAAGGCCCGCACCCGGTAGAACGACAGCGGCAGCATCGGCTCGGGCGCCCGCGCCTCCCACCGGGCGAACCCGGCCAGCAGCGCCACGCCCGCGGCGAACGCGCCCAGCACCCTCCCGGAGGTCCAGCCGTCGGGCTCGCCGTGCACGATCGCCCACACCACGGCGCACAGCCCGGCCGCCGCCAGCACCATGCCGGTCAGGTCGAGCCGGACGGCGGGCAGCGAGCTCTCGCGCAGGGCGGACAGCACCAGCGGGATCGCGATCACGCACACCGGCACGTTGATCCAGAAGATCCAGCGCCAGTCCCAGCCGTCGACGACCGCGCCGCCGACCACCGGGCCCATCGCCACGGCGAGACCGCTCACGCCGGACCACACCCCGAGGGCCATGCCGCGCAGCCGCACCGGCACGGCCTGCGACAGCAGGGTCAGCGACAGCGGCATCACGGCGGCCGCGCCGAGGCCCTGGAGCGCGCGGAAGGTGATCAGCCGGGCGCTGGTGTCGGACAGGCCGCAGCCGATCGAGGCCAGGGTGAACAGGGCGATGCCGATGACGAACACCCGCCGCCGCCCGAAGCGGTCGCCGAGCGCGGCGCCGGTCATCAGCAGGCAGGCGAAGCTGAGTACATAGGCGTTGACGAACCACTGCAGTTCCTGCGTGTCCGCCCCGAGGTCCACGGCCAGGGTGCGCAGGGCCGTGGAGACGACGAGGTTGTCCAGCGCGACCATGAACATCGGCACGGCGGCCGCGACGATCGCGAGCCAGAGCGGTGTGCGTCGGCCCCGGGCCTCGGGGGCGGAGGCGGCCGGTGCGTCGAGGACCGGGCTCTCTTCGGACAGGGGCATGGCGGGGCTCTCTCCTGGGTGTGGGCGGTCAGGCACCGGAGCGGGCCTGCTCGGCGAGGCGCCGTCGGGCGTCGTTCCAGTCGATGGGCAGTCCGGCGGCCGGGACCTGCCAGAACGTGAAGACCGACTCCTTCGTCGTGGGCCGCATACCGGTCATGACGGACCGGTGCGGCTCGGTCCTCGCGTACGTGTACAGGGCGTTCTTGTCCTCCCAGGCCGACAGGGTCCAGAAGGTGCGCTTGAGGGGTTCGGCGATCAGGGAGGCGCCGTACGCGCCGGGCGCGCCGCAGACCTGCCGCCACGCGGCCAGCGACTTCCAGAGGAAGCGCGGTACGTCGTGGAACGAGCGGACCTCGAACCGGGACGCCATCACGAACGCCTCGGTGTCGGGTGCGGGGGTGCTGACGGTCGTCCAGCGCAGGGTGGGCATGGCTGTGGCCTTCTCTCCGACGGCGCGGGGGCATATTGGATACCTCTACTATCTATGTTAGACAGTAGAGGTATCCAGTTTTCAAGAGTGGGGCCGCACGAAATCGGAGCCGAACCGCATGCGCATCTCCGAACTGAGCCGCCGCAGTGGCGTCTCCGTGACGACGATCAAGTACTACCTCCGCGAGGGCCTGCTCCCGCCCGGCCTTCAGACGGCCGCCACCCAGGCCGAGTACGACGACCAGCACCTGCGCAGGCTGCGCCTGATCCGCGCCCTGACCGGCGTGCGCGGCCTGTCGGTCAGCACCACCCGCGAGGTGCTGGACGCCCTCGCCGAGCACACCGGCGACACCCACCGCCTCCTGGGCCTCGCCCTGGGCTCCGTCCGGGTGGGGGAGAAGCCCGCCGACGACGTCCCGGACGCGGCCGAAGTCGATGCGCTCGTCAGGGAGCTGGGCTGGGACGTGCACGAGGCGGCACCCGCCCGCGCCACCCTCGCCGAGACCCTCGGCTCACTGCGCGCCCTCGGCGTCCCCCTGGACTGGCACACCCTGCTGCCGTACGCCCGCCTCGCCGAGCGCACCGCGGTGCTCGACCTCGACCAGCTCGACGGGATCGAGGACCCGCTGGAGACCGCCGAACGCGCCCTGCTGCTGACCGTCCTGCTGGAGCCCGCCCTGATGGCCCTGCGGCGCATGGCCCAGGAGAACGAGTCGGCCCGGCGGCACACCACCTAGCGGGGGCCGCGCTGAGCGTGCCGGCGTCGGGGATCCGGCCGCAGCGGCACAGGCCGCCCCGGGGGTCCTCGCCGCCCTCGCGTCGCCTGCGCCGGACTCCTCGCCCCGGCGCGGCCGAGCCAACCCCGGGGAGCGAGGGGATTGATCCTCGCCCCGTCGGGTACGCGAGGCCGGACCCCGCCCGGAGGGAATGCTTCCGGAGCGGGCCGTACGACCGCCGCGACGAGGGGATCTGCCATGGAGACGCCCGCCCACGACCGCAAGGCCAACCCCGCCCAGTGGGCGCTGGACGCGCTCGCCCGGGACACCGAGGACACGACGGCCCTGGACACGCTCGCGCACTGCGACGTGCTGGTGCCCGTGCCCGACGACGCCACCGACGAGGACGTCACCAACCCCGCGACGGTGGCCCTGCCGGTGCTGGAGAACCCCGGCGGCGCACCCGTCGTACCGGTGTTCACCTCCGAACCGGAGATGGCCGGGCTGCTGCCCGGTATCGACCGCTACCGTCTGGTGCCGCTCGGCGCGCTCGCCGCGCAGTGGCCGGCCGAGGAACTGTCGCTCGCGATCGACGCGGCCGGTGAGCACCCGCTGACGCTCACCTCCGAAGGGGTACGGACCCTGCTCGTCAGGTGAGCCCGAGACCCGGTGCGGGACCGAGGGACCCGCACGGACCGCACATCTCTGCCGGCGGACGGCGCCGGAGCGCGCGGGCCGCGGGGCCGGCCGCTCCGGCGCGAACCGCTGCACCGGGAGAACGGTCCACCCCGGGCACGTGATCCAGAATGACCGCATGATCTGGCTCTCCGGCGTGGCCGGCGCACTCGTGCTCGCGCTGGTCCTCGGCAGCATCCTGCGGACCCTCGTCGTACCGCGCGGCCTGTACTCCGTGGTGGTGTACCGGCTGTGGTGGACGCTGCGCCGCCTGCTGCACCTGGCCGCCCTGCGCCGCGGCTACGAGGCCATCGACCGTCTGCAGGCCTGGCTCGCCCCGCTGATGCTGGTCGGCATGCTGGGGATCTGGCTGGCGGGTGCCCTGATCGGGTACGGCCTGCTGCTGTACGCCCTGTCCCCGCTGGACTGGACCACCTCCTTCCGGGAGGCCGGCTCCAGCCTCTTCACCCTGGGCTTCGCCGGCGGCGCCCGCCTGAGGCTGACCGGCCTCGACTTCGCCGCCGCGATCACCGGCCCGGTCGTCATCGCCCTCCAGATCGCCTACCTCCCCACCCTCTACGCCGCCTACAACCGCCGTGAGCTGGAGGTCACCCTGCTCCAGTCCCGGGCCGGCGAGCCCGCCTGGGGTCCGGAGATCCTCGCCCGGCAGTGGCTCGTCGACACCGAGACCGCCCTGCCCGAGCTGTACCGGGCCTGGGAGCGGCTGGCCGCGGACATGGGGGAGAGCCACTCGACGTACCCCGTGCTGCTCGCCTTCCGCTCCCCGCGCCCGCACCGCAGCTGGCTGGTCGGGCTCATCGCGGTGATGGACGCGGCGGCCATGCAGCTCGCGCTGACACCGCGTTCCGCCCCGCCGGAGGCCCGGCTCGTGCTGCGCGCCGGATTCACCGCCCTGCGGGACATCGCCCGCTCGATCCGCTTCACCTTCGACTCCGACCCCTCGCCGGACGCCCCGGTCCGTCTGACCTACGTCGAGTTCGACGCGGCGGTGTCGATGCTGGAGTCGGCCGGCTTCCGAGCCGAACGCGACACCGAGGAGGCATGGCCGCACTTCAAGGGCTGGCGGGTCAACTACGAGGCGCTCGGCTACGAACTGTGCCGTCGCTGCGACGCGGTCCCGGCCCTGTGGACAGGGCCGCGCGACTTCCCGTCGGCACCGATCCCCCCGCGCCGGCCGGCGGACCGCAGGCCGGGGGAGACGCGGTCGTAGCAGGCGGCGCCGGGCGGACAGGGCCGGGTGATCCGTGCGGCGGACGGGCGGGAATCAGGCCCGGGAAGCGCCGCCCAGCATCCGCTCCAGCACCGCCCGTTGCAGCGGCAGCACCTCGGAGTGCAGGTCACGGCCCTTCTGGGTGAGGGTCACGTACACCCCGCGCCGGTCCTCCACACAGACGGCACGCTCCACCAGACCGTCCCTCTCCAGCCGGCCGATGAGGCGGGACAGAGCGCTCTGGCTGAGGTGCACCCGCCCGACGAGGTCCTGCACCCGGCACTGGTCGCCCCGCAGGGGCGCCTCGGCGGCGAGGACGTCGAGCACCTCGAAGTCGCTCGCGCCGAGGCCGTGCGGGTGCAGCGCGCGGTCGATCTCGCACATGGTGCGCGCGTGCACCGACAGGATGTCCCGCCACCGTTCCTCGAGGCCCGCCCCGGCCGTCTTCGCTGCCATACCCGCACGGTAACACCGTCTCCGCCCTTCCTTGACAGTGCAACTAGTGCGGGTGCAAGCAGTTGGCTACGAGGGGTCCTGCAGCAGCCCCACCAGGTTGCCGTCCGGGTCCTTCACGGAGGCGATCAGCCGGCCGTTGCCGACGTCGTGCGCGTCCTGGAGCAGCTCCGCGCCCGCCGCCAGCAGCGCCGCGAGCCGCTCGCGCAGATCCGTGACGTGCCAGTACGGAACCGGGCCGGTCATGCCCTTGCCGTGCCCGTTCGGGTCGAGGCCGACGTCCTGGCCGGCGGCCTTGAAACCGACGTAGTAGGGCTCGTCCGCATACGGCTCGACCTCCAGCAACGCGCTGAACACGGCCTTCGCCCGGTCGAGGTCCTTGACGGGGTAGATGATCGTCTGCAGTCCGGCAGCCATGGCTGGTCACTCCTCGTCGGTGCGTGCCGCCGACGGGATCGTCGGCGTCGGTGGTCTCACGCTAGGCCGAGGGCAGGGGAGGACGCTTCTCGAATCCTGACCGGATCGTGGGGCACGGCACGGCACGGAAAAGGGGCCGGTCCTCGTGACCGGCCCCGCTCGCGATCCGTCAGGTCGACTCCCGCTTCACCAGCTCCGTCGGCAGGATCACCGCCGCCGGATCCTCACCGCCTATCTGGGCGAGCAGCACGCGCACCATCTCGGCGCTGATCCGGTCGTAGGGCTGACGGATCGTGGTGAGGGCCGGGGTGGCCTCCGTCGCGGCGACGGAGTCGTCGAAGCCGCCCACGGCCACGTCCTGGGGAACCCGGCGGCCCGCCTGGTGCAGCGCGGTCAGGGCGCCCTGGGCCATGAGGTCGGACGCCACGAACACGGCGTCCATGTCCGGCGCCTGCGCCAGCAGCCGTTCGGCGCCCGCCTGCCCGCTGGCCCGGCTGTAGTCGCCGGAGACGATGAGCCGCTCGTCGATCTCGATGCCCGCCTCCGCGAGCACCTCCTTGTAACCGGCGAGGCGATCGACTCCGCCCGGGGTGTCCAGCGGGCCGCTCACCACGCCGATACGCCGGCGGCCCAGCGACAGCAGATGGCGCACCATGTCACGGGCGCCGTCCCGGTCGTCCGCGGCCACGTAGCTCACCTTGGAGCGGAGCCCCATCGGCTTGCCGCACTGGACGAGAGGCACCCCCGCCTCGCGCAGTTCCTCCGCCACCGGGTCCCCGGAGTGGCTGGAGACCAGCAGCACCCCGTCGACGTGACCCGCGGTGATGTACCGCGTGATGCGCCGCCGCTCGTCCTTCGTGCCCGCCAGCATCAGCAGCAGCGGGATGTCGTGCGCCGCCAGGGCCTGGGTGCAACCGCTCAGCAGGACGTTGAAGTTGGGGTCCTCGAAGAACCGCTCCTGGGGCTCCGTCAGCAGGAAGCCCACGGAGTCCGAACGGCCGGTGATCAGTGAACGGGCGTGCCGGTTCACGACGTAACCCGTCTTGCGGATCGCGGCGTTGACCGCCTCCGCCGCGGAGGGACTGACGTAGTGCCCGCCGTTGAGCACACGAGAGACGGTGCCCCGGGAGACCCCCGCCTCCCGGGCCACGTCGTGGATCGTCGGCGGTTTGCGCCGGCCCCCCGCACCATTGCTCATGGTCATGACTTTACGGCCCCGGACAGCAGATCCAGACTCCAGAACCGCTGGACCACCAGGAACAGCGCCACCAGCGGGATCACGGCCAGGAACGCCCCGGTGATCACCAGCGTGTACAGCGCGGGCTGGTTCGAGCCCTGCTCCAGCAGCGTGTACAGACCCAGCGTGATCGGGAACCTCTCGTCGTCGCTCAGCATGATGTACGGCAGCAGGAAGTTGTTCCACACCGCCACGAACTGGAACAGGAACACCGTCACCAGCCCGGGCACCATCATCGGCAGCGCGATCCGCGTGAAGATCCGCCACTCGCCCGCCCCGTCCATCCGGCCGGCCTCCACCACGTCACCGGGCACGGCCGCGGCCGCGTAGATGCGCGACAGGTACACGCCGTAGGGGGAGAGGATCTGCGGCAGGAGCACCGACCAGTACGAGTCGGTGAGGTTCGCCTGGGCCAGCAGGAGGTACTGCGGGACGGCCAGGATGATCGGCGGCATCAGCACGCCCGCGAGCAGGATGTTGAACATCGACTCACGGCCGCGGAAGCGGTAGGTCGCCAGCGCGTACCCGCTGAACGCCGACACACAGGTCGACAGCAAGGCGCCGAGACCGGCGTACAGGGCGGAGTTGCCCAGCCACTTCCAGTAGACGCCGTCGCGGTAGGAGTTGAGGTCCCTGAGGTTGTCGGCGAAGCCCGTGCCCGGCAGGAAGGTGAACGTGGAGAACAGCTCACGGCCGGACTTGGTGGAGGCGATCACCACCCACGCCACGGGCAGCAGGCAGTAGACCGCGCCCAGCAGCAGCGTGATCGTCGGCACCAGCGCGACCCGGCTGCGCAGCGGCGGGCGGCTCCGCGCGGCGCCGGTCGCACCGGCCGCCGTCGGCGCCTTCGGGACGGCGAGAGAACTCACAGCGCTGCCTCCTGCTTGTTACGGCGGTTCGCGGCCCGCAGGAAGCCGAACGACAGCACCAGCGTGACGAGGGCGATGATCACGGCCTCGGCGGCCGCCTGGTAGATGTCACCCGTGCCGAACGCGTCCCGGTACACCTTCATCAGCGGACTCCAGGTCGTGGACACGGAGTTGGTGAGTGGTTTCAGGGTGGTGGGCTCGTTGAACACCTGGAGTGTGGCGATGATCGAGAAGAAGAAGGTCAGCACCAGCGAGGGCGCCACCATCGGGATCTTGATCCGCAGCGCGATCTGCAGCGGGGTGGCGCCGTCCAGCTTCGCCGCCTCGTAGACCTCGGCCGGAACGGCCTGCAACGAGGTGTAGATGACGATCATGTTGAAGCCGGTGCCGCCCCAGACCGCGATGTTGGAGAGGGCGAGATACAGGGGACCGCCGTCCAGCAGGTCCGGCTGCGGCAGCCCCAGCCTCTCCAGCACGAAGTAGAAGGGGCTGACGTCCGGCAGGTACAGGAAGCCCCACAGCAGCGCCGCCACCACGCCGGGGATGGCGTACGGCAGGAAGATCGCGAGCCGGGTGAACGGGGCCAGCCGCACCTTCTCGGAGTCCAGCATCAGCGCGAACAGCAGGGCCAGGCCCAGCATCACCGGGACGACGATGCAGCCGTACCCGAGGACGCGCAGCGCGCCGTCCACCAGCTCGCTGTCGGTGAAGGCGTCGGTGTAGTTCTCGATGCCGGCCCAGACCTCCTTCCGGGCACCGGCGCCCAGTCCGAGGCCGGACACCTTCACCTTGTGGAAGCTGAGCCAGACCGCGTACCCGATGGGCAGCGCGAAGAACAGGGCGAAGAGGAGCGTCGCGGGGAGGAGGAAGAAGTAGGGGGCGCTTCGCGCTCGTCTGAGGGTGGTGGTGGGAGAGGGGAGGACGTACGGGGCCCCCTTGACCCCGTACGACTTCCGGCGTGCGGTGGTCACTCGGAGACCTCGAAGCCCTGCTTCTTGAGGTCGGCGACCGTGTCGTCCTGCATCTCGTCCAGGGCGGCGGAGAAGTTGGACTTGTTCTTCGCGGCGGCGCCGAAGGCGTCCTTGAAGGTCTGGTAGGCCACGTTCACGTTCGGGCCCCAGGCGGAGGGCGCCGTCGTCTTCGCGATGCCGGCGGCCAGCGTGTAGAAGTCCGGCTGCGTCGAGAAGTACTCCGGCGGGGCGGAGAAGGCGCCGCTGATCTGGGCGTTGGTGGCCGCGGGGTAGATGCCGCTCTCCTTGGCCAGCGCCTGCAGGGCCTCGTCGTCGGTGTTCAGCCAGGCGGCGAACTCGGCGGCGGCCTCCTGGTGCTTCGAGTCCGTCGTCACCGCCGTGGAGGAGCCGCCCCAGCTGCCGGTGACGTTCTCGTTCGCCGACCACTGGGGGAGCGGGGCCATGGCCCACTTGCCCTTGGTGTCGGGCGCGGCGGTGGTCAGCGTGCCGGGCGCCCACACCGCCGACACCCAGGCGATCTGCTTGCCGGTGTTCAGCGCCTTGTTCCAGGCCGGGGTGTACATCGGCTGGTTGTCGATGGCGCCCTCCTTGACGAGGCCGCCCCAGAAGTCGGCGACCTTCTCGGTGGCCGCGTCGTTGATGCCGACCTTCCACTTGTCGCCGGAGGTGGTCCACCACTGGGCGCCGGCCTGCTGGGCGAGGCCCGCGAACAGACCGGAGTCGTTGGCGGAGAACGTGGTGAGGTCCTTGTCCGGAGCCTTCTTCTTCAGCGCGCGGGCGGTCTCGGCGAACTCGTCCCAGGTGGTCGGGACCGTCAGGCCGTACTTCTTGAAGAGGTCGGCGCGGTAGTAGAACATCATCGGGCCGATGTCCTGCGGCACCGCGTAGACCGCGTCCGTGCCCAGCGTGGTCTGCTGCCACACACCGTCGGCGAACTTGCTCTTCGCGTCCCCGACGTTCTTCGCCATGTCCGCCAGCGCGTCATTGCTGACCAGCGTCGGCAGCGCCTGGTACTCGGCCTGGACCAGGTCGGGCGCCTTGCCCGCCTTGTGCGCGGTGAGGATCTTGGTGACCAGCGTGTCGCCGGACGCCTGCTTCTTCACCGTGACGGTGATCCGGTCCTTCTTGCCCTGGCCCTTGTTCCAGAGGTCGACGACCTTGTCCATGCCGGGCGTCCAGGTCCAGTACGTCAGCGAGACCGGACCGGACTCGGCCTTGCTGTCACCGTCGGACGAGCCGCAGGCGGCGAGGGCGGTGCTGCCGAGAGCGACGGCAACAGCAGTTGCCACGAGGCGACGGCGCTTCGTGTTGGGCATGGATCTCTCCCCTGACCTGGGTCCCCGCCGGGTGCGGAAACCTGCCATGCGAATGGCACGACCTGGGTCCCCGCCCGTCGCGGGGCCCCGTCATGCTGTCTGTGAGCGTTCACAGTAGAGAAACATCCCGGACACTTGTCAATGGTTGTTGCTGTGCGGTTATGTTGGGCTCCGAACGCCGCCGCAGTGTGTGCACGTTCCCAAATGATCGATTAAACGGGAGACATCCATGCCGGAGACCACCCCCAGGGGCCTCACCAGGCTCGCCTTCGGTGGGGACTACAACCCCGAGCAGTGGCCGGAAAGCGTCTGGCAGGAGGACGTCCGGCTGATGCGGGAGGCCGGCGTCACCATGGTGAGCGTCGGGATCTTCTCCTGGGCCCTGCTCGAGCCCTCGCCCGGGGTGTACGACTTCGGCTGGCTGGACCGGATCATCGGCCTGCTGCACGAGAACGGCATCCGCGTCGACCTGGGCACCCCCACCGTCGTCCCGCCGGTCTGGTTCTACCGCGCCCACCCCGAGGCACTGCCCGTGACGCCCGAGGGCGTGCGCTACGAGTTCGGCTCCCGCGGCGCCATCTGTCACAGCAACGCGGACTACCGCGCGGCGGCGGCGGCGATCACCACCCGGCTCGCCGAGCGCTACGGCGACCACCCGGCGCTCGCGATGTGGCACGTGCACAACGAGTACGGCGTCCCCGTCTCCGCCTGCTACTGCGACTCCTGCGCCGCCCACTTCCGCCGCTGGCTGGAGACGACGTACGGCACGGTGCAGGCGGTGAACGAGGCCTGGGGCACCGCCTTCTGGGGCCAGCGCTACGCGAGCTTCGAGGAGATCAACCCGCCGCGCGCCACACCGACCGTCGGCAACCCGGGCCAGGCCCTCGACTACCAGCGGTTCGCCGACGCCACCATGCGCGAGAACTTCTGCGCGGAGCGCGACATCCTGCACCGCCTCGCGCCCGGCGTCCCCGTCACGACCAACTTCATGACGGCCCTCAGCCAGTGCGACTCGGTCGACTACTGGGCCTGGGGCCGCGAGGTCGACATCGTCACCAACGACCACTATCTGATCACCGACGGCCGCCGCACCCACGTCAATCTGGCGATGGCCGCCGACCTGACCCGCTCGGTCGCGGGCGGAGCCCCCTGGATCCTCCTCGAACACTCCACGTCGGGCGTCAACTGGCAGCCGCGCAACCCGGCCAAGGCCCCCGGCCAGATGGCCCGCAACTCACTCGCCCACGTGGCCCGGGGCTCCGAGGGCGCCATGTTCTTCCAGTGGCGGCAGTCCCGGCGCGGCGCCGAGAAGTTCCACTCGTCGATGGTCCCGCACGGCGGCACCGACACGCGCGTGTGGCGCGAGGTCGTCGAGCTCGGCGCCTCCCTCGACTCGCTGGCCACGATCCGCGGCACCCGCACCGAGGCCGACGTGGCCGTCCTGTGGGACTGGCACTCCTGGTGGGCGCAGAACCTCGCCTGGCGCCCCAGCGAGGACCATGATGCCAGGGAGCGCGCCGACGCCTTCTACGAGGCGCTCTACGACCGCCACCTCACCGTCGACTTCGCCCACCCCGAGTCCGACCTGTCGGCGTACCCGCTGGTCGTGGTGCCCGCCCTCTATCTGACGACGGAGGCGGCCGGGAACAACCTCAGGGAGTACGTCGAGAACGGCGGCACGCTCGTCGTGTCGTACTTCTCCGGCATCGTCGACGAGCACGACGCCGTCCACGAGGGCGCCTACCCGGGCGCGCTGCGCGACGTCCTGGGCCTGACCGTCGAGGAGTTCTCCCCGCTGCTCCCCGGCCAGGACGTGCGCCTGACCGGCCCCGACGGCTCCGAGCTCGGCGGCGACGTGTGGACCGAGTTCGTGGTGCCGCGCGGCGCCGAGACCGTCTGGACGTATGCCGACGGCCTCACCGCGGGACACCCCGCCGTCACCCGGCACCGCCTCGGCGAGGGCACCGCCTGGTACGTCTCCACCCGCCTCGGCCACGAGGGCCTGGACGCCCTCATCGGCTGGGCCGCCGAGGACGCCCGGCTCGCCCCCCGCGCCGACCTGCCCCGCGACGTGGAGGTGGTGCGCCGCTCCGGCGAGAGCGGCAGCTACCTCTTCGCCGTCAACCACACCGCCACCGACGCCAAGGTGCCACTGGAGACGTCCGGCACCGAGCTGCTGACAGGCGAACGTGCCGCCGGCCGCCTCGCGGTCCCGGCGGGAGCCGTACGGGTCGTCCGACTCGACGGCTGAGCCGACTCCCCTCCGCCCGTGGAGCCGCGAGCCGCGGGCGGAGGGGGCCCTCACGAGGGAGCCCCCGCGGGGCGCCCACCTCGGGAGGGAACCCCATCCCCATCACGTCGAAGGGACGACGGACGACGATGTTCCATCCCAGACGCACCCTCAGAGCCCTGCTCCTGCCGCTCGTCGCGGGGCTCGCCCTCACGGCCCTGCCCGCGCAGACCGCCCAGGCGGCCGCCACGCTCGGCAACGGCGGCTTCGAGTCCGACGGCACCGGCACCGCCACCCCGTCCGGCTGGTCGACGTACTCGGCGGCCGGGCAGAACTCCGCCTCCTTCACCGAGTCCGGTGGCCACGGCGGCAGTTACCGTCTGACCCACTGGGCGTCCACCGCCTACAAGGTGGAGACGTACCAGTACCTGTCCGGGCTGACCAACGGGTACCACACCCTCACCGCCTGGGTCCGCTCCGGCGGCGGCCAGAACTCCGCCTACATAGCCCTGAAGAACTGCGGCAGTTCGGAACAGCGCACGGACCTGCCGGTGTCGGCCGGCAGCTGGGTCCGGATCGTCACGTCGGTCAACGTGACGAACAACCAGTGCACGATCAGCATCAACAGCGACGCGAAGGCCGGCAACTGGATCAACGTCGACGACCTGACCTTCACGTCGGGATCGACCGGCCTGTCCGTCAAGGGCTCCGACATCTCGTCGCTCGCCAAGAGCGAGGCCCTCGGCGGCGTCTACCGGACCAGCTCCGGCACCGCCGGCGACGCGGTCACCATCCTGAAGAACGCCGGCATGAACTACGCGCGCCTGAAGGTCTGGGTCAACCCCGCCGACGGCTACAACAACAAGACGCGCGTGCTGGCCATGGCCAAGCGGGTCAAGGCCGCGGGCATGAAGCTGCTGGTCGACTTCCACTACTCGGACACCTGGGCCGACCCGGGCAAGCAGACCAAGCCCTCCGCCTGGTCCGGCCACTCCTACAGCCAGCTGAAGACGGACGTGTACAACCACACGTACGACGTGCTCAACGCGCTGAAGGCACAGGGCACCACGGCCGACATGGTCCAGGTCGGCAACGAGATCAACGGCGGCATGCTGTGGTCCGAGGGTTCCACGGACAACTGGTCGCAGCTCGCCGGGCTGCTCAACTCCGGCTACAGCGCGGTGAAGGCCGTCTCCTCCGGCACGCAGGTCGCGCTGCACCTGGCCAACGCCGGTGACGACGCCACCGTCCGCTGGTGGTTCGACAACGCCAAGACGTACGGCATCAACCACGACGTGATCGGCCTGTCGTACTACGGCTACTGGCACGGCTCGCTGGCCGCCGCCCAGACCACCCTCGACGACGTGGCCTCGCGCTACGCCAAGCCGGTGTTCATCGCCGAGACGGCCTACCCCTTCCGTCTCGACAGCGACGACTCGCTCACCAACCAGATCGACACCACCGGTGAGCTGGTCTCCGGCTACCCGGCCGGCGCGGCCGGCCAGCTGGCGTGGATGAACGCCGTCGCGAACATCGTGGAAGCCGTTCCCAACGGCCGCGGGCTCGGTGTCTTCTACTGGGAGGCCACCTGGACCGCCGTCAGCGGCAACGGCTGGGACCCCGCCGACGCCACGTCGGGCAACGGCTGGGAGAACCAGGCCCTGTTCGGCTACGACGACAAGGCCCTGTCCTCGATGGCGTGGTTCAGCCACCGCTGAGCGCGTCACCCGGTGAACAGGGGGCCCGGCCGCACCCGCGGCCGGGCCCTCGCGCGTCGCGAGCGGCCGTGTCCATGGGGCCCCCGGAGATCCGAACGCCTTTCCGTGACAAGGGTGTTCGATCCCAGCCAAGGCTTCACAAGTTCCCTACACGGCGCCCCCGACTGCGCAAGAGTGGGGAGCCGCGGCACGAGGAGGTCCGGACGGAGGGGGACGACGATGCTGAGGACTCCCGTCGGTGAGCGGCGACTCGACATCCTGGAGTGGCTGAAGGAGCCGGCCCGGCACTTCCCGCCCCAGCGGCACGGCCACCTCGCCGACGACGGTGTCACCGCCGACGCGATCGCGGCGAAACTCGGTGTGCGCCGCCAGGTGGCCGACACCCACCTCGCCCTGCTCACCGACCTCGGCCTGCTGCGCGCCACCCGGATACGCCGGCGCGTCTACTACCGGCGCGACGAGGTGCGCATCGCCGAGGTGGCGCGCATGTTCGAGAAGGGATGGTGAAGGCCGGCCGGAAGGGACGCCCGGGCAGCCGTGCGGCGGGGCGGCACCACGGAGAACCGTTTCCGGAAAGCCCCGGCAAAACACCACGGGTACGACCGGTCGACGACACCCCTGCCTGCGAGGATGGCCACATCCTCCAGGAAGGGCGGAACCTCATGGACCGTCGGACGGCCCTCGTCCCGACCAGGTACCTCACTCTCCCCGGTCACGGCCCCGAAGACGTCGTGGCCGACCCCAGAGGACGTGTGCTGACCGGGGTGGCGGACGGACGGATCCTGCGGATCGACGGCCTGGACGACCCGTCCTCGGCCCGCGTCGAGCACATCGGCGAGATCGGCGGCCGCCCCCTCGGCCTCGAACTCCTCCCGGACGGTGACCTGCTGGTCTGCGACGCCGACGGCGCTCTGCTGCGCCTCGACCCCGAGGGCGGCCCCGGCAACGTCCGCGTGCTGACCGAATCGGCGGCGGGGGAGCGGCTGCGGTTCTGCAGCAACGTCGTCGCCCTGCCCGACGGCACCGTCTACTTCACCGTCTCCAGCCGGGTCCACCCGTTGCGCGACTGGATGGGGGACATCGTCGAACACACCGGCACCGGCCGCCTGTTGCGCCTCGAGCCGGGCCGGCGCGAGGCCGAAGTGGTCCTGGACGGGCTGCAGTTCGCCAACGGCCTGGTCCGCGGCGCCGACGACTCGTTCCTGGTCGTCGCCGAGACGGGCGCCCGCCGCCTCACCCGCTTCCACCTGACCGGCCCCCGCGCCGGCCAGGCCGAACCCCTCGCCGAGAACCTGCCGGGCTTCCCCGACAACATGTGGCGCGGCGCCCCCGACGGCCCGATCAGGGTCGCCCTGGCCGGCCCGCGCGTCCCACCCCTCGACCTCCTCCACCGCGCGGACCCCGCCGTCCGCCGCCGTGCCGCCCGTGTGGCCCTGCGCGCGCCCTTCCGCCCCTCGGGCACGACCGGGGTCCTCGCGGTCGACGACGAGGGCCGGATCCTCGAACACCTCACCCGCCGCCGCTCCGGCTTCCGCATGGTCACCAGCGTCTGCGAGACCGGTGGCCGCCTGGTCCTGGGCAGCCTGTGGGAGCGCGGCATCGCCGTCTGCGAGGCGCCCGTGACCAAGTGAGACGGCGTTACGCTGGTGCCCGGCCGTGATCGCCCCGGAGAACCATGGCGGTCAGGAACCGGTCAGGAGACGTACGACATGACAGCCCCGCAGGCCGAGAGCCTCCGCACCAGCGCCCCCCGCGGGACCACCGGGAGCGGCCGGCTCCCGGTGGTCGCCGTGGTCGCCGTCGGGGGCGGGATCGGTGCCGCCGCCCGCTATGCCGCCACGCTGTGGTGGCCCACACGGACGGGCGGCTTCCCCTGGACCACCCTCGGGGTGAACGTCGTCGGCTGCGCGGTGATCGGGGTCTTCCTGGTCCTGATCACCGAGGCCCTGACCGTCCACCGGCTGGTGCGCCCCTTCTTCGGCACCGGCGTCCTCGGGGGTTTCACGACCTTCTCGACGTACGCCGTGGACATCCAGCGGCTGGTCGACGCGGGCCGCCCGGGCGCCGCCCTCGCCTACCTCGCCGCGACCCTGTGCGCGGCCCTCGCGGCCGTGTGGCTCGCTGCGACCGCGACGCGCCGGCTTCTGCTGTGGAGGCAGTGATGACGAGACTGACCGGCAACGCCCTGCGCCTGACCGTCTTCGTCGGCGAGAACGACACCTGGCACCGCAAGCCCCTCTACACCGAGATCGTCCACCGCGCCCGCGCGGCCGGCCTGGCCGGCGCCAGCGTCTTCCACGGCGTCGAGGGCTTCGGCGCGTCCTCGCTGATCCACACCTCACGGCTGCTCTCGCTCAGCGAGGACCTGCCCGTCGCCGTGGTCGTCGTCGACACGGAGGACCGGGTGCGGGCCTTCCTGCCCCAGCTCGACGAGCTGGTCACGGAGGGGCTGGTGGTCCTCGACGAGTGCCATGTCGTGCGGTACGCGGGCCGTGGAGCGAACCAGGGCGAAGCGGACACGGAGGGTAAGAAGTCGTTGTGAACTGGTGGGTCGTCGTCGCGGGCGGCATGATCGGCGCCCCTCTGCGCTATCTGACCGACCGCGCTGTGCAGTCCCGGCACGACTCGGTCTTCCCCTGGGGCACCTTCGCCGTCAACGTCACCGGCTGTCTGATCCTCGGCACCCTCACCGGCGCCGGTGCCGTCGGCCCCGACCTGCGGTTGTTCCTGGGCACCGGCCTGTGCGGGGCGCTGACCACGTACTCGACGTTCTCGTACGAGACGCTGCGGCTGACGGAGACCGGTGCGGGCCTCTACGCTGCCGCCAATGTCCTCGGGAGCGTGCTGGCGGGCCTCGGGGCCGCGTTCGCCGGGGTCGCGATAGGCCAGGCGGTGTGGCCGTAGCCGGTCCGCCGCGCCACACCTGCCAGGACTCGCCTGGTAGGACTGTCCACCGCAGTTGTCGACCCACGCAGAACTGGATTCCATGAGCGCCATCTCCGTCGGCCAAGCCGTCGTCCTGGGAGCCGTCGAGGGAGTGACCGAGTTCCTCCCCGTCTCCTCCACCGGCCATCTGAAGATCACCGAGGGCCTGATGGGCATCCCGGTCGACGACGACGCCGTCGTCGGGTTCTCCGCCGTGATCCAGGTCGGCGCGATCGCCGCCGTGCTGGTGTACTTCCGCAAGGACATCACCCGGATCGTGTCGGCCTGGTTCCGGGGCCTGCGCCACCGCGAGGAGCGCGTCCACCACGACTACAAGTTCGCCTGGTGGGTGATCTACGCGACCATCCCGATCGTCGCCGTCGGCCTCGCCGCCAAGTCCCTCATCGAAGGCCCGCTGGCCTCCCTCTGGGTCGTCGCCGGTTCACTGATCGTCGGCAGCGGTGTGATGTGGGCGGCCGACCAGATGGGCCGGCACAAGCGCGGCGAGGACGACACCTCCTTCAAGGACGCGATGCTGGTCGGCAGCTCCCAGATCCTGGCGCTGCTCTTCCCCGGCTTCTCCCGCTCCGGCGCCACCATGTCCACGGCGCTCATCCTCGACCTGGACCGGGTCGCGGCCACCCGCCTGTCCTTCTTCCTCGGCATCCCGGCGCTGACCGGCGCGGGCCTGTACGAGCTGAAGGACGCCCTCGGCACCGGCGCGGGCGCGGCCCCGCTGGTCGTCGGCACCGTCGTCTCCTTCGCGGTGGCCTACGCCTCCATCGCCTGGCTGCTGAAGTTCGTCGCCAAGCACTCCTTCAACGCCTTCGTGATCTACCGGATCGCCGTCGGCGTGCTGCTGTTCGGGCTGCTCGGCACCGGTGTGCTGAGCGGCTGAACCTCGTTCCCTCCGCGCTCCTGGGGCGGGAAGTCTGCTTTCAGACTTCCCGCCCGCTGAATTTCTCCTTTCGTCGACCTTGACACCACCGGCACGTGACCCGGAACATCTCTCCCGTGAACCTGTCAGACAGCCAGACAGGTGGCAGGGCCCCGCGGCGCGTCAGCGCCATGGAAGCGGTTCTCGGTCATCTCCGTGGCGCCATCGAACGCGGCGAATACGCCATCGGCGACAAGCTCCCCTCCGAGGCGGAGCTCTGCCGCAGCCTAGAGGTGTCCCGGCCCGTGCTGCGCGAGGCCCTGCGCGCCCTGCAGACCATGGGCCTGACGGTCGCCAAGACCGGCAAGGGCACCTTCGTGATCGCGAACACCGTCGAGGACCCCACCTTCGGCGACTACGCGGCCAGCGACCTGCTGGAGGTGCGCCGTCACGTCGAGATCCCGGTCGCCGGGTACGCGGCACTGCGCCGCACCCCGGAGAACCTGGACCACCTGGCCCATCTGCTCGACCGCATGGAGCGGGAGACGGACACCACCGCGTGGGTCGCGATGGACACCCTCTTCCACCTGGCCGTCGCCGAAGCCGCCCAGAACCCGGTCTTCCGCCGGGTCATCGAGGAGATCCGGGACGCACTGGCGCGTCAGTCGGCCTTCCTCAACGAGCTGGGCGGCCGGCGCGAGCAGTCCAACCGCGAGCACCGGGCCATCGTCGAGGCGCTGATCGACGGTTCCGAGCACGACGCGGTGGAGGCCATGAGCCACCACCTCGACCGCGTCGAGACGACCCTCACCGACATCGTGCGTTCCCCTGGCACGAACAATCCCCTGGAAGGCGGACCCGAGGCGTGAGCGAACAGCACCTCAAAGACGAGACGCGCCCCTCGTCCCGTCACGTCGACGCCGGAGACCACGGCTACAGCAAGTCGCTGAAGCACCGGCACGTCAACATGATCGCCATCGGCGGCGCCATCGGCACCGGCCTCTTCCTCGGCGCGGGCGGCCGGCTCGCCGACGCCGGACCCTCCCTCTTCGTCGCTTACGCCGTCTGCGGCGTCTTCGCCTTCCTGGTCGTGCGCGCCCTCGGCGAGCTCGTCCTGTACCGCCCCTCCTCCGGCGCCTTCGTGTCGTACGCCCGAGAGTTCCTCGGTGAGAAGGGCGCGTACACGGCCGGCTGGATGTACTTCCTGAACTGGGCCACCACCGGCATCGCCGACATCACCGCGGTGGCCACCTACACCCACTACTGGGGCATGTTCTCCGACATACCCCAGTGGGTGATCGCGCTGATCGCCCTGGCCGTCGTCCTCACCGTGAACCTGATCTCGGTGAAGATCTTCGGCGAACTGGAGTTCTGGTTCGCCATCGTCAAGGTCAGCGCGCTGGTGGTCTTCATGTGCATCGGGATCTTCCTGCTGGTCACCCAGCACCCGGTGGACGGCACCACCCCCGGCCCCTCCCTGATCACCGACCACGGCGGCGTCTTCCCCAACGGCCTGCTGCCCATGCTGCTGATCATCCAGGGCGTGGTCTTCGCCTACGCCTCGGTCGAGCTGGTCGGTGTCGCGGCGGGCGAGACCGAGAACCCCGAGAAGATCATGCCGAAGGCCATCAACTCGATCATGTGGCGCGTCGGCCTGTTCTACGTCGGCTCGGTCATCCTGCTGTCGATGCTGCTCCCGTGGAACAAGTACACGGCCGGCGAGAGCCCCTTCGTCACCGTGCTGTCCAACATCGGCGTCCCCGCGGCCGGCGGCGTGATGAACCTCGTCGTCCTGACGGCGGCGATGTCCTCCCTCAACTCCGGCCTGTACTCCACCGGGCGCATCCTGCGCTCCATGGCGGTCAACGGCTCCGCCCCGAAGTTCACCGCGAAGATGAGCCGCAGCCAGGTCCCGTACGGCGGGATCCTGCTCACCAGCGGAATGTGCGTGCTGGGCGTCGGCCTCAACTTCGTGGTCCCGGCGGACGCCTTCGAGATCGTCCTGAACTTCGCCGCCCTCGGCATCCTCTCCACCTGGGGCATGATCATGATCTGTCACCTCCTCTTCTGGCAGAAGACCCAGAAGGGCGAGCTGACCCGCCCGGACTACCAGCTGCCGGGCTCCCCCTGGACCGAACTCGTGACGCTGTTCTTCCTCGCCTCGGTCCTGGTCCTCATGTACGCCGACGGCGGCGCCGGACGCACCACCGTGCTGTGCCTGCCGCTGATCGTCGGAGCGCTGGTAGCGGGCTGGTACGCCATCCGCGGCCGCCTGGCGCGCACCTCGGCCAAGGCCGACGCGTGAACCCGGCGCCGGCCCACGACGACCCACAAGCGATCCAGGCAGTGATGTACAGCAGTTCTCTCGCGGACGCCCCCGTGATCCGTGAACCCCTCCATGTGCCCGTCGCCCACCTCGTCCGCGGCGGGGTGACCGAGGGCGTCCACCACGGCTCCGTCGTCGTCCTCGGCGCGCGGGGTGAGGTCGACTTCCAGCTCGGCGACATCGAGGCCGCCTTCTACCCGCGCTCGGCGCTCAAGCCCGTCCAGGCCGTGGCCATGCTGCGGGCCGGACTGCCGCTCGACGGCGCGCTGCTCTCGCTCGCCGCCGCCAGTCACTCCGGCGAGGAACGCCATCTCGCCGGGACCCGGCAGATCCTCGGCCTGGCGGGCATCACGGAGGACGAACTGCGCAACGTCGAGGACATGCCGTACGGCCCGGCGGTCCGCGACGCGTGGACACGGGAGGGCCGCGCGCCCTCCCGCCTGGCCCAGAACTGCTCCGGCAAGCACGCGGCCATGCTGTACACCTGCAAGCTCAACGGCTGGTCCCTCGACGGCTACCTCGACCCGGAGCACCCGCTCCAGCAGGCGATCGCCGAGATCGTCGAGGACCTCACCGGGCAGCGGATCGCACGGGTCACCGTCGACGGGTGCGGCGCCCCTCTGTTCTCCGTCTCCCTGCACGGCCTCGCCCGGGCCGCCGCCCGCATCACCACCGCGGCGCCCGGCACCCCCGAGGCCCGGGTGGCGGACGCGATGCGCGACCACGCCGAGATGGCCTCCGGCTCCGGCCGGGACGTGGCCGCCCTCATGCGGGCCGTGCCCGGCCTGCTGGCGAAGGACGGTTTCGAGGGCGTGGAGGTCGCCGCCCTCCCGGACGGCCGCGCCGTCGCCGTCAAGATCTCCGACGGCGCCGACCGGGCGCGTGTCCCGGTCACCGCGGCGGCCCTGGCCCGGGCGGGGGTGGACCCCGCCCTGCTCACGGAGTTCGCGGGCGAACCCCTCCTCGGCGGTGGCGTACCGGTCGGCTCGATCCGCCCGGTGCGCGCCCTGGACCCCCTCACGGTGCGGGCCTGCGCCTGAAGGCTCCGGTGACCACCGAGTGTGCGCGGTGGTCACCGGCGGACCCCGGATCCGGTTCCGGTCGCACCCGGGCCGGGTCCGCCCGGTCGGCGCGCGGACCGGGCCCCTGGCAGGCGCACCGGCCGCCGACCGCATCGCTGCGGCCGGTGCGCTGACCGCGGGCCGGATCGTGTCGGCCGGGGTGTGGACCGGGGGCCGGATCCCCCGGCCGGTGGGCCGGATCCCCCGGCCGGTGGGCCGGAACCCCCGGCCGGGGCTCTGATCGCGGGCCCGATCCGTTCGGTCGGCGCAGGGTCCGCGGGGCGAAGCCCCCGGGTCGGCGCGCTGACCGTGGGCCGGATCCGTTCGGTCGGCGCATCCACCGCTGACCGAATGCCCGGTCGGCACATCCACCGCTGACCGAATTCCCGGTCGGCACATCCACCGCCGAGCGGATCCCCCGTCGGCGCATCCACCGCCGACCCCCGCCGGCGTATCCACCGCCGGCCCCCGAGCCGCCGGTCCGGTCACCACCGGACCGGTGCCACGACCGGCCCGGGCGGACGACACCCCGTACCGCCCGGGCCGGCCACCAGCCCATCCGACGTCACCTGCTCCTCACCCCCCCACCTCACCTCAGAAAGAGGCCGCACCCTCATGACCGCCGCCACCCGCAGCGAACACGATCTGCTCGGAGACCGGGACGTCCCCGCCGACGCCTACTGGGGCATCCACACCCTGCGCGCCACGGAGAACTTCCCGATCACGGGCGCCACGATCTCCGCCTACCCGCACCTCGTCGACGCCCTCGCCGCCGTCAAGGAGGCCGCAGCCCTCGCCAACGAGGAACTCGGTCTGCTGGCGCCCGAGAAGGCCGCCGCGATCGTCGCCGCCTGCCGGGAGATCCGCGGGGGCAGGCTGCACGACCAGTTCGTCGTGGACGTCATCCAGGGCGGTGCCGGCACCTCGACCAACATGAACGCCAACGAGGTCGTGGCGAACCGCGCCCTGGAGCTGATGGGCCACGAGAAGGGGCAGTACCGGTTCCTGCACCCGAACGAGGACGTCAACCTGGGCCAGTCGACCAACGACGTCTACCCGACCGCTGTCAAGGTGGCGACGGTCTTCGCGGTGCGGGGACTGCTCAAGGCCATGGCGGTCCTGCAGGACTCCTTCGCCCGCAAGGCCGTCGAGTTCCGCGATGTGCTCAAGATGGGCCGTACCCAGTTGCAGGACGCGGTCCCCATGACGCTCGGTCAGGAGTTCTCGGCGTACGCCGTCATGATCGACGAGGACCGCAACCGTCTCGACGAGGCCGTCCAGCTGATCCATGAGATCAACCTGGGCGCCACGGCGATCGGCACCGGCCTCAACGCCCCCGCCGGCTACGCCGAGGCGGCCCGCCGCCACCTCGCCGCCATCACCGGCCTGCCCCTCGTCACCGCCGCCAACCTCGTCGAGGCCACCCAGGACTGCGGCGCGTTCGTCCAGATGTCCGGCGTGCTCAAGCGCATCGCCGTCAAGCTCTCCAAGAGCTGCAACGACCTGCGGCTGCTGTCCTCCGGGCCGCGTGCGGGCCTCGGCGAGATCAACCTCCCGCCCGTGCAGGCCGGTTCGTCCATCATGCCGGGCAAGGTCAACCCGGTGATCCCCGAGGTGGTCAACCAGGTCGCCTTCGAGGTGATCGGCAACGACGTCACCATCACCATGGCCGCCGAGGCCGGACAGCTCCAGCTCAACGCGTTCGAGCCGATCATCCTGCACTCCCTGTCGGAGAGCATCACCCATCTGCGCGCCGCGTGCCTCACCCTCGCCGACCGCTGCGTGGACGGCATCAGCGCCAACACCGAGGCACTGCGCGCGAGCGTCGAGAACTCCATCGGCCTGGTCACCGCCCTCAACCCGCACATCGGGTACACGGCGGCCACCGACATCGCCAAGGAGGCCCTCGTCACCGGCCGCGGGGTCGCCGAACTCGTCCTCGAGAAGGGCCTGTTGCCCGCCGATCGACTCGCGGACCTGCTGCGCCCCGAGGTCGTGGCGGGCAGCGGCGCCCCCCTCGTATGACCTCTTCCTGACCTGCGGTGACGCGCCAGAACCGGCCCGGAGGCACAATGGTGATCATGACAACGACGTCGTCCCTGACCTTCCAGCCGGTCCTGGAGCGCATCGCCGGGGAGATGGAGCGCACGCCCGGCCGCGGCCGCCCCGCCGACTACATCCCGGCGCTCGCCGCCCGCGATCCCCGCAGCTTCGGCATGGCCGTCGCCGAACTGGACGGCACGGTGTACGGAGTGGGGGACTGGCGCGAGCCGTTCTCCACCCAGTCCATCACCAAGGTCTTCACCCTCGCCCTCGACCTGGCCCGCGAGGGCGACGCGCTCTGGGAGCACGTGGGCCGCGAGCCCTCCGGCAACCCCTTCAACTCCCTGGTCCAGCTGGAGTACGAGAACGGCATCCCGCGCAATCCCTTCATCAACGCGGGCGCCCTGGTCGTCACCGACCGCCTCCAGACCCGCAGCGGGGACGCGGCCGGGGAACTCCTCGCCTTCCTGCGCGCCGAGAGCGGCAACGCCACGCTCGACTTCGACGAGGAAGTCGCCGCGTCGGAGTCCGCGCACGGCGACCGCAACGCCGCGCTCGCCCACTTCATGGCGTCCTACGGCAACATCGACAACCCGGTGCCGGCCCTCCTCGACCAGTACTTCCGCCAGTGCTCGCTCACCGCCTCCTGCGCCGACCTGGCCCTCGCCACCACCTTCCTCGCCCGCCACGGCATCCGCGCCGACGGCACCCGCCTGCTCACCCGCAGCCAGGCGAAGCAGGTCAACGCGGTGATGCTGACCTGCGGCACGTACGACGCGGCCGGCGACTTCGCCTACCGGGTCGGCCTGCCCGGCAAGAGCGGGGTCGGGGGCGGCATCATCGCCGTCGTACCCGGCCGCTGCACCCTGTGCGTGTGGAGCCCGGGCCTGGACGAACGCGGCAACTCGGTGGCGGGCGTCGCGGCCCTGGACCGTTTCACGACCCTCACGGGGCTGTCCGTGTTCTGACCCGGCGCCCGCTCACACACCGGTCACACACCGGCCCCCGGGCCGAGGGCGGCGCGTCAGGTTCCGGCCACCCGGAGTCGAGACGCTGACGGAGTGCCGGCCATGGCTTTCCCCGTCGATCTCCGCCGCTGCCAGGTGCTGGGCCTGGCCGGTACGTCCAGTCTCGCGCTGGGCGGCGAGAGCGCCGGCGCGCTGCCCGCGCGGGAACTCCTGGCCCCGTCCTCGATCCACGCCGTGCTGGGCCTGGTCGGCGTGTACTTCGGGCTGGTGCTGCTGACCGCCGCCTGGGTGCTGCTCGGCCGCCTCGTCCGCGGCGCGGACCCGCCGGCTCCGCGCGCCCTCGTCCTGGTCCTCGCCGTCTGGGCGGCGCCGCTGCTGATCGGACCGCCGCTGTTCAGCCGGGACGTCTACAGCTACCTCGCCCAGGGCGCCATGGTGGACGCGCACATCGACGTGTACGCGCACGGACCCGCCCGGCTCGGCGGCCCGCTCGCGGCGGAGGTCGCCCCGCTGTGGCGGCACACCGGCGCTCCCTACGGCCCGGTCTTCATGGCGGTCGCCTCCGCGCTGTCCGGCCTGACGAAGGGGGAACTGCCCGCCGGGCTGATCGGGATGCGCCTGGTCGCGCTGTGCGGCGTGGCGCTGATGGCAGCGGCGCTGCCCCGGCTGGCCCGGCACAGCGGCGCCGACCCGGCCGCCGCGCTGTGGCTGGGCGTCCTCAACCCGCTGGTGCTGCTGCACCTGGTGGCGGGCGCCCACAACGACGCGATCATGCTCGGTCTGCTCGGGGCCGGGCTGGTCGCCGCGCTCGCCCGCCGCCCCGCCGCGGCGGCCGTCCTCGTCACGCTCGCCGCCCTGGTCAAGGCACCCGCCGTCCTCGGTCTCGCGGCGGTCGTGGTCCTGGCCGTGCGCGCGGGCCGGCACCCCGCGCGCGCCCTGCTGACCACCCTGGCGGCCTGCGCCGCCACGACGGTGGCCGCGACCGCCGTCGCGGGTACCGGATACGGCTGGATCGCCGCACTGAACACCCCGGTGTCCCCGCAGAACTGGGCCCTCACCAGCCTCCTCGGCCGCGCCACCGGCGCCCTGCTGCACCGCCTCGGCAGCGACCTGGCCCCGCTGGCCGTCCCCGCCTGGCACGCGCTGGGCCTCGCGGTCACCGCCGTGGCCCTGGTCGCCATCTGGTGGCGGCTGCGCCCCCGCCCGGTGTACGCGCTCGGCCTGAGCCTCGCCGCCGTGGCCGCGTTCGGCCCGGCGATCCGTCCCTGGTACGCGCTGTGGGGCCTGTTCCTCATCGCCGCCGCGGCCCCCAGCACCTCCGTGCGGCACCGCGTGGCGGCCGTCGCGGGCGTCCTCGCCCTCGCCGTGCTGCCCGACGGCGGCCCCGCCGACACCGGCCGTCTGATCCTCGCGGTCTCCGGCGGCGCCCTGGCCGTGGTCGTCCTGTGGCAGGCCCGCCTCGCCGCGCCGGCCCCGGTCGCCGTGGGACGTTCGGCATGAGAGCAACCGCCACGGACCGATGCCGTCTGCTGCTGCTCGGCTGCCTGGTCGCCGCCGTCGTCCTCTTCACCGCGACGGTCCCGCTGCTGCGGGACTGGTTCGACCTGCGCGTGTACTACGGCACCGTCGACAGCTGGATCCACCACGGCGGGCGCGTCTACGACTACCGGGTGCCCGGCACGCCGTACGGCTTCACCTATCCGCCGTTCGCGGCCGTAGCCATGCTGCCGATGGCGTTCATCGGCCCGCGGACGGCGATCGCGACAGCCCTGCTGCTCGATCTGACGGCGCTCGCGGTGGTCGTGCGCGTGCTGGCCGGGCCGCTGTGGCGGCGGTACGGCTGGTACGGCGCCGTCCTGGCCGCCTGTGTCCTCGCGCTGTTCGAGCCGCTGCGGGACACCTTCAGCTTCGGCCAGGTCAATCTGCTCCTGCTGGCCCTGGTGCTGGCCGACTCCTGGCTGCTGGCGAGCGGCCGGGGCCGCTGGGCCGGGGCCGGGATCGGGCTCGCGGCGGCGGTGAAGCTCACGCCCGCGGTCTTCGTCGGCCTGCTGCTCGTGGCCGGGCGCCGGCGCGCGGCCGCGGTCGCCGCAGGCGTCGCGGTGGCCGCGACGGCGTTCGCGGCCCTGGTCGCCCCCGACGCCTCGCGCGTCTACTGGACGCGCGCGGTCTGGGACACCAGCCGCGTGGGCCGGCTCGACTACGTCTCGAACCAGTCGCTCCAGGGCGTCCTGGCCCGGCTGGGTGTGGAGAGCCGGGCCGTGTGGGCGGGGCTGGTCGTGGTGGTGCTGTGCGTCTGGGCCCGGCGGGCCGTGCGGGCGGTGGACGCGGGGGACTGGCAGGCGGCCTTCGCGCTCACCGGCGCCACCGCCTGCCTGGTCAGCCCGGTCACCTGGGTGCACCACCTGGTGTGGCTGCTGCCGTCCTTCGCCGTCCTGGTCCGTGCCGGGCGTCCGCGCCTCGCGGGCTGCCTGTACGCGGTGCTGTGCACCAGCGTGGTGTGGCTCTGGTCCGACGACGCGTCCGGCGTCGACGGATTCCTCGGCGGCAACACCTACACCTGGATCACGCTCGGTCTGCTGCTGTGCCTGCCGGTCGGTCATCTCCGTGCCGAACGCCGGCCCGCGCACCACAGTCCCAGCGCGACGGCCGATCCGCCGAGCACGGCCGCCCCGGCGATCGCCGCCGCCTCGGCCAGGCCGGGACGGCGGTCGTCGTCGGCGGCCGCGACGGCGACGTCGGCCGGGGCGGCCACCGGCTCCGCCACCGGACCGGGCGCGGGGCGGGGCCGGGCGCGCAGCGCGTCCAGCGAGCCCACCGGATCGACCCGGCCGCCGGCCGCGAACCCCCAGTCCAGCAGCGCGCGCGCCTCCTCGTAGACGGCGTAGCCGCCGCCCGCCTGAGGGTTCATCACCGTCACCAGCAGCGTGTGCCCGCCCCGGCGGGCGGCGGCGACCAGGGTGTTGCCGGCGTTGCTCGTGTAGCCGTTCTTGACCCCGATCAGCCCTGGGTACGGCTCGACGCCGTCGTGCCCGGTCAGCAGCCGGTTGGTGTTCGCGATCCCGTACGGCGTTCCCTCGCGGCCGGGGAACAGCGCCTCCGCCGTGCCGCAGTACCGCGCGAAGTCCGCCCGCCGCAGCCCGGCCCTGCCGAACACCGCCAGGTCGTACGCCGACGACACCTGGCCCGGGGTGTCGTACCCGTCGGGCGAGCGGACCTGCGTGTCCAGCGCGCCGAGCGCCCGCGCCTTCTCCTGCATCCGCGCGCTCGTCGCGCGCCAGCCGCCGTTGAGGGCGGCCAGGACGTGCACGGCGTCGTTGCCGGAGTTGAGGAACACGCCGCGCCACAGGTCGGCGACCGAGTAGGTGCGCCCCTCGGCGACTCCGACGAGACTGCTGCCGGGCCCGATGCCCGCGAGTTCCTCCTCGGACACCTCGTGCCGGATCCCCCCGGGCAGGACCGGCAGCACCGTGAGGGCGAACAGGGTCTTCAGGGTGCTGGCGGGCGGGAGTCTGCGGTGCGCGTCGGACGCGGCCAGCACCTCACCGCTCCCGGCGTCGGCCACCAGCCACGACAGCGCCGAGACGTCCGGGACCCGGGGGGCTCCGCGGCGGGGTCTGACCTGCGTGCCGGAGCGGTACAGGAGCGACGGTTTCGGCGCCTGTGCCTGCTCCTCCGGCTGTCCCTGCGCGGCCGGGCGTGCCTGCGTGTGTGCCGTGCCGCGTCCGCCGGGCGCGCCCGGGTCCGCTCCGGCCGGGGCGGCGGTCGCGAGGGGCCCGAGGGCCAGGACGCCCGCCGCACAGCCTGCGCAGGCCGACAGGGCGGATCGAGAGGAGAATCCGATCTTCATATGATCAACGTAGGAAGTGGGGGCGCCTTCCCCGTGCTGCCCGTGCCGTACACCGGCCCGTGAGCACCCGGATGCCGCACGCTCACCGGTCGGCGGGGAGCGTCGGCTGGACCCGCCGCAGGAACGCCGCGTTGTCCGGGGTCTCCCGCATCCGCTCCAGAAGGGCCTCGAGGTTCGCCTGTCCGTCCCGGGTCCGCAGCGCCCGGCGCAGCCCCCGTACCGCGGTCAACTCGGCCGGGGAGAGGAGGAGTTCCTCGCGGCGGGTACCGGAGGCGTTGATGTCGACGGCCGGGAAGACACGGCGTGAGGCCGGTTCGCGGTCGAGGCGGAGTTCCATGTTGCCGGTGCTCTTCAGTTCCTCGAAGTAGAAGTCGTCCGCACGGGACCCCGTTTCGACCAGGGCGGTGGCCAGGACGGTGAGCGAGCCGCCTTCCTCGGCCGCCCGCGCGGCACCGAAGAACCGCTTGGGGCCGATGAGCGCGGTCGCGTCGACCCCGCCGCTCAGGGTGCGGCCCCCGGCGGCGGCCGCGTTGTTGTGCGCCCGGCACAGCCGGGTCAGCGAGTCGAGGAGGATCACGACGTCCTCGCCCGCCTCGACGAGCCGCTTGGCCCGTTCGACGACGAGTTCGGCGAGGGCGATGTGCTGCCCGGGGGCCCGGTCGAACGTGGAGGCGTACACCTCGCCGCGCACCGAGCGCCGCATGTCGGTGACTTCCTCGGGGCGTTCGTCCAGCAGCACCACCATCAGCCTGGCCTCGGGGTGGTTGCCGGCGACGGCGGCGGCGAGCTGCTGGAGCAGCACGGTCTTGCCCGTCTTGGGCGGTGCGACGATCAGCCCGCGCTGGCCCTTGCCGACGGGCGCGATCAGATCGGTGACGCGCCCGGCGAGACCGGCCGCGGGGTGTTCGAGGCGCAGCCGCCGGTGCGGGTGCAGGGGCGTGAGGTCCCGGAAGTGGCGACGGGCGCTCAGGGCCTCGGGCGTACGCCCGTTGACGCGCGCCACTTCGGTCAGGGCGCGCTGTGTGCCGCGCACCCCTTCGACGAGGTCACCCTTGCGCAGGCCGTGCCGGCGGATCAGCGCCGCCGGGACCTGGAGGTCCGCGGGCGTGGGCAGGAAGTCGGCGGCCCGCAGGTGCCCCTTCCCGCTCGCGTCGACGTCGAGGACACCGGTGGCGATCCGGACAGGCTGCCGCTGGACAGGGGGGTGTTCGAGAGTGGTGGTCATGGTGGTCGGTCCTTTCACGGACGGAAGGCATGAGAGAGGTGGGGAAGGGGTGCGGCCGCGAGGGGAGGGCGCCACTGCGCGCCTCGGGCGGCGGGAACAGCACCTCGGGTACGGCGGACTGCGCCGCAGGTGAGGTGGTGCGGGAAAGCCGCTGCACCGGCCGGAGAGAACGGCGGGCGGACCGGCGGACTGAAGGAGAACCCGTACCGTGCCCCGAAGGGGACTTACACAGGTACTGCTCGCACTGTACCACGGGGACGGGCCCGCCAAACGGGTGATCCCGCATGGGAGGATGGCGGCAGGAGCATTCAGCGGGGCGACAGCGGAGACGTACGGGATGATCGGGACCGTGTTCCGGAGCGACGACGTGCCGGCGGCGGACCGGTTCGACCACTGGCGGGAACTGGTCGGCCTGACCCGCTCGAGCGACTTCATCAGCGCCCACGCCGCCGACTTCTGGGCGGAGTGCCGGCGCATGGAACTCGGGCCGGTGACCGTGTGGCCGTCGTCGTCGCTGCCGACGCGGTACCGGCGGAGCCCGCGGATGGTGCGCCAGTCCGACCCCGAACTGTTTCACCTGACGCTGCTGCTCGACGGCGGACTGGCGCTGGAACACGCCGGACGGACCGACACCTTCGGCCCGCGTGACCTGCATCTGGCCGACAGCTCACGGCCGTACGACCTGCGGCCCGTCGACGACCGGGACCGCGGTGTCGTCAAGGGCGTGGCGGTGGACTTCCCCAAGGTGCTGCTGCCCCTGCCGCCGGACCGGCTCCGGGAGTTGCTGGGCCGGGAACTTCCGGGACGGGAGGGCGCCGGCGCGCTGCTCACGGACTTCCTCGTCGGCCTCGACCGGCAGGCCGAGAGCCTCGCGCCGTCCCAGGCACCACGCCTCGGTACGGTCGTCCTCGACCTGCTGTCGGCCTGGTTCGCCCAACTGCTGGACGCGGAGGCCGCGCTGTCGCAGGAGACGCGGCAGCGGGCGCTGGCGCAGCGCGTACGGGCCTTCATCCTGCAGAACCTGCACGACCCGGAGCTGACCCCCTCCGCGATCGCCGACGCGCACCACATCTCCCTCAGCTATCTGCACCGGATCTTCCCGCAGGACGCGCAGGGCGAGACGGTCGCGGCCTGGATTCGCAGCCGGCGGCTGGCGGGCGCCCGCCGCGACCTCGCGGACTCCGCGCTGCGCGGCACCCCGATCCACACCGTCGCCGCCCGCTGGGGCTATCCGCGCGCCTCCGACTTCACCCGCGCCTTCCGCGCCGCCCACGGGATCTCACCCAGCGAATACCGCCTCCAGGCGCTGTCCGGGCCGCAGTGACGGGCAGGCGTGACGTCCGGGACACCGCGGACCCGGGACCGGGCGCCGCCCCCACAGCCGAGACGACGGGTGTCGCCGGCTTCGCGCCGGTGCTGCGCGGCGGGCGGTGAACGGCCCGTCCCGTACCGCACGGGGCGTGTGCCGCATACCAGCCATACAAACCCCCGATGCCCCCGCTCCGACACCCTTCCTGTTCCGGCCAAAGGCCCTCCCTGCGCTGCCACCACCGCACTCCGGCGGCATGAACAAGGGACTTGGGCAATCATGGGTCGACTGGCCGGGAAAATCGCCTTCATCAGCGGCACGGGAGCCGGAATAGATCGGGCCGCGGCACGGATATTCGCCGCCGAGGGCGCCCGCGTATTCGGCTGCGACCGTGGAACTCGTGGAGAAGGCAGGCGGAGTCGGGGTGCTGGCGATGAGCAAGCACCTGTGCGCGGCCGGTGCCCCGCACCGCATCCGCGTCAACACCATCGCCCCCGGCATGACCCGCACCTCGGCCACCGAGCCCTTCCTCGACGACCCCGAGGGCCCGCCTGGAGGCCCGGATCCCGGTCGGCCGGATCGCCGAACCGGAGGACATCGCCCGTGTCGCCGCGTTCCTCTGCTCGGACGAGGCGGCCTTCGTCAACGGCGCCAACCTCATGGTCGACGGCGGCGACAGCGCGATGGCGGGCTGAGCCGGCATGCGCGCACGCCTCGACCACGTGGGCGTCAACGTCCGCGACCTCGCCGCCCAGACCGCCTGGTACCAGGGCGCGTTCGGACTGACGACGGTCTTCGAGTTCCGCCTCGACGGCCCCGGCCTCGCCGGTGTCGTCCTGGAACACCCCCAGGGCTGGCGCCTAAAACTCCTCGCCCGCCCCGGATCCGCCCCGGGCCCGCGGGCCCCCGACCCGGTGACCGCCGTCCTCGCCGCGGGATACCGTTCGCGGCGCCCGCCGTGGTCGCGCTGGCCGGCGTGTTCGGCTTCATCGGCACCGCCTACTGCGTCTCCATCAGGCTCGGCGCCGTCATGCACCTCAGTCCCCTGCGGGCCGGCATGCCGTTCGTGATCCTCCAGCTCGTCCCGCTGCTCCTCGCGCCCGTCCTCAGCCGCATGCTCACCCGCGTCGAACCCCGCTGGCTCCTCATGGGCGGCCTGCTGCCCATGGCCGCCGGCCAGTTCTGGATCGCCGCCCTGCCCATCACCACCACCTCCCTGGCCGCCTTCATCGGCCCGGTGTTGCTGCTCGGCATCGGCTTCATCTGCGTCGTCTCCTCGCTCACCTCCGCCGCCGTGAACGCCGTACCGCTCCACATGACGGGCATGGCGAGCGGCGCCACCAGCCTGGTGCGCGACTTCGGGCAGGGCCTCGGCCCCGCCGTCATCAGCACCCGTCGCCATGAGCGCCGCGTCCTCCGCGCTGGTCGGCAAGCTCAGCGGCGCCGACGCGGGCATGGAGGCGGCGGCCGGTCCGCTCGCCGTCGTCAACGCCGGCAGCGACAGCGCCCGCGCCGCCGCGCAGACCGCCCTCGCCCACGGCATGGCGGTCGGGGTGGTGATCTGCGGCTGCGCCTCCCTGCTGGGCGCGCTGGTGACCCTGCTGCTGGTCCGCGGGAACACCGCTCGCGCGGCCGTACCCGCGCCGGTGCAGACCGTGTCCGCGTAAGCCCCGGACCCTCACCGCACGCAGAAGAGGCCGGGTCGGAGAACCCGGCCTCTTCCGAGGTTTACGGCAGATGTCCCTAGAGCGTAACGATCACGGACGTCAAGGGACTTGACTCCCATCAAAGCATTATCTTCACGACATGTCCACGCCGCCTGAGCCTCCGCAGCAGCCCCGACAGCCGTCCGACGCCCCGGCCCAGCCGAGCGCTTACCCCTACCCGAATCCGCAGTCGCCCGGTGCGGGCGGCCCCCTGGGCTTCCCCCCTGCCGCGCCCGCGACCCAGACCGGCCCGCAGAGCGTCTACGCCCAGCCGACCCTGGTCGGCGTGCCGGCCCAGCCCGGTCAGCCCGTCCAGCCCGGTCAGCCGGCCCGGCCCGAGCCCGGGAATCCGTACCTCCAGCAGGCCCCCTACCCCGTGGTCGGGCCGCCGCCCGCCCGAGGGGGCGGCGCCGGCCGAGCCGTCCTGTGGGCCGGCCTCGGCGCACTGGTGGCGTCCGCCGTCTGGGCGGCCGGAGTCTTCCTCGTCGGCACCGGAGCCGATCCGAACCTGCGCGGGTACACGGCACCCACGAACCTGTGCAACGCCGCCGACTACACGTCCTTCAAGGACGAGTACACCGACACCGACGGCGCACCGACCCGCAACAGGCTCGAGGACGACGCCCTCGACGAGGGTCTGTGCAGCGTCAGCCTGAAGAAGACCACGTCGACCTACGCGGACGCGTACCTCTACCTCCAGCTCGACCTGCACAAGAAGACCGACCCCGGACCCGAGTTCACGGCCTCCTGGAAGAACTACGGCGACAGCCACTCCGGCTACGACGTGGAACCCGTCACGGGCATCGGCGACGAGGCCTACCTCGTCAGCAACGACACCACCTCCGGTTCGTCGAGCGGTTCGCTCTACGCGACGCTCGCCGTACGGGACGGCTGGGTGACGTACACGATGAGCTACAGCGCCTACTACTCCTCGTACGACGACGACACGGACCCGCCGACCCTCGACGAGGTGTCGGACATGCTGAAGACGGACACGAGGACGACCCTGGCGGACCTCAAGAACTGAGGCCCGGGCAGGACTTCACGGCACGGTGGCCGGCACCCCCCGCCTCAGCGGTCGGCCACCGGAGCGTCCAGCGCGTTCGTGATCGCCTTCACCCCGCCGTGCGCCGCGTACCCGCCGTCGACGGTGATCTCCGCGCCGTTGACGTACGACGCCTCGTCGGACAGCAGATAGACCACGAGCCGGGCGACCTCGTCGACCGAGCCCGCGCGGCCCTGGGGCGTCATCGCCAGGTGCGCCGCGACGAACACCGGGTTCGCGGTGGCCATCAGCGGGGTCTCGATGTAACCGGGGTGCACGAGGTTCGTCCGGATGCCGCGCGGCGCCAGCTCCAGCGCCGCCACCTTCGACAGGCCCCGCAACGCCCACTTGCTGGCCGTGCAGGCCACCGCGTGATGGGCCGTCAGAGCGGCGACGGAACCGACGTTGACGATCGCCGAGCCGTCCGGCATCAGCGGGGCGAGGGCCTGGACACCGAGCATCGCACCGGTCGTGTTCACCGCGAACGCCCGCTCCCAGTCGGCGAGTTCGACCTCCCCGAGGCGGGCCCGCACCGGTATGCCCGCGTTGTTGACCAGAGCGTGGACCACGTCGAGCTCGCGCGCGAGCGCCGCCCAGCCGTCCGGCGACGACACGTCCAGATGCCGGTAGGTCACGTCCAGGCCCCCGGCGCGCAGGGGCACCCCGAGGTGCCTCCGCCCGTGCCGTCGTGACGATGTATCCGACGGCGGGCAGGTCACTCTGTGCGACGACGCACACGATCCCTGGGAACCGCCGCCAAGCACCGGGTGCCGTCCATCGACGCCTCCACCTTCCACGAGCTGGGCATCGTCACCAACACCGCGCAGCCGGCCGTCAACAACGGCGTGGTCGTGACCCTGGACAGCGGTTCCATCTGGACGGTCACCGGCACCTCGTACCTGACCTCCCTCACCCTCGCCGACGACGCGGCCGTGAAGGCGCCGCGCGGCGGGACCGTGACCCTCACGGTCGACGGCACGGTCACCGCGCTCACCCCCGGCAGCACCTGCACCGGCGCCCTCACCCTCACCGTCGGCTGAGCCGCGCGGACTGTCAGGAGGCGGGGACCGACCGGGCCTCCGCCTCCTTCACGATCTCGTCGAACCGTGCGCCCATGGCCGCCGCCAGCGCCTGCGCACCCGACAACGGCCGCACCATGACCGTCAGTTCGTCGATCAGCCCGTCGTCGTCGAGATGGATGAAGTCGCAGCCGGTGAGCGTGCGCTCGCCCACCCGGGCCGTGAACACCAGCGCGTGGTCGCGGCCCGCGTCCCCGGCGAGCTCCCGCTCGTACCGGAAGTCCTCGAAGACCTCGGACACCGCCCGCAGGATCGCGGCGGTGATCGCCTTGCCGGGGTACGGCTTGAACACGACCGGGCTGGTGAAGACCACGTCCTCGGCCAGCAGCGCCTCGACGGCGGCGAGATCGCCGGCCTCGACCGCCTCACGGAACGCGCGCATCGGATCACCTCGTCCTCATACTCAATTTGTTCAGTAAGTGCGGATGAGAATAATCACCTGCTGCTACCGTGTCCACATGTCCCTCAAGTACGCCGTCCTGGCAGCCCTCCTGGAAGGCGAGGCCTCGGGCTACGAGCTGTCCAAGGTCTTCGACGTCTCCCTCGCGAACTTCTGGCCCGCGACCCCGCAGCAGCTGTACCGGGAGCTGGAGCGACTCGCCCAGGACGGTCTCATCGAGGCGCGGGTGGTGCGGCAGGAACGCCGGCCGAACAAGCGGATGTTCACCCTCACCGAGGCCGGCCGGGCGGATCTGCGCGCCTTCGCCGCCGCCCCGCCCCGACGGCCCACCGCGATCCGCGACGAACTCCTCATCAAGATCCAGGCGTCGGACGGCGTGGACCCCGCGGTGAGCCGTGAGCTGATCGAGGAGCGCCGTAGCTGGGCCCGCGGCAAACTCGCCCGCTACGAGCGCGTCCGGGAGCGGCTGCTCGCCGGGCGCACCGAGGAGGAGTACCTGGTCGAGGCCGACCGGATCGGGCCGTACCTCACCCTGATGGCCGGGATCGCCTTCGAGGAGGAGAACGTGCGCTGGTGCGAGCGCGCACTCCTGCTCCTGAAGCGCCGTGCCGCCGTAGGCTGAGGGCGATGTTCAGTCCCGAAGGCCCCACGCTGCGCGAACTCGCCGTCCAGGCCCTGTCGTCCGTCGAGCACGGCTACGACCTCCTCGCGCCCAAGTTCGACCACACGCCCTTCCGCACCCCGGACTCCGTCCTGGCCGCGGTCGCCTCGGCCCTGAAGGAGTCCGGCCCCTGCGACGACGGACTCGACCTGTGCTGCGGCACGGGCGCCGGGATGGACGTCCTGGCGACGGTCTGCGGGCGCAGCGTGACCGGCGTCGACTTCAGCGCGGGCATGCTCGACGAGGCCCGACGGCGGACGCCGGCGACGGGAGCGCGCGTGTCCTGGGTGCGCGCGGACGCCCGAGCCCTGCCCTTCACGGACGCCTTCGACCTGGTCGTCAGCTTCGGCGCGTTCGGGCACTTCCTGCCCCGCGAACTGCCCGGACTGTTCGCCCAGGTGCACGGGGTGCTGCGGCCGGGCGGCCGGTTCGCGTTCCCCGTGCTCGCCCCGCCCCGTCCGTCCTCCCCGGCTTTCTGGATGCTCCTCGGTTTCGACGCCGTGATGCGGGTGCGCAACGCCGTGTGGCGGCCGCCGTTCGTGATGTACTACCGGGCCTTCCGTCTCGGCGAGGTGCGGCGCGAGCTGGAACGCGCCGGGTTCCGCGTGGACCTCCGTGCGCTGCCCGGATTCGGGACGAGGAGCGACGGAAGCCCGCGGGTCCGTATGGTCGAGGCGCGACGGGTGGACTGACGCTGGCGTGGGTGGGGCGCCCGCGCCGCACTCGGGCGAGACGGCGTGGGCACGACGGCGCCGTCGGCACCGGCGGTGATCAGATCACGCTGTACAGGGCGTCGACGAGGGCCATTTTGCGGGGGTCGTCGGCGATCCGCGGCCCCATCCGGTTCATCACGTAGCCCAGCGACACCCCCGCCTCCGGATCGGCGAGCCCGCAGGAGCCGCCGAAGCCGTCGTGGCCGACCGCGCGGGGGTTGGGCCCGTAGGAGCCGTTGGCGCCGCTGAGCCACAGGCCCAGTGCGACCTCCGTCTCGTGCTCGAAACCGGCGCCCAGCACCAGGTCCCGGCAGCCGCCCTGTCCCTCGCGCACCCGCTCGGCCGCCTCCGGGGACAGGATGCGGCGACCGCCGTGGGAGCCGCGCCCGGCGAGGACGCCGTACAGCGCGGCGACCGCCCGTGCCGTGCCGTGGCCGTTCGCGGCCGGGATCTCCGCGGCCCGCCAGCCGGGCGAGTTGGCCTCGGCGGCGCCGACCACGGGATTGGTCAGGGCCGCGACGGCCGCGGGCGCCAACTGGGCGAAGACGGCGGCCTGTTCGCTGGACGGCACGGCCGGCGGATGCACCAGCTCGGCCGCCCGCCCGGCCTCCTTCTCCGGCAGCCCGAGGCGGAAGTCGACGCCGAGCGGCCCGGTCACCTCCCGCTCCAGGAAGGCGCCCGGCCGCAGGCCCGACACCCGCCGTACCACCTCCCCCACCAGGAAGCCGAACGTGAGGGCGTGGTAGCCGGAGCGGGTGCCCGGCTCCCACCAGGGTTCGGTGGCCGCGAGGCGCGCGGTCGTCACCTCCCAGTCGTAGAGCTGCTCCAGCGTGTGCGGCTCGCGCAGTCCGGACAGGCCGGCGCGGTGCGACAGCAGGTGCCGTACGAGCACGTTCTCCTTGCCCGCGGCCGCGAACTCGGGCCAGTACGCGGCGACCGGGGCGTCCAGGTCGAGCAGCCCCCGGTCGGCCAGGACGTGCGCGCACAGCGCCGTGGGGCCCTTGGTCGTCGACCAGACGTTGACCAGCGTGTCCCGCTCCCACGCGCGGGTGCGCGCGGCGTCGGCCCAGCCGCCCCACAGGTCCACCACCGTCACGCCGTCGACCGTGACGGCCACCGCGGCGCCCAGCTCGCCCCGGTCCCGGACATTCTCCTCGAACGCCGTGCGCACCGCCGCGAAACGCGCGTCGCAGTGGCCGTGCACCTGGGGCACGTGCTCGGACATGGGCCCTCCGTGGTCCGCCGGTATCCCGGACCGCGACGGTGCGGCCCGGGCCTCCCGAACGTACCGACTGGTCGGACTGGAGGGAAGGGGTGCGCCGCTTCCGGTGCCTCGGGCGGGCCGTCCCGGGCGCCCGGACCTCGGGCGGGCGACCTCAGGCGTACGAGCGCAGCCAGCGCACCTTGGCCGCCTCCTGGTACGGGCCGCCGCCCTCGTGGTCGTTGAAGTCGTACACCTCGATCGTCTTGTCCTCGTGCGCCCAGGCGTGGAACGCGGCGAACACGGTCGACGGCGGGCACGTCTGGTCCTCCAGGGCCGCCGAGAACAGGGCCGGCGCCGTGCCCCGGGAGGCGAAGTGGACGCCGTCGAAGTACGAGAGGGTGCGCAGCGCGTCCTGGCTGCGGCCGCGGTGCGTCTTGAGGAACAGGCCGATCTCACGGTACGGGTGACGGTCCGTCAGCGTCGTGGCGCGGGGGAAGTCGCACAGGAACGGCACGTCCGGGGCGATCGCCGCCAGGTCCGGCACCAGACCGCCGACGGCGATCGTGATGCCGCCGCCCTGGCTGCCGCCGAGCGCCACGGTCCGGCTCGCGTCGGTCAGCGGGTGGGAGCGGGCCGCCTCCACCGCGCGCACCGCGTCCGTGAACACCCGCCGGTAGTAGTAGTTCTCGGGTGCGTCGATGCCCCGGGTCATGAAGCCGGGGTACGACGGCGCGCCGCCCACCGGGTCGGCGGTGCCACCGCCGCCGCCCCAGGCGCTGCCCTGGCCCCGGGTGTCCATGACGAAGTGGGCGCGGCCGGTCGACGCCCACAGCAGGTTCTCGTGCGGCAGCCCCCGCCCGCCGCCATACCCGATGAACTCCACGACCAGCGGAAGCGGTCCCTCGGCGGCGGCCGGCAGCTTCAGCCACCCCTTCACCGGGTGGCCGCCGTACCCCGCGAACGTCACGTCGTAGACCTCGACCGTGGCCAGCCCGGTCTCGACCGGCTCGAAACGGGCGTCCAGGTCGTGCTCGCGGGCCTCCTGCAGCGTCTTGGACCAGAACGCGTCGAACCCCTCCGGCTCGGGGGACGCGCTGCGGTACTCGTGAAGCTCCTCGAGGGACAGGTCGAACAGGGCCATGAAGACCGCCTTTTGTTAAGTGGCCATACGAATGATCACACCGTACGTTCCTCCCCGGAGCCCTCGCCAGACCCCGTCGGCGGCTTCACCCAACCCCTGGCCAGGCCTCGTCGGCGGCTCCACGGAACCCCTCGTCAGACCTGTCCCGGTCCCCGGCGCGGCCCCTGTCCCGACACCTCGCCCGGCCCCGCGGCCCCCGGGCCGACGGCGTTCACGCGGGGGGCCTGTGCCGCGTCCACTCCGGTTCCGTACGATCCCACGCGCGGTCCCACTCGGTCAGCCGGTGCCGCATCGCCACCCGGCGGACCACCGAGTGCCCGAGCAGCACCACGGCGGCCGTCCCGCCCGCCGCGCACACGCCCATGGTGAGCGTGTGCTGCCACACCGCCGTACGGCCCGGCGGAGCCGGAACGCTCCGTCCCCGCGCGTCGAACCACACGTCCACCACGTCACCCCGGTGCGTGCCCTCGGGCACCCGGGCCTCGACCGTCCGCGCCCGCTCGCCGGGCGGGGTCCAGCGCACGGTCACCCGGTACGTCCGCTGCCGTACCCCGTCCGCCGACGGCAGGCTCTCGGGCACCCGGCCCACCACCTCCGCCCGCACCCGGTGGCGTTCGGCCCGCTGCGCGGCCGCGGCCGTCCGCGCCTCGTCGTGCGCCCACCGCCCCGCGACCGCCCCGGCCAGCGGCACGGCCACCAGCAGCAGCACGGCGACGACCAGCGCCGTCCACGCCTCCACCACATCCGACCGGCGCCGCAGCGGGTTCTTCCGCCAGCGCCAGCCACGCACCCGGGTTCGCATGCCGGACCTCCTCGCTTGACGCGAGTGCCCACCTCAGTGGTACCCCCATCGGAGTACATCCGCCACCAGGGGCGGGGTGGGCTGCGGGACCGCTCAGCCGAACCGCTCGATCCGGATGCGGTCCACCGGCTGCCCGGCCGCCACCAGCAGCCGCGACGCGTGCTCGGCGAAGGCGTTGGACCCGCACACGTACGCCTCCCAGCCGCCCGGCGGCCGCTCCCTGAGCACCGGCGCCAGGTGCGCGGCCGTCAGCCGGCCCACCGGCACGCCCGCCGGCGCGCCGCGCGTGAAGACGGGCGTGGTCTCCGCGCCGTACTCCCGGGCGTAGATCAGCTCCTCGGGGCTGCGCGCGGACACCAGCAGCCGCAGCGGGACCTCCAGGCCGCGGGCCCGGTGGTGCCGGACCATCGACATCAGCGGTACGACGCCGGAGCCCGCGCCGATCAGCAGCGCGGGCCGGTCGCCGGGCCAGGCGAAGAAGCCGCTGAGCGGACCGCGCACCTCGACCCGGTCGCCCGGCCTCGCCACGGTGTGGAACCAGCCGGAGACCTCGCCGCCCTCGACGTGGTCCAGGGTCAGCTCGAGGTGCCCGTCGTCGTCGGGCGCGGAGGCGATCGAGTAGTGCCGCTGGGCGGTGTAGCCGTCGGCGGCGGTCAGCCGCAGCAGCAGGTGCTGGCCGGGCAGATGCCCCGCCCAGGCCGGCACCGCGAACCGGAACGTCGCCGCGTGCGGGGTCTCACGGCGGATCCCGGTGAGCGTCGCCGTCTGCCACACGGCGGCGGTCCGGTCGCTCACCTCGATCCGGCCGGGCACCGCGAACCGGGTCGGAGGAGTGAAGGCGGTGGAGGGGAACGTCTCAGTCACCGGAGTACCTCTGCTCCTCCCAGGGGTTGCCCCGCCCGTGGTAGCCGTTCTGCTCCCAGAAGCCCGGCTCGTCGTGGTCGAGCAGCCGAAGGCCGGCGATCCACTTGGCGCTCTTCCAGAAGTACAGGTGCGGCACCAGCAGCCGCGCCGGACCCCCGTGCTCGGGCGCCAGCGGCTTCCCGTCGTGGGCGAAGGCGATCCAGGCCCGTCCGCCGGTGAGGTCCGCGAGCGGCAGGTTCGTGGTGTATCCGGTGTGCGAGTAGGCGACGGCGTGCGTGGCGGCCGCGTCCGGACGTACGACGTCGAGGAACGCGTCCAGCGGCACACCCGAGAACCGCACCCCGAACTTCGACCAGCCGGTCACGCAGTGGATGTCGCCCTCGTACGCGGACTCCGACAGAGCGTGCGCCTCGTCCCAGTCCCAGGTCCGCTCCGCCGCGACCAGCCCGTCGATCCGGAAGGTCCAGTCGGCGGGGGAGAGGTCGGGCGTGACCTCCGCGGAGAGCACGGGCCAGTCGTCGCCCGCGTCGTACTGGCCGGGGGGCAGCCCCGGACGGTCGGCGCGGGGGCGGCCGGTGAAGCCTCGGGTGACGTTCATGCGGTTCCAGCGTGAGGGTGACGGTTGCTTGCGCATACCACCGTACGGGCAGGCCGGCGGTGCTCCGGACCACCCCCGCCCGCCGATCGTCAAGCCCGTGTGAACAGTGCGCCGCCCGGGGAACAGCCCTTCGGCGATCTTCCTTGGACGTGTCGTTCCGGACCCGGCGGTCCGGCGGCGCCGAAGGAGAGTGGGAGCAATGCCGAAGGCGTACGTCTTCACCCGGTACGGCGGCCCGGAGACCGAGGCGCTCGTGGACGTCGACCGGCCCCGGCCGGGCCCCGGCCAGGGGGTCCCCGCGGTACGCGCGGCGGGCGGGCACCCCGCCGGTTCCGCGGCCGGCCACGCCGGGGACAGGGGAGTGAGCACGACCGGGGCGGGCGTATGAGCGGCCCGGCACGGCGTCACGTCCTGGACAATCCCGCCCTCGCCTCCCTCACCGGCCCGCACGCGCACCTCGCCGAGCGCCGGGGCCGTGTGCTGCGTTACCCGGCGGACGTCTCGCCCTGGCTGGCGCTGCCCGACGAGCCGGACGCCGACGACTGGGCGGACCTCGCGGCTCTCGCCGGGCCCGGCGCGGAGGTCCCGCTGCCCGGCTTCCGGGGCGAGGTCCCCGAGGGCTGGGAGATCACCTTCCGGGTCGAGGGCGTCCAGCTCGTCGACGAAGGGCTGGCCGCGGCCCCTGACCCCGAGGCGGTCCGCCTCGGCCCCGCCGACGTCCCCGAGATGCTCGACCTGGTCGCCCGCACCCGGCCCGGCCCCTTCGAGCAGCGCACCGTGGAACTCGGCACGTATCTCGGCATCCGCAGGGAGGGTGCCCTGATCGCCATGGCCGGCGAGCGCCTCCACCCGCCGGGGTGGACCGAGATCAGCGCGGTCTGCACCGACCCCGCCTTCCGTGGCGAGGGCCTCGCGACCCGTCTGGTCCTCGCCGTCGCCCACGGCATCCGCGCCCGCGGGGAGACCCCCTTTCTGCACACCGGCGCCGGCAACACCGGTGCCGTCCGGCTCTACGAGTCCCTGGGCTTCCGCCTGCGCCGCAGAACGGCGTTCCTGGCGGCGCGGGTGCCGGAGCGGCCGACGGCTCTCGTGCCGTAGGAGGCGGGCGGCGGCTCCGGTGCCGTCAGGCGGGGCGCCGCCGCCGTGCGCCGCACGGCGGCGAGGGTCCGCCGGGGTGGGCCGCGCCGGCGCGGGACCGGCCGGTGTGACCCGGCGCCGGGGTCAGCCGGCGTCGGGGAGCGAGGCGTTGTACCGCACCAGGTACTGCGCGAACCGCTCCAGATCCTTGCGCGGCCAGCCGGTGAGCCGCTCCCGGAAGGCCGCGCGGCGGCTCTCGGTGACCTGGGCGAGGATGCGCCGGCCGGCCTCGGTGAGATGGAGGACGTGCACCCGGTGGTCCTGCGGGTCGAGCCGCCGTTCGACCAGGTCCGCCCGCTCCAGGGCCGCGACCTGGCGGCTGACCGTCGACTTGTCCAGGGCGTAGTGCGCGGCCAGGTCGGTGGCCCGGCAGCCGCCGCTCTCCTCCAGATGGCCGAGGAGGGTGTACGAGACCAGCGACAGCTCGGGATGCAGCCGCCCGGCGGAGGCGCGGGCGCGGCGGGCGAAGACCGTCATCTCCCGCTGGATGGTCTCCACGGCCTCGGCTGCGTCCACCATGTCCGCTCCTCCTCGCTCCTCCGGTTGCACAGTACAACTTGAGTGCCGGCCTTCGGCCGTCCCCGTTGGGGTAGGGTGATCGTCCGGCTGCGGAGGTACCCAGCCGTGCCGGACCGAGGAGGTGGGACCCATCACCGCAGTGTCAGGTGGGGTGCTCTCCCCTCGGAGCGGCGTGGATCGCCGCCCGTAGGCTCACGCGGGAGCGCCCTTCGACTCCCGAAAGGCTCTCGGCTCTCCATGCCTCCGTTCTCCCCGCCCGCCTCCTTCCCCTCCCGTGACGCCGTCGTCGCCGCGCTGCGCGCCGCCGGGTGCGTCTTCGCCGAGGACGAGGCGGAGCTGATCCTCTCCGCCGCCCGGACGCCCGGCGAACGCGACGCGATGGTGACGCGCCGCGTGGCCGGTCACCCTCTCGAACTCGTCGTCGGCTGGGCCGAGTTCCGCGGGCTGCGCATCACCGTCGAACCCGGCGTCTTCGTGCCCCGCCGCCGCACCGAGTTCCTGGTCGAACAGGCCCTCGCGCACGCCTCGCACACGTCCGTCGTCGTGGACCTGTGCTGCGGTTCGGGCGCGGTCGGCGCGGCCCTCGCCGCCGCGCTGGGCGAGGTCGAACTGCACGCCGCCGACATCGACCCGGCGGCCGTGCGCTGCGCCCGCGCCAATGTCGCCGCCGCCGGCGGCCACGCCCACGAGGGCGACCTGTTCGAGGCGCTCCCCGGCCGGCTGCGCGGCAGGATAGGCATCCTGGCCGCCAACGTGCCCTACGTCCCCACCGACGAGGTCCCCCTGCTGCCGGCGGAGGCGCGCGACCATGAGCCGCTCACCGCCCTGGACGGCGGCGACGACGGCCTCGACGTGCTGCGCAGGGTCGCCGCCGAGGCCCCCGAGTGGCTCGCACCGGGCGGGATCCTCCTGGTCGAGACCAGCGAACGGCAGGCCCCGGACGCCGTCGGGGCCTTCACCCGTGCCGGTCTGAGCGCGCGCCTGGCCGAGGACGGGGAGCGGTACGCCCACGTCGTCGTCGGCACCAGGGTCAGGTAGCGGCGCCGCTGCCCGTGGGGCTGGGGGAGCGGTCGTCCCCGCGGTCCCACGGGCCGTGCCCCGGGAAACCGCCGCGGCCGTCGTCCCGGTCCGGGCCCCGGTCGCGGAAGTCGCCGGACAGGACCCGGGCCGCCGTGTACGTGTCGCCGGAACGGGACCCCACGACGACGACCGTGTCGCCCTTCTTCAGCGCGTCGGCGCCGGAACCGGACGTGCCGTCGGCGCGCACCGGCGTGTCCGGACCGACCGTCCATGTCCACGAGGTGCCGTCCTCGCTCTTCACGGTGACCCGGTCGCCGTCGGCCTTCTCGACCGTGCCCCGCTGCCAGACCCGTACCACCCACTCGCCGGTGTCGCGGTCCTTGACGGTCGCCTCGCCGTGCACCGCGTCGCCGCCCAGCCCGAAGCCGGACCAAGGGCCGCCGCGGCCGTGCCGGCCACCGGGATCCTCCGGGGACGACGAGGCCGAGGGGGACGCGGACGGCGAACCACCGGACGTGCCGCCCGACGTGGCCGCGTAGGCGACCGTGCCGCCGAGGGCCAGGACCGCGACGGCGGTGGCCGCGATCACCGTCCGCCCGCGTGCCGAGCGGCGCCGCCACAGCGCGCGCGGGGAGGCCGACCGCTCCTCGCCGCCCGTCCCCGACAGCACCTCGACCCGGTCCGGCCGCTGCTCATGCTCGTGCTCGTGCATTCGGCTCACCTTCCTCGGCCCGGCAGGCGGGCACGACGGGCACTCCTCACTGTGATTGTCGGAGGAGTGCGGTAAGGAAGAGGTAATAAATGCCTGTGAATCGGGGCGTACGGCGTCCCCGCCCGCGCGCCCTCATCCGCGGGCCCGGGCCACCAGCAGCGCCACGTCGTCGTGGTTGTCGGGGTGGTGCAGCGCGGTCAGCAGATGGTCGCAGAGCTCCTCCAGCGGGCGCCCGGGATCGCCGAGGAGCGCGAGCAGCGCGTCCAGACGCTCGTCGAGGGAGTGCAGCCGGGTCTCCACCAGGCCGTCGGTGTAGAACACGAGCTGGTCGCCGGGCGTGAAGTCGACGTCGGTCGTCGAGAAGGCCACCCCGCCCACGCCCAGCGGCGCGCCCGTGGGCAGGTCGAGCAGTTCCGGCGGCAGGCCCGGGCGCACCCGGACCGGCGGCAGATGCCCGGCGTTGGCGATGCGGCACCTGCCGAGCCGCGGGTCGTGGACGGCGTACACACACGTGGCGATGGAGTGGTCCAGGCCGTCGGTGATCTTGTCCAGGTGCTCCAGGAGCACCGCCGGGTCGAGGTCGAGGGAGGCCAGCGTGGTCGTCGCGGTGCGCAGCCGGCCCATCGTGGCGGCGGCGTCGATACCGCTGCCCATCACATCGCCGACGACGAGCGCGGTCTTGCCGTCCTGGAGCGGGATGACGTCGAACCAGTCGCCGCCGACCTCCGTGGTGGCGCCCGCCGGCTGGTAGCGGGAGGCGACCTCAAGGCCGCCGGTGACCGGCGGATGGCTGGGCAGCAGGCTGCGCTGGAGGGTGAGCGCGGTCGTACGGGCGTTCTGGTACCAGCGGGCGTTGTCGATCTGCACGGCGGCGCGGGCGGCCAGCTCCCGGGCGAGCAGCAGATCGTCCCGGCCGAACGCCAGCGGGTTGTGGATCCGCTTGAGATCCAGGGCGCCGAGCACCTCGCCCCGCGCGATGAGCGGTACGGCCAGGTAGGAGTGCACGCCCGCCCGGGCCAGCAGACCGGCCGCCTCGGGGGAGGGCGCGATGCGGGCCAGGTCCTCGTCCTTGACCTGCGTCACCATGACGGGCCGCCCGGTGCGCACGCACTCGGTGATCAGCTGGTCGGGGGCGTAGCGGACCACCCGCCCGGCCGGGTCGGCGGCCCGCAGCACCTCCGGCGCGTCGACGGCCCGCACCGCAAGGGAGCGGATGGCCGCCGCCTCGGTGGGCCGCGGACCGGAGCGCCGGCCCGCCACCACCTCGTCCAGCAGGTCCACCGTGGCCACGTCCGCCAGCTCCGGCACGGCGACCTCGGCCAGCTCGCAGGCGGTGCGCTCCAGGTCCAGCGTGGTGCCGATCCGCGCGGAGGCGTCGGCGATCACGGCCAGCCGGCGCCGGGCCGCCTCGGCCTCCACGCCCGCCCGGTACTGCTCGGTGATGTCGATGACCGAGGCGGCCACGCCCAGCACCGTGCCGCGCGAGTCCTCCAGCCGGTACAGCGAGAGCGACCAGGCGTGTTCCTCGACCGGGTCCGCCCCGGTGCGCCCGACCGTGGACCGGTCGACGAGCGGCACCCCGGTCCGCAGCACGTCGCGCACGGCCGCCTCCAGGGCGTCCGCGTCCACCGCGGGCAGCACGTCGCGCATCCTGCGGCCGACGTGGTCCTTCGGCGGCACGCCGTTGATCCGGGCCAGCGCCTCGTTGACCGAGACATAGCGCAGTTCCGTGTCCACGACGGCCAGACCGATGGGTGACTGCGCGACCATCCGCGTCGACAGCGCCACGTCCCGCTCCAGCCGGCGCACCGTCGACTGGTCCGCCGCGAGACCCAGCGCGAAGACGTCGCCCCGGTCGTTGACGAGCCGCATGTTGCGGAACTCCACCATCCGGGTGGAACCGTCCTTGCACCGGACCGGGAACGCGCCCGCCCAGCTCTGTCCGGTGGCCATGACGTCGGCGAACAGCTTGACGACCAGGTCGACATGGCGCTCGTGGATCATCACCTGGGCCGCGTACTGCCCCAGGGCCTCGGCCGCCGAGTATCCGAACAGCTCCTCGGCCTGGGGGCTCCACAGCACGATGCGTCCCTCGGTGTCGAGCACCACCGAGGCGACGTTCAGCACGTCCAGCAGCCCACTGGGCCCGACCGGCCCACCACCCGAGGCCGAGGACGATCCGGCTGCACTCATGCCACGCACCGCCTCCGCATGTCGCCGCGGCACGTCGTCCCCCGTGCCGACTCCCCCTGTTCTACCGCGCTCAACCCTCTTCTCCCACGGCTCCGGACACTTTTCTCCATGCTTCCTCCAGTACGGCGGCGACCGCTGTTCCCCTCAAGGACGGGCCCCGTCCATCGAATTGGTCTGTACATGACGACCGCGTCGCGCCAGACTGTCCGCCGACTGCGCCCCGCCCCCCCACGAGGAGCCCCCGCATGCCCCTGCGCCCCGCCCGGCCCCGCCGCCATGCGGTCCGCACCGCCCTCGTCGCGCTGGCCACCGCGACGGCCGCCGCTCTCCTCGCCGCCCCGCCCGCCTCGGCCGCCGGCACCTGGACCGAGACCGGCTCCGACCGCGCCGACCCGCTCACCGAGAGCCAGGGTCTGACCTCCGTCGAGGTCCCCGCCGGCAGCGCCAACCGGTACACCGGCATCGGAACCATCCCCCTCTCCGTCTCCGGCCGCGGCTGGAACCACGTCGGCGACCCCGACGCCTCCTACGGCGGCAACTACGTCGAGCCCTACCAGAGCGACTCGGGCACCTCGAAGATGTACCGGGTGCAGGCGCCCGGCGGCACCTGGTCGGAGTACGTCCACGCGCTGGGACAGGGAGAGGCGCTGAACAACTCCTGGGTGGCCATCACCCCGGACAGCCAGTGGATGCTGTCGGGCGAGTACGGCACCATGACCCGCTTCCTCGTCCTCCCGACCCCGGGCGCCAACTCCGCCACCTCGCCCTCGGCGAACCTGCCGCAGGTGTCGACCGTCCGCCTGGACCACGCCGTACGCGATGTCCAGGGCTGCGACTTCACCGGGCCGACGACCCTGCTGTGCTCCTCCGACGACCCGGCCGGCACGCTCTTCGGCATCACCAGGCCCCTCCTCCAGGTCGACCTGTCGGCCGCGCCCGACGGCACCTCCGACGTCACGGGCCATGTCACGGCCCTGCGCCCGCTGCCGCTGCGCAGCTCCTGCTCGGGGACCTTCGAGGCGGAGGGCATCGACTACGACCGCCGTACCGCGACCCTGCGCGTGATCGTGGTGTCGCCCGGCTTCTGTGTGCTGACGGACAGCAAGACGTACCGCTTCACCAAGAGCTGACCGTGCCGGCCGTCTCTGCCGGCCGTCACTGGTGGCGCCCGGAAAGTGGTGCTTTTCTGGGGATGTGGCGCGGCGTGCGGGGAACCCGCACCGCCGTGCCACCGCCATGAGAGGAGCGATCACGATGGACCGTGAGCGTCTGCACGAGGAGCCCGTCTCCCTCGAGATCAGCGGATGCAGCAAGGAGGACGCCCGGATCGTCTTCGACGCGCTCTGCACCTGCTTCGAGTCCGACCGGGGCCCGGAAGAGGTGCCGCAGCAACTCCACGAGAGCCGCCCGATGGTGTGGCTGGGCACGTTCGAGGTCACCGAGACCCACTCCTGTCCGCCGCCGGCCCGGCTGTCGTCCTCCGTCGAGGCCGACGCGCAGGGCGGCTACTGGGCCATCGAGCGGCTGCGTTCCACGCTGGACTCGCTCTTCGCCGTGCGCGACCTCTCCTCGGCCTCCGGTGACCAGGAGCGGGAGCTGCACGTCCTTCTCGAGAGCAGGTGAGGCGCGGGCGGGTGTGCCGCACGGCGGGTGAGGTGCGGCACACCCCCGGGCAGTGATTGTGCAACTAGTTGCATAAACCGTGTGCGGTCCTCTAGAACTGGAGGCGACCAACGCCGCGCACGGAGGCCGCCATGAGCCGTTACCCGCATCTGCTGAGCCCGCTCGACCTGGGCTTCACCACGCTGCCCAACCGCGTCCTGATGGGCTCGATGCACGTGGGCCTGGAGGAGGCCGACCGCGGCTTCGAGCGCATGGCGGAGTTCTACGCCGCCCGCGCCCGAGGGGGCGTGGGCCTGATCGTCACCGGCGGCATCGCCCCCAACGACGAGGGGCGCCCGGCCGAGGGCGGAGCCAAGCTCACCACCGACGAGGAGGCCGAGCAGCACCGGCAGATCACCGAGGCGGTGCACCGCGAGGGCGGCCGCATCGCGCTGCAGATCCTGCACTTCGGCCGCTACGCCTACCACCGCGACCTGGTGGCGCCGAGCCCCCTGCAGGCCCCCATCAGCCCCTTCACGCCCCGCGAGCTGACCGACGCCGACGTCGAGCGCACCATCGACGACTACGCCCGCACCGCCCGCCTCGCGCAGCAGGCCGGGTACGACGGCGTCGAGATCATGGGCTCCGAGGGCTACCTCATCAACGAGTTCATCGCCGCCCCGACCAACCGCCGCACCGACCGCTGGGGAGGCGCGTACGAGAACCGCATGCGCTTCCCCGTCGAGATCGTGCGCCGGGTGCGCGAGGCGGTCGGCGAGAACTTCATCGTCGTCTACCGGCTGTCCATGCTGGACCTGGTGCCCGGCGGCTCCACGCTCGACGAGGTCGTCACCCTCGCGAAGGCCGTCGAGGCGGCCGGCGCGACCATCATCAACACCGGCATCGGCTGGCACGAGGCCCGCATCCCCACCATCGCCACCTCCGTGCCGCGCGGCGCCTACACCTGGGTGACGAAGAAGCTCATGGGCGCGGTGTCCGTCCCGCTGGTCACCACCAACCGCATCAACACCCCGGAACTCGCCGAGCAGTTGCTCGCCGACGGCTGCGCCGACATGATCTCCATGGCCCGTCCGATGCTGGCCGACCCGGACTTCGTGAACAAGGCCGCCGCCGGTACACCCGAGGCCATCAACACCTGCATCGGCTGCAACCAGGCCTGCCTCGACCACACCTTCAGCGGCAAGATCACCTCCTGCCTGGTCAACCCGCGGGCCTGCCACGAGACCGAACTGGTCCTGTCCCCGACCCGGCTGCGCAAGCGCGTCGCGGTCGTCGGCGCGGGCCCGGCGGGTCTCGCCTGCGCCGTGAGCGCCGCCGAACGCGGCCACGAGGTCACCCTGTTCGACGCGGCGAGCGAGATCGGCGGCCAGCTCAACGTCGCCCGCAAAGTCCCCGGCAAGCAGGAGTTCGACGAGACGCTGCGCTACTTCCGCCACCAGCTCGACGCGCACGGTGTCGACGTACGCCTCGGCACGCCGGTGACGGCGGCCGACCTGGGCGACTACGACGAGGTGGTCGTCGCCACCGGCGTCACCCCGCGCACCCCCGACATCCCCGGCGTCGACCACCCGAGCGTCGTCGGCTACCTCGACGTCCTGCGCGACGGCGCGCCCGTCGGCGACCGGGTCGCGATCCTCGGCGCGGGCGGTATCGGCTTCGACGTCGCCGAGTTCCTGACCGACGGCGGCGACAAGGCGAGCGAGGACCCGGCGGCGTACTTCCGCCAGTGGGGCGTCGACACGGACTACACGGCACCGGGCGGTCTCGCGGCCCCCGAACGCCCCGCCCCGCCCCGCCGGGTCCACCTCCTGCAGCGCAAGACCACCAAGGTCGGCGCCGGCCTCGGCAAGACCACCGGCTGGATCCACCGCGCCGAACTCAAGCACCGGGGCGTGACGATGGTCCCGGGCGTGCGCTACGACCGCATCGACGACGCCGGCCTGCACATCACCGTCGGTGAGCAGAGCACGGTCCTGGAGGTCGACACCATCGTGCTGTGCACCGGCCAGGACCCTCGCCGCGACCTGTACGAGGCACTGCTGGCCGCCGGCGTGAACGCGCACCTCATCGGCGGCGCCGACGTGGCCGCCGAACTGGACGCCAAGCGCGCCGTCAAGCAGGGCACCGAGCTGGCGGCGGCACTGTAGGCCCGCAGGGGCACGTCCCTAGGATGACCCCATGTCACTCCCGCACGCGATCCTCACCGCCCTGCTAGAGAAGCCGTCGTCGGGACTCGACCTGACCCGCCGGTTCGACAAGTCGATCGGCTACTTCTGGTCGGCGACGCACCAGCAGATCTATCGCGAGCTGGGAAAACTGGAGGCCGAGGGCCATATCCGGGCCCTGCCCGCCGAGCAGCCGGCCCGCGGGCAGAAGAAGGCCTACGAGGTCCTGCCCGCGGGCCGCGCCGAACTGGCCCGCTGGACGGCCGCGTCCCAGGACCCCAAGCCGCACCGCGACACGCTGCTGCTCCGGCTGCGGGCCGCGGCGGTCGTCGGCACCGCGGGTCTGGAGGCCGACCTGCGCCGCCATCTCGACCTGCACCGGCGGCAGCTGGCCGAGTACGAGCGGATCGAGAAGCGCGACTTCCCGCCCGGCGACACCGGCGCGCAGGCCAGGCTGCAGCACCTGGTCCTGCGCGCCGGCATCGAACTGGAGACCTTCTGGACCCAGTGGCTCACCGAGGCCCTGCGGGAACTCCCCGTCGTGGAGGAGGGGACCTAGAGGCGGTACGGCTTCGAGCGGCGGCGCAGGAACCAGGCCGCCGCGATGACGCCCACGCCCACCAGCGCACCCCCGACCCCCATCGTCACGGGGCCGACGTCGCGGGCCGCGCCGCCGAGGCCGCCCATGACACCGCGCGAGGGCGAGGCGGTCGCGGTCGGGGAGACGCTGGGGGAGACCGTCGGGGTGGGCGGGGTCGACACGATCACGGACTGGGTGCCCGCGGTGTTGCCGTTGGAGCACATGACGATCACGGTGTACGTGCCCGGGGACACGCTAGACCAGGCGGCGGACTGGCTGACGGCCGTCCCCGACAGCGCCACCTGGCGCCCCTGGGCGAAGCTCGCCTGACTGCTGTTGAGCAGGGCCGCGGTGCCCCAGTTGCCGTTGATTTGGGCGCAGGCGCTGGTCACCACGGACACCGTGGTGCCGGTCGTGCTCACCGAGATGCCGGAGACCGCGGCAGCCGGCTGCGCGGTCAGGGCGAGCGACAGCGCGGCGGCGGCTGCCACGGTCATTCCTGAGCGGAGAAGAAGAAGGGAAGTGCGCATCGGATGTCCTCCGGCGGCACGGTTGGCGGTACATCCCGTGCGCCGCCGAGGGTCGGGTACGCCCGTGCTGCCTCAGAGGAAGCCAACGTGCCCCGGTGGTGTCGCGCACCCGGACCGCATCCGGGCAGGTGACGGATTCCTTCGGACGGCCCAGGCGTCAGCCGGGCGCCCCCGTGGTCACCGTCCGCTCCGCCGAGTACGCCCCCCAGGTCCCGTCCGGCAGCCGAGCCCGCAGCCGCACCCGGTGCGTGACCCCTTTCTCACGTCCCGCGTAGAAGCTGTACGCCGCCCGGCCGCGCGGCGGCGGACCGCCCCACACCAGCGAGGTGGCCACCGCCCCGTCGAGCTGGATCCCGTACTCGGTGACCACGCCGTCCACCCGCGGCGCCACCCACGACAGGTCGATGTAGTACGCCCCGTCGGCCGCGTGCCGGGTCGTGGCACGGAAGCCCGCGGGCGCCGTGCCGCCTCCCCCGCCGGCGTCGGACGGGGTGGTCACGCGCACGGCCGCACCGGCCGGGGAGAGATGGTCGGCGGCGTCCCGGGCGCGGACGGTGAAGGAGTAACGGGTGCCGGGCCGCAGCCCCGTGACGACCGTCGCGGTCTGGGTCCCGCCGACGCTGTGGATGCGGGTCCCGCCCTGGTAGACCTCGTACGACACCACCTCGCGGTCGTCCGTGGACGCCGACCAGGACAGCTGGACCGCCCGGCTTCCGGCGGCCCGGCCGGTGACCTCGCCCGGGCGGGTCGGCGCCGAGGTGTCCGCCGGAGCCGCCGCCGGTGTCGTCGCCCGGACCTGCCGGCTGGGCGGCCCGAGCCGGCCCTCGCCGTCACGGGCCCGCACGGTGAAGACGTACGAGGTGGCCGGCGCGAGACGCACGACGTCGAGCATGTGCGCGGAGCCGGGCACGTCGCCGACCTTCGTGGTGCCCCGGTACACCTCGTACGCGCCGACCGGCGGGTCCGCCGCGACGGCGTTCCACATCACGTGCACGCTGGTCGCGCTCCCGGCCCGTGCGGTCACCCCCGTCGGAGCGCCGGGCGCCCGCCCGTCGTCACCGTCGCCGGCCGCGCACCCGCACGACACGGCCAGCACCCACGCGCACAGCGTCACGCGTCGCACGGCTTCGCCTCCCGGAACCGGCGCGGCGGCAATGGTCCGGACCAATATGGCGCGGTCGTGCGGGCACGGCAAGACGGTGAACGAACGAAGACGGCGGTACGGGGGCGGGGGTTGCGTGACGGCTCGGGAAAGTTTCGTATGCTGATGTTCCTCCCGGCCGAACTCTCCCTGAGGGCGGTTGTGTTCGGGCCGGTGGCGCGGAACGCTGTCGTCGCTGATCCCGCGCCGGCGCAGTGGCCGGGGGGCCGGAGCCCGAGACGGCGCCGGCCCCCCGGCCACTGTCGGGCCGTCAGAAGCGTGCACCGTACGGCCCCCTCGGAATGGCCCCGGAATGCGACCCCCACCAGATTGGGCTGAGTGTCCGTCACCGTCCCACGAGAGGGTCCCGTACCGTGCGCGCCCAGTCGCTGACCCTGGCCGCGGCCGGCCTCGCCCTGCTGGCCCCGAGCTCCGTCCCCTCCGCCGTCCGGCAGACGCAAGGCACCCCCGGGCCGCCCGCGATACGGCAGGAGGGCTCCGTCCACGCCGCCGACCTGCTGGCCCGGGTGCGGGACTGCGCCCCCGTCTCGCGGAGCCGCTACCGCACGGACGACGGCGTGCCCGCGACCGTCCCGGTCTGCGGCACCCCCGAGGCGGTCTTCTGGACGGCCGACATGGACATCGACTGCGACGGCCGCCCCGGCCCGCACTGCAACAGCGGCGTCGACCCGCTGTTCTCCGAGACCACGGCCTTCACCCAGTCCGACGGCCGCTATCTGAGCGCCGAGACACTGCCCTACATCGTCGTGCCCGACGTGAGCGACGTCTGGAACCACCGCGAGCACGGGGTGCGCGGAGGGTCGGTGGCGGCGGTCGTCTACCGGGACCGGGTGCAGTACGCGGTCGTCGGCGACGTGGGACCGCCCGACATCATCGGCGAGGCCTCCTACGCCACCGCGGCGGCTCTCGGTATCCGCCCCGACCCGCACGGCGGCGGCACCCCGTCCGGTGTCACCTACATCGTCTTCAAGGACTCCCGCGCCACGCCCATCGAGAGCCATGTGTCCGCCATGGAGACGGGGGAGCGGCTGGCCCGGGCGTTCGTGCGGGCCGTGGTGCGGACGGAGCGGCGGCCGGCGGCGCCGGTGGCGCCGATGGACGCCGGGACGGCGGCCCGGTATCCGAGGGGCCCTGAGGTGTCGGCGCTGCCGTCGGGACGGTGGGGCCCCGAGGTGTCCGCGCTGCCGTCGGGACGGTGGGGCCCGGAGATGTCGGCGGCCCTGCCGTCGGGACGGCCGAAGCCGGCGGCCGCCGGCGAAAGTTCGGCGGACCGGACGGCGGCGGCCGGAGCGGCCCGTGGGCAGGAGGGCGGGGAAGCCCGGGGCGGCCACGGGGCCGCCGGGGCCGAGGACGCGCAGGAGACGGAGCGGACCGCGCTCGCCGAGGCCGACGAAGGGGTGGGGGAGGAGGAGTAGTGCGGCCCGCCGGAGGCCGGACGGCCGGGGAGCCGAGTGGCCGTCCGACGTCTGCGGGGGTGGGGGTGGGGCGTCGGACGGCGGACCAGCCGTCGTCCACCGGCAGGACCACGCCGTTGATGTTGCTCGCCGCGTCCGAGGCGAGGAACACGATCGCGGCGGCCTGCTCCTCCGGCTCGGCCAGCCGGCCGACGTTGACGAAGTGCGGGCCCAGTGCCGCCGGGCCGTGGGCCGCCGGATCCACGTCCACCCCGATCGCCGTCCTCGTGCCGCCCGGTGCGATCGCGTTGGCGCGGATGCGCTTGCCCCGGTACATCACCGCGAGGGACTTCGTCAGGCCGACCACGCCGTGCCGGCCGGCGATCCAGGCGGCGATGTTCAACGCGGCCCCGCGCTCCGCCGTGGAACACCACGCGTGGCGGACCGCCGACCCCGCCACGGACCCGGCGACGGCCCGCGCCGGGCTCGCGGACGCCCTCCGCTCGGCCCTCGCCGTCGCCGCGGAGGGCCTGAGCTGACCCGGAGGCCGGCCCGGAACGCGCTCGGACCTTCCAGGCTTCCCGTCACGCGTCCCGGCCTCCCGTCACACCTCCCGGCCCGTCACACCTTCCGGTAGTCGTACGCCTCCACGGCCGCCGCCTCCACCGCGTCCAGGTCGGCTCCCGTCGCCGCCGTGACCACCGCGGCCACCGCGCCCTCGACGAACGGGGCGTCCACCAGGCGGGCGGTCGCGGGGAGCTCGTCGCCCTCGGCGAGCAGCGCCTTGACCGTGAGGACGGCGCTGCCCAGGTCGGTGAGGAGCGCGACGCCGGCGCCCCGGTCGACGGAGGCGGCAGCGGCGGCGACCAGCTCGGCGCTGGTGCCCATCCCGCCGCCCTCGGTGCCCCCGGCCGCGGCGACCGGCACGGCCGCGCCGCCGCCCGCGAGCCCCCGGGCCAGATCCGCCACGGCGGTCGCCACCGCGGCGCTGTGCGAGACCAGCACGATCCCGACCAGTTTCTCGTCGCTCACCTTCGCCTCACTTCCCCTCGGCTTCCACGAGCCCCGCGACGAGCAGGGCGGACGAGGTGGCCCCCGGATCCTGGTGCCCGATGCTGCGCTCCCCGAGGTAGCTGGCCCGGCCCTTGCGTGCCTGGAGGGGGATCGTCGCCTCGGCGCCCTGCTCGGCCGCGGTCCGGGCGGCGCCGAAACCGTCACCGAGCGCGTCCACCGCCGGCACCAGCGCGTCGATCATCGTCTTGTCGCCCGGCGCGGCACCCCCGAGCTGCATCACGGCGTCCACGCCCGCCCGCAGCGCCTGCGCGAACTCCTCCTCGCTCACCTCCGCCGCGTCCCCGAGCGCCTTCCCGGTCCGTCGCAGCAGCGTGCCGTACAGGGGGCCCGAGGCTCCGCCGACCGTGGAGATGAGCTGGCGCCCGGCGAGGACGAGGACCGCGCCCGGGGTCTGCGGCCCCTCCTTCTCCAGCGCCGCGGTCACCGCGGTGAACCCGCGCAGGAGGTTGCTGCCGTGGTCGGCGTCCCCGATGGGCGAGTCGAGGGCCGTGAGCCGTTCCGCCTCGCGGTCGACGGACGCGGCGGTCGCCGTCATCCAACGGCGGAAGAAGTCGGCGTCGAGCACTGGGTCTCCTTGCGTGTCGGTTCGGTGGCTGCCTGCCCTGCTTTTCCGCCTCACATGCCCCAGCGCAGGCCCGGCGTCTTCACCGGCGCGTCCCACAGCCGCAGCAGCTCCTCGTCGACCTGGCACAGGGTGACCGAGGCGCCGGCCATGTCGAGGGAGGTGACGTAGTTGCCGACGAGCGTCCGGGCGACGGCCACCCCGCGCTGGGTCAGCACCCGCTGCACCTCCGCGTTGAAGCCGTACAGCTCCAGCAGGGGCGTCGCGCCCATGCCGTTGACCAGGACGAGGGCGGGGTTGCGCGGGGTCATGTCGTCCAGGATCGCCTGCACCGCGAAGTCGGCGATCTCCCCGGACGTCATCATCGCCCGCCGCTCCCGGCCCGGCTCGCCGTGGATGCCGATGCCGAGCTCCAGCTCGCCGGGCGGCAGGTCGAAGGTGGGGCTGCCCTTGGCGGGCGTGGTGCACGCGCTCAGCGCGACGCCGAAGGTGCGGGAGTTCTCGTTCACCTGCCGGGCGACCGCCTGGACCCGCTCCAGCGGCTGCCCCTCGTCGGCTGCGGCGCCCGCGATCTTCTCCACGAACAGCGTCGCGCCCGTGCCGCGCCGCCCGGCCGTGTAGAGGCTGTCGGTGACGGCGACGTCGTCGTTGACCAGCACTTTGGCGATCTGGATGCCCTCGTCCTCGGCGAGCTCGGCCGCCATGTCGAAGTTGAGCACGTCGCCGGTGTAGTTCTTCACGATGAAGAGCACACCCGCGCCGCTGTCCACGGCGGCAGCCGCCCGCAGCATCTGATCGGGCACGGGCGACGTGAACACCTCGCCGGGACATGCCGCGGAGAGCATCCCGGGTCCGACGAACCCGCCGTGCAACGGCTCGTGCCCCGACCCGCCGCCGGACACCAGGCCCACCTTGCCGGCCACCGGCGCGTCCCGCCGTACGACCACCCGGTTCTCGACGTCGACGGTCAGTTCGGGGTGAGCGGCGGCCATTCCGCGCAGCGCGTCCGCGACCACGGATTCCGGAACGTTGATCAGCATCTTCATGGGGATCTCCTAGCGAGCCTAGAAGGTTGTCTTCGCCTGTGTTTTCGCTGTTCAGAGCGGTTTCGGTAGCTGCCGACCTCGGGTCCGTGGCGGCCGCGGGCGGGTGGTGGCGGTTCCGATGCCGACGTGATGTTCGACTTCGGTGACGTCGTGTCAGACCTGGCGATGGATCGACGGCGTGCCGACTGGAGTCCTACAAAGGCAGTATCGGCCTTGCGGCTGTGAAGGTCACCTGAGCGGCATCCAGGGCGGGCGGGTGAAGGCGGCTCTCGACAGCGAGATCAGGGGGCCCGCGGCTTCGACCTCGGACCATCCGCGATCTCGACGGCGGCATGCGCCCGGGCCTGCCCCGGTCCCGGAGAACACCGCTGCAGCGGCTCGCGCGAAGCCGGTGATCAGCGTTGCAGCCACTCGTCGAGGAGGGTGAGCTCAGCCGGGCTGAGGCCGGGCAGTTCGGGCAGGAGGGTGCGGAAGGCCGCCACGATCGCCGCCGGGTCCCGGGTGGGGACGGCCGGCTCGTCGGTGAAGACGACCCGCGCGACCGCGTCGAAGGCGGCGTCGGCCAGGTGCGGGTCGCTCTGGTCCGGTGGCAGGGTCAGAAGGGTGTGGATGGTTCCGGTTCCTGCCGCGCGGATGAGGTTGACGGCGCGTTCCTCACTCACCCGGAGCCGTCCGGCTGCGGCGACTCTGTGCACCCGCTCGGCGAGGATCCGCACACCGGTGGACATCGCGGGGGTGTCGCGTGCGCGTGACGGGTCGAGCAGGAGGCCGTAGACGTGCGGGTGGGCCAGGCCGAAGCCGATCTGCGTGTTCCACCCGTCGCGGAGGTCCTCCACAGGATCCTGTGAGGGTGCGGTGGCCTGTTTGCCCGCCACGTGCTCGGCGAACACGTGCTCCACCACGGCGTCCAGCAGGTCGTCCTTGCCCTGGAAGAAGCGGTACAGCGCGGGTGGCTGCAGCCCCGCCTCCTGGGCCACGCGGCGTGTGGTCACGGCAGTCGGCCCATGATCGCGCAGCAGGTCCGCCGCAGCCTCCACGATGCGGTCCCGGGTGCTGTCTCTCCGCTGCGGATTCGAAGACATGGGAACGATGATACCGCCTGGGCTGCCCGTGATCGCCGCCGGTGGCAGGCGGCTGAACTGGCTTTATGCGAGGGCGTCGGGGACCGCACAGCGCTGGACGCTCCTGTTGCTCTCACTGGAAGTATCAGTGTTACCGTGTTTTCTGGTATCACTGGAAATCGACAGAGGGAGTCCTCGATGCTGATCGTCACCGGAGCCACCGGCCGCCTCGGATCGCTGATCGTCGACCGCTTGCTGGAGCGGGTGCCGGCCGGCCGGATCGGCGTGAGCGTGCGCGACGTGAGCAAGGCCGCTCACCTTGCCGAGCGCGGCGTCCGGGTCCGGGCGGGAGACTTCACCGACCCCGGCAGCCTGAAGCACTCCCTGGAAGGCGCCGAGCGCGTCCTGGTCGTCTCCGCGGCCATACGGGGCGGCGCCGCGGTGAGCGCGAACTGCGCCGCCATCGACGCGGCACGGGAGGCGGGTGCCCGGCACATCCTCTACACCAGCCACCAGGCCGCATCCCCCACCTCGCTCTTCCCGCCGCAGAAGGTCCACGCGGCCACCGAGGAACATCTCGCGCGGCAAGGGGTCTCCTGGACGGCTCTGCGCAACGGGTTCTACGCCTCCACGCTCGACCGCTACATCGGCGCGGCTCTGCGGACCGGCGTCCTCGCCGTGCCGCAGGACGGCCCGGTCTCCTGGACGGCCCACGAGGATCTCGCGGAAGCCGCGGCCCTCGCGCTGACCGGCGGCGGCACGCTCGAAGGGGCCACGCCGCCGCTGGCGGCCCCCCACGCACTGGATTTCGCCGATGTCGCCGGCATCCTCAGCCGCATCACCGGCCGGACCGTCACCCGGACCGTCATGGACGACGACGCATGGATCTCCGCGGCGGTCGCCACCGGGATGCCGCGACCGGCCGCGGAGTTCGCCCTGACGATGTTCGCCGCGGCACGCGGCGGCGAGTTCCACGCCGTCGGCCCCGCTCTCGAAGCCGTCGTCGGCCGCCCCGCCAGGTCCGTCCACGAAGTCCTGGAGACCGCCGTACGCTCCCACGGGACGGGGCGCCCCTGACGCCCCGGTTCGCGCAGGTGGCCCGGACGGGCCCGCGGCAGGCCGGCTGCCCCGCACCGTCGCGGTGAGGAACCGCGTCCGGCTCGGGGCGGTCGAGTCGTTCGGTTTCCTGTGTGCGGCATGCGCGGCCGCGGTGCGGGATACGTCACAGCGGCGCCGTCTGCGGTAAATTAGTAGGACGTCCTACTATCTCGGGGTCGGCGTACCCCTGACCTCTCCGGGAAGGCCTCCCCATGAGCGAAGTGCACCGTCCCGTGCACCCCATCCGTCTGATCACGGCTTCGGCCCTGTTCGACGGGCACGACGCCTCGATCAACATCATGCGCCGGATCTTCCAGTCCCAGGGCGCGGAAGTGATCCACCTCGGGCACAACCGGTCGGTCCAGGAGGTCGTGGACGCGGCGCTCGAGGAGGACGTCCACGGTGTGGCGGTCTCGTCGTACCAGGGCGGCCATGTGGAGTACTTCGAGTACCTGGTCGAGTCGCTGCGCCGGCAGGGCGCGGAGCACATCCGTGTGGTGGGCGGCGGTGGCGGTGTCATCGTGCCCGAGGAGATCGCCCGGCTGCGCCAGAGCGGGGTGACGATCTTCTCGCCGGAGGACGGCCAGCGGATGGGCCTGGCCGGGATGGTCAACTCGGTCGTGAGGGACTGCGACTTCGACCTGTGGGACGGCAGGCCGGCGGACGCGGCCGCCGTCCTCGCGGGCGACCGGTTCGCGATCGCCCGCGCCGTCACCGGTGCCGAACTGGGCAAGCTGCCCGCCGAGTTCGTGGAGCAGGTGCGGGCCGGCGCGGCGGCGCGGACCACGCCGGTGCTCGGCATCACGGGCACGGGCGGGTCGGGCAAGTCGTCGCTGACCGACGAGCTGGTGCGCCGCTTCCGGGTCGACCAGCAGGACAAACTGCGGATCGCGGTGATCGCGGTCGACCCGACCCGCCGCCGCGGCGGGGGCGCGCTGCTCGGCGACCGGATCCGGATGAACTCCCTCGACGGCAACCGGGTCTTCTTCCGGAGCCTGGCCACCCGGGGGAGCCGTGAACTGCCCGAGCACCTCGCGGACGTGATCGACGTCGTGAAGGCGGCCGGATTCGACCTGGTGATCGTGGAGACGCCGGGCATCGGCCAGGGCGACGCCGCGATCGTGCCGTTCGTCGACACCTCGATGTACGTGATGACGCCGGAGTTCGGCGCCGCGTCGCAGCTGGAGAAGATCGACATGCTCGACTTCGCCGACGTCGTGGCCATCAACAAGTTCGAACGGCGCGGAGCGAAGGACGCGCTGCGTGACGTGGGCCGCCAGCTGGTCCGCAACCGCGAGGCGTTCGGCAAGCGGCCGGAGGACATGCCGGTCTACGGCACCTCCGCGGCCACCTTCAACGACGACGGGGTCACGGCGCTCTACCAGCACCTCAAGGCCGCCCTCGCCGAGCGGGGCCTGCCGCTGCTCCAGGGCGCGCTGGCGCCGGTCGGCGTACGCCACTCCTCCGGCATCCGGCAGGTGGTCCCCGCGGACCGGGTGCGCTACCTCGCCGAGATCGCCGACAGCGTGCGCGCCTACCACGCCGAGACCGGCCGGCTGGCCGAGGCGGCGAGGCGGGTGCAGCGGCTGGAGACCGTCGCGGACGAACTCGCCGCGGCGGGCTCCGACGCCGCGGACGTGAGGGCGCTGCTCGACGGCGCCCGCAACGAGCTCCCGCACCACGTCGTGGAGCAGCTCCGCGACTGGCCCGCCGTCGTGGCCTCCTACTCCGGCGACGAGCAGGTGGTGAAGGTCCGGGACAAGGAGATCCGTACCAAGCTGACGCGTGAGTCGCTCTCGGGCAACAAGGTGCCGCGCGTCGCGCTGCCCCGGTTCACCGACCACGGAGAGCTGGTGCGGTTCTGGCGCAGGGAGAACCTGCCCGGCTACTTCCCCTTCACCGCAGGGGTGTTCCCGTTCAAGCGCGACGGCGAGGACCCGGCGCGGATGTTCGCCGGGGAGGGCGATCCGTTCCGCACCAACCGGCGCTTCAAGCTGCTGTCCGAAGGCCAGCCGGCCACCCGGCTGTCCACCGCCTTCGACTCGGTCACCCTCTACGGCCGCGACCCGGACGAACGCCCCGACATCTACGGCAAGGTCGGCACCTCCGGGGTCTCGGTGGCCACCCTCGACGACATGAAGGCGCTCTACGACGGCTTCGACCTGGTCGCCCCCACGACCTCGGTCTCCATGACGATCAACGGCCCCGCCCCGACGATCCTCGCGTTCTTCCTCAACACCGCCGTCGACCAGCAGCTGGACGCCTTCCGCGCCGCCGAGGGCCGCGACCCCTCTCCGGACGAGGCCGCCGAGCTGCGCGCACGCGCCCTGGCGAACGTGCGGGGCACGGTGCAGGCGGACATCCTCAAGGAGGACCAGGGCCAGAACACCTGCCTGTTCTCCACCGAGTTCTCCCTGCGGATGATGGCGGACATCCAGGAGTGGTTCATCGCCCACCAGGTCCGCAACTTCTACTCGGTGTCCATCTCCGGCTACCACATCGCCGAGGCCGGCGCGAACCCCGTCAGCCAGCTCGCCTTCACCCTGGCCAACGGCTTCACCTACGTGGAGGCCTACCTCGCCCGGGGCATGCACATCGACGACTTCGCCCCGAACCTGTCGTTCTTCTTCTCCAACGGCATGGACCCCGAGTACTCCGTCCTCGGCCGGGTGGCCCGCCGGATCTGGGCCGTCGCGATGAAGGAGAAGTACGGCGCCAACGAGCGCAGCCAGAAGCTGAAGTACCACGTCCAGACCTCCGGACGCTCCCTGCACGCCCAGGAGATGGACTTCAACGACATCCGTACGACGCTGCAGGCGCTCATCGCGATCTACGACAACTGCAACAGCCTGCACACCAACGCCTACGACGAGGCGGTCACCACCCCCACCGAGGAATCCGTCCGCCGCGCCCTGGCCATCCAGCTGATCATCAACCGGGAATGGGGCCTGGCGATGAACGAGAACCCCCTCCAGGGCTCGTTCGTCATCGACGAACTCACCGACCTGGTCGAAGAGGCCGTCCTCCAGGAGTTCGAGCGGATCAATGAGCGCGGGGGTGTGCTCGGCGCCATGGAGACCGGCTACCAGCGCGGCCGGATCCAGGACGAGTCGATGCTCTACGAGCAGCGCAAGCACGACGGCACGCTGCCCATCATCGGCGTCAACACCTTCCGCAACCCCCACGCCGACACCGCCGAGCACGGAGTGGTCGAGCTGGCCCGCGCCACCGAGGAGGAGAAGCGCTCCCAGCTGGAGCGCGTCCGGGACTACCAGGCCGGTCACCGCGACGAGGCGCACGCGGCCCTGGCCGCCCTCAAGGACGCGGCGGTCAACGACCGCAACGTGTTCGCCGTGCTCATGGACGCGGCCCGGGTCTGCTCCCTGCAGCAGATCACCGACGCGTTCTTCGAGGTGGGGGGCCAGTACCGCCGTAACGTGTGAGGACCGGCCCCTCGGGTCGTCCGGGGGAACCGCGGCAGGCGCCCCCGGCAGCTCGCGGCACGGAGCGGTGGTCCGTGGTCAGTCGCCCAGCGTGCTCGCGTGCCCGGGCCGGTGGTGGCGTCCCTCGCCCTCGCGGCCCCTCCCGTGCCCGGCGTCCCTCCCGTGCCCCGCGTCCCGGTCGCCGGTCCCGCAGTCCGGTCCGGTCGTGTCGGAGCCCGAGCCGGAGCCCGGGGCGGTGTCCCCGCCGGGCACCTCGGTTCCGGTTCCCGTACCGTTCCCGTTCCCGTTCCCGTTCCCGGGCTCGGGCTCGGGATCGGGCGCGGGCGGAGCCTCGGGTTCCGGGGGCTCGGGGGCGGGGGCGGGAGTGGAGGGCTCCGGTGCCTCCTGCCCGCCCTCGTCCTGATCGCCCTCGTCGGCCGGGGGAGCGGCCGGTCCCTCCTCCGGCGGGGTTTCGGCGGGCGGGGACGCGTCGTCCCCTGGTGCGGAAGCGGTCGTCCCGCCCGGAGCCGGCTCCGGCGAACTGCTCGTGTCCCCCGTCCGGGCGGCGCCCGCTCCCCGGTCGTCGGCCGCCTCGGCGGAGCTCGCCCCCTCGTCGTCGGTGGCCTCCGCCGGAAGCGCGGCCTCCGTCGGCGGTGCCGCCGGCGTCCGCGTCACCGGCACCCGGGCCACGGGGGCGTCGGCGACCGGCGTGCGCTGCCCGGGAGCCGGAGCGGACTCGGCCGGGCCGAGGACGAGGCAGACCGCGGCGGCGCCCGCCACGAGCGCGCCGGCCGCCACCACCGCGGGGGCCTTCGAGCCCCCCACCACGGCATGGCGCACGCCGTGCAGCAGCCCGGCGCCGTGCCCGCCCGCCGCGCCGGCCGCGCTCGCCGCGCCGGCGGATCCCGTCGCGAAGGCCAGGAGGAACTTGCCCGTGCCGCCCAGCGCGCACACGAGCAGCGCCGGGGCGACGAGCGCCGGCAGCCGGTCGTTGGCCCGCATCAGCGCGGCGAGCCGCGCGCGGCAGTCCGCGCACCCGTCCACGTGACCGAGCAGCCGTTCCCCCTGGCGCGCCGTGGCGGCACCGCGTACGTACGCGGGCATCCGGGCCCAGTGGACCTGGCACGCCGGGTCGTCGGGGGCGCCGCTCTGCGTGCGCAGGAAGGCCTGCCGCATGCCCTCCCGGGCGCGGTGCAGCAGTACGGCCGTCGCGCCCTCCTTGGTCCCGAGCTGCGGCCCGATCGCGGCCAGCGGCTGGCCCTCCGCCTCGGCCAGCCACAGCGCCTTCACCCAGCGCTCGGGCAGCTGGCCCAGCACCCGCACCACCAGGTCGACCTGGGACACCTGCTCGGCCGGGTCGCCCTGGGGCGTGCCCGGTTCCGCCCGCTCGTCGGTGTGCGGATCGCGCGGCGTCTCGCGCACCGCGGTCCCGGAGGCGATCGCCAGGTGCCGCACCGTCGTCCTGAGATACGCCGGCACGTTGTCGATCTCATGGCCCTCGGCCAGCCGCCGCCACACCCGGAAGTGCGCCTCGGCGACGAGGTCCTCGGCGGTCCAGGCGTTCCGGGTGAGGGTGCGGGCGTACGCGACGAGACGCGGCTGCTGTTCCTCGTAGATCCGGGCGTACGCGGCGGTCACGGAGGGCTGCGCGGGGGCGGAGGTGGACCTGTCGGACATGGAGGGACGCTCCGGTGGCCTGCGGAGGGGCGGAAGGTTTGTCAGCCTAGATGACAAAACTTTCAACCAAAGTTGCGGCAGTCGCGGGATGTGGCACAGATCACAGAGAGGTGCTGCCCCGGTCCCGGGGCGAGGGCCGGGCCGCGCGGGCCGTCACGCCCGCCCGTGGGCCTCCTGCGAGTGCCGTGACAGCGCGTCGATGACCACCGCCGCGAACAGCACCCCGCCCGTGATGACGAACTGCAGGGCCGGGGGAGTGTCGGTGATCGCCATGCCCGAGGCGATCGACTGGATGACCAGCATGCCCAGCACCGCCGACCACGTCGTACCGCGCCCGCCGAACAGGCTGGTCCCACCGATCACGGCCGCGGCGATGGCGTTCACCAGCAGGACGCCCGAGCCCGAACTCTGGCTGACCGACGTGATGCGGGAGGCCAGGAACAGTCCGCCGATCGCGGCCATGGTGCCGGAGACGGCGAGCACCGCGGTCTGGACCCGGAGCACGCTGAGGCTGGCGCGCCGGGCCGCCTCGATGCTGCCGCCCAGCGCGTACACCTGCCGCCCGTAGTGGGTGCGGCGGAGCAGGACGTCCAGGCCGGCGACCGTCACGAGGAAGATCAGCAGGGCGAGCGGCAGCCCCTGGAAGCGGTTGAGGAGGTACGCGGTGCCGAACGCGACCACCGCCGTGACCCCCGTGCGTGCCGTGACGGCCGGCAGCGAGCGGTGCGGCATGCCCACGGACAGGCGGCGCCGTCTGTCCCGGTCGGCCACCAGGAACACCGCCGCGGTGGCGGCCCCCGCCAGAGCGTAGGCGACGGCGTCCTGGGTGAAGTAGTAGCCGGTCAGGTCGGCGACGAGCCCGTCCTCGTCCAGGTTGACGGTGCCGCTGTCGCCGAGGACGGCGAGCATCAGGCCGTTCCAGGTGAGCAGCCCCGCGAGCGTGACCACGAACGCCGGTACCCGGGTTCTGGCGATGGAGAAGCCCTGGACGGTGCCCGCCACGGTGCCGGTGAGCACCCCGACGACGAGGGCGAGCCACTCCGGCACACCGTGGTTCACGTTGAGCACGGCGAAGACGGCGGCCGCGAGACCGCTGATCGAGCCCACGGACAGGTCGAGTTCGCCGATCAGCAGCACGAAGACGATGCCGACCGCGATCAGTCCCGTGCCCACGATGTCCACGCAGAGGTTCGACAGGTTGCGCGGGGAGAGGTAGTTCTCGTTCAGGGACTGGAAGGTGATCCAGACGACGGCCAGGACGAGGACGACGGGCAGCGAGCCCAGCTCTCCCGCTCTCACCTTGTGCCGCAGGAGTCCCACCCCGCCGCGCACGGCCCGCGTCCCCCCGCCCACGGCCCGGGAGGCGAGCCGCGCGCGCCGCGGCGGACGGGGTTCGCCGTCCGGCGGGGTGCGTTCGCCCGGGCTGCCGTCCGCGACCCTGCGCATGTCCTTCACCACCCCGCCTCCCGGTGGGCCGGCCGGCGGGGCACGTTCTCCGTGGCACCGGTGATGGACGAGATGATCTGCTCCTGGGAGGCGGTGTTCACGTCGAAGAAGCCGTTGTTGCGGCCGAGCCGCAGCACCGCGGCCCGGTCCGCGAGGGCCTTCACGTCGCCCATGCTGTGGCTGATGAGCAGGACGCCCAGCCCGCGGTCCCGCAACCGGTCGATGAGGTCCAGGATCTCGGAGGTCTGCTCGAACCCCAGGGCCGCCGTCGGCTCGTCGAGGAGGAGGACCCGCGGGTCACCGAGAAGCGAGCGGGCGATGGCGACGGTCTGCCGCTGGCCGCTGGACAGCGACGCGACGGGCAGCCGCAGATCGGGGACCCGTCGGGTCAGCCGCTCCAGCAGGAGCTGGGTGCGGCGCTCCATCTCCATCTCGTCGAGGAACCCGTACCGGCGGATCTCCCGCCCGAGGAACAGGTTCCCGACGACGTCGAGGTTCCCGCACAGGGCGAGGTCCTGGTAGACGGTGGCGATGCCGAGGTCCCGGGCGTCGTGCGGGCGTCTGATGTGGACCGCCCGGCCCTCCCACTCGATGACGCCCCTTTCCGCGGGCGTGACCCCGGAGATCACCTTGACCAGGGTCGACTTGCCGGCTCCGTTGTCCCCCAGGAGGGCGACGACCTGGCCGGAGTGGATCTCCAGCTCGATGTCCGTGAGGACGTCGACGACTCCGTAGCGCTTGCACACCCCGCGCAGCGCCAGCAAGGGGGGATCCGGCACGGCAACCAACTCCTTCCCTGGACCCGGGCGTGCCCGGAGCCCGCGGAACCGGCCCGTCAGGTCAGCCCTGCCTCCTCGCAGGCGGACCGGAGCTGGGGGGTGCAGATCTGCTGGACCGTGTGCAGGCCTTCCTTCACCACGGTGCTATCGATGTTGTCGGCGGTCACGGACACCGGCGTGAGCAGGACGGCCGGGACCTTCCCGCCGCTCCCCGTCGTCACCTCGCCCGTGGCCACCCGGTCCAGGTCCTCCCTGCGGGCCGCGGCCACGGCCATCGCACCGCCGGCCGCCGCCTCCGGACCGAAGGGCTTGAAGACGGTCATGTACTGGTCGCCGGCGAGGATGCGCCGCAGGGCCGCCAGCTCGGCGTCCTGACCGGTGACCGGCGGCAGCGGATCGACCTTGTTGGCCTTGAGGGAGGAGATGCTCCCGGCGGCGAGGCCGTCGTTGGCCGAATAGACCCCGTGGATGGCGTCGGCGCCGAGGGCCGCGATCGCGGCGGACATGTTCATGTGCGCGGTCTCCGTCCGCCACTGCGGGGTGTCGTACTCCTTGCCGATCCTCACCTTCCCGCGGAGCACGGACAGCGCGCCCTTCTTGAACGACTCCGCGTTCGGGTCGGCGGGATCGCCGTTCATCATGACGATCTGCGGGTCCCTCACCCCGTCGCCGATGGCCTCCAGCAGGGCCCGGCCCTGGAGCCTGCCGACCTCCACCCCGTCGAAGGAGACATAGCCGGAGATCGGGCCCTCGGCGAGACGGTCGTAGGCGATGACGGGAATGTCCGCCGCACGGGCCTCCGAGACCGACGTGGCGAGCGACCTGCCGTCCACGGCCACCAGCACGATGGCGTCGACGCCCTTGGTGATCATCGAGTCCATCTGCTCCTGCTGGATGGCGACCTCGCCCCTGGCGTTGGCGTGCTCGACCTCGCACGTGTCGCACAGGGACTCGATCCTCTTCTCGAGCAGCGGCCGGTCCTGCGCCTCCCAGCGTGCCGTGGTGGAGTCCGGCAGCAGCAGACCGATGCGCGGCGCGGTCCCTCCGCCGGGGTCGGTGCCGCCGTCCGCCCCGCAGGCCGCCAGGGCGACGGCCGCCGAGACCGCGGTCAGGGTGGCGGCCGTGTCCCGTATGCAGGCCTTCATGGGTGCCACCTGCCGTAGACGACAAGAGGGACGACGGGTAGGTATGTCCGGTTGGTTCGTATATGCGATTCTGGTGGGTGGGTGCCCCGTTCTCAACCTGTCGGCACCTGCGGCAGGGACGGGAGGTACGTTGCGGACATGCCTCGACCGGGCCCTGACCTTGGCCGGAGCGACACAGGCGGCGGTCTACACGCCCGGGGCCGGGAACGAAGAGCTTCGGCTGGTGGACTCGGCAGGACGTACCCCTTCCGGGCCGGCACCACCGGAGCGGCTGCCCCTGTCCGGTGACTCACCCGCGGCGCGGGCCTTCCTCACCGACCGCCCGCTGTGGCTCACCGCGGACCCCTCGCTCGGCGCGCTGCCCCTCGACGCGGAGGGCAGACGGCTCGGCTGTCTGGTCGTGACGGGGGCCTCGGCGGACGGCTTCGAGGCCGACCAGCGCCGCTTCCTGGAGCGCTACGCCGACGCCGTCGCCGGCCTGCTCCAGCCCGTGACGGGACCGCCCGAGCCGTCGTCCCTGCTGGACCCCGCCCTGCGGAGTCTGCGCGTCGGTTCCTTCGTCCTGGTCCCCGACACCGGTCTGATCGAGGCGGACGGCACGCTCCTCGACCTGGTCGGCATCTCGGCGGACGACTTCGACGGCAAGGTGGACACCCTGCTGGCCCACGCCCTCCCGGAGGACATGCACGCGCTGATGTCCGTCCTGGAGCCCGCCTCCCAGGCGTCCGGCCGGCGCGACCTGGAGTTCCGGGTGCGCGGCGCGACGGGCGAGATGCGCTGGCTGAGCCTGAGCTGCCGGGCCGAACCGGCCACCGCCGACCTGCCCGAGCAGGTGGTCGGCGTGGTGACCGCCACCCCGGTCCTGCGCCGCAGCCCCGACGACGTCTCCCGGATCCAGTGGCTGACCGCCGCGCTCGACGACGCCGTCACCACCCGGGACGTCGGCCGGGTGGTGGTCGCCGCCCTGCGCGAGCCGCTGGGCGCCGACCGGGTGGCCCTCGCCGCCGTCCAGGACGACCGGCTGATGGTCACCGTGCTGGACCCGCCGCAGCCCGCCGCCTGGCCGGACGTGTGGCGCTCCGAATGGCGTACGGAGTGGCCCGACACGCCCGTGCGGGCGCTGCCCACCCTGCAGGCGGCGCTGAGCGACGGCCGGATGGACCTGTGGCCCGCCGGCACCGCCCTGGAACCCGGCCTGGCGGGCATCGGCCCCGGCGGGCTCGCCGTCCTGCCGCTCCCCGGCAAGGGCCGCATCGCCGGTGTGTGCCTGGTCGGCTGGCACCGGCCGCACGAGTTCGTCCCCGAGGAGCGCTCCCTGCTCACCGCCACCGCGGCCCTCGTCGGACAGGCCCTCCAGCGCGCCCACGCCCACGACGCGGAGCAGGAGCTCGCCACCATGCTCCAGCGCAGCCTGCTGCCCCGCCGGCTGCCCGAACTCCCCGGCGGGATCGCCGTCGCCCGCTATCTGCCCGCCCGGCGGGGACTCCAGGTGGGCGGCGACTGGTACGACGTCATCGCGCTCTCCGAGGACCGGGTGGCCCTGGTGATCGGCGACGTGCAGGGACACAGCGCGGGAGCCGCGACGATCATGGGCCAGATGCGCACCGCCGTCCGGGCCTACGCCATGGAGGGCCACCCGCCCGACGTGGTCGTCTCGCACGCCAACCGGCTCCTCGTCGGCATGGAGACCGACCTCTTCGCGACCTGCTGCTACGCCGAACTCGACATGGAGGAGGGCAACACCCTCTTCGTCCGCGCCGGGCACCTCGCACCGCTGGTGCGCCATCCCGACGGCGGCACCGAGGAGGTGGAGGTCGCGGGCGGGCCCCCGCTGGGCATCCTCGCGGAGGCGGAGTTCCCCATGACCTCCGTCGCGCTGGCCCCCGGCACGGTCCTCGCCCTGGTCACCGACGGCCTGGTCGAGGCCTCCGACCTGCCGCTGGACGAGGGCATGCGCCGCACCCGCACCGCGCTCGCCGCGGCCGACCCGGCGGACCCGGGGACGATGGCCGACGAACTCCTCGGCGACGCGGGCCGCCGTGAGGACGACGTGGCCCTGCTGCTCCTGCGCTACGACGGCATGACGACCCGCCCGATCCGCGCCGGATGGATGGTGTGGCGGCTGCCCGACGCCGTCATGCACGCCCGCCGCTTCACCGCGCGCACCCTGCGCCGGTGGAAGGTCGCGGAGGCCGCCGACGCGGTGCTGCTGGTCGTCTCCGAACTCGTCACCAACGCCCTGGTGCACACCCAGGGCCCGGTCCGCCTCGACCTGGTGCTCCGCGGCGACCGGGTCCGGGTCAGCGTGAGCGACTCCTCGCCCCGCGCGCCCGCCAAGCCGGTGATCGTGGACTGGGAGTCCACCGGCGGACGCGGACTGATGCTGGTCGAGGCGATGTCGGAGTCCTCCGGCTCGGTCCCGGTGGCCGGCGGCAAGCAGGTGTGGAGCGAGATCGTCGTACCGAACCACGAACCGGTCGCCCACAAGCAGGCGGGCGGCCTGCCGTGAGGCCGCGCGGCCGGGCGGTCACCGCGGCGCTCGCCGCGGCGCTCCTCGCACTGCCCGTGGCCGCCTGCGGCGAGGACAGCGGTCCGCGGTCCGACGGCTTCACCGTGGGCCTGCTCCTGCCGAGCCGCTCGGTCCCCCGCTGGGAGCACGCCGACCGGCCGATGATCCAGGCCCAGGTGAAGAAGCTGTGCCCCGCGTGCACCTTCGACTACGCCAACGCCGAGAACGACGCGACCCGGCAGAGGCAGCAGATGATCTCCATGATCACCAAAGGGGCCGAGGTCCTGATCCTCGACGCCGCCGACACCCGTGCGCTGCGCTCCTCGATCCAGGAGGCGCGCCGGGCGGGCGTCCCGGTGGTCGCCTACGACCGGCTCGCTGAGGGCCCGGTCTCCGGCTACGTCGGATTCGACGGCACGCGGGTCGGCCGACTCCAGGGCGAGGCGCTTGTGCAGGGCATGGGGAAGCGGGCCGACGGCGGGACGGTCGTGATGATGAACGGAGACCCGACCAGCCCCAATTCCGCGTTGTTCCGGCGGGGGGCGCTCTCCGTCATCCAGGACCGGGTGCGGGTCGCCCGGTCGTACGAGACCCAGGACTGGAGCACCCAGGTCGCCCACGCCAACATGTCCGCCGCCCTGGCGGCGCTCGGCCCCGGCGGGATCGACGGTGTCCTGGCGGCCGACGACAACATCGCCGCGGGCGTCATCGCCGCCCTCAAGAGCGCCGGCGTCACCCCCCTGCCCCCGGTCACCGGCCAGGACGCCGACCTCGACGCCGTACGGCGCATCGTCAAGGGCGAGCAGTACATGACGGTGTACAAGCCCTTCCGGAAGGAGGCCGCCGCGGCCGCTGCCATGGCCGTCGCCCTGGGCCGCGACGAGGATCCCCGCGACCACGCACCGACCACCGTCGACAGCCCCACGACCAGGAACATCCCGGCGGTCCTGCTCACCCCGCACGCGGTGACGGCCGCCGACATCGGGCGCACCCTGGTCAAGGACGGCGTGTACACCGTCGACCGGATCTGCACCCGGGAGCTGCGGGCCGCCTGCGAGCGAGCCGGGCTCACCCGGTGACGGACCCCTGGGTCCGCAACCGCTCCGCCTGCTCCCCCGTCACCTTCTCCTCGGCGCCGCAGAAGGTGCACTGCGTCAGGTACTTCACGGAGACCGGGAACAGCGGCACGAAGAACAGCGTGAACTTGGTGACGCGCTTCCTGAGCGTGTGCGCGGAGGGGTTGCCGCAGCGGCCGCACACCAGCGTCACGATCGCCAGCTGGTACAGATAACCCTTGGTGCCGAAGATGATCACGCCGCTGTTTCCCTCTCGGTCGGTGCCGGACTGCACGGCCCAGTCTCGTGCATGCGGCAGGCGGGTTCATGCCCTGGGCCACGCGGGGGATCTCCCGGCCGCGACTGCCACCGCCGCCACCGGCCCGCCGCCATGTTCGTCTCGCGCCGCACACCGGCGCTTTCGTGCTCCCCTCCGAGGAGAGGTCCATGTCCCGACTTCCACGCCTGGCGGGTGTCACCGCAGCCGCCCTCGCTCTCGGCCTGCTCACGACGGCCACCGCGGCGGCCGGCGAACCGACCGTGTCCGACCCGCGCGTCATCGCCCACTTCGACTTCGCCCAGGGGCAGACACCCGAGAACATCGCCCTCGAACCCGACGGTTCCGCCGACCTGACCTTCAGCTTCGCCCGCAAGGTCGCGAACGTCACCCGCAAGGGCACCACGCGGATCATCGCCACCCTGCCCGCCGTGGCGAACCCCGACACCCCCAACATCGGCGCCGCCGTCGTCACCGGCATCGCCCGCGCCCACGACGGCACGCTCTACGTCAACTACTCCACCGGCACCAGCAGGACCGGCATCTGGCGCATCTCCCGCGACGGCGGCGCCCCGCGGCAGATCGCGAAGCTGCCGCCCGACGGGTTCCTCAACGGCCTCGCCCTCGACGAGCGCCGGGGCGTCCTCTACACCGCCGACTCGGTGCGGGGCACCGTCTGGCGCGTCCCGAGCAGGGGCGGCAGGCCCAAGGCCTGGGCCACGGGACCCGAACTCGAGCCGGGCACCGGGCCCGACGCGTCCGGCTTCGGCGTCAACGGCCTCCGCCTCCACCACAACGCCGTCTGGGTGTCCAACTCCGACGCCGGCACCCTCCTGCGCATCCCCGTCCGGGAGAACGGCTCCGCCGGCCCCATCAGGACCAGGGCGACCGGCCTGCCCGGCATCGACGACTTCGGCTTCGTCGAGCGGCACCGCGACACCGTCCTCGCCGCGCTGATCACCGCCGACGAGGTCGTCCGGGTCCGCCCGAACGGCACCCACACCGTCGTCCTGACCGGCGAGGACGGGCTGTCCAACCCGACCTCCGTGGCCGTACGCGGACGCACCGCCTACGTGCCCAGCGCGGCGTACTTCACCCAGGAGGACCCGAACCTCCTCCTCGCCCGCGTCCACCAGCGCGCCCGCCGCTGACCGGGCGACGGCCGCGGCCCCGCCCGGAGCGGGTGACCTCCCGGGCGGCGGCCGCCCCGACCGGCCCGGTTCAGGCACTGCCGGGCGACGGTGCCGGCAGGTCCAGGGCCGTCGGTGATCATGTCCTCCCGCCCCCCGCCCCCCGCCCCCCGCCCCCCGGCCATCGGGCGCCGAGCGTGATCCCGCGGGACCGACGGACGGCGGCGCCGGGCCTGTCCCGGGTGGTGAGACCCTGTTCCGCCCCGTCGGGAAGGTCGCCGGCCGGCCGCCGCGCGCCTCAGTCCTCGCGCAGCCGGTCCCGTTGCAGCCGGCGGGCGAGCGTGCGCCGTACGGACGCCGAAGCGGTGGCGGGGGCCGTGACCCCGGCGGGCAGGTCGAGTCCGCGGCTGATCGTGTCGTACGCGGCACGGTGTCCGGCGGGCAGCTCCGCGCGGTGGACCCGCAGGTCCTCCTCGACGAGGCGGCGCAGTGCGTCGACGTTCCAGGGCGTGAAGCGCTTCCTGCCCCGGGTGACGGCCTCGACGTACCGGGTGCAGTGGGCGGAGTGGCCGAGGCACTCCGAGATCTCCTCGGCCAGGCCCCACAGGCGTCCCTCGAGCCAGGGGACGTCGCGCTGGTCGAGGGCGAGTTCCACCGGGGGCGGCGGGTCGTCCCGGTGCTTCGTCATCTGCTTGGACACGGCGGGCTGACTCATCCCGGCGAGCCGGGCGATGGTGTCCTGGGTCCAGCCGAGCCCGGCGAACACCTGGATCATCTCGGCGCGCAGCGCGCGCATCTCCTCGCCGGCGCGGATGACCTCGTTGATGTCGGCCAGCATGCGCCCCGCCTGCTCCTCGGTCAGCGCCCCGGGGCCGCTCCCTGTGCTCTCCTCACCTGTCACAACCCGGTTATACACCCTGCCCGGATCTCATAACCAGGTTGTACAACCCGGTTATGAGATGCCAGGATCGCCGGCATGCCCACCTTCTGCGCACCTGACGGAACCCGGCTCGCCTACCGCGTGACCGGATCCGGAGCCCCGCTCGTCTGCGTCCCCGGCGGCCCCGCGGACTCCGCCTACCTCGGGGACCTCGGCGGCCTGTCCGCGCACCGCGAACTGATCACGCTGGACCTCCGCGGCACCGGAGGGTCCGCGATCCCCGAGGACACCGCCTCCTACCGCTGCGACCGTCTCGTCGACGACGTCGAGGCCCTGCGCGCCCACCTCCGACTGCCCCGGATCGGCCTCCTCGCCCACTCCGCCGGTGCGAACGTCGTGACGCAGTACGCGGCCCGGCATCCGGAGCGCGTCGCGAGCCTCGCCCTGGTCACCCCCGGAACCCGCGCCGTCGGCATCGAGATCACCGGCGGGACGCGCAGAGAGCTGGCGCGGCTGCGGCGGCACGAGCCGTGGTTCCCTGAGGCGTACGCCGCCCTGGTGGCCGTCACCGAGGGGACCGGCGAGGACTGGGAGGCCGTCGCCCCCTTCTTCCACGGCCGCTGGGACGCCGCGGCGCGCCGGCACCACGCGGACGCCCGGCCGGACAACGCCGAGGCCGTGGCCCGCTTCGGGGAGGAAGGGGCCTTCACCCCGCAGGCCACCCGCGCCGCGCTCACCGCCCTCGCCGCTCCCGTCCTGCTGCTCGCCGGAGAGGTCGACCTGAACAGCCCGCCCCGCTCGGTGGCGCAGTTCGCGCGTCTCTTCCCGGACGCCTCCCTCGTCGTGCAGCCGGGTGCCGGGCACTACCCCTGGCTCGACGACGCCGAGCGGTTCGTGGCGGCGGTCTCGGCGTTCCCGGAGCCCGCGGCAGGGCTCGGCGTGGCGGGCCGTCCAGGTCCTCCGTGAAGGCCAGGGGCTTGTTATGACCGCTGTCATGATGGATGCTGCCTCGGGCACCCACCGCCGAGAGACCCGGGAGGGCACACAGTGGGCGACACCGTCGCACGGACGATGTGGGAGCGGTTCGAACCGGTCCACGACCTGGTGTACTTCGCTCCCGAGGTGCGCCGGGCCGCCGACGGCCTCGGCCTGCGCGGCTACTGGATGGGCTACTTCGCCCTGCGCGCCGCCCCGCTCGGCCCCGCTCCCGCCTCCGTCGTCACCAGCTGCTTCTACGTCTTCCACCCCGACCGGGTGGCCCGCGCCCTGCCCGACGCCTGGACCTACGCGGACCCGGCGGACGTCCTCGCGGTGCGCGCGCAAGCCGTCGACGCCGCCATGACCGGCCTCTACGGCTCGCAAGCGGTCGCCTCCGACGAGATGGCCGAGGCGGCCGACCTGGCCTGGGAGGCCGCGCAGGCCGCGGACACGGCCGGGCGGGTGCTCGCCGCCGCCAACCAGGCCCTCACCCGCCCCGCGCAGCCCCACGTCAGGCTCTGGCAGGCCCTGACCACCCTGCGCGAACACCGGGGCGACGGACACGTCGCCGTCCTCGTCGGCCGGGGGGTGGGGCCGGTCGAGGCCATGGCGCTGAAGTGCGCGACGGGGGAATCGGACGACGAGTTCCAGCGGCAGACCCGCAAATGGGACCCGGCGCACTGGCAGGCGGCCCGGGCCGGGCTGCGTGCGCGCGGATGGCTCGACGAGGACGGGCGGCTCACCAAGGAGGGGGCCGCCGCCCGACAGGAGATCGAGGCCGGCACCGATGCCGCGGCCGCCGCACCGTGGACCGCACTCGGCGCCGCCGGCACCGCCCGACTCGCCCACCTGCTCGAACCGCTCGCCCGCACCGTCCTGGACTCCGGGATCATCCCGGCCGCCAACCCGGTCGGTCTGACCAGCGGCACATGGGACTCGACCGCGGGGTGACCGCAGGGCGGGACCGTGGGGGCTCGGCCGCCGGGGCCGCGGGGCTCGGCTGCCGGAGGGGACGCGGGGCGCAGGAGGACGTCATCCGGTGCGCCCGCCTCCGGCGGCGCCCGGAGGCGACAACGGGGACGTCCGCTCAGTAGGCTCCCGACATGCGGATCTCCGTTTCCTCGGACATGGACGAACCCGTGGCCCGCGCCCTCGTCTCGGAGCTGCGCGGCCGCGGACACGACGTGGTGACCCACGGCGCGCTGCGCCCCGGTTCCGACCCGCAGTGGGCGGTGTGCTCGGAGGCGGCGGCACGGGACGTGGCCGACGGCACCTCGGAGCAGGCCGTGGTGTGCTGCTGGACCGGCACGGGCGCGTCCATCGCCGCGAACAAGGTGCCCGGCGTCCGGGCCGCCCTGTGCACCGACGCCTGCACGGCCGACGGCGCCCGCCGGTGGAACGACGCCAACGTCCTCGCCCTCAGCCTGCGGCTGACCTCCGTGCCGCTGCTCAAGGAGATCCTGGACGCCTGGTTCGGGGCGGAGGCCGGCCAGGACGCCGAGGACCGGCGCAACATCGAGCACATCCGCGGGCTCGACGCGGGCCGCTCCGCTTCCTGGCGAGGCAGCCCGGAGAGCGGGGGGAGGGAGGCCTGAGGGTGGCCCGGGGAGCCTGAGGGCGGTCCGGGGGAGTCCTCTTACGGACGGATCCGCTCGCCCGTATGGTCCGGTCGGCCCTGTCGGGTACCCGGCACCGGGAGAGGGTGGGGAGGTACGGACCGGTACGCACCTCCGCGCCACCCCGATCCGGAAGGGAACCCGAGAATGTCCGTCGACCCGCAGCAGTCGTCCGCCCGGCTCGCCGACGACGAGCTCAGGACACTGCACGCGCACTGGCGCGCCGCGAACTACCTGTCCGTCGGCCAGATCTACCTCATGGCCAACCCGCTGCTCACCGAGCCGCTGCGCCCGGAGCACGTCAAGCCGCGGCTGCTCGGCCACTGGGGCACCTCACCGGGGCTCAACCTCGTGTACACCCACCTCAACCGGGTCATCCGCAACCGCGACCTGAACGCCCTGTGCGTCTGGGGTCCCGGCCACGGCGGCCCGGCGGTGGTCGCCAACTCCTGGCTGGAGGGCAGTTACAGCGAGACGTACCCGGACGTCTCCCGCGACGCGGCGGGCATGGCGCGGCTGTTCCGGCAGTTCTCCTTCCCCGGTGGTGTGCCGAGCCATGTCGCGCCGGAGACGCCCGGTTCGATCCACGAGGGCGGTGAGCTCGGCTACTCGCTGGCACACGCGTACGGCGCCGCCTTCGACAACCCCGACCTGCTGGTGGCCTGTGTGATCGGCGACGGCGAGGCGGAGACCGGGCCGCTGGCCGCCGCCTGGCACTCCGACAAGTTCCTCGACCCCGTGCACGACGGCGCGGTCCTGCCGATCCTGCACCTCAACGGCTACAAGATCGCCAACCCCACCGTGCTGGCCCGGATCCCGGAACCGGAACTGGACGAGCTGCTGCGCGGCTACGGCCACGACCCCATCCACGTCACCGGCGACGAGCCGAACGCCGTCCATCGCGCGATGGCGCAGGCCATGGACACCGCCCTGGACCGCATCGCCGCCCTGCAGCGCGCGGCCCGCGAGGACGGGGCAGGGGAACGCCCCCGCTGGCCGGTGATCGTGCTGCGCACCCCGAAGGGCTGGACCGGCCCCGCCCACGTCGACCGGCTGCCCGTGGAGGGCACCTGGCGCGCCCACCAGGTCCCGCTGTCCGCCGTCCGGGACAACCCCGACCACCTGCGCCAGCTGGAGGCCTGGCTGCGCTCCTACCGGCCCGAGGAACTCTTCGACGAGCAGGGCAGCCCCCGCCTCGACGTCCTGGCCTGGATTCCCGAGGGCACCCGCCGTCTCGGCGCCACCCCGCATGCCAACGGCGGCCTGCTCCTGCGCGAACTCCCCCTGCCCGGCCTCGACTCGTACGCCGTCCCGGTCGACAAGCCGGGCACGACGCTGCACGAACCCACCCGTGTCCTCGGTGAGTTGCTGCGCGACGTCATGCGATCCACCGCCGGGCGCCGGGACTTCCGGCTCGTCGGTCCCGACGAGACCGCGTCCAACCGGCTCCAGGCCGTCTTCGCCGCCAGCGGAAAGGCCTGGCAGGCGCAGACCCTCCAGGTCGACGAGGACCTCGACCGGCACGGCCGGGTGATGGAGATCCTCTCCGAGCACACCTGCCAGGGCTGGCTGGAGGGCTACCTCCTGACGGGCCGTCATGGACTGTTCTCCTGCTACGAGGCGTTCGTCCACATCGTCGACTCGATGGTCAACCAGCACATCAAGTGGCTCCGGGTGACCCGGCGGCTGCCCTGGCGCGCGTCCATCGCCTCCCTCAACTACCTGCTCACGTCGCACGTCTGGCGCCAGGACCACAACGGCTTCTCCCACCAGGACCCCGGCTTCGTCGACCACGTCCTCAACAAGAGCCCCGAGGTCGTGCGGGTCTATCTGCCGCCGGACGCCAACACCCTGCTGTCGGTGGCGGACCACGCCCTGCGCAGCCGCGACTACGTCAACGTCATCGTGGCCGGCAAACAGCCCTGCTTCGACTGGCTGACCCTGGACCAGGCCCGCGCGCACTGCGCCCGCGGCGCCGGGATCTGGGACTGGGCCGGCACCGAGAACGGCAGCCGCGAACCCGACGTCGTGCTCGCCTGCGCCGGTGACGTCCCCACCCAGGAGGTGCTGGCCGCCGCCCAGCTGCTCCGCCGCAACCTGTCCGACCTCGCCGTCCGTGTCGTCAACGTGGTCGACATCGCCCGCCTCATGCCGAGCGAGGAACACCCGCACGGCATGAGCGACTTCGAGTACGACGGCCTGTTCACCACCGACAAGCCGGTGATCTTCGCCTACCACGGCTACCCCTGGCTGATCCACCGCCTCGCCTACCGCCGCACCGGCCACCGCAACCTGCACGTGCGGGGCTACAAGGAGATCGGCACCACGACCACGCCGTTCGACATGGTCGTCCGCAACGACCTCGACCGCTACCGCCTGGTCATGGACGTCATCGACCGCGTCCCCGGACTCGCGGTGCGGGCGGCCGCCGTACGCCAGCGGATGGAGGACGCGCGGTTGCGCCACCATGACTGGATCCGGGCCCGCGGCACCGACCTTCCCGAGGTCGCGGACTGGTCCTGGGGCGGCTGAGACCGCAGGTCACCGGCGGCCGGGCGGGGCGCACGGACGGGGGCGGACGGCGCAGGGGACGGGGCAGGACGCGGGCGCGCGTGCGCCCTGGTACGGCGCCTCGCCCGGTGCTTACAGTGGTCGGCCGGCCCTGCGACGCGGATCCTGCGGGGCGAGCCCCACCCCTCGTGGTCACCGGCCACCGCGACCCGGCGCCGTCCGGGCCCGGTACGGCCCCGCACACCGGCGCGGCTTCCAGGGCGACGGGTGCGAGGACCACCCGCGCGACAGGCACCATCCGTGACACCGCTCGCACCGCGCACAAGGGCACCCGCGGCACGAGCGCGCGTCGACACCACTGGAGGCCGCTGTGTCCCGACCGAGCATCGCCCTGATCGCCGATCCCACGTCGCCCGAAGGCTGCCGGGAGTATCTCGCCGACGCCGTGGAACTGCTCACCGGCGCACCGCCCGTCCGTATCGACTCCCGCCACTTCGCGGCCGGCGGAACCGGCCGCGGGGTCCCCGACGGAGGCCGGTTACGGCTGCGGGTCCCCGAGGAGCGGCTGGACTTCGTCCCCGACGTCGTCCTGCTCTACGAGATCCCGCCGCACCGCCGGCGGGACCTCGCCGCCTTTCAGGAACTGCTCGAGACCCACGACGTGGTGACGCTGGGCACCGGCCCGGAAGCCTGGCGGACGGCGACGGAGAAGAACCTCACCGTCGCCCGCTTCCACCGGGACGGTGTCGCCCAGATGGAGACGGTCGTCCTGTCCGGGCCCTCCGCGCGGGAGGCGTCCGAGGCGTTCGAGCGGCTCGGCGGCGACACCTGGGCCCGGCCCGTCGTCGGGACGGGCGGCAACGACACCTTCCATGTCACCACCCCGCACCTGCTGGAGCAGGCCACCGCCTACTACGCCGAGCACGGCACCGACTGGATGCTCTCGCGCGACGCGGGCAACGTCACCGCCGACGGCCTGCGCCACCAGTTCCGGGTCTTCGTCCTCGGTGGCCGGGTCGTGCACGCCCGCGAGCACCTCCAGCCCGAACCGGACACCCCCTGCAACACCTGCCGGGGCGCCACCGCCGTCCACATCGACCCGCCCGACCTCCCGGCCCGCCTCGGCGAACTCGCCGTCGCCGCCACCGCCTCGGTCGGGCTGCCGTTCGCCGGAGTCGACCTGGCCGTCGAGAACGGCGGGGTCGTCTTCGAGGTCAACGTCCAGCCCGCCTTCGTCGACGGACGGGTGGAGGTGGAGAAGGTCGCCGTGCCGTACGTCCAGGCCCACCTGGACGCCTTCGAACTCGCCCGCGGCGGCCGGTCCCGGGGGCTCACAGCCTCAGCGTGAACCAGGTGGTCTTGCCCTCGTCCGTCGGCCGCACCCCCCACCCGGCGGCGAGGGCCCGGACCAGGATCAGACCCCGGCCCGACTCCTCCTCCTCGGTCGCCAGGCGCGGCTGGGGCAGATGCGGGCTGCGGTCGCTGACCTCGACGGTGAGATCGGTGACCGTGCGGTGCAGGTGCAGTCCGATGGGGCCGTGGGCGTGCAGGACGGCGTTGGTGAGCGTCTCCGACAGCAGCAGCAGGGCGTCGTCGGCGCGTGACATGCAGTTCCACGAGGTCAGCGCCTTGTGCAGGAACGCCCGCCCCTCCGGCACGGAGGCGGGTTCGGCCGGCAGGTCCACGGTGACGGCTGCCAGCGGCCCCGCCGGAAGCTGCGCGAACAGCAGGGTCACGTCGTCGTTGTGGCCGTCGGCGTCCGGCAGCAGACCGGCCAGCACCTGGTCGGCGGCGTCCTCCAGGAGCGGCGTTCCGCCGAACAGCTCGTCCAGCAGGACGGTGAGTTCGCCGATCCGCACCTCGATGTCGCTGCCGGGCGTCTCGACCAGCCCGTCCGTGTAGAGCACCAGGGTGGCGCCCGGCGGTATCTCCGTACTGGACTGCTCGTACAGGACGTCGCCCACCCCGAGCGGCGCGTTGACCGGGCAGGGCAGGGCGGTGATGCCGTCGCCCGCCCCGGCGACCAGCACCGGCAGATGGCCCGCCGAGCAGACGGTGACCGTGCCCGTGTCCGGGGCGATCACCAGATAGCAGCAGGTGACGAGCTGGTCGGGGACGTCGAGGTCGGCGACGCAGGTGTCCAGCGCCTGCATCAGCTGGCGCGGCTGCATCCCGGTCTTCGCCAGGGCGTGCGCGGCCGACCGCAACTGGCCCATCACGGCGGCCGCCTCGAGCCCGCGGCCCATCACGTCACCGATCAGCACGCCCACCCGGTCGGCGCCCAGCGGGATCAGGTCGAACCAGTCGCCGCCCACGCCGGCGCCCTGGGTGGCGGGCCGGTAGCGGCTGGCGGTGGCCAGGCCCGGCAGGGCGGGGGGTGTGCCCATCAGGCTGCGCTGCAGGGTCAGCGCGATGTGCCGCTGCTGCTCGTACAGCGCGGTGAGTTCGGCCTCGGCGCGCTTGCGGTCGCTGATGTCCCGCACGATCGCGCACGCCCCGACCACCGTGCCGGACGTGTCCCGGGTCGGCCACAGCGTGACATCCACGTCCAGCAGCGTCCCCGTGCTGGTCAGCCGCAGGGTCTCGAAGTGCTCCACCTTCTCGTCGTGCCGCAGCCGCTTGAGCAACGCCTTGACCTCGCCCCGCAGTTCCCGCGGCGCCAGCACCGACACGTGCCGGCCGATCACCTCCTCGGCCGTGTAGCCGTACAGCCGCTGCGCGGCCGCGTTCCAGTAGGTGATGTAGCCGTCCAGGGTCTTGGCGAGAATCGCGTCCTGCGACGACTCCACCAGCGCGGCGAGTTCGTTGATCCGGGCTTCCGCCGCCTTGCGGTCGCTGACGTCCCGCACGGCCGCCGACACGAGCAGCCCGTCCGCCGTCTCCAGCGGGCTCAGACTGATCTCGACGGGGAACTCCGTGCCGTCCTTGCGCAGCCCGTGCAGTTCCAGTCCGGCGCCCATCGGCCGCACCTGCCGGTTGGCCGTGTAGCCGCCCCGGTGGCCGGTGTGCTGGTCGCGGAAGCGGTGCGGGATGAGCAACTCGACCGGGTTGCCGAGGAGTTCCTCGCGGCCGTAGCCGAACAGCGCCTCCGTCTGGGCGTTGACCAGCCGGATGGCGCCCGTGTCGTCGACGATGACCATGGCGTCCGGCGCGGCCTCCAGCAGACCCCGGAACCTCTCCTCGGCCCCGCTCGGGGCGCCGTCAGGTGCCAGTGCCGGTGCGTCGCAGCCGCACCGTTTCTGCTGAGCCGTGTCTGGACCCCGCACGGCTCCAGCCTGCATCACGTCGGCCATCTTCCACCTCACCCTGCGCGACGGTTCAGGCCACTACAGCGCCTTTCGGCCGCCTTCGCTCCACGAAGTCGTTTACTGTCCGTTCACTGTCCGAACGTGAACGCGGGGTCACGAGATGGCCACCTGATCCCGAGCGCACTTCTGCACTCGGCCCGGGACGCGACGTACGCTCGTCCCCGTGTCCTCGCCGCACCCACCCGCGTCCGAACCCGGTCCCGGTGCCGTCGCCGCCCGGCTCACCGGGGCGTCCGTCCGTCGCGCGCGTCCGCTGTCCGGGACGCTCTGGGAGGCCGAGCTCGACGACGGGCGGACGGTGATCGTCAAGAGGGGACACGAGCGGGACGCCGTACGGGCCGAGGCCGCGGGGCTGCGCTGGCTGGCCGCGGCGGGCGCGGTGCGGGTGCCGGTCGTGCACGGGTGGGACGAGCGGTGGCTGGTCACCGAGCGGGTGCCGGCCGGAGCGCCGAGCGCCGGGGCCGCCGTACGGTTCGGCCGTGACCTCGCCGCGCTGCACGCCGCCGGCGCCCCCGCCTTCGGCGCACCGCCGCCGGGGGGTCCCGTGGACACGTACATCGGGCTCGCCCCGATGCGCAACGCCGTCGGCGAGGACTGGCCGCGCTGGTACGCCGAGCAGCGGGTGCTGCCCTACCTCAGGTCGGCGGTCGACGCCGGAACGGTGCGCCCCGCCGAGGCCTCCGTCGTGGAGCGGGTGTGCGCACGGCTGCCGGGGCTGGCCGGACCGGCCGAGCCGCCCGCCCGGCTGCACGGCGATCTGTGGAACGGCAATGTGCTGTGGGGGACGGACGGGCAGGCCCGGATCATCGACCCGGCCGCGCACGGCGGGCACCGCGAGACCGACCTCGCGATGCTGGCCCTGTTCGGCTGCCCCTGTCTGCAGCAGGTGATCGAGGGGTACGAGCAGGTCGCGCCGCTCGCCGACGGGTGGACCGCACGCGTGGGCGTGCACCAGCTCTTCCCTCTGCTGGTGCACGCCGTGCTGTTCGGGAGGCCGTACGCCGAGCAGGCGCTGGCGGTGGCCCGGACGGTCTCGTAGCCGTGCCTTCCAGGGACAGGCCCCGTCAGTGGGCGCCCAGGCCGCCCCCGCCGAAGGAGCCGCTGCTGCCCTTGCTCCAGCGTGACCGTGTCTTGTCCGCGCTCGGACGGGTCTGCATGTTGGTCAGCTCGTAGGGGGTGAGGGGGCGCTCGCCCTTGGCGGTCCGGGGTACCTCCTCGGGCTCACGGTTCTCGCGGATCTCGTGCACCGGGCCGCCCGGCGGCAGGTGCGGCTGCTCGTCGGGGCGCGGCCTCGGCGACTCGCGCAGCTTGACCCGCGCGCCCAGCCAGAAGCTGCCGGCCAGCAGTGCGACGACGACGACGGCGACCAGGAACAACACGAGGCTGATCAGGCCGCTCGCGGCGGCCAGCTGCTCGCTTGCGGTATTCATATCGGCTGAATACCCCATGAAAGGGACGTAAACCACACGATGGCCTTCCTTGCTCCGTGTCCGCGAGCCGGTGCGCAGGGTGTCCGGGCGGCAGATCGCCCGCCCGCCTCCGCGTTTAGGGGCGGGCCGCTCCGGCTACCCGCGAGGCGTGACTTCGACGACTTCTCAACAGGACCTCTTCCGGTTCCTGGAGGATCGCTTCGCCTGCGCACAGGAGTGCACCGAGTGTGCGCGTGCCTGCGCGCTGCGCGCGAGCCTCGTGGATCCGGACGGGACGGAACAGCAGGAACTGGTGCGCCGCAAGGGCATCATGTGCGCGGAGGTGTGCGACGCGACCTGCCGGGTGCTCTCCGAGGACAACCGCATGGACGAGGCCGGCATCCGCGTCCAGCTGGAGTGGTGCCGGACCGTGTGCCTGGAGAGCGCGCACGTCTTCGACAAGGCGGGCGCGCAGGAGACGGCGGAGGCGTGCCGCGCGTGCGCCCGGGCCTGCACGGACTTCATGGCGACCCTGGTCTGAGCTCGCCCTCCCGCACCCGCTTCCCTCCCCGGCATTCCCAATTTCTGCAACACGTTCTACGGTGTGCGCCGTCAGGAGACCGGCCTTGGGAAGCCAGGAGGCGCCGTGCACCTCGACCACACGCCCGAGCAGCAGCGACTGCGCACCGAACTGCGCTCCTACTTCGCCGAGCTGGTACCGGACAACGCCTACGCCCGGCACGCCGACCCGGTCGGCGCGAAACGCTTCTACCGCGCGACCATCCGCCGCCTCGGCGCGGACGGCTGGCTCGGCGTCGGCTGGCCCGAGGAGTACGGCGGCCGCGGCCTGACCCCCATCGAGCAGTTCGTCTTCTTCGACGAGGCCGCCCAGGCGGGCGTGCCGCTGCCCCTGATGGCCCTGAACACCGTCGGCCCGACGATCATGCGCTACGGCACGGACGAGCAGAAGGCGTACTTCCTGCCGAGGATCCTCTCCGGTGAGATCGACTTCGCCATCGGCTACAGCGAACCCGACGCGGGCACCGACCTCGCCGCCCTCAGGACGCGCGCCGTCCGCGAAGGCGACGAGTACGTCGTCAACGGACAGAAGATCTGGACGACCAACGGCGACACCGCCGACTGGGTGTGGCTCGCCGTGCGCACCGACCCCGAGGCCCCGCCACACAAGGGCATCACCATGCTCCTCGTGCCGACCACCGACCCCGGCTACTCCTGCACGGTCATCCGCACCCTCGCCTCGCACGACACCACCGCCAGCTACTACGAGAACGTCCGCGTCCCCGTCTCCCGGCGGGTCGGCGCCGAGAACCAGGGCTGGCGGCTCATCACCAACCAGCTCAACCACGAACGCGTGACCCTGGCCGCGCACGGCACCATGGCGATCCGCGCCCTGCACGACGTCCAGCGCTGGGCCACCGAGACCAAGCTCGCCGACGGCCGCCGCGTCGTCGACCTCCCCTGGGTCCGCCGCCTGCTCGCCCGGACCCACGTCCGGCTCGACGCCCTCAAGCTGCTCAACTGGCAGATGGTGGGCGCCCTCCAGAACGGCACCCTCACCCCCCAGGACGCCTCCGCCGTCAAGGTCTACGGCTCCGAGGCCCGCCGGGACGCCTACGCCTGGCTCCTGGAGATCGTCGCGGCCCCGGGCGCACTCCAGGAGGGCTCGGCGGGAGCCGTGCTGCGCGGCGAACTCGAACGCGGCTACCGCTCCGCCGTGATCTTCACGTTCGGCGGCGGCAACAACGAGATCCAGCGGGAGATCATCTCCTGGATAGGGCTGGGGATGCCCCGGGTGCGGCGCTAGCCTGCCGGCATGACCGCCGACCCGGGGCTGTTCGGTCCGTCGTCCGTCGCCTGGCAACTCCACGGCGACCCCATGATGTGGGTCGCGGGCATCCGCGCCCTCTACCTCCAGGCCCTCCACCCCCGCGCCGTACGCGGAGTCATGGAGAACTCCGACTTCCGGCGCGACGCCTGGGGCCGCCTCATGCGCACGGCGGCCTTCGTCGGCACCACGACCTACGACACGAGCGCGGCCGCCGAGAAGGCCGGCGCGCGCGTGCGCAAGATCCACCGGATGCTCTCGGCGACCGACCCGGAGACGGGGGAGCGGTACCCGGTCGACGATCCGGGGCTGCTCCTGTGGGTGCACTGCGCCGAGATCGACTCCTACCTGCACGTCCTGCGCCGCTCCGGCTACCCCCTCACCGACGCCGCCGCCGACCGCTACCTCGCCGAACACCGGGTCAGCGCCCGGCTGGTGGGCCTCGACCCGGACGCCGTACCCGCCGACCGGGCGGAGATGGACGCCTACTTCGAGAAGACGCGGCCCCAGCTCGCCGTCGGAGCCGACGCGCGCGCGGTGGACGACTTCCTGCTCCGCCCGCCGACGCACCCCCTGCTCGTCCCGGCGCGCGCCCTGCTGTGGCGGCGCGTGGCGGACTTGGCGTACGCCTCCCTGCCCCCCTACGCCCACGAGCTGTACGGCAGGCCCGCGCCCGGGCCGGCCACCGTCACCCGGCGGTTGCGCGGGACGGGCGTGATGCTGCGCCGCGTCCCCGCACGTCTGCGCTGGCGGCTCCCGCCCCAGCACATCCTGCGGGCCATGGCGCGACTCGGCCCGGACACCCGTCCCTCGCCGGACAGAGTCCCGCTGTAGACCGCCGTCCCCTTGGCCGGTCGTCGTGAGGTCGCGGTGGGCCCGGGCGGGCGCGTCACCCGGCCGGGCCGCCGGCCCGACGCCCCGGCCGGGTGACGCGCCGGTCGGCCGCCGCCCGTGGACGCATCCCGGGCGCCGGCCACCCGGGCACCCCTCGCCGTCCGCGAGGAGGCCGACCGCCGGAACAGCGCGGCCGAGGCCCGCAGGCGGGGCGCTCCACCGGCGGGCCACGGCGCTGCGGAAGTGACGGACGGCGGGCGGGGCACGGCGGACGACGCCGAAGGCGGGCGGGGCCTGAGCCGGGTCAGTCCCAGCCCAGCTCCGTGTACGGCCGCCCGGCGCGGATGCCGTCCACCGCCGCCCGGGCGTACCCGACCATCGGCTCCGGCAGCGCGTCCAGCGGCCACCAGTCCCAGCCCAGGCACTTGTCCGGCTCCAGCAGGCGGGGCTCGCCCCGCCAGCGGCGGGCCCGGAAGACGAACTGCACCCGGGGCCGTCCGCCGGGCCCGTCGACGACATGGACCGTGTGGGCGAGCTCCACATCGGCCGCGTCGATCTCCAGTCCGGCCTCCTCCCGGGCCTCCCTGATCAGACAGGCGACGGCGGACTCCTGCTCGCAGTGACCGGCCAGGAAGTGGTGCGTCATCGGCGCGAAGGGCACGTCCGGGTGGCGCAGCCCGAGCAGGATCCTGCCGTCGCGTTCCAGGTAGAGGTGGACGCCGACGACGTGCGGGACGGTCCGCCGGACGGGCACGGTTCCGTCGCCCCGGTGCAGGGCGAGCACCTCGGCCGCCCACGGCGCCATCGTCAGCTGCGCGGTGGCCGCCGCGTCGAAGAAGGCGAACATGATGCCCTCGGTGACCGGCAGCCGGGAGGGATCGCCGTCCCAACGCCCGAGGAACACCGTGGTGTCGGCGATGACCGTGAACCGGGTCAGTCCCTCGATCACCAGCCCCGTCTCCTCCAGCAGCTCCCGCGCGATCCCCTCCTCCGGCGACTCGTCGCCCTCCCGCGCGCCGCCGGGCAGCGACCACGCGCCCGGGTCCCAGATCGGCTTGTGCGCGTCCCGCAGATGCAGCAGGTACCGCCCCCTCCGGTCGACCAGCAGTGCGGCCGTGTGACGCGGCTCGGCGTCCATGAGCTCCCCCTCGTGTCCCACCGGGCGTGGATCGTGTTACGAAGAACCATGCCTGCTCACGAGGGACACCACACCTACGACGCCGTAGTCGTCGGCGGCGGACACAACGGACTGGTCGCCGCCGCCTACCTGGCCCGGGCCGGACGGTCCGTGCTGGTCCTGGAACGGCTCGACCACACCGGCGGCGCCGCCGTCTCCACCCGCCCCTTCGCCGGTGTCGACGCCCGGCTGTCGCGCTACTCCTATCTGGTCAGCCTGCTCCCGCAGAAGATCGTGCGGGACCTCGGCCTGCGCTTCCGCGTCCAGGGGCGCACGATCTCGTCGTACACGCCGGCCGAGCGCGGCGGACGGCCGACGGGACTCCTCGTGGGCGGAGGGGAGGAGCGCACCCGGGAGGCGTTCGCGCGGCTCACGGGCGGAGAGCGCGAGTACGCGGCCTGGCAGCGCTTCTACGGCATGACCGGGCGCGTGGCCGAGCGCGTCTTCCCCACGCTCACCGAACCCCTGCCCACCCGGGACGAGCTGCGCCGCCGCGTCGACGACGAGGAGGCCTGGCGCGCCCTGTTCGAGGAGCCGATCGGGGTCGCGGTGGAGGAGAACTTCACGGACGACCTCGTACGGGGCGTGGTGCTCACCGACGCGCTCATCGGCACCTTCGCCGACGCCCACGACGCCTCCCTCAGGCAGAACCGCTGCTTCCTCTACCACGTGATCGGTGGCGGCACCGGTGCCTGGGACGTGCCCGTCGGCGGCATGGGTGCCCTGACCGACGCGCTGGCCGCCGCCGCGAGGGACGCGGGCGCCGTCATCGCCACCGGCCACGAGGCGGTGCGGATCGCCACGGACGGCCGCACCGCCGAGGTCACCTACCGCACCGCCGACGGCGAGGGCGTCGCCACCGCCCGGCACGTCCTGGTGGGAGCCTCCCCGCAGGCGCTCGCCGCGCTCACCGGCGACGAGCCGCCCGCCCCCGCCGAGGGCGCCCAGCTCAAGGTGAACATGCTGCTCAAGCGGCTGCCGAGGCTGCGGGACCGCTCCGTCGACCCGCGCGAGGCGTTCGCCGGCACCTTCCACATCGCCGAGGGCTACGAGCAGCTCGCCACCGCCCACGCCCAGGCCGCCGCCGGTGAGCTGCCCGCCGCCCCGCCGTCCGAGATCTACTGCCACTCCCTGACCGACCCGACGATCCTCGGCCCGGAGCTCGTCGAGCGGGGCTACCAGACGCTGACCCTGTTCGGTCTGCACACGCCAGCCCGGCTCTTCGCACGGGACAACGACTCCGTGCGCGAGGAACTGCTCAAGGCCACCCTCGCCCAGCTCGACGCCCATCTGGCCGAACCCCTGGCCGACTGTCTGGCCACCGACGCCGACGGCCGCCCCTGCATCGAGGCGAGGACCCCGCTCGACCTGGAGCGGGACCTGGGGCTGCCCGGCGGCAACATCTTCCACCGCGAGCTGTCCTGGCCGTACGCCCAGGAGGGCACCGGCCGCTGGGGCGTGGAGACCGCTCACGCGAACGTGCTGCTGTGCGGGGCGGGCGCGGTGCGCGGGGGAGGGGTGAGCGGGGTGCCGGGGCACAACGCGGCGATGGCCGTGCTGGAGCTGCCGGCGGACTAGCGCGCGGGGGCGGCGGATCCCAGAAATCTGACGGAGTATCAGAAAGGGCCTTCCGTCGTCGCACCGGCTGCGGCATCCTGCGCCCATGCAGACGGAGCTGAGCAGTCAACTGGGAGTCGAGCACGCCGTCTTCGGCTTCACGCCGTTCCCCGCCGTCGCCGCGGCCATCAGCCGCGCGGGCGGCTTCGGCGTGCTCGGCGCGGTCCGCTACACCGCCCCCGACGACCTCAAGCGCGACCTCGACTGGATCGAGGCGCACGTCGACGGACGGCCGTACGGGCTGGACGTCGTGATGCCCGCGAAGAAGGTGGAGGCCCCGGGAGATCGAACACTGACCGAGGCCGATGTCGAGGCGATGATCCCCGAGAGTCACCGGCAGTTCGTGCGGGACACCCTCGCCAAGTACGGGGTGCCCGAACTGGCCGAGGGCGAGGCGTCCGGCTGGCGCATCACCGGCTGGATGGAGCAGGTCGCCCGCAGTCAGCTCGACGTCGCCTTCGACTACCCGATCCGGCTGCTGGCCAACGCCCTCGGATCCCCGCCCGCCGACGTCGTCGCCCGCGCACACGAGCGGGACGTGCTGGTCGCCGCGCTCGCCGGGAGCGCCCGGCACGCCCGCAAGCACCAGGAGGCGGGCATCGACATCGTGGTGGCGCAGGGCTACGAGGCCGGCGGGCACACCGGGGAGATCGCGTCGATGGTGCTCACCCCGGAGATCGTGGACGCCGTCGACCCCCTCCCCGTGCTCGCCGCCGGCGGCATCGGCAGCGGACGGCAGATCGCCGCCGCCCTCGCGCTCGGCGCCCAGGGGGTGTGGCTCGGCTCGCTCTGGCTGACCACCGCCGAGGCCGACCTGCACTCACCCGCCCTCACGGCCAAACTCCTCGCGGCCGGTTCCGGCGACACGGTCCGCTCCCGCGCCCTCACGGGGAAACCCGCACGTCAGCTCCGTACCGAATGGACCGACGCCTGGGACGACCCGAACGGGCCCGGCACCCTCCCCATGCCGCTCCAGGGCCTGCTGGTCGCCGAGGCCGTCTCCCGGATCCAGAAGTACGAGGTCGACCCGCTGCTCGGCACCCCGGTCGGCCAGATCGTCGGCCGGATGAACGAGGTCCGCGGCGTCCAGGCGGTCTTCGACGACCTCACCCGCGGCTTCGAGCGGGCCGTGGACCGCGTCAACCGCATCGCTGGAAGGAGCGCCCGGTGACGAGCACGAGCACACCCCCCGCGGGCTTCTGGGCCCAGGCCACCGCCGACCCCGGCCGTACGGTCCTGATCGCCCCGGACGGCGAGGAGTGGACCGCCGGACGCCTGCACGCCGCCGTCAACCGGCTCGTGCACGGACTGCGCGCGGCCGGGATGGAACGCGGCGACGCCTTCGCGGTCGTCCTGCCCAACTCGGCCGAGTTCATCACCGCCTACCTGGCGGCCACCCAGGCCGGCTTCTACCTCGTGCCCGTCAACCACCACCTCGTCGGGCCCGAGATCGCGTGGATCGTCTCCGACTCCGGCGCCAAGGTGCTGCTCGCGCACGAGCGTTACGGCGACCAGGCCTCCCGCGCGGCCGACGAGGCCGGTCTCCCCGCCACCCACCGGTACGCGGTCGGCGAGATCGCCGGCTTCCGCCCGTACGCCCAACTGCTGGACGGGCAGCCGGAGTCGGCGCCGGCCGACCGCACCCTCGGCTGGGTCATGAACTACACCTCCGGTACGACGGGCCGCCCCCGCGGCATCCGACGGCCCCTGCCCGGCAAGCCTCCCGAGGAGGCCTACCTGGGCGGATTCCTCGGCATCTTCGGCATCCGGCCCTTCGACGACAACGTCCACCTGGTCTGCTCACCGCTCTACCACACGGCGGTCCTCCAGTTCGCGGGCGCGTCGCTGCACATCGGCCACCGGCTGGTCGTGATGGACAAGTGGACACCCGAGGAGATGCTCCGCCTCGTCGACACCCACCACTGCACGCACACCCACATGGTCCCGACCCAGTTCCACCGCCTGCTGGCCCTCCCGGACGACGTCAGAGGGTCCTACGACGTCTCGTCCATGCGGCACGCCATCCACGGCGCGGCCCCCTGCCCCGACCATGTGAAACGCGCGATGATCGACTGGTGGGGCGACTGCGTGGAGGAGTACTACGCGGCCAGCGAGGGCGGCGGGGCCTTCGCCACGGCGGAGGACTGGCTGAAGAAGCCCGGCACCGTCGGAAAGGCCTGGCCCATCAGCGAGCTGGCAATCTTCGACGACGACGGCACCCGGCTGCCGCCCGGCCGGCTCGGCACCGTCTACATGAAGATGACGACCGGCGGCTTCGCCTACCACAAGGACGAGGCGAAGACGCGGAAGAACCGCATCGGCGACTTCTTCACCGTCGGCGACCTGGGCGTCCTCGACGAGGACGGCTATCTGTTCCTCCGTGACCGCAAGATCGACCTGATCATCTCGGGCGGCGTCAACATCTACCCCGCCGAGATCGAGTCCGCCCTGCTCGCCCACCCGGCCGTCGCCGACGCCGCCGCCTTCGGCATCCCGCACGACGACTGGGGCGAGGAGGTCAAGGCGGTCGTCGAACCGGCGCCCGGCCACGACCCCGGCCCGGATCTCGCCGCCGCCCTCCTCGCGCACTGCGCCGACCACCTGGCCGGCTACAAGCGCCCCAAGTCAGTCGACTTCATCACCGAGATGCCCCGCGACCCCAACGGCAAGCTGTACAAGCGGCGGCTGCGGGAGCCGTACTGGGAGGGCCGCACACGACCGGTGTGACCCCGGGCCACCCACCGGCCCGGTCCGGTTCGACGGCGGCGCGGCGTCCCGCGCCGTCAGTCCCCGACGGGCGTGGCGGGCGCCCTCGCCCGACACCCGGGCGCGGGCCCGCGACTTGACCTGCCCGGGCGGCCCCCCGAGGATCATGTGCCATGACGCCCGGACACGGCAGCACGGTCGACGGGGTGCTGCGGCGCAGCGCCCGCCGCACCCCGGCCCGCCTCGCGGTCGAGTACCGCGACCGCACCTGGACCTACGAGGAACTCGACGACGCGGTCTCCCGCGCGGCGAGGGTCCTGCTCGGGGAAGGTCTCGCCCCGGGGGACCGGGTCGGCGCCTACGGCCACAACTCCGACGCCTATCTCATCGCCTTCCTCGCCTGCGCCCGCGCGGGGCTCGTGCACGTCCCCGTGAACCAGAACCTCACCGGCGACGACCTGGCCTACATCGTCGAGCAGTCGGGCAGCGCCCTCGTCCTGGCCGATCCGGATCTCGCGGGCCGCCTCCCGGCCGGCGTTCGGACGGTGCCGCTGCGTGACGCCGACGACTCGCTCCTCGCCCGGCTGGCCGGCTCCGAGCCGTACGACGGCCCCGAACCGCGCACCGAGGATCTGGTCCAGCTGCTGTACACGTCCGGTACGACGGCCCTGCCCAAGGGCGCGATGATGACCCACCGGGCGCTGGTGCACGAGTACCTCAGCGCGATCGCCGCCCTCGACCTGAGCGCCGGCGACCGCCCCGCGCACTCCCTCCCGCTGTACCACTCGGCGCAGATGCACGTGTTCCTGCTGCCCTACCTCGCGGTCGGCGCCACGAACCTCGTCCTGGACGCCCCGGACGGGGACCGGCTCCTCGACCTGATCGAGACCGGCCGGGTCGACAGCCTGTTCGCCCCGCCCACCGTCTGGATCGGCCTGGCGGGCCGCCCCGACTTCGCCACCCGCGACCTGAGCGGCCTGCGCAAGGCGTACTACGGGGCCTCGATCATGCCGGTGCCCGTCCTGGAGCGCCTGCGCGAACGCCTGCCGAAGCTCGGCTTCTACAACTGCTTCGGACAGAGCGAGATCGGACCGCTCGCCACCGTCCTCGCCCCTGACGAGCACAAGGGCCGTATGGACTCCTGCGGGCGCACGGTCCTGTTCGTGGACGCCCGGGTGGTGGACGAGGAGGGACAGGACGTCCCCGACGGCACGCCCGGGGAGATCGTCTACCGCTCACCGCAGTTGTGCGAGGGGTACTGGGACAAGCCCGAGGAGACCGCCGAGGCGTTCCGGGACGGCTGGTTCCACTCCGGGGACCTCGCCGTCCGCGACGCCCACGGCTTCTTCACGATCGTCGACCGGGTGAAGGACGTCATCAACTCCGGGGGTGTCGTCATCGCCTCACGCCAGGTCGAGGACGCCCTCTACACCCACGAGGCCGTCGCCGAGGCCGCGGTGATCGGGCTGCCCGACGAGAAGTGGATCGAGGCGGTCACCGCCGTGGTCGTCCCGCGCGGTGAGGTCACGGAGGACGAACTCATCGCCCACGCACGGGAGAAGCTCGCCGCCTTCAAGGCCCCCAAGCGGGTGCTGTTCGTGGACGAGCTGCCGCGCAACGCCAGCGGCAAGATCCTCAAGCGGGAACTGCGGGACCGGTTCGGCTCATGACTCCTTCGGGCGTTCGTCCACGATCCGCCGGATCTTCCCCACCGACCGCTCCAGCGACTCCGGTTCCACGATCTCGACCGACACCGACACCCCGATGCCGTCCTTCACGGCCGCCGCGATGGAGTGCGCGGCCGTGTCGCGGTCCTCGGGCGCGGCACCGGGGCGGGCCTCGGCCCGGACCGTGAGGGCGTCGAGACGGCCCTCGCGGGTCAGCCGGAGCTGGAAGTGGGGTGCGACGCCCGGTGTGCGCAGGACGATCTCCTCGATCTGCGTCGGGAAGAGGTTCACCCCGCGCAGGATGACCATGTCGTCGGTGCGGCCGGTCACCTTCTCCATCCGGCGGAACGCGCGCGCCGTCCCGGGCAGCAGCCGGGTCAGGTCCCGGGTCCGGTAGCGGACCACCGGCATGGCCTCCTTGGTGAGGGAGGTGAAGACCAGTTCGCCCTCCTCGCCCTCCGGCAGCACCTCACCCGTGATCGGGTCGACCACCTCGGGGAAGAAGTGGTCCTCCCAGATGTGCAGCCCGTCCTTCGTCTCCACGCACTCCTGGGCCACGCCCGGGCCGATCACCTCCGACAGCCCGTATATGTCGACCGCGTCGATGGCGAACCGCTCCTCGATCTCCTGACGCATCCGCTCCGTCCACGGCTCGGCGCCGAAGATCCCCACCCGCAGGGACGTGGCACGCGGGTCGACACCCTGCCGCTCGAACTCGTCCAGCAGGGTCAGCATGTAGGACGGGGTCACCATGATGATCCGGGGCTCCAGGTCCTGGATCAGCTGCACCTGACGGGACGTCATGCCGCCGGACGCGGGGATCACCGTACAACCGAGGCGTTCGGCGCCGTAGTGCGCGCCCAGACCGCCGGTGAACAGGCCGTATCCGTACGCCACATGGACCGTGTCGCCCGGGCGGCCGCCGGCCGCGCGGATCGAACGGGCCACCATGTCCGACCAGACGCCCAGGTCGCCGTCCGTGTAGCCGACGACCGTGGGGCGGCCCGTGGTGCCGCTGGAGGCGTGGATGCGGCGGATGCGCTCGCGGGGGACGGCGAACATGCCGTACGGGTAGTGCGCGCGCAGGTCCGCCTTGGCGGTGAACGGGAAGCGGGCCAGATCGGCGAGGGTGCGGCAGTCCTCGGGGTGGACGCCCGCCTTGTCGAAGGACTCGCGGTAGAAGGGCACCCGCGCGTACGCGTGCCGGAGCGTGGCCCGCAGCCGCTCCAGCTGCAGCGCCCGCAGGGCGGCCGTGTCGAGGCGCTCGCCCTCGTCCAGCAGGTCCCTCGTGTCCGTCATGCGGCTGCTCCCTCTTCAAACCGTACCAATCCGGGCGACCGATCATTCGGTCGAGCTGCTCTGGATCAGTAATCCAGGCCGACGGGCGGCAGGCAAGAGGGCGGCGCGGATTTCCGTTGCGGACCGGCGGGCCGGGAACCCAGGATCGGGGCATGCCGATCTTCACCGCGCCCGACGGAACCGAGCTCGCCTATCACGTGCGGGGCGAGGGCGAGCCCCTCCTCGTCCTGCCCGGCGGGCCCATGCGGGCCTCCGCCTACCTCGGCGACCTGGGCGGGCTCACCGCGCACCGCCGGCTGATCATGCTCGACCTGCGCGGCACCGGCGACTCCGCGCCGCCGGCGGACCCCGCGACGTACCGCTGCGACCGCCAGGTGGACGACGTGGAGGCGCTGCGCCTCCATCTCGGCGCGGAGCGGATCGACGTGCTCGCGCACTCGGCCGGGGGCAGTCTGGCCCTGCTGTACGCGGCGCGCCACCCCGGCCAGGTGGCCCGGCTCGCCCTGATCACCGTCAACCCGTGGGCACTGGGGAAGCCGGCCACGGCCGGGGAGCGGCTGGCGGCGGCGCGGCTGCGCACGGGCGAGCCGTGGTTCGCCACGGCCTTCCCGGCGTTCGAGGCCTGGCTGGCGGGCGCGGAGGACCCGGACCGGCCGGCCTTCGCCGGCTTCTTCCACGGCCGCTGGGACGACGCCGCCCGCGCCCACGAAGCCGCCACGGACGAACAGACCAACGGCGAGGCGGAGGACCGCTTCCTGGACCCCGCCGCCTTCGACCCGCCGGCCCTGCGCGACGCCCTCGCGGATCTGGCCGCCCCGGTCCTGGTGCTCGCCGGAGAGCTGGACGGAGGTCCCCGCCCCGAGCGCGCCCGCCTCCTGGCCGACGCCTTCCCCCACGCCGAACTCGCCGTGCAGCCCGGCGCCGGACACTACCCGTGGGTGGACGACCCGGAGTGGTTCGTCGCCCGCACCCGCGCCTTCCTCGACCGGTCCGCTCTGCCCTCGGCAGAGTAGGCCGCCGCCCGCGCGACCCGCTCGATACCCTGCCCGGCATGCGCATGATCAAGGCCAACGGTGTCTCCCTCGCCTGCCGCGCCTGGGGCCCCGAGGGCGGCCGGCCCGTCCTGTTGCTGCACTGCCGCGGCGCCGACGGCGCCGACTGGACGGCGGTCGCCGGACGACTGGCCGCGGGGGCGGGAGCGCGCCGCGTGTACGCGCCCGATCTGCGCGGGCACGGTCGCAGCGAGTGGCCGGGAGGGACACCGGGGGCCTACACCTACGAGGCGATGCGCGACGACGTGGGCGAGCTGCTCGCCGCGCTCGGCGTCGCTCGCGCCGACGTCGTCGGCCACTCGATGGGCGGTGTCGTGGCCTACCTGCTGGCACAGGAGTGTCCGCAGGCCGTCAGGCGGCTGGTCCTCGAGGACGTGCCCGCGCCGTTCCCGTTCGACCCGCCCCGGCCGCCCACCCCGCGGCCGGAGGGGGAGCTGTCGTTCGACTGGGCGCTGGTGCCGGCCACCGACGACCAGGTCGACGCACCGGATCCGGCGTGGAGGGAGCGGATGGACCGGATCACCGCCCCCACGCTCGCGGTGAGGGGCACGCGAAGCCACCTTCCCCCGGACCGGGTCGCCGCCCTCGCCGAACGGATCCCCGGGGGCCGGCTGGTGTCCGTGGACGCCGGACACCTCGTGCACGCCTCCCGGCCCGAGGAGTTCCTCGCCGTGGTGGAGCCGTTCCTGTCGGAGTGAGCCCCGTCAGCCGCTCTCCGTCCCCGCCACCTCCCGCGCCCACCGGTAGTCCGCCTTCCCGCTCGGTGAGCGCCGGATGGACTCGGCGATCACCAGCCGGCGCGGGATCTTGTAGCCGGCCAGCCGGGCCCGGCAGTGGGTCTGGATGTCCTCCAAGGAGGGGTGCGGCGCCCCGGCGCGCACCTGCACCACGGCCGCCACCCGGCTGCCCCAGGTCGCGTCCGGCACTCCGGCGACCAGGGCGTCGTACACGTCCGGATGGGACTTCAGCGCCTGCTCGACCTCCTCGGGGTACACCTTCTCGCCGCCGGTGTTGATGCACTGCGAGCCGCGGCCGAGGACGACGACGACACCGTCCTCGTCGACCGTGGCCATGTCGCCGAGCAGCACCCAGCGCTCGCCGTCCCTCTCGAAGAACGTCTCGGCTGTCTTCACCGGGTCGTTGTAGTAGCCGAGCGGGACGTGACCGTGCTGGGCGACCCGGCCGACCTCGCCGGGCGCAACCGGCTCGTGCGTCACCGGATCCACCACCCGGGTACGGGAGTTGACGCGGACGCGGAAGCCGCGCTCGGGGCCCGAGTCCTCCGTCGCCGTGCCGTTGAAGCCGGATTCGGAGGACCCGAAGTTGTTCAGCAGCATCGCGTTCGGCAGCAGTGCCCGGAACTGGCGGCGGACCGTGTCCGACATGATCGCCCCGGACGAGGACACGCTGAACACCGACGAGCAGTCGGTGCCCTTCATCGGCCCCTCCAGCGCGTCGATCAGCGGTCGCAGCATCGCGTCGCCCACCAGGGAGATGCTGGTGACCTTCTCCTTCTCGACGGTCCGCAGCACCTCCTCCGGCACGAACTTGCGGTGGATCACGACCCGTTGGCCGAAGTTGAAGCCGATGAAGGCGGTCAGGGCGGAGGTGCCGTGCATCAGCGGGGGCGTGGGGAAGAAGGTGATCCCCGTGCCGCCGGCCGCCACCCGCTCGGCGACCTCCTCCGGCTTCTTCACCGGTTCCCCGGTGGGCGCGCCCCCGCCCAGTCCCGAGAAGAAGAGATCCTCCTGACGCCACATCACACCCTTGGGCATACCGGTCGTGCCGCCGGTGTAGATGATGAACTGGTCGTCGCCCGAGCGGGCCGGGAAGCCGCGCTGCGGTGAGCCCGCCGCCTCGGCGTCGGCGAAGGGGACGGCCCCGACGGCGGGCCCGTCCGCCGGTCCCGCCCGGACCAGGTGCCGCAGCGCCGGAGCCTCGGGCAGCGCCGCCGCCACCCGGTCCGTGAACTCGGCGTCGAAGACCAGCCCCACCAGATCCGCGTCCCGGTAGAGGTAGACCAACTCCTCTTCCACATAGCGGTAGTTGACGTTGACCGGCACGATCCGCGCCTTCAGGCAGCCCAGCACCGTCTGCAGGTACTCGACGCCGTTGTAGAGGTGCAGGCCGACGTGCTCACCCGGGCGGATCCCGCTGTCCAGGAGGTGGTGACCGATGCGGTTGGCCGCCGCGTCGAGCTCCGCGTACGTCAGCCGGCGCTCCGCGCCCGTGCCCGGATGATCGAGGTACACGAGCGCCTCACGGTCCGCCGCCACGTCGACGACCGACTCGAACAGGTCGGCAAGGTTGTACTCCACCGCTCCTCCTGACCTTCGGTGCCCCGGTTCCCGCAAGGGGTCGCGGGTCATCAGAGCAAAGGGCGCGGCAAGTGGGAAGGGCCCGCGCCAAGAAATCTGACTGAGTGTCAGAAAACTCTTGAAGTGCCTCGCCACCTCCTGCAACCTGTTCTCGTTCTTTCCGAGGGGAGATGTGCCATGGGCGGTACCGAACACCTCACCGTGCAGCGCGAAGGCGCCACGCTCGTGCTCACGCTCAACCGGCCGGAGGCCAGGAACGCGCTCTCGCTCGCCCTGCTCGTCGGCCTGTACGACGGCTGGATCGAGGCCGACGAGGACGACTCGGTCCGCTCCGTCGTCCTCACCGGAGCGGGCGGCACCTTCTGCGCCGGCATGGACCTCAAGGCCCTCGCCGGGAACGGCATGGAGGGCGAGCACTACCGCGACCGGCTCAAGGCCGACCCCGACCTGCACTGGAAGGCGATGCTGCGCCACCACCGGCCGCGCAAGCCCGTGATCGCCGCGGTCGAGGGGTACTGCGTGGCGGGCGGCACCGAGATGCTCCAGGGCACCGACATCCGCGTCGCCGGCGAGTCCGCCACCTTCGGCCTCTTCGAGGTCCGGCGGGGCCTGTTCCCCATCGGCGGCTCCACGGTCCGACTCCAGCGCCAGATCCCGCGCACCCACGCCCTGGAGATGCTGCTCACCGGCCGCCCGTACAGCGCGCGGGAGGCCGCGGACATCGGCCTGATCGGCCATGTCGTCCCGGACGGCACGGCCCTGGAGAAGGCCCTGGAGATCGCCGAACGCATCAACGACTGCGGCCCGTTGGCCGTCGAAGCCGTCAAGGCCTCGGTGTACGAGACCGCCGAGATGTCCGAGACCGACGGGCTCGCCGCCGAACTCGTCCGCGGCTGGCCGGTCTTCGACACCGCCGACGCGAAGGAGGGTGCCCGCGCCTTCGCGGAGAAGCGGCCCCCCGTCTACAAGCGCGCGTAGCGCTCCGCCGGGTTCGGCCGTTCCGACACCGCATGCCGTGAGTGGCTGGTCGCGCACGCGGCGGAGCCGCAGACGTCACCGCCCCGCGCTCCCGGGGCGGCCCACTCACCGACCCCGCTCAGGCACCGCCCCCGCCGTCCCCCAAGGAGGCAAGCACCCGATGCCCGAAGTCCTCAAAGCCCCCCTCGTCGTCGAGTTCCCCTTCACCCGCTCCCTCGGCCCCGTCCAGAGCGCCTTCCTGACCGGGCTGCGCGAGCGGGTCGTCCTCGGCGTGACGACCGCCGACGGCCGCACCCTGGTCCCCCCGGTCGAGTACGACCCGGTCACCGCCGAGGAGTTGCGCGACCTCGTCGAGGTCGCCCCCACCGGCACCGTCACCACCTGGGCCTGGAACCACGAGCCCCGCCGCGGCCAGCCCCTGGCCACGCCCTTCGCCTGGGTCCTGGTCCGTCTCGACGGCGCCGACACCGCGATCCTGCACGCCCTCGACGCCCCCGGCCCCGAGGCCGTGCGCACCGGTATGCGGGTCCGGATCCGCTGGGCCGGGGACCGCACGGGCGCCATCACCGACATCGCCTGCTTCGAGCCGTACGACGGGGAAGCGGTCCGGCCCGCCGGACACCCGGGGGAGTTCGAGGACGCCGTCGCCGGGATCGTCGCCCACGCCCGCCTCGACTACACCTACTCGCCCGGCCGCGCCCAGTCCGCCTACATCACCGCGCTCTCCGCGCGCCGCACCGTCGGCGAACGCTGCCCGTCCTGCCGCAAGGTGTACGTCCCGCCCCGCGGCGCCTGCCCCACCTGCGGAGTGGCCACGGACGAGCAGGTCGAGGTCGGACCGGCCGGCACGGTCACCACCTTCTGCATCGTCAACATCAAGGCGAAGAACCTGGACATCGAAGTCCCCTACGTCTACGCCCACATCGCCCTCGACGGGGCCGGCCTCGCGCTGCACGGCCGGATCGGCGGCATCCCGTACGACCAGGTGCGGATGGGCCTGCGGGTCGAACCGGTGTGGACGGAAGGCGGCCGCTACCCGGACCACTACCGGCCGACGGGAGAGCCCGACGCCGACTACGAGACGTACAAGGAGCTGCTGTGACCCGGGAGATCGCCGTCGTCGCCTTCGCGCAGACCGACACCCAGCGCACCACCGAGGAACAGTCCGAGGTGGAGATGCTCATGCCGGTCCTGCACGACGTGCTGGAGCGGACCGGCCTGAAGACCGCCGACATCGGCTTCACCTGCTCCGGCTCCAGCGACTACCTGGCCGGCCGCGCCTTCTCCTTCACCCTCGCCCTCGACGGCGTCGGCGCCTGGCCGCCCATCTCCGAGTCCCACGTCGAGATGGACGGCGCCTGGGCGCTGTACGAGGCGTGGACGAAACTGCTGACCGGGGACGCCGACACCGCGCTGGTGTACGCGTACGGCAAGTCCTCGCCCGGGTCCGTGCGGGACGTGCTCACCCGGCAGCTCGACCCCTACTACCTCGCCCCCCTGTGGCCCGACTCCGTCGCCCTCGCCGCCCTCCAGGCACAGGCGCTGATCGACGCGGGCGACACCGACGAGCCCGCGCTCGCCGGGATCGCCGCCCGCAGCCGGGCCGACGGGGCCGGCAACCCGCACGCGCAGCTGCGGGGTCCACTGCCGCACGGCGACTACCTCGTACGCCCCCTGCGCACCGGCGACTGCCCGCCGATCGGCGACGGCGCCGCCGCCGTGATCCTCGCGGCGGGGAAGCGGGCCCGCGAGCTGTGCGAGCGCCCCGCCTGGATCCGGGGCATCGACCACCGCATCGAGGCCCACGCCCTCGGCGTGCGCGACCTCACCGACTCGCCCTCCACCCGGCTGGCCGCCGAGAAGGCCGGCGCCTTCGAACGGCCCGTCGACACCGCCGAGCTGCACGCGCCGTTCACCTCGCAGGAGGTCGTCCTGCGCAAGGCGCTGAAGCTCGGCGACGACGTCCGCGTCAACCCCTCCGGGGGCGCCCTCGCCGCCAACCCGATCATGGCGGCCGGGCTCGTCCGCATCGGCGAGGCCGCCGCCCGTGTCCACCGCGGCGAGTCCGACCGGGCGCTCGCCCACGCCACGTCCGGGCCGTGTCTGCAACAGAACCTCGTCGCCGTACTCGAAGGGGATCCGCGATGAGCAAGGAACCCGTGGCCGTCGTCGGAATCGGCCAGACCAAGCACGTGGCGGCACGCCGGGACGTCTCGATCGCGGGGCTCGTCCGCGAGGCCGCGCTCCGCGCGCTTGAGGACGCCGAGCTGACGTGGGCCGACATCGACGCCGTGGTCATCGGCAAGGCGCCCGACTTCTTCGAGGGCGTGATGATGCCCGAGCTGTACCTCGCCGACGCGCTCGGCGCGGTCGGCAAGCCGATGCTGCGGGTGCACACGGCGGGATCCGTGGGCGGCTCCACCGCGCTCGTCGCCGCGGGCCTGGTCGCGGCCCGGGTGCACGGCACCGTGCTGACGCTGGCCTTCGAGAAGCAGTCCGAGTCCAACGCCATGTGGGGACTGTCCCTGCCGATCCCCTTCCAGCAGCCCCTGCTGGCCGGGGCGGGCGGCTTCTTCGCCCCGCACGTGCGCGCGTACATGCGGCGCAGCGGCGCGCCCGACACCATCGGCTCGCTGGTGGCGTACAAGGACCGGCGCAACGCGCTGAAGAACCCGTACGCCCATCTGCACGAGCACGACCTCACCCTGGAGAAGGTCCAGGCCTCGCCCATGCTGTGGGACCCGATCCGCTACTCGGAGACCTGCCCCTCCTCCGACGGCGCGTGCGCGATGGTCCTCACCGACCGGGCCGGCGCGGCCCGCTCGCCCCGCCCGCCGGCCTGGATGCTCGGCGGCGCGATGCGCAGCGAACCGACCCTCTTCGCCGGCAAGGACGCCGTCTCCCCGCAGGCCGGCAAGGACTGCGCGGCCGACGTCTACCGCCAGGCCGGCGTCGGCGACCCGCGCCGGGACATCGACGCCGTCGAGATGTACGTGCCGTTCTCCTGGTACGAGCCCATGTGGCTGGAGAACCTCGGCTTCGCCGCCGAGGGCGAGGGCTGGAAGCTCACCGAGTCCGGGGTGACCGAACTCGACGGCGACCTGCCCGTCAACATGTCGGGCGGCGTCCTGTCCACCAACCCGATCGGCGCCTCCGGCATGATCCGCTTCGCCGAGGCCGCCCTCCAGGTGCGCGGCCAGGCCGGGGAACACCAGGTGGAACGCGCCCGGAAGGTCCTCGGACACGCCTACGGCGGCGGCTCGCAGTTCTTCTCCATGTGGCTCGTGGGAGCGCGGCCACCCGAGTCCTGAAAGGTACCCCTCACGTGCTCTGTCGGCACCCGGTACCGATGGCTAGGCTGGCCCGCGGACGACGAACCGGGAGGAGCACGGACGTGGCCGAGAGCACCATCCAGCAGCAGCCGCCCAAGGGCTGGGAGAAGCCGGAGCTGGACCTCAGCAACGCCGAGTGGCAGTCGAGCAGCCGGGGTCTGGGGGATGTCCAGATCGCCTTCGTCGAGGGATTCATCGCGATGCGCAACAGCGAGCGCCCCGAGAGCCCCTCCCTGATCTTCACGCCCGCGGAGTGGGGCGCGTTCGTGTCGGGGGCGCGAGAGGGGGAGTTCGACCTCACCTAGGTCAGACACGGCCCGCCGCGGCGGGCCGAACCGGGGGTGTTCCGCCCGTTTTTCCGGACACGCGATGCCGTAGGCCCTCCTGGGGCTCCGCCTGGGCAAGGCTGGGCTCCAGCAGGAGGTAGGTCGCATTCCGGAGGTGAGGACCATGAGCACCCTGCCGGTCGTCGCGGCGGTCGACGGTTCCGACGACAGCGGGCGCGCCCTGGACTGGGCCGTCGACGCAGCCCGCCGGCGCGGGGCGCCGCTGCGTGTGGCCCACGTACGCCACCACTCCGCCTGGACACAGCCCGGCGCGCCCGTCGTCGTCCCCCCGCCGCCGAAGGACGATCCGGTCCTCGCCGACGTCCGCGCCCGGCTGGCGGACACCGAGGACCTGCCCGACACGGAGTACCTCGCCCTGGACGGCGCCCCCGGTGCCCTCCTGCCCGAACTGGGCGCCGAGGCCCAGCTGCTGGTGCTCGGCTCACGCGGCCGGGGCGGCTTCGCGAGCCTGCTGCTCGGCTCCAACGGGCTGACCGCGGCCCGGGACGCGGAGTGCCCGGTCGTGGTGGTGCCCCGGCCCGGCCGGGAGGTCGACGACACGTTCCCGGCCGGGCCGGGGCCCCGCGTGGTCGTGGGTCTGAAGGTCGACGGCCCGGACGACGCCACCCTCGACCTCGCCTTCACCGAGGCGGCCCTGCGCGGCGCCCGCCTCCAGGTGATCGCCGCCTATCCGTGGCCGATCCAGACCTGGGTCTCGCCGGGTGACCTGGCCGCGCCGGTCTACGACCAGCGTGCCATCGAGCACGAGACCCGCACCCTCGCCGACGGCTTCCTCGCCCCGCACCGCGCCCGGCACCCCGGGGTGGCCGCCGAACTCCTTCCCCTTCCCGGCGACGCGGCCGCACTCCTCGTCGCCGCCTCCAAGGACGCCGACCTCCTCGTCGTGGGCCGCCACCGCCGCCGGCTGCTGGTCCCCGCCCGCATGCTGGGCTCCGTCACCCATGCCGTCCTGCTGCACGCGGCGAGCCCGGTCGCGGTGGTCCCCCCACCCCCGGCCGAGGAGTGACCACCACCACCGCCGACCCCCGATCACCCCCCTCAGCCAGGGCCGCCCCCTCTACCCAGGCCGGAGCCGACCTTGGCTGGAGCCGACCTTGGCTGAGCCGGTCCCGGCCGGAGCCCGCCCGTGCGGGCCGCCCGTCTCGTCGGGGCTTTCGCCCTTCGGGTCGCTTGTCTCCGAGGGGTTCTCGTCCCTCGGGCCGCTCGCCTCGGCCGGAGCCCGTCCCGGCCGTACCCTGCCCTCGCGGGTTGCCTGCCTCGGCGGACCCTTCGCCCTCGCGGGCCGCCTGCCTCCGCAGGGCCCTTCGCCCTCGCGGGCCGGCCGCCTCTACGGGGCTCTCCTCCCATGGGCCGCTCGCCTCGGCCGGAGCCCGTCCCAGCCGAACCCCGTCCTCGTGGGTTGCCCGTCTCTGTGGGGCTCTCGTCCTCGTGGGTTACTTGCCCTCTGCGGGGCCCTGGTCCCTCGGGCCGTCTGTCTCTGTTGGGCTCTTGCCCTCGCGGGCTGCCCGTCTGTGCGGGGTTCTCGCCTCCGCGGCTCGCCGGTCTCCGTGGGGCTGTCGCCTTTGGGTTGCCCGTGCCGGCCGGAGCCCGCTCTCGCGGGTTGCCCGTCTCTGCGGGGCTCTTGCCCTCGCGGGTCTGCTGTCTTCGCGGACTCCCGCCTCCGCGGGGCACCCCTGCGGGGACAACGCCCCCTGCGGACCTCTCGTCCCACCGGCACACCCGCCACGCCCAGCAGCCCCCGTCGCACCGAGTCGACAAGGCCACGGGCGACCGGGTGGGCCCGGCCGGTGGCAGGGGCCGGGGTCGGGGGATGTGCTGCTCGGGCCCGGGCGGCGAGCCGGGGCTTCCCTCGGCGTCGCCGCCGGACGGTACCCCGTACCATGGCCGCATGTCGTTCCTCCGCCGCCGCAGCGCCACCCCCGCCGGCCCCGACTTCGACGTCCTGGCCATGGATCCGGGCGACTGGCCCGGCAATCTGGGCGCCGGGCTGCTGCCCGCCCCCGACGGCAGCTGCCAGGGCGTCTTCCTGCGCTACGACCTGTTCGGCGGCCGCGGCCCCGCGATGATCATCGGGAACCTTCCCGAGGGTTCCCCGGCCCGCGAGGTCGCCGAGGGGGAGGTCCCCTTCGAGGTGGCCCAGCTGCTGCTCGCGCTGGAGAACGACGAGGAGGTGACCGTCGTCGGCACCGAGGACATGCCGGTGATGCAGGGCGACAACCTGCTCATCGTGCGCCGGCTGAAGCTCTCCGAAAGCCGGATCTCCTGCGTCCAGTTCGACCGCAGCGACAACGTCCTGGTGACCATCGCCGCCTGGGACCGCCCCATCACCGACGACCTGTACGCCCTGCTGAAGCCGCTCCCGGCGGAGCTGTTCCAGCAGGGCTGAGGGGTCAGGACGCCGGAACGACCGTCACGTCCGCGGCCCGCACGAACGCCACCCGGTGGCCGTACTGGATCTCGTAGTACAGATCCTTGCCCCGGACGGTCCGGTGCGCGCCGGTGTCGAAGCCGACCGCGTAGAAGTACTCGCCCGGCACCCGGTCGCCGGCCACGTACTTCTGGCCCTTCGGCAGGGTGTACGGCAGCGGGGAGACCGGCTGGGCCGGGACCCCCGCCGGGTACGCGGACGTCTCCGGGTAGGCCCTCCCGTACACCGGGACGCTCTCCCTGCCCGCCCTCGGGGTGATCAGGACCCCCGTCGAGGGCACCGCCGTGGGCCTGTCCTGGGGGTTCCTGAACCAGGCCTTCTTCCCGAGATACCAGATCGCCGTCCAGTCGCCCCAGGTGTCGGCGACGGCGTACTGCTGGCCGGTGGAGACCCGCGAGGAGATGTCGTTGACGCCGGTGGTCGGGCCGGTGCCCCGGCCGACGTCCTTGATCAGGGCCGACTTCTCGTCGTGGTCGGAGTACAGCCGCACCGCGCTGGAACCGTGGGCCGCGCAGGTCATGCCCTTGACACAGTCCTTGTACACCGGCCGGTTCGCCGCGTAGTCCGGCCGGATCGTCACGACGCCGCCGCCCGCGCGCCCGGTGGCCGTGAGAGGCCGGCCCAGCAGTTCGAAGTAGTGCCGCCAGTCCCAGTACGGGCCCGGGTCGGTGTGCATGCCGGGGACGGTCGCCGTGGTCGGGCCGGGCACGGTGTCGTGGCCCAGGATGTGCTGCCGGTCCAGCGGGATGCCGTATCTCGCCGCCAGGAACGCCACCAGGCGCGCGGACGACTTGTACATCGCCTCCGTGTACCAGGAGTCCGGCTGGGCGAGGAAGCCCTCGTGCTCCAGACCGATGGAGTGGGTGTTCACGTACCAGTTGCCCGAGTGCCAGGCCACGTCCTTCACCCGCACGTGCTGCGCGATGTGCCCGTCGGTGGAGCGCAGCGAGTAGTGCCAGGACACATAGGTGGGATCCTGGACCAGGTTGATGACCCCCTCCCAGCCGCCCTCGGTGTCATGGACGACGACGTACCGCAGCGGCGAGGACGTGGGCCGGTCGGCCTCGTCGTGGTTGCCGTAGTCGCCGTTGCCGAACGCCTCGTACGGAGCCGGGATCCGCTCGCAGGACACCGACGCGGGACACTCGGTGCCCTCGGCGGACGCGTGGCGCAGACCGGCCCGGTCCAACTGGGCGGTCCGCGGCGCCAGCTTCGGCTGCGCGGACAGCGCGACCAGCTCGCCGGTGTCCGTGACCCGCCGCTGCCCGGTGCGCAGCACCTCGTACACGTCGTCGGCGTAGGTGGCGGCGGTCGCGCTGTCGTCCGCGCCCGAGAACCGTGCCACCGCGCCGTACCAGTCCGCCGGGTCCGCGCTGAGCGGCTCGCCCAGGTACTCCTGGGCGGCGGCGAGCAGGGCGGCGCCGCCCGCCACGTTGGCGGCGGGGTCGGTGCGCAGCTTCCGGGTGCTGAGGCCGGTCAGCTTCGCGGCCCGGGGGAGCGTCCTCAGCCGGGCCGGGATCTCCTCGCCGGACGGCGGCCGCGTCCCCGGGCGGCGGGCCGGGCGGGCGAGGTCGCCGCGGGCGTCCTCCGCGCCCTCGCTGTGGTGGGGCGCCGTGGCCAGGGCGGTGCGGGCGTCCGTGAGGTGCATCGGGCCGTAGCCGCCGGTCACACTGGGTGCCCCGCCGTGCGCGTCCCAGCGGGACTGGAGGTAGGAGACGCCCAGCAGCACGCTCTGCGGCACGTGGTACGTGGCGGCCGCCGTGGCGAACGCCTGCTGGAGACCGCCCGCCCGCGCCTCGGCGGCCGAGGGCGCCGCGCCGAACAACGGCAGCAGCAGAGCCGCCGAGGCGACGGCGCCGGCGGCTCTGCGGGTGTGGACGTACAAGCCTGGGTGAGTGACGGGTCCTGGCAATGCGGCCTCCTCGATGCGCCGATAACCCGTCAATGATGCGCACATAAAGGACATTTGCTTCGGCAGGTGGGGTTTCGGCGCGTCCCAGGACGCACGAAGGTCCGCGGCACGCCGCCGTTCCGGCGCGCCGCGGACCTTCGTCCCCTCAGCGAGTGCCGACCGCCGCGCGCACGGCCCGGCGGGCCAGCTGGCAGTCGTCGTGCAGCCGCCGCAGCAGCAGCCGCTGTTCCTCGCCGGACGGCGCGGCACCCGGGTGGGCCGCCCCCGGGGCCGTCGGGGCCGAGTCGTGCATCGAACGCTGCACGGCCGTCTCGTACGTGCGGATCTCCCGGGTCAGCACCAGCATCAGGTTCACCAGGAAGGCGTCCCGGGACGCCGGTCCCGCCGACTGGGCGATCTGGCTGATCTGGCGGCGCGCCACCGGGGCGTCACCGAGGACCGACCACAGTGTCGCCAGGTCGTATCCCGGCAGGTACCACCCCGCGTGCTCCCAGTCCACCAGCACTGGACCGGCCGGTGACAGAAGGATGTTCGACAGGAGGGCGTCGCCGTGGCAGAACTGGCCCATGCCCTGCCGGCCCGCGCCGGCCGCGATGCCGTGCAGCAGTTTCTGCAGGTCGCCCATGTCCCGGTCGGTGAGCAGCCCGAGCTCGTGGTAGCGGGCGATGCGGGCGGCGTAGTCCAGCGGTGCGTCGAAGGTGCCCGCGGGCGGCCGCCAGGCGTTCAGCCGGACGATCGCACCGAGCGCCGCCCTGATGTCCGCCCGCGGCGGGGCCTCCGCCGGGTGCCGCTGCAGGGCCGCCACCCGCCCCGGCATCCGCTCGATCACCAGGGTGCAGTTGTCCGGGTCCGCCGCGATCAGTCTCGGCACCCGCACCGGAGGGCGCTGCCGGACGAACGTGCGGTACGCCGCTATTTCGTGCCGGATCCGCTCGGCCCACACGGGCGAGTGGTCCAGTAAACACTTCGCCACCGCGGTGCTGCGCCCGGTCGTGCCGACCAGGAGCACCGAGCGTCCGCTGCGGCGCAGCACCTGCACCGGGGCGAACTCCGGGCAGATCCGGTGCACCGACGCGATCGCCGCGCGCAGCTGCGTGCCCTGGGGGCCGGACAGGTCGAGTCTCCCGCTGAGCGGTTGCGTGCCGAGCCCGGCGGGACGGCGGACGCCGGCCAGTGCGGGGGCCGCCGTTCGCGCGGGGGCGAGGTAGGGGCCGCCGCCGCCCGGGCGGGAGTGCAGCGACCGGGGCGGGGCGGACACGGAGGACGATGCTGCGTACATGGGCGGAACAGATCCCTTCGTGTGCCTTCGAGTCAAAGCGCTGCCCCGCCCGTCCGCCCGGGTGCACCCTGGGGAATGTCCCTCGGCGGACGGGTCGGGGTGGCGCGTTCCTACCTGACACCCATGGCCCAGTGGCACACCATCTGGCGCACCCTGGCGAACCCTGGCGAATAGTCGCCCGGCAACTTTCACCGGGCTACTGTCAACTCAGCCGAGAACCTGGGGGCTTACGTGAGCGGACAACCCAACACCCGCCTGGCGGACCTGTTCGGCCTGGCCGGCTGGTCCAAGGGGGAACTCGCGAGGCTGGTCAACCGGCAGGCGGCGGCCATGGGCCACCCCCAGCTGTCGACCGACACCTCCCGGGTGCGGCGGTGGATCGACATGGGAGAGATCCCGCGCGATCCGGTGCCGCGGGTGCTGGCGGCCCTGTTCACCGAGCGTCTCGGCCGTGTCGTGACCATTGAGGACCTCGGTCTGGTCCGGCACGGGCGTACGGGGAGACGGCCGGGCGGCGGGAGCGTGGAGCATCCCGACGGCGTGCCGTGGGCGCCCGAACGGACTGCCGCGGTCCTCACCGAATTCACGGGAATGGACCTCATGCTCAACCGACGCGGCTTGGTGGGCGCGGGTGCCGCGCTCGCCGCGGGATCAGCACTCAGCAGCGCCATGTACGACTGGCTGCACACCGACCCTACCCTCTCCGCCGACGCTCCCGTCCTCGACAACCCCCTCCTCCACCATGCCGACCCCGCTGGGTTCGACCGCTACGAGGCCGCCCCCATCGGGACGGAGGAGATCGAGGAACTGGAGCGCTCGGTCGAGGTGTTCCGAGCCTGGGACGCGGCCCGTGGGGGCGGGCTGCAGCGCAAGGCCGTCGTGGGACAGCTCAACGAGGTGGGCGGCATGCTCGCCTACCATCACCCCGGCCATCTCCAGCGGCGCCTGTGGGGCGTCGCCGCCAACCTCGCCGTCCTCGCCGGCTGGATGTCGCACGACGTCGGCCTCGAACCCACCGCCCAGAAGTACTTCGTCATCGCCGCCCATGCCGCCAGAGAGGGCGGTGACCGGCCGCGGGCCGGTGAGGCCCTGTCCCGGGCGGCCCGTCAGATGGTTCATCTGGGCCGGCCGGACGAGGCCATGGACCTGATGAAGCTCGCCCAGTCCGGGTCCGGCAGCGATGTGCTGCCCCGTACCCGGGCGATGTTCCACACCATCGAGGCCTGGGCGCAGGCGTCGATGGGCAAGGGCCAGGCCATGCGCCGCACCCTCGGTCAGGCGGAGGACCTCTTCGTCTCCGACAAGGCCGATGTGGAACCGCCGTCCTGGATGCAGACCTTCAAGGACGAGGATCTGTACGGTATGCAGGCCCTGGCCTACCGCACGCTGGCCGAGTTCGAGCCCCAGGCGGCCGTGCACGCCCAGTACTACGCGGAGAAGGCGCTGGCGCTGCGGGTCGACGGACGGGAGCGGTCGAAGATCTTCGACCATCTGTCCATGGCCTCCGCCTGCTTCATCGCGGACGACCCCGAACAGGCGGACCGCTACGCGCGCCTGGCCCTGATGTCGATGGGCTCGAACTCCTCCCGCCGTACCTGGGACCGGCTGCGCGAGATGTACCGGCTCACCGCGGAGTACGCGAACTATCCGAGCATCAGCGAGCTGCGCGAGCAGATCAGGCTGGCGCTGCCGAAGCCGAGGGGAGGACGGGGCGGCAACACCGCCCAGACGTGAGAGAGTCGGCAGTCTTCAGACAGTCGACCGAAGCACGCGGACAACCGATCCCGCAGGAACACTGAACCACACGGACAACCGAGCCACGTCGATCACGGGGTGACCCGGGCGACGAGCACGCAGGCGTCCTCGTCGCGCCCGCTCCCGCCGAGCTCCTCCACGAGCGTGCGTACGCAGTCCTGTGCGCTGCGCGCCTCGCGGAAGCGGGGGGCGAGGTCGAGGAGCCGGTGCGCCCTGTCCTCGGGCGTCAGTCCGGCGGTGTGCAGCAGGAGCAGGTCGCCCTCTTCGAGGGTCTCCTCGGCCTGCCCGTATTCGGCGCCCGAGCCCGCGCCCAGGAACGCACCGTCGGGTGTGCCGAGCCGGCGTCCCGTCCCGTCGCGGAACAGCAGCGGGGCGGGGTGTCCGGCCTGCGCCCAGGTCAGGGTGCGGGTGTCGGGCCGGTAGCGGCAGCAGAGGGCGCCGGCCAGCGCGGGCTGGGCGGTGGCGTGGAGTAACTGGTCGAGCCAGGACATGAGTTGAGCGGGTCCGGTGCCCGCCATGCCCATGCCGCGCAGGGCGCCCAGGGTCATCGCCGTGTCCGAGGCGACGGCCGGGCCGTGGCCGATGAGGTCGCCGACGCTCAGCAGCGTCCGGCCGTCGGGGAGTGCGAGCGCGTCGTACCAGGCGCCGCCGATCAGCGAGCTGGTCGCGGCGGGCAGGCAGTGGGCGGCGAGGTCGAGGGACCCGGCGCCGCCGTGCGGGAGCCGCAGAGCACCGCGCCCCGGCGGGACCACGGCCTCCTGCGGCTCGACCGCGAGCCGGCGTCCGGTCCGCGCACCGCTCCGGTGGTGCTGGAGCGAGTCACGGCTCTCGCGCACCTCCCACTGACTCCGGCGCAGTGCGCTGACGTCCCGCAGCACGGCCCACATCGAGGCGGTGCCGCCGTCGGCGTCGAGCACGGGCTCGCCCATCATGTGCACGGTCCGCGGCTCGCCGTCCGGCCGGACGACGCGGAACTCGCCGTCGATGGGCCGGGCGTCCACCAGGCAGTCGGTGACCATCGCGGTGAGCTTGGGCCGGTCCTCGTCGAGGACGAGGGACGGCAGTTCGTCGAGGGTGAGCGGGGGAGCGGCGGGGTCGCGGCCGAGGATGCCGTAGAGCTCCTCGGACCAGACGGCGTCGTCCGTCAGCAGGTTCCACTCCGCGCTGCCGACCCGGCTGAGCAGCGAGCCCTGCGGGGGAGCGGCCGGCGCGGCGGTCTGGGGGGCGGGCGCGGGCGGGCCGTCCCGGAGCTGGGCCAGGTGGGCGTCGAGGTCTTCGAGCTGATGGAGCGCCAGATCGCACAACGCCCGCTGCCAGCGGCCCTGCGGGTCCGTCGTGTCGCCCTCCTGCGCGTCCCTTCGTACGGCGTCCACGTCGCCCTTGAGCCGTCGCGTCTGCGTGATCAGCGCGTCGACCGAGCCGCGCCCCGGCGGCTGGGCGGCGGGGTGGTCCGCAGAGAGATGGGACGGCATGCGCACTCCGATGCGGGGACGGTCCGACGAACGGGGACGGAAGGGCCGTTACGACTGTTGCACAGCCTGCGACGGCGTGTAAGGGATTTGGCAACACACGATTCGGTGGTGTCTCCGGCATATGCCAGCGTCCCTGCGGCGGGGTCGCGCGGGTGCTGGTCGCACGCCGCCCAGGGGATCAAGTCGTAGGTGAAGTACGGGACTTGGGGGACTGGAGGGGCCTGCGGGGTGACCGTCAGGCGGGTGTTCGACGGTCGTATGTTCCATTACGCCGTGCCGTGATGCAGATCACATCAATTCCCGCCCGCTTTTGCGTAATGCGATCGGCCCCTCCGAAGTCCTACAAGCATGGACATCACCCTCGAACAGTCCGTCCGCGCCCGCCTGATCACCGGGGAGGACAGGGAACTGCCCGTTCCCGCGACGCTGCGCTACGCCTCCGACGACCCGTTCGCCGTCCACCTCGACTTCCCGGCGGAGGTCTCCCTCGCCGACGAGGCCGCCACCTGGACCTTCGGCCGCGCGCTGCTGGAGGAGGGGCTCGGCGGTCCGGCGGGCACCGGTGACGTGCACATCTGGCCGTGCGGCCTTGCCCGGACGGTGGTGGAACTGCACTCGCCGTTCGGTATGGCCCTGCTCCAGTTCGACACCCCCGCCCTGCACCGCTTCCTGCTGCGCAGCTACGCCGTGGTCCCGGCGGGACGGGAGGACGTCGGGGCCGCGGTCGACGAGGGGCTGCAGGCCCTGCTCGGCAATGTCTGAGAGCCCCGCGCGGCGGCGGGGCCCGGCGACACCGGGGGTGCCCGCGCGTCAGCCGCCGTGCCCGCCGTACAGGTCCGGGCGCGGCGCGAGGGTGATTCCGACGCGCTCGCCGCTCCGCAGGGCCCGGACCCCGGCCTCGGCGACGACGGCGGCCACGTAACCGTCCCAGGCCGTCGGGCCGGTGACCCGGCCCCGCCGGGCGTCGTCGACCCAGGTCTGCACCTCGCGGTCGTAGGCCGCCTCGAACCGGACCAGGTAGTCCTGCGGCACCTCGACGGCGGCGCCGCCCCGCGCGGTCACGAGCATGCCGTCGTCGTCGCCGATGCGTGCGCTGCCCGCCTCGCACACGGCCTCGCAGCGCACCTGGTAGCCGAAGCCGCAGTTGACGAAGACCTCCACGTCGACCAGGGCGCCCCCGTCGGTCTCGAACAGCACGAACTGCGGGTCGAGCAGCCCCAGGGGGGCGCCGGGCGAAGGGCGCGGCCGCAGCACGGTGACCGCGGTGAGTTCCTGGCCGAGCAGCCAGCGGGCCGCGTCGATCTCGTGGGACACCGAACTGTCGATCAGCATCGCGCTGGTGAAGTCCGGCGGCGAGGAGACGTTGCGGTGCACGCAGTGCAGCATCAGCGGCCGCCCCAGCCGCCCGCCGTCCAGCAGCGCCTTGAGCCGGCGGTACTCGGCGTCGTGGCGCCGCATGAACCCGACCTGTGTGAGGCGGCGGCCGAGCCGCGCCTCCGCCTCGACGACCCGCAGGGCCCCCGCCGCGTCCGGCACCATCGGCTTCTCGCACAGCACCGGAAGCCCCCGGGCGAGCGCCGAGCGCAGTGCCTCCTCGTGTGCCGGGCCGGGCGAGGCGATCAGCACCGCCTCGACGCCGGGCGCGTCCAGCGCGGCCTCCGTCTCCGTGTGGACCGAGACTCCCTCGATCCCGGCGACGGCGTCCTTCGCGCGCACCGCGTCGGGGTCGGCCACGGCGGCCACCCTGGCTCCGCTCACCACGCGGTCGAGGCGCCGTATGTGGTCGGAGCCCATGTGCCCGGCTCCCAGCACCGCCACGCCCAGCAGGTCTCCCACGTGCCCTCTCCCTCCCGGCCGACGATCACGCCGTAGCGTACGCCGGGCGGAAGCACGCGTCGGGCGGGGGCGGCCGGGTGACGGCGGGTCGGGCGGTGGCGCGTCGGCGTGGCGGGCGACCCGCGGCGGGTCGCCCGCCACGGCGTTCAGTACCGCAGCACGCCCGCGATGCCGTCCGCGTCGCTCAGGGTGCCGTCCGGCACGAAGCGCACGTCGGCACCCGTCTCCAGGCACTGCTCGACGATCTCGTCCACGATGTCCTCGCGGGCGTCGAGGTCGCCGCTCACGGCCGGGATCAGATGGTCGCCGTCGTCCCGTACGGTCACGCGGTAGTTCTCCTCGACGGCCAGCAGCCGGACCCGGCCCTCCCGGGCGCTCTGCCACACCTCGTCGACGCCGGCCGCGAACTCCTTGCGGCCGAGGGCCGATTCGAGCGCCCGGTTGACGGTGTCCACGCTTCTGCGCGCCTCGGCGGCGACCATCGGCCGTACCGCCTGCCAGACCGCGTCCGGAGTGCCGTGCGACAGCCCGCCGTGCGGGACGTGCACCGCGGCCCTGGTGACGGTTCCGATGTCGTCGAGGGCGGACAGCGCCGCCTGCTCACCGGTGACGTACAGCGGCCGCGGGGCCTGGCGCAGCAGCCGGTTCATCGCGGCGTCGGCGTCGCGCAGGAAATGGCGGGTGCCCTCGTCGCGGAACGTGCTCGGCATGTCGCCGATCTGCTCCTGGCGTTCGGCGTCGAAGTTCTCCTGCGGCCTGGTCAGCGGGAAGCCGCCGACCTGTTCCTCGGTGACCCGGTCCGGACCGCCGTTCCACAGGGTGGCCCGGTCGGCGGAGACCGACAGTACCCAGTACGGCCGCTCGGCGGCCTGCGCGGAGACCAGGTTGCGGGTGAGGAAGGTGTCCGAGAGCACGACCCGCTCCGGAACCGGGCGGGCCAGTGACCACACCTGGTGCTCGCCCGGTGCGGCGAAGATCACCAGACCGTCCTCGGCGTGCGCCAGGTCGACCTCGGCCAGGGCCCGGTCGAGCTGCTCGGCGACGTCGGAGCGCCGCTCACGGGTGACCGCGGGGTCGGAATCCAGCTGTTTCTTCGCCTCGGCCACGACATTGCGCAGCCGGACCCGGTCCTGGGCGTTCAGGGGATCCCGGCGGTGCGTCGGGGTCAGCACGGACACCGCGGGATAGGGGCGCGGACGGCGCAGTTCGGAGAGGGTCGCGGGGCTGAGTGCGTGCTCCATATGAGCACCATAGGACTGATTCACTGACGGGGCATTCGGGGTAACAGGCGCAAAGAGGTCAAGTGGCCCGTTGTGTCGGACTGTACGGCGGTACGTCCGCGGGTCCCTCCTCGATTTCCCCGGTGAACGACGGTGACGACAGCCCCGGCTCCCGGTTACCGTACGCGTCAGTAACCGGGACATACGCAGGAGGAACCCATGCCGCAGCTCGAAGTCGACGGCGCAGCCCTGACGTACGACGACGAGGGCCCGCGCGACGGCGGTGGGGTGCCCCTGGTGTTCGTGCACGGCTGGACGGCGAACCGGCACCGCTGGGACCACCAGATCGCCCACTTCTCCGACACGCGGCGGGTGGTCCGGTTCGACCTGCGCGGGCACGGCGAGAGCACCGGCGCGGGCGTCAGGACCGTGGCGGAGCTGGCGAAGGACCTCATCGCCCTCCTCGACCACCTCAAGATCGAGCGGTGCGTGCTGGTCGGCCACTCGATGGGCGGGATGATCGCGCAGACCGTCGCCCTCTCCCACCCCGAGCGCGTGGAGCGCATGATCCTGGTGAACTCCATCGGCAGGATGACGTACAGCCGGGGCCGGGGCCTGCTGATGGCCGCCTCCACCCTCGTCCCGTACAAGCTGTTCGTCGCCGCCAACATCCAGCGCGCCTTCGCCCCGGGATACCCGCGCGACGAGATCCGCGCCTACGTCAAGGCCTCGGCCGACACCCCGCGCGAGGTCGTGATGACGCTGTACGGCGCCATGCGGGCCTTCGACGTCCTGGACCGGGTGGGGGAGATCCAGGCCCCCACCCTCATGATCCACGGCTACCACGACATCCAGCTGCCCGTACGGCAGATGCTGCGGATGGCGAAGGCGTACCCGGACGCGACGGTCCGCATCCTGGACGCCGGTCACGAGCTGCCCGTGGAGAAGCCCGCCGAGCTGACGGCCGCGATCGAGGCGTTCGTGAGCTGAGCGTCAGCCGAAGCCGTCCGGGTCCGCCGCGGCCCAGTCCGCCGCCCAGGAGACCGGCGGCCCGGCGGTCAGGGCGCCCGGCTCCAGCCACTCGTACAGCTCGGCGTAGGAGCGGACCGTCCTCGCGTCCGTACGGCGCAGGAGATGCCCGGGGCCGAGACCGCCCGGCCCCGGTACGCCCATCGCCGCCATGATCCGGACGGCGCTGCGGACCGTCTCCCGCTGGTAGCGGTGGATCCGCCGCGCCTTGTCGCCCACGTCCAGGGCCCGTGCCCGCCACGGGTCCTGGGTGGCGACGCCGGCCGGGCAGGTGTTGGTGTGGCAGCGGCCGGCCCGGACGCAGCCGAGCGCGGACATCATCGCGCGGGCCGCGTTGGTGTAGTCGGCGCCCTGGGCGAGCCGTCTGACGATGTCCGAGCCCGTGGCGATCCCGCCGCTCGCCCCGATCCGGACCCGGTCCCTGAGGCCGCTGCCCACGAGCGCGTTGTGCACGGTGATCAGCCCCTCGGTGAGCGGCATCCCCAGACGGTCCGCGAACCCCGGCGGCCCGGCGCCCGTCCCGCCCTCCGACCCGTCCACCACGACGAAGTCGGGCGTCACGCCTTCCGCGAGCATCGCCTTGCACACCGCGAGGAACTGCCGCCGCGACCCCACGCACAGCTTGAGGCCCGTCGGCTTGCCGCCGGCCAGCTCCCTCATCCGCGCCAGGAACAGCACCAGTTCACGCGGGGTCGAGAACACCCTGTGCCGGGGCGGCGACACCACGGTCTCACCCTCGGTCACGCCCCGTGCCCGCGCGATCTCCGCGCTCACCTTGGCCCCCGGCAGCACCCCGCCGCCCGGACCGGCCCCCTGCGAGATCTTCAGCGACACGCACTTCACCTCGGGCAGCGCCGCCTTGTCCGCGAACTCCCGCGCCTCGAAACCCCCGTCGGACGTACGGCAGCCGAAGTACCCCGAGCCGATCTCCCAGATCAGGTCCCCGCCGCCGCGCAGATGGTGGTCCGACAGCCCGCCCTCCCCGGTGTCCTGCGCGAAGCGGCCCAGCGCGGCACCCCGGCCGAGGGCGAGCACCGCCTGCGCGGACAGCGCCCCGAAACTCATCGCGGACACGTTCATCAGCGCCATGTCGTACGGCAGCCTGCACTCCGGTCCGCCCACGCGCACCCGCGGCTCCTCCTCGGGCGGCGGCAGCGGGCACATCGACGGCACGAGGAACTCGTCCGCGTCCCGCCCGCCGCCGAGCGGGTCCGCCGGCTCCCGCACCCGGTACCGCAGCCGGCCGACCAGGGGATGGATGCGCAGCGGCGCCCGCCGGCGTTGCACCACGTCCCACCCGCCCAGCGCGGTCAGGGCGAGCAGCGGAACCGCCGCGCACCACCACCACCCCGACGCGGCGGACGACGCGACCAGCGCCCCGGCCGCGCAGAGGGCGACGAGCAGCCAGGGCGCGTACCGGCGCACTCAGCCGCCGTCCTGGTCGGGCCCGCAGGAACTGCCGCTGGACGGCAGGGAGCCGTACAGCAGGAAGTCGTCGACCTTGCGGTGCACGCACTTGGACGACCCGTAGCCGGTGTGGCCCTCGCCCTTGTTGTCGAGCACCACGGCCGAGTCGCCCAGGCGCTCGGCCGTCTCCACGGTCCAGCGGTACGGCGTCGCCGGGTCGCCCCGGGTGCCGACGAGGAGCATCTCCGGCGTGTCCAGGTCCTTGACCTCGTCGCGGATGAAGCCGGTGCCCCTGGGCCTGCCGTAGCAGAGCAGCACCTCGGTGAGGCGGTACCGGCCGAAGACCGGGGACGCCTTGTCGTAGTCGGCCCGCAGCCGCTCGAGGTCCGCGGCGATCCGCTCGGCGGTGGGGCGGTCGGGGTCGTCGGCGCAGTTGATCGCCATCAGTGCGGCCGGGAGGTTGTCGACGGGGACGTCCTCGACGTCGACCAACGGGCTGGGGGAGGGGTCGGCAGCGCCCGGCGACCGCACCGGGAAGGCCAGGCCGCCCTGGGCGAAGGCCATGATCCCCCCGGCGTCGCCGTCCTCGACGAGCTGGGCGAGCGCCCGCTCCAGCGACGGCCACAACTCCTTGCTGTACAGCCCCTGGCCGAGCGCGGCCACGAGGTCCTGACCGGTGAAGTCGCGGCCGAAGTCCGTCGGCAGCGGATCGTCGTCGAGCGAGCGGACCAGACGGACCACCTCCTCGCGGGCCGTCCGCGCGTCCTGGCCGAACGGGCAGGCGATGTCCTTCACGCACCAGTCGACGAAGTCCTCCAGAGCCACCTGCTGGCCCCGGGCGCCCGCGATGCCCTGCTCGGCGAGCGGCTCGGTGAGCGTGTCGACGCCGTCGAGCACCAGCCGGCCCACCTTGCCGGGGAACTGGGCCGCGTAGACCGCGCCCAGCCGGGTGCCGTAGGAGAAGCCGAGGTAGTTGAGCTTCTTGTCGCCCAGCGCCTGGCGCATCACGTCCATGTCCCGTGCCGCGTCGACCGTGCCGATGTGCGGCAGGACGGGCCCCGAGTTCTTCTCGCAGGCGGCGGCCGCGTCCTTCAGTTTCGTCATCAGCGCCCGCGGATCGTCGAGCGCGGAGGCGTCGTCCAGGGCGCCGAGCCCCTCCTCGCCCTCCGTGTCCCCGCAGCTGACCGGAGAGGAGCGGCCGACCCCCCGGGGGTCGAAGGACACCACGTCGTAGCCGTCCGTCAGTTCCATGAACTCCTTGCCGCCGTAGGCGAGCTCGGGAACGCCCGCGCCACCGGGGCCGCCGAAGTTCAGCAGCACCGAGCCCCGCTTGTCGCCGGTGGCCCGGTAACGGGCCAGCGCCAGGTCGAGGGTGCCCGCCTCGGGGCGGGCGTAGTCGAGCGGGACGGTCACCTTGCCGCACTGGAGGTCGTCGGGCGCGCCGTCGAGCGCGTCGCACGCCGTCCAGGAGACCTTCTGGTCGTAGAACCGGGACAGGGCGGACCGGTCGTCCCCGGCCGAGACCGCCTTCGGCAGCGCCGCGCCCAGCAGGGTCAGTGCCGCGCCCGCGGCGAGCGCGCAGCGGCGCCGTCCGGGCCGCGTCGACAGCATGGCCAGCATCAGTGCCTCCAGGGACGCCCCGCAGCGGACCGGGCCCACGGCGCCCCGGATCACGATAGGCGGCCTCCGCAGGGCTCGCCTCCGGACGGACGAGCGCCCCTGATGCGCCCCGCGTGCGCCGGTGGCGGTGCGAGGAGGGGCGCTGAGAGAGGCGCCGCGAGGGCCGTTGCGCGGGCCGTTGTGCGGGGGGTACGGGGGCGCTGCGGGGGAGAGAGAACGTTCGATCCGAGGCGCCCAAAGGGGTGAATGACGGATTGGGCATAACTCGGCCGGTTCGCCCGCGTTTTACCTGGTGCGGGTGAGTGCCCGCGACATGTCTGGAAGGCAGGGACCCCATGAGACGGGCCACCCGAAACGGTGTGATCGCTGTAGCAGCCGCCTCCGGCGCGATGGCCGCCGTGACGATGCCGGCGTTCGCCGACTCCACCGCCGCGGGGACCGCGGCCGGCTCGCCCGGCGTGGTCTCCGGCAACAACGTCCAGCTGCCGGTGAACCTCCCGGTCAACCTGTGCGGCAACAGCGTGGGCGCCGTGGGACTGCTGAACCCCGTGTTCGGCAACACCTGCGTGAACAAGGGCGCCGCGCCGAGTGCCGGGCCGGCGTCCGCAGCGGCGGCGCGGGGCGAGGCCGTCGGCTCGCCCGGCGTGGTCTCCGGCAACCAGGTGCAGGTGCCGGTCCACGTGCCGGTGAACGCCAGCGGCAACGGCGTGGGCGTCGCCGGAGCGCTGAACCCGGTGTTCGGCAACAAGTCCGTGAACGTCTCGGACGACAAGCCGCCGCACCGGGTCGTGCCGGGTCACCCGGCCAAGCCCACGCCGGTGCCGCCGACCCGCCAGCCGTCGGCCCCCGAGCCCCAGCGCCACGCCCCGGGCACGGGTCCGAAGACCGTTCCGCACGCCAGGGCGCCCCAGGCCCCGGCGGTCCACCGGGACTCGTCCTCGCTCGCCCACACGGGTGCCGATGCCACGCTGCCCGCCGTCGCGGGCAGCGCGGCCATGGTGCTGGCCGGAGCGGTCCTCTACCGCCGGTTCCGCCCACGCGCGGAGCGCTGAGCCGCCGTCGCCCGGATCCGCAGGCCCCCTGGCAGGACGGGGGCCTGCGGGCGGCCGACAGGCGGCCGCCCAGGCCTCCGGCCGACCTCGTGTCCCGCCTCGACACGAGGCCGCCGGTCCGGAGGGGGGCGCGCATATCGGCGATGCCCGCCGGAGATGTCGGGCATCGGTGGCCGCGCACATCGGGCGGTGCCCGCCAACGGTCGGTCGCGGCGGCCGACTGCCTCGCGGGCGTCGGCTCGGCTGCCTGGCCATGGGCCGGAGCGGAGTCGGGAAGCCGAGTGTGGGAGCCGGCCGCTCCGGTCACGGCCCTCGGCGGGCCTCGGGTCGGGCGTAGGGCTCTCCCGTGGGCCGTCAATTCCTCGGTGGGCGCCGGTCCGGGCGTGGGTGGCCGCGCACATGGGGTGGTGTCCGCCGGAGGTGTCGGCCGTGGGTGGCCGCGCCTGTCGGGCGGTGCCCGCCAGCGGTGTCGACCTTGGCGGCCGTCCGCCGCCCGGTCGTCGGATCGGCCGCCGGGCCGCGGGCCGGACCGGTCCCCGGGACGCCGGGTGCGGTCGCAGGCCGCCCCGGTCACGGGTCTCGGCGGGTCTCGGGCCGGGCGTACGGCTCTCCCGCCGGGCGGGGTGATCTACGGTGGCGCCCGGCCCGGGCGGCGTTAATTCCTTTGTGGGCGCCGCGCGGGAATGCTGGAGTGGCCGTATGGATCATGCCGCGATACTCGCCCTGTACGACCGGGACATGCGCGAAGGCGCCCGTCCCGAGAGCTCCGACGCCCGTGTCGAGCGGACCGGAGGCGTGGTCCGCCACGTCGGCGGCGAGGGAGGCTGGAACGGCGTCCTCTGGTCGGACCTCGATGCCGCCGGCGCCGGCGCCGCGATCGCCGCACAGATCGCCTACTTCGCCGGGCGGGGCAAAGAGTTCGAGTGGAAACACCACGGTCACGACCAGCCCGCCGACCTGGGACGACGGCTGCTGGACGCCGGGTTCACGGCCGAGCCGGAGGAGACCCTGATGATCGGCGAGACGAGCGGCCAGCTCGTGGACGCCCCACCCCCGGACGGGGTGCGCATCGTGCCCGTGACCGACCGGGCGGGCGTCGACCTGATGGCCGAGGCGAACGAGAAGGCGTTCGGTCGCGACGCCTCCTGGCTGCGGGATCTCGTGCTCGCCCGGCTCGCCGCCGACCCGGACGCGATCGTCGCCCTGGTCGTCCTCGCCGGTGACGAACCGGTGAGTTCGGCCCGGATGGAAATGATCCCCGGCACACCGTTCGCCGGTCTGTGGGGCGGCGGCACCGTCCCGGCCTGGCGCGGCCGCGGCATCTACCGCGCCCTGATCGCCCACCGCGCCCGCATCGCCGCCGAACGCGGCTACCGCTACCTCCAGGTCGACGCCTCCGACCAGAGCCGCCCGATCCTCGAACGCCTCGGCTTCGCGGCGCTGACCACGACGACGCCGTACCTCTACGTGCCCAAGTAAGACCCGCGACGTCGTCCACCGGCCGGCTCGCGCCAGCCCGTCCCGGACGGCCAAGGGCCGACGGCCGTCCGGGACCCGGGGTCTCACCGCCCCGGCGTGACCATCGGTCAGCGGCGTGCCTTCGAGCGGTCCAGTGCCGCCACGCCGACCGCGGCGAGCGCGATCTGGATGAGCCACTCCACCCAGTCGACCCCGTCGGTGTCGGCCACCCCCAGGCCCGCCGCGATGGCCGAACCGAGCAGCGCGGCCAGGATGCCGACCAGGATCGTCCAGAGCACGCCGATGCGCTGGCGACCCGGAATGACGAGCCGGCCCAGGACACCGATGACGATGCCGATGAAGATGGCACTGATGATGCCGTCGATCTCCATGTCCGCCCCTCCTCTGCGAGACCCGTTGTCTTGCCCGTTGCCTTCCTTGTGCCCGCTGCGGGGTGGTGCAGTCGGTTCCGCTTGCCCGGGAGGGCGGATCGCCAGGGAAATCGCCGTAGGAATCGCCGAACGAGACGTCGAAGGAATCGTCGGCAACATCGTCCGCCGCATCGTCCGCGTCATTGCCCGCGCTTTCTGTTCACAGCAGCGGTATGCCATGTACCTTTCAATCGTTCCACGCGTGTAGAACCCTTCGTCGCGGGGTCTACGCGCGCAGATCGGCGCCCGCACCCTCGTCTCCCCACCCTTCCGTCACGGAGGTTCGCCGGATGCTTGGATCACCGAGATCCCGCCGCAAGCGCAAGGTCACCACCGTCCTGGCCGGCTTCGGTCTGCTCGTCACCGGAGCCGCTCTCCAGGTCAGCGCCACCGCCACGCCCGCCCACGCGGCCACCCCCCACCGCATCCTGTTCGACAACGCCCACGCCGAAACGGCCGGCAACGCCGACTGGATCATCTCCACCAGCCAGCCCGACCCGCTCGGCGAGGACTCCTCGCCGTCCGCCGAGACCGACTGGACCGGAGCCATCTCGTCCTGGGGCGTCGCCCTGCAGAAGTCCGGCGACTACAGCCTCAAGACGCTGCCCTCGGGCTCCAGCCTGACCTACGGCGGCTCCGCGGCGACCGACCTCGCGAACTTCGACACCCTGGTCCTGCCGGAACCGAACACCCTCTTCACCACCGCCGAGAAGACGGCGATCATGAACTTCGTGAAGAACGGCGGCGGCCTCTTCATGATCTCCGACCACACCGGAGCCGACCGCAACAACGACGGCGAGGACGCGGTCGAGATCCTCAACGACCTGATGACCAACAACAGCGTCGACTCCACCGACCCGTTCGGCTTCTCCGTCGACTCGCTCAGCATCAGCTCCGACTACCCCTCGGCCATCAGCGACAGCAGCGACCCCGTGCTGCACGGCTCCTTCGGCACGGTCACCAAGAGCCTCATCGCCAGCGGCACCACCGCCACCCTCAAGCCCGCGGACAACTCGAGCGTCAAGGGCCTGCTCTACCGCACCGGCTACTCCGGGAACACCGGCGCCTTCTTCGCCACCAGCACCTTCGGCAGCGGCCGGGTGGCCTTCTGGGGCGACAGCTCGCCGATCGACGACGACACCGGCCAGTCGGGCAACACCCTCTACGACGGCTGGAACGACTCCGGCGCCACCAACGCCGCCCTGGCACTGAACGCCACCGAGTGGCTCTCCGGCGGGAGCGCCGACGGCGGTGGCGACGGGGGCGGTTCGGGCTCCTGCACCTCCGTCCAGCTCCTCGGCAACAACGGCTTCGAGTCCGGCGCCACCACCTGGAGCGCCACGAGCGGCGTCATCACCAACTCCTCCAGCCAGTCGGCCCGTACGGGCTCCTACTACGCCTGGCTCGACGGCTACGGCACCGCCACCACCGACACGCTCTCCCAGTCGGTGACCGTGCCGTCCGCCTGCACCTCCGCCACCCTCAGCTTCCACCTGCACGTCGACACGGCGGAGACCACCACCAGCACGGCGTACGACACCCTCAAGGTCCAGGTCCTCAACAGCTCCGGAACCGTCCTGAGCACCCTGGCGACCTACTCCAACCTCAATGCCGCCGCCGGCTACACCAAGCGCAGCTTCAGCCTGGCGAGCTACGCCGGCCAGACCGTCACCCTCAAGTTCACCGGCACCGAGGGCTCCACCCTCCAGACCTCCTTCGTCATCGACGACACGGCACTCGACGTCGGCTGACGCCCGCTTCGGCGCCGAGCGCGGAGCACGGCCCGGCCGACCCGCACACGCGGGTCGGCCGGGCCGCCTTCACGGATTCGGAGGAGCCGAGGGCTACGGACGCGGGGCGCTCTTCGCCGCCGTGAAGGCGCACATCATCCCCAGGATCACCGCCAGGGCGCCGATGATGATGTTGTTGACCGCGACCCCGGCGTCCGGGCTGTCGCCGACGACCCACGGCGCGATGACCATCCAGACACCGAGCGCGCACATGGCCCAGCTCAGGCCGTACATACGGGCCGGAGCGGCCGTGAACCCGAGAGCCAGCAGGCCGATCGCGATGCCGACGATCAGGTTGTGGGTCATCAGTGCGGGCTGGCTGGTGGTGTAGTGGAGCACCCAGGGGGACACGGCGCAGTACAGGCCCAGCAGGAACACCGGTCCGTCCACGAGCGCCACGTCACGACCGCCGAGCATGCGGTCGTAGCGCGCCCGCATCTCGGATACGTCGGGGTGGGTCGATATATCACTTCTGCCTGGCGAGACGTTGGCCATCACTCGTCTCCTTCGACTTGCTGGCCGACCGCGTCTGGTGCGGTGTGCGGTGAGCGCCGCGCACAGCCATTCTGCGCTTATTTGTTCTTTATGTGTAGAGGTCGGAAGCGAGGGGCGGGCCGCCGGACGCGGCCCGCGCGCACGGTCGGCGGTCCTGCGGGAAAATGAAGACGCCGGCCGCCAATCCGCTCCCGCCGCAGCCACGGATTACCCGCGAAAGGGCCCGGCCACGGGCCCCGGCGGAAGGCGTGAGGATGGAGCGGAAGGCGATGCCGGCACAGGAACCGGCGTCCGGAGCGGACCGGGCAACGGCGGCGGGGCGGCGTACCGCCGTGGTGGGCAGCGGAGTGGCCGGACTGACGGCCGCGCACATCCTGCGCCGCGGCGGCCACCACGTCACCCTGTACGAGGCCGACGACCGGCCGGGCGGCCACGCCCACACCCACGACCTCGTCTCCCGTGACGGGCGGGTCCACCGCGTCGACTCCGGCTTCATCGTGCACAACCGCCGCACCTACCCCCATCTGCTGCGCCTCTTCGACGACCTGGGCATCGCCACCCAGGAGTCGGAGATGAGCATGTCCGTACGGTGCGAGGGCTGCGGCCTCGAATACGCCGGAGCCCGCGGCCCCGCCGGACTGTTCCCCGCGCCGGGCAACGCCGTGCGGCCCCGCTACCTCCGCCTGCTCACCGAGGTGCCGGCCTTCCACCGGGCGGCCCGCCGGCTGCTCGCCGAAGGCACGACCGACGACCTCACCCTCGGCGCCTTCCTCGACCGGGAGAGGTTCTCGGCGTACTTCCGCACCCACTTCATGACACCGCTCGTCTCGGCCGTCTGGTCCTGCGACGCCACCACCGCACAGCGCTACCCGGCCTCCTACCTGTTCCGCTTCCTGGACCACCACGGCATGCTCTCGGTCACCGGCTCCCCGCTGTGGCGCACCGTCACCGGCGGCTCGCGCACCTACGTCGAGCGCGTCACCGCCCGGCTGCACACCGTCCGCACCGGCACGCCCGTGCGGGCCGTACGGCGCACCCCGGACGGCGCCGAGCTCACCGCCGACGACGGCGTCACCCGGAGCCACGACGCCGTGGTGATCGCCGTCCACCCCGACCAGGCGCTGCGGATGCTCACCGACGCCACCCCCGCGGAGAAGGACGTCCTCGGCGCCTTCCGCTACTCACGCAACGTCACCCTCCTGCACACCGACACCGGCGTCCTGCCCCGGGCCCGCGCCGCCCGCGCCTCCTGGAACTACCTGATGCCCGCCTGCGACGCCGGTGCCGACCGCGTCCGGGTCAGCTACGACATGAACCGGCTGCAGCGCCTCGACGCGCCCGACCCGTACGTCGTCACCCTCGGCGGCGAGGACCGCGTCGACCCCGACCGGGTCCTGGCCCGCATGGTCTACGAACACCCCGTCTACACACCGGAGTCGGTGGCCGCCCAGCAGCGCCTGCCCGGCCTGAACACCGCCGTGACCGCGTTCGCCGGCGCCTACCACGGCTGGGGATTCCACGAGGACGGGTGCCGCTCCGGTGTCCTCGCGGCCGCCGCGCTGGGGGTGCGCTGGTGAGCACCGCACCGTCCCGGCCGCAAGCGGTGCACCCCGCCCTGTACCCCTGCACCATCACCCACGTCCGCACCGCCCCCACCCGCTACACCCTGCGCCACCGCACCTATCTGTGGCTGATCGACCCCGACCGTCCGCCCGACCTCCCGCGCGCGCTGCGGCCGCTGGCCCGCTTCGACCCCCGCGACCACTTCACCGGCGAGCACCCGACCGTCCGGGCCGGCCTCGACGCCTTCCTCGCCTCGCACGGCGAGCCCCCGGCGGACGGCCCCGTCGCCATGCTCACGCACGCCCGCGTCCTCGGGCACGTCTTCAACCCGCTCACCCTCTACTGGTGCCAGGACCCGCACGGCGGGCCGGGCCGCGTGGTCGCCGAGGTCCACAACACCTACGGCGGACGGCACTGCTACCTGCTGCACCCCGACGCCACCGGGAGCGCACGGACCGCCAAGGAGTTCTACGTCTCGCCCTTCTTCCCCGTCGACGGCGCCTACCGCATGCGCCTGCCCCCGCCCGGCGACCGGCTCGCCCTCACCGTCCACCTCGACCGCGACGGCGGCCACCCCTTCACCGCGACCGTGCAGGGCGTCCGGCGCGAGGCCACCGCCGCGCAGCTGCTGCGGCTGGCCCTGCGCCACCCCTGGTCCACCGCCGCCGTGTCCGCCGCGATCCGCCTGCACGGCATCCGCCTGTATCTGCGCGGCGTGCCCGTCCAACCCCGACCGGACCACCGCACCGGAGAGAACACACGATGACGTACGCCGAACCCCGCCTTGCCGCCGTGGCCCGCCCGAGGAGCGCCGTAGACCCCTCGCGCTGGCCCGACGTCGCCGCGCCGGCCGGCACATCCCTTGCCCGCACCGCCGTCACCGGCGCGATCGTGCGCCGTGCCCTGGACCGGCTGCCACTGCGCGCGCGCTACGCCGACGGCAGCACCGCCGGCCGCGGCGGACCACTGCTGGAGATCCACGACCCACGGGCCTTCCACGCCCGGATCGGCGCCCACGGCCTGATCGGTTTCGGCGAGTCGTACATGGCGGGCGAGTGGGACGCCCCCGACCTGGTGGCCCCGCTCACCGTCCTCGCCGCCCACGCGGCCGATCTGGTCCCCGCCCCGCTGCAGCGCCTGCGCGGGCTCTGGGCCCAGCGCCAGCCCGCGCACCGGCGCAACACCCCCGACCACGCCCGCGTCAACATCAGCCGCCACTACGACCTGTCGAACGACCTCTTCGCCCTGTTCCTGGACGACACGCTCACCTATTCCTCGGCCGTCTTCCGCAGTTTCCCGGCGTCCTGGGACCGGCTCGCCGACGCCCAGTACCGCAAGATCGACCGTCTGCTGGACCTCGCCCGCGTCGAGCGGGGGACCCGGCTGCTGGAGATCGGCACCGGCTGGGGCGAACTCGCGCTGCGGGCGGCGGCCCGCGGCGCCCGGGTCACCTCGCTGACCCTCTCCGCCGAACAGCGCGACCTCGCCCGCGAACGGGCGCGGCGAGCCGGTCTCGCCGACCGCGTCGACATCGAGCTGTGCGACTACCGCGAGGCGCGCGGCAGCCACGACGCCGTCGTCAGCGTCGAGATGATCGAGGCCGTCGGCGAGGAGTTCTGGCCCGTCTACTTCCGCACGCTCGACGAGCGGCTCGTCCCGGGCGGCCGCGCCGTCGTCCAGGCGATCACCATGCCCCACGCCCGCATGCTCGCCAGCCGCGACACCTTCACCTGGATCCAGAAGTACATCTTCCCGGGCGGACTGCTGCCCTCCACCGAAGCGGTGGAGCAAGCCGTCCGCGACCACACCGGGCTGACCGTCGCCCGGCGCGACGGCTTCGGCGCCCACTACGCCGAGACCCTCCGCCTGTGGCGCGAACGCTTCACCGCACGCGCCGACGACGTCGCCGCCCTCGGCTTCGACGACACCTTCCGCCGTATGTGGACCCTCTACCTCGGCTACTCCGAGGCCGGCTTCCGGTCCGGCTACCTCGACGTCCAGCAGTACCTGTTCACCAAGGAGGCCCCGGTCCGATGACCACCGAGCGCACCGCCCGCAGCACCCGGACCGGCGCCGCCCGACGGCTCGCCGCGCTCGCCGAGGACGTCACCGGAGGCCCCCTGCCGGTCCGGCTGCGCGCCTGGGACGGCAGCGAGACCGGCCCGGCCGACGGCCCCGTCGTGGTCGTACGATCCCGGCGCGCCCTGCGCCGGCTGCTGTGGGAACCGGGCGAACTGGGCCTCGCGCAGGCGTACGTCACCGGCGAACTGGACCTCGAGGGCGACCTGGCCCAGGGGTTGCGGGCCTTCTGGGCCGCGGCCCGGGAACACGGTCTGCACGCCCCGCGCCTCACCCTCGCCGACCGCACCCGCGCGGCCGCCGAGGCGCTGCGGCTCGGCGCCGTCGGGCCGCGGCCGGCCCCGCCCGAGGCCCAGGCGAGCCTGCGCGGCGGCCTGCACAGCCGCACCCGCGACCGGGCCGCGATCAGCCACCACTACGACCTGTCCAACGACTTCTACCGCCTGCTGCTCGACCCGACGATGGCCTACTCGTGCGGCTACTGGGCGGCCGACGACCCGGACTTCACCCTCGCCGACGCCCAGCGCGCCAAGCTGGAACTGATCTGCCGCAAGCTCGCCGTCGTCCCCGGCACCCGGCTGCTCGACGTCGGGTGCGGCTGGGGCTCGCTCGCGCTGTACGCCGCCGAAGAGCACAAGGCGCAGGTCACCGCCGTCACCCTGGCCGCCGAGCAGGCCGCCTACGTGCGCGAGCGGGTCCGCGAGCGCGGTCTGGAGCACCGGGTCGAGGTCGTCTGCCAGGACTACCGCGACATCGACGGCGGGTCCTACGACGCCGTCGCCACCGTCGAGATGGGCGAGCACGTGGGCGACACCGAGTACCCGGGGTTCGCGGCGGCGCTGCGGCGGCTGGTCCGGCCGCGCGGCCGGGTCCTCGTGCAGCAGATGTCCCGGGGGAGCACGGCACCCGGCGGCGGCGCGTTCATCGAGACGTACATCGCGCCGGACATGCACATGAGGCCGCTCGGTGAGACGGTCTCCCTGCTGGAGACGGCCGGGCTGGAGGTGCGGTCCGTGGAGTCGCTGCGGGAGCACTACGTGCGCACGGTCGCCGCCTGGCACCGCACCCTGGAGGACCGCTGGGCGGACGTCGTGGGGCTGGTCGGCCAGGAGAAGGCCCGCGTGTGGCGGCTGTACCTGGTCGGCGGCGCGCTCGCCTTCGAGGAGGGCCGCATGGGCGTCGACCAGATCCTCGCCGTACGGCCCACCGCCCGCGGCGACAGCGGGGCACCGCTGACGCCGGCGGCCTGGTACGAGCGACTGGAGCAGCGATGAGCGGCTTTCCCTGGCATGCCTTCACGGTCAACCTCGGCTGGGCCGCGGCGGCCGCCTTCGCGGTCATGCTGGTCACCTTCGCCGTCGCCGTGCGCAAGGGCGTGCACCGGATCGTGGACGTCGCCTGGGGGATCGGCTTCACGGCGGTCGCCCTGGTGACCTGCGCCGCCTCGGCGGGGGAGGGCGACCCCGCGCGCCGGATCCTGGTGACCGCTCTCACCGCCGTATGGGGGCTGCGGCTGGCCGTGCACATCGCGCGGCGCGGCCGCGGCCACGGCGAGGACCCGCGCTACGAGGCGCTCCTGGCCAAGGCGCCCGGCAACCGGAACGCCTACGCCCTGCGGATGGTGTACCTGCTCCAGGGGGCGCTCGTGTGGCTGGTGTCGTTGCCCGTCCAGGCCGCGCAGTACGTGCCCGGGCCGCTGACGGGCCTCGCCTGGGCGGGGACCGCGCTGTGGGCCGTGGGGCTGTTCTTCGAAGCGGTCGGGGACGCCCAGCTGGCCCGGTTCAAGGCCGACCCGGCCCACCGGGGCCAGGTCATGGACCGGGGGCTGTGGCGCTACACCCGCCACCCCAACTACTTCGGCGACTTCTGCGTCTGGTGGGGACTCTTCCTCATCGCCTGCGAATCCGGCGCCTCCGCCGCGGTGTCCGTCGTCTCCCCGCTGGTGATGAGCTTCCTGCTGATGCGGGGCAGCGGCAAACCGATGCTGGAGCGGCACATGGCCGAACGGCCGGGGTACGCGCGCTACGTGGAACGCACGAGCGGGTTCTTCCCCCGGCCGCCGCGTCCATGAACGGGCGGGCGCCTCCGGCCGGGCCGAAGGCGCCCGGACGGGCGAGCGCCTCCGGTCAGGCCGGGAGCGGCAGCACCGCCAGCGGATCCGAGCCGGGTGTGGCCGAGCCGCCCGCCGGTTCGACGGTGACCCCCACACCGGAGGCCCCGTCCACCGTGCCGCGCAGGAGCACCGCCTGACTGGCGCGGTGCGGGTCCATCAGTCCGGCGTCACGCATCGTGCCGTGGTCGTCGAACCACAGCTGGTAGACCTTGCCGCCGGGCGGCTTCGCCATCCTGGCGGCGAGGAACACGGCACGGTCTCGGCCCGTGGACACCACGACCGTGCCCGTGGCCCCGTCCGCCAGCCGCACGGTGCGCGACCGCGCGTCCGGCGCCGCGAGCACGGCCGCCACCTCCTCCGCCTCGCGCTGCGCCCGGCCCGCCTCGGCCCGGGCGCTCTCGGCACGGTCGTACTGCCACACCGCGACGCCGCCCAGCGCCGCCGACGCGGCGAGACAGGCGGCAAGGCCCCACCGGGAGATCCGCCGCGGCCACCGGGCGGCGCGGCCCGGCCGGACACCGCCCGGCGGTCCTGGCGCGACCTGCGGGACGTCGGTGATCCGCCGCAGCACCCGGGCCCGCAGGCCGTGCTTGGGCGCCGTCGACGCCGCCAGGCCCAGCCGGGCGGCCGTCTCGGTGAACTCGGCGACCTCCCGTGCGCAGGCAGCGCAGTCCGCGAGATGGCGCTCGAAGTCCGCGCGTTCGCCCCCGGTCAGGGCGTGCAGGGCGTAGGCACCGGTCAGCGTGTGCAGCTCCGCGGTGATCACGCGCACACCCCCAGGCAGTCGCGCAGCCGGATCAGCCCGTCCCGCAGCCGCGTCTTGACCGTGCCCAGGGGAACGGACAGCGTCTCGGCGACCTGGCGGTACGTCATGCCCCGGTAGTAGGCCAGCTCCACCGCCTCACGCTGGATCTCCGTCAGGGTCCGCAGACAGCGGCGCACCTGCTCCCGCTCCAGCCGGGCCTCCACCTGCTCGGTGACCTCGTCGTACTCGGGCATGCGGTCGCGCAGGCCCGCCCGGTGCTCGCGGGCGGCCGCAGCCTGCGCCGACCGGACCCGGTCCACCGCCCGGCGGTGCGCCAGCGTCAGCACCCAGTTGACGGCCGTGCCGCGCTCGGGCCGGTACCGGGGAGCGGTGCGCCACACCTCCACCAGCACCTCCTGCGCGACCTCCTCGGACTGCGCCCGGTCGCGCAGGACCGCGTGCGCCACTCCCAGCACCGGGGCCGCCACGGCGTCGAAGAGAACGGCGAAGGCGCTCTGGTCTCCCAGGGCCACCGCGCCCATCACTTCGTCGAGGTCGGGTCGGGAAGCGGGGTTCGGGCCGATGCGGACGGCTTCTTTCACGGGGGACCTTTCGGCAGCGCGGTGTGACCGCGGGGGAGGAGGGAGCGCCCCCGGAGAGCACCGACCCTCTCCGGGGGCGTGCGGGAGCGGGGCCGCGCTCCCGTCTGCCGCACCGAGGGGACGTGGGGGTTGCGGCCGACCGGTACTTCCGCGGGCGGACGGGATTCGGATGCGCGGGACGCCCGGTGAGAGGCCGTCCGGCGATTGCAGCGTTTGTGCGTCGAAAATGGATTCGGCCGAAGGCGGGCGGGGATGTCAGCCCTCGCCGGCGGGCTCCAGACGGACCCGCAACCGCTGCATGCCGCGCCGGGCGTGGCTCTTGACGGTGCCCAGGGGCCAGCCGGTGCGCTCCGCGATCTGGGTCTGGGTGAGGTCCTCGTAGAAGGTCAGCCGCAGCACCCGCTGCTGGGGAGCCGGGAGCCGGGCCAGTTCGCCGCGCACCAGCACGCGGTCGAGAGCGGCCTCGGGGCGGTCGCGGTCGGGGTCGCCGAGCGCGAGCGCGGAGCCGGCCGCGGAGACGAGGCGCAGGCGACGGCTCCGGGCGGCCAGGGTGTCGGCGATCCTGCGCCGGGTGATGCCCACGATCCAGCCCCCGAGCGTGCCGCGCTCGGGCCGGTAGCCCGCACGGCCGCGCCAGACCCCCAGGAACACCTGCTGGATCACGTCCTCGGCCTCCTTGGCGTCCCCCAGGGAACGCCAGGCCAGCGTGTGCACCAGGGCGGACCAGCGGCGGTAGGCCGCGGCCAGACAGGCCTCGTCGCCCGCCACCAGACCACGGGCGATCTCCTCGTCGGCGAGCGACTCTCCGTCGGCGGCCCGCGCGGGCGGGGCGGCAAGGGGCGGGTACGGGCTCATGACGACGACTCCTCACGTCGGGCGGCCTGTCCTCGGGCCGGTGCGGGACGTCCTGCGGGGCGTGCCCGTGAGGTCATCGTGCGAGCCGCGCGCCGCTCGTCTCAACACGCGTCGTTTCTGCGTCGTATCGCCGTCGTATGGTCGGGGTATGAGCGAGTCCACCGGCCGGGGTGTCAGCGGGTCCACCGCGCGGGATACCGGCGAGTCCACCGCCTCCGACGACACCGGCCTGACCACCGGCGCCCTGGCCCGCCGCCTGGGCGTGGCGCCCACCACCCTGCGCTCCTGGGACCGGCGCTACGGCATCGGGCCCGCCGTCCGCGCGGACGGGCGGCACCGCCGCTGGCGGCCGGGCGACGTGGCCGTACTGGAGACGATGTGCCGGCTGACCTCGGCCGGGGTGCCGCCCGCCGAGGCCGCGCGCGCCGCGCGGGAGAGTGCCGCACCGCCCGCGGGCGAGCCGGCGGGCGGTGCGCCGGAACGGTCCCGGGCGGCCGGCGGGCTCCCGCTGGGCGGCGACGTCCGCCAGGAGTGCCGGGGCCTGGCCCGCGCCGCCGTACGGCTCGACGCGCCGGCCGTCGCCGAACAGCTGACCGCGGCCGTCGAACGGCACGGTCTGACCGACGCGTGGCAGGAGGTGATGGTGCCGACCCTGCATGCCGTGGGCCGCAAGTGGGCCTCGTCCGGCGACCGGTACGTGGAGGTCGAGCACCTGTTGTCCTGGCACGTCTCCACCGCCCTGCGCCACGCCACCAGCCCCGCCGTACCGGGGGACGCCACGGGCGGGCGGGGCCCGGTGCTCCTGGCCTGCGTACCGGGTGAACAGCACAGCCTGCCGCTGGAGGCGCTCAACGCGGGGCTCAGCCAACGCGACGTGCCCACCCGCATGTTCGGCCCGGCCGTGCCCGCGGAGGCGCTGTCCGCCGCCGTCCAGCGACTGGGCCCGGTGGCCGTCGTCCTGTGGGCCCAGTCCCGCTCCACGGCGAGTCTGGCCCTCGCCCGGCACGTCGCGGCGACCGGCTGGGGCGTCCGCGGGGCCCGCCGCGCCCCGGCCGTGCTGCTCGGCGGCCCCGGCTGGGCCGGCCGCCCCGCCCCGGGCCTGCCCCGGCCGACGGGCCTGGGCGACGCCCTGGAGACGCTGGCCGGGGTGTACGGCGCGGGGTGAGCGGTCGGCGCGGCGGGCCGCTGGTGGTGCCGGAGGAGTGCGCGGTCGGCGCGGCCGGGCCGCTGGTGGTGCCGGAGGCGTGAGCGGGCCGCCCGCGGCGGTCACAGGGCGCTCCGGGTGACCCCGGCCCGGGTGGTCAGCCCAGCTTCTTCAGCAGCTCGGCCGCGAGCGGGGCGGACGAGGCCGGGTTCTGGCCGGTGACCAGGTTGCGGTCGACCACCACGTTGGGCGCCCACGGCTCGCCCACCCGCACGTCCACGCCCGCCTCGGTGAGCCGGTCCTGCAGCAGCCACTTCGCCTTCTCGCCGAGGCCGGCCTGCAGTTCCTCCGCGTTGGTGAAGGCGGCCACCCGGTAGCCGGCGAAGGCGTTGGAGCCGTCCTCCGCCACGGCGGCGAGCAGCGCGGCCGGGCCGTGGCAGACCACACCGAGCGGCTTGCCCGAGCCCAGCGTCTCGACCAGCACCCGGCCGGAGACGGGGTCGACGGCCAGGTCCTCCATCGGGCCGTGGCCGCCCGGGTAGAAGACGGCCGCGTAGTCGGCGAGGTCCACGTCCTCCAGCCGCACCGGCCGCTCCAGCTCCGTCATCGCTGCGAGCGCCCCGGCGATCCGGTCGGCCGCCTCCTGGCCGCCGTTGGCCTCGGCCGCCAGGCTGCCCTTGTCCACCGGGGGCACCACACCGCCGGGCGTGGCGACGACCACCTCGTGGCCCGCCGCGCGGAAGGCCTCGTAGGGGGCGACCGCCTCCTCCGCCCAGAAACCCGTGGGGTGCTGGGTGCCGTCGGCGAGCGTCCAGCGATCGCTGCCGGTCATCACGAAAAGGATCTTGGCCATGGGGGTCTCCTGAGGTCTCGGGCCGGCGGTCCGGCTGCGGAGCGTCGGCGTGCCAGTACCTCGAACCTAGGACTTCGATGCATAGGAATCCAATGAGGAATCCAATGCCGGACATAGGCCAACCTATGGCACGCGGAGGAATAATCGAGGCCGTGCAGCACACCGACCACCTTGACCTCAATCTCCTGCGCACCTTCCTCGCCGTGTACCGCTCGGGCTCGTTCACCGGCGCGGCGCAACTGCTCGGACTGTCCCAGCCGACGGTGACCACACAGATGCGCACCCTGGAACGTCAGGCCGGACGGGAGCTGTTCGAGCGGCTCCCGCGCGGGGTCGCGCCGACGGCCGTGGCCGACGAGCTCGCCGCCCGTGTCGCCGCTCCGCTCGACGAACTCGCCTCCGTCGCCGGCCCGGACCCTGCGCGGTCCGGCCGGGCCGACCCCGTTCACCTGGCCGGGCCGGCCGAACTGCTGTGCGCCCGCGCGCTGCCCGCGCTCGCTCCCCTCGTCGCCGAGGGCGTGCGGCTGCGGGTCGCCACCGGGCTGACCGACCACCTCCTGGAGGAACTCCGGGCGGGACGGCACGACCTGGTCATCGCCACCGTCCGTCCCCGCGGGCGCACCCTGACCGCCCTCCCGCTGACCGACGAGGAGTTCGTCCTGGTCGCCGCGCCCGCCTGGGCCGAGCGGCTGCGGGGACGGCTCGCCGCCGAGGGCCCCTCGGCACTGCACTCCGTGCCCCTGGTGACGTACGCCGAGGACCTGCCCATCGCCCGCCGCTACTGGCGGCACGTCTTCGGCAGGCGTCTGTCCTGCCCCGCCGCGCTCACCGTGCCCGATCTGCGCGGGGTGCTGGCGGCGGTCGTCGCGGGCGCCGGTTTCACCGTCCTGCCCCGCTACCTCTGCCTGGACGAGCTGGCCTCCGGCGCCCTCGTCCCGCTGCACACCCCGGACGACCCGCCGATCAACACCGGCTACCTCGTGCAACGCCCCGGCGCCGTGGAGAACCCCGACGTACGCCGGGTGCGCGAACTGCTGCTGAGCACCGGGCCGGCTTGGTGAGACCGCCTGGCGGCATCCGGCGCGCGGTGCGGGGTGCCCGCATCCGCCGGGCGCCCGCGGGGAGAAGAGGAGTCGGCGGCTCCGGGGCGGCCGCTGCCGTCCGGTGACCGAACCGACGGCCCGGCGGACGAGAGGGGTGGCCGTGACCTCCGCGCACAGCGACACCGACGTACTGGTGATCGGGGCGGGCGTCGCCGGACTGGCGTGCGCCCGCGACCTGGCCGCCGCGGGACTCGGCGTAAGGGTCCTGGAGGCCTCCGACGCCGTCGGCGGCCGGATGCGCACCGACCGGGTCGAGGGTTTCGCCGTCGACCGGGGCTTCCAGGTGTTCAACACCTCCTACCCGCAGGTGCGGCGCCGCCTGGCCCTGCGCGCGCTGCGGCTGCGGCCGTTCACACCCGGCGTACTGATCCACACCGGCCGGGGCCGGCTGCGCTTCAGCGACCCGACCCGCCGTCCCCGCTCCCTGCCCGACCTGCTGCCGGGCCGGCTGGCCGGCCCCCGTGACCTCCTCGCCCTCTCGGCCCTCTCGGCCCGCGACGCCCTCACCCCCGCCGGACGGCTGAAGCGGGCCGCCGACCGCACCACCCGTGACGCGCTCAGGGCCGCCGGATGCACCGACGGATTCGTCGAGCTGTTCTTCCGCCCGTTCCTGTCGGGTGTCTTCCTGGAGGACGACCTGGAGACGTCGGCCCGCGTCTTCCACCTCGTGTGGCGGAGCATGCTCCGGGGCACCCTCTGCCTGCCGGCCGAGGGGATCGGAGCGGTGCCGCGGGCGCTGGCCGAAGGGCTTCCCGAGGGGACGGTGCGGCTGGGGACCGCGGTGGAGCGGCTCACCGGCGAGGGCGTCGTCGTCTCCGGCGGCCGCGAGGTGCCCGCCCGGGCGGTCGTCGTCGCCACCGGGCCGGGTGCCGCCCGCGCGCTGCTGCCGGGCCTGGACGTCCCCGACAGCCGGGTGGTGACGACGTACCACCACGTGGCCGCCCGGACACCGCTGGGCGAGCCGACCCTGCTCGTCGACAGCCGCAGACGGCTGCTCAACACCTGCGTCCTCAGCGACGCGGCCCCGGAGTACGCGTCCGACGCCTACGCCCTGGTGGCCACGTCGGTGCTCGGCGCCGACACCGAGGGACGCGCGACGGCGGTGCGCACCGCGCTGGCCGACGTGTACGGCACCGACACCGCCGGCTGGGACCTGCTCACCGCCCGCACGGTGCCCGAAGCGCTCCCCGTGATGCTCCCGCCCCAGCCCCTCACCCGCACGGCCCGGGTCGCACCCGGCCGGTACGTGTGCGGGGACCACCGTGCCACCGGCTCCGTCCAGGGCGCCCTGGCCTCCGGCGCCCGAGCCGCCCGCACGGTGCTCCACGACCTCACCCCCTGACCCCGACCACACCCCGCACCCGATCCTGCGGCTCTGCCTCTGGCCGGGCTTGCGGTGCTGCCCTGGCCGGCGGTGCGGTGCTGCCCTGGCCAGGGTTGCGGCTCTGCCCTGGCCGGGCCTGCCCCTGGCCGGGCCTGCCCCTGGCCGGGCCTGCCCCTGGCCGGGCCCTGCCCCCGGCCCTGCCCCGGCCCCCCCGGCCGGGCCTGCGGCCCTAACCCCGACCGTTCTCTGCACCCCGGCTTCGCCGGGCCTCCGCCGGGCCTCCGCCGGGCTTGCGGCCGGGCCTCCGCAGGGCCAGGGGCCGGATCCCCCTCGGGCTCTGGCGGATCTCGCCGGGCCTGCCGCCTGGCACGCGCCCCGGCTCCCGGCACGCGCCTCCCGGCCCCGGGCCCGCAGCCCCAGGCCTGCGGTCCAGGCCCTGTTCCCTCAGGCCCACGGCCCAGGCCCAGGCCCAGGCCCACGGCCCACGGCCCAGGCCCACGGCCCAGGCCCACGGCCCAGGCCCAGGCCTCCCGGCCTCGTGCCTGCCGGCCTCGTGCCTCCCGGCCTCGCGCCCCCGGGCCTGCGGCCCCCGGCCTCGTGCCTGCCGGCCTCGCGCCCCCGGGCCCGCGGCCTCCGCCCAGGCCTGCGGTCCGCGCCTCCCGGCCCGGGGCCCCGCGCCTCCCGGCCCGCGGGCCCCGGCCCTGCGTCTCCAGGCCCGCGGCCCCCGCGGTCCAGCCCAGCCGGCCGAGGCCCCCGGCCCACGCCCCCCGGCCGCGGCCGAATACGCGTCCGGCCCGCCGCGGATGACCAGTTCGTCCGTCGCGCGAATGGACAGCGGCTTGACTCCCGCGGCCCGGTCGTACCCGCACCCGGCCCCAGCCGGTGCCGCACGCGGAGCCGCGCCCGGAGCCACCCCGTGGCCCGTCGCCGGTCGTCACGGTGGTTGGTCTGCGCGCTGTTGTTGCTGGTGCAGCAGGGCGTTCAGGTCGCTCAGGCGGTCCAGGCCGTGTACCGCTCGTGTCATGCGGGGGTTGCGTTCGAGGCGGTCGCGGTGCCGGTGAAGGAAGGCCCAGTATCCGGCCGTGAAGGGGCAGGCGTCCTCGCCGACGCGGCGGTCCGGCCGGTAGGCGCACGGCCCGCACAGGTCGCTCATCCGGTGCACGTACGACCCGCCGGAGGTGTACGGCTTGGTGGTCATCCGCCCGCCGTCGGCGTACTGGGACATGCCGACCACGTTCGGCAGCATCACCCAGTCGTAGCCGTCGACGAAGCAGCGGTGGAACCAGTCGGTCACCGCGGCCGGGTCCCAGCCGCGCTGAAGGGCGTGACTGCCCAGCAGCATCAGCCGCGGGATGTGGTGCGTCCAGCCCGTGTCCCGCACCTGCGCGAGCACGGTGGCCAGACAGTGCGCGGTGACGGCGTCGGCGTCCAGTTCCAGGAACCAGCCGGGCAGCGGGGCACGGTGCCCCAGCGCGTTGCGGTGCCGGTACTCCTCGCCGAAGTACCAGTAGAGCTGCCACACGTACTCCCGCCAGCCCGCGATCTGCCGTACGAACCCCTCGACGCTGTTGACCGGGGCCTCGCCCGACCGCCAGGCGGCCTCGGCGCGTTCCACGCACTCCGCCGGGTCCAGCAGACCGAGGTTCAGCGACGAGGACAGCAGGCTGTGGCTCATCACCGGGTCGCCCGCCAGCATCGCGTCCTCGTACGGTCCGAAGGCCGCGAGCCGGTGCTCCACGAACCGCCGCAGCGCGGCCAGGGCCTCGCGGCGGGTCGCGGGGAACCGCCGGGGCCCGTCGCGGCCCACGAACCGGATGCCCTCGCGTTCCCAGCGGTCGAGGTCGTGACGGACCTCGTCGTCGACGCCGTCCTCGCGTGGCCGGTAGGGCGCGGGCACGTCCAGGGCGGTCGCGCCCCGGGGCGGGGGCTCGCGGTTGTCGTGGTCGTGGTTCCAGCGCCCGCCCGCCGGGCCGTCACCGTCCATGAGCAGGTCGTGCGTACGGCGCACCCAGCGGTAGAAGTCCTCCTGGCGCAGCCGCTGACCGCCGTGTCCGTCGGCCCAGGCCCGGAAGTCCTCGTGTGCGACCAGGAAGCCGCGCGGCGGCAGCACCGTGACGCCCGGCAGGGAGCGCACCAGGGCGAGTGCCGCCCGCGAGGTGGGATGACACACCGTCAGCGGCCCTTCGCCCACCGCCGCGCGCAGACCTTCGCGGTAGGTCTCGGCACGGACGTAGCGCACGCGGTCGCCGAGTTCCGCCGCGCGGTGCCGCATCGCCGACAGCACCAGGTGTGCCTTGGCCCGGTGGAAGCGCCGGCGACGGAACACCGACCGGGCCTCGATCATCACGACCGGTGCGTCCCGGGCCGGACCGCCGTCGCCCGGTGCGAGGAAGCCCGGCCCGAGCTGGTCGCCGAACAGCCAGTGGGGGGTGGCCATCGCCGCTCTCCTCAGTCGCGTCCACGCGCCCGCTTGAAGCGGGCCAGCCCGTCGGCGAGGTCGACGAGCGGGTCCGGGTAGTCCAGCGCCGCCCGTTCCAGTCCCCGCAGCTTCCACGGCTCGTGCACCGCCGGGCCCTCCAGGTCCGCCAGCTCGGGCACCCAGCGCCGCACGTACGCCCCGTCGGGGTCGTAGCGCTTGGCCTGGGTGACGGGGTTGAGCACCCGGTTGGGCCGGGAGTCGGTGCCGGTGCCGGCCATCCACTGCCAGTTGAGCTGGTTGTTGGCCACGTCGCCGTCGACCAGGAACTCCAGGAAGTGCCGCGCGCCGACGCGCCAGTCGACGTAGAGCGTCTTGGTCAGGAAGCTCGCCGTCAGCAGCCGTCCCCGGTTGTGCATCCAGCCCTCGTGGCGCAGCTGCCGCATCGCCGCGTCCACCACCGGGTAGCCGGTGCGGCCCTCGCGCCAGGCCTCGATGTCCTCGCCGGCCCTGCGCTCCGTACGCCAGCGGTCGTGCTTGGTGCGGTAGTCCGCGGTCGCCGCGTCCGGCCGGGCCGCCAGGACCTGACGGTTGAAGTCGCGCCAGGCGACCTGCCGTACGAACGCCTCGGCGCCCGCCCCGCCCACCGCCCGCGCCCTGTGCACCAGCTCGACGGGGGAGAGGGTGCCGAAGTGCAGGTGCGGCGAGAGCCGTGAGGTCGCGTCACCGGCGAGGTCGTCGTGCCGGTCCTCGTACGCGGCGACGCCCGAGTCCAGCCACGCGGTCAGCCGTGCGCGGGCCTCCGTCTCGCCGCCCCGGGCCAGCGCCGGCGACAGACCGGACAGGCCCTCGCGCCCGGGCAGTTCCTCCGAGCCCACGCCCTCCGGGACCCGTACGGCCCTGGGCGCGCCGAGCGCGTCCCGGAGCCGGTACCCGGACCAGTGCCGGAAGTACGGCGTGAAGACCGCGAAGTGGTCCGAGGAGCCGGGGGCCAGCACACCGGGATCCACCGCGGTCGTCACCGTGCCGTGCACGTGCAGCCGGACGCCCTCCGCCTCCAGGGCGCGCCGCAGCCGCTCCTCCCGGCGCTGGGCGTGGGCGCTCACGTCCGCCGCCAGGTGGACCTCGTCGGCGTCGGCCTCGGTGGCCACCCGGCACACCTCCTCCACCAGGTCCCCGGACCGCACCACCAGCCGGCCGCCCCGGTGCCGCAGCCCCGCGTCGAGGTCGCGCAGCGAGTCGGCGAGGAACGCCAGCCGGTTGGGGCGGGCGAACCCCGCGCCGTCCACCGCCCGGTCCCGCACGAACAGCGGGACCACCTCGCGGGACCCGTCGAGGGCGGCGCGCAGCGGAGGGTGGTCGTGCAGCCGCAGGTCGGAGGTGAACAGGACGACCGAGACGTTCATGGGTCAGGCTCCGGAAGAAGGGGGGCGGGCCGGCGGCCGAGGGGCCGGCCGGCGACCGGGGGGGCGGACTGGTACCCGTTTCCGTCCGGCGGCGGTCGGCGGATGCGCCGGCCGGGCGGTCGGGGGTGGGCCGCACGGCCGGGCGTCAGCCGGTGGGCGCCCGCTCGGACGCCCGGGCCGCCGCGTCCGAGTGGGCCGCCCGCGCGATGTTGCGGGCCATGCCGCCGAACACCACGGCGTGGAACGGCGACACGCTCCACCAGTACGCGTGACCCAGCAGCCCGCGCGGATGGAACAGGGCGCGCTGGCGGAACCGGGTCCGGCCCAGGTCGTCGGTCTCGGCGTACATCTCCAGCCACGCCAGACCCGGCAGCCGCATCTCCGCGCGCAGTCGCAGCAGACGCCCGGGTTCGATCTCCTCGACCCGCCAGAAGTCCAGCGAGTCGCCCACCCGCAGCCGGGAGGCGTCCCGGCGCCCCCGGCGCAGGCCCACCCCGCCCGCCAGCCGGTCCAGCCACCCTCGTACGGCCCACGCGAGCGGGAACGAGTACCAGCCGTTGTCGCCGCCGATGCCCTCGATCACCCGCCACAAGGAGGCGCGCGGAGCGTCCACGCACAGTTCGCGTTCGTCGGAGTAGAGGCTGCCGCCGGCCCAGCCGGGGTCGGTGGGCAGCGGGTCGCTGGATGCCCCGGGCAGGGAGGCGGAGGACCAGCGGGTGGTGACCCTGGCCTCGCGTACCCGCCGCAGAGCGAGCCGGACGGCCTCGTCGAAGCCGAGCGGATGGCCGGGCGGGTCGGACACGTACCGGGCGATGTCGTGCTCACGGCAGACCACCTCGTGCCGCAGCGACTCGGTGAGCGGCCGTGCGATCGAGGCCGGGACGGGCGTCACCAGTCCGACCCAGTGGCTGGACAGACCGGGGGTGAGGACCGGCAAGGGCAGGATCAGCCGGCGCGGCAGACCCGCGACGGCGGCGTAACGGACCATCATCTCCTGGTACGTCAGGACGTCGGGTCCGCCGATGTCGAAGGTCCGGCTGACGTCGTCCGGCAGCCGGGCGGCGCCGACCAGCGCGCGCAGCACGTCCCGGACGGCGACCGGCTGGATCCGGGTGCGCACCCAGCTCGGGGTGACCATGACGGGCAGCCGCTCGGTGAGGTAGCGCAGCATCTCGAAGGAGGCCGAACCCGAGCCGATGACGATCGCCGCCCGCAGCACGGCCGTGGGCACGCCCGAGCCGAGCAGGATGCGGCCGACCTCGGCGCGCGAGCGCAGATGCGGCGACAGCTCGCGCTCCGGCACCCCGTACGGGGTGAGTCCGCCCAGATAGACGATCCGGCGTACGCCCGCGGCGCGCGCCGACTCCCCGAAGATCCGCGCGGCCCGCCGGTCGGTCTCCTCGAAGTCCTTCCCGGTGCCCAGGGCGTGCACCAGGTAGTACGCGACGTCGACGCCCCGCATCGCCGCCGCCATGGACTCCGCGTCCGTGACGTCCCCGCGGACCACCTCCACCCGGCCGGCCCACGGATGGTCGCGCAGCCGGTCGGGGGAGCGGGCCACGCAGCGCACCCTCAGGCCCGCCGCCAGCAGCTCCGGGACGAGCCGGCCGCCGATGTACCCCGTGGCGCCGGTCACCAGACACAGGGGTCCGGTGCCGCGGTCGTCTGCCGTCATGAGTGGTCGGTCCTTCGCGTCGGTGTCCCCTTGGCCATCGTTGCCCCCCTGTCCATCGCTTCCCTGCCGAACGCGGTATCGGATGCGCGGGCCCGCGGGCGCCGCCCGATCGGGCGAGCCCGGGCGGGCGGCTACGCTGACCGCGTGGCCCCAGCGAACGACCAGGAACGGCAGCCGGCGGAACGGCCGTCCGACGTGCCTCCTCCACGCACCGACCTGCCCGCCTTCGCCGTGGCGCTGCGCCGGATGAACGGCGAGATCAACCGGCTGGTGCACGCCTTCGCCGGCGACCACGGGCTGCACGCGACGGACGTCCAGGCGCTCGCCGCGATCCTCGACGCCGACGAACCGATGACGCCGAAACGGCTGCGCGAGCACCTCGGACTGACCTCCGGTGCCGTCACCGCGTGCGTGGACCGGCTGGAGCGGGCCGGGCACATCCGCCGTGTCCGGGAGAGCGCCGACCGCAGAGTGGTCCATCTGTACTACGCCGCCGACGCGCGGGCGGCGGCCCGCACGTACTTCCGGCCCCTCGCGGAGGCCACCGACGCGGCCCGGTCCCGGTTCACCGGGGACGAGCTGACGGTGGTGGTGCGTTTCCTCGCGGCGATGAACGAGGAGCTCGGCGCCACCGTGCCCCCCGGACGCTGATCACGTCGTAACGGGGTGCATCCGGGGGCCGGGCGCGGACGGAAGACAAGGCACCGTCTACCATCGCGGCCCACAACTTACTCAATCATTGAGATTGTTTCTTGTTGAGATTCCTCTGCGGAGCCTGGAGCACCATGTCCACCACTCTCCGACGAGCCCGCCGGCTCGTCCCCTTCCTCCTGATCGCCGTCTGGCTCGCCGTCGGCGGCGTCCTCGGCCCCTACGCCGGACGCCTCGGTGAGGTGGCCACCAACGACCAGGCGGCGTTCCTGCCGCGCAGCGCCGAGTCCACCGAGGTCATCGCCGCGCAGCGGGCCTTCCGGCAGGACGAGACGCTCCCGGCGATCGTCGTGTGGACCGGCAGCGAGGTGCGGGAGCAGCGCGCGGCGGCCGACCGGGCCCTCGCCTCCCTCACCGGCACCCCCGGGGTGCAGGGCCGGGTCTCGCCGGCGGTGCTCGCGCAGGACGGCGCCGCCCTCCAGGCGGTGGTCCCGCTCCGCCCCGACCTCGGCGACGGCCTCCCCGCCGCCCTCGACCGGATCCGGGCCGCGGCCGAACGCGTCCCCGGCGGCACCGTCCACCTGGCGGGCCCCGCCGCCAGCCAGGCCGACCTGTCCGACGCCTTCGCCGGCATCGACGGACTGCTGCTCGCCGTCGCCCTGCTCACCGTCCTGGTGATCCTGCTGCTGGTGTACCGCAGCGTCCTGCTCCCGCTATTGATCATCCTCGGCGCGGTCTTCGCGCTGGGCCTGGCCTGCGCGGTCGTGTACGTCCTCGCCGACCACGACGTCGTCCGGGTCGACGGACAGGTCCAGGGCATCCTGTCGATCCTCGTCATCGGCGCCGCCACCGACTACGCCCTCCTCCTGACCGCCCGGTACCGCGAGGAACTCGCCCTGGGCGGCGACCGGTTCACGGCCGTGCGGGCCGCCCTGCGGCAGTCCTGGGGCGCCGTCGTGGCCAGCGCCGCCACCGTCGCGCTCGGGCTGCTCGCCCTGCTGCTCAGCGACCTCACCAACAACCGCGCGCTCGGACCGGTCGGCGCCATCGGCATCGGCTGCGCCGTCCTCAGCTCCCTCACCTTCCTGCCGGCCGTCCTCGTCGTCCTGGGCCGCGCCGCCTACTGGCCGGCGAAGCCCGCGGCGGTGACCGCCGGGACCGGAGCCGCGGACGGTACCGGCGGTACCGGCGGTACCGGCGTGTGGGGGCGGGTGGCCGGGCTGGTCGACCGGCGGCCGCGCCGGGTCTGGGCGGTGACGCTCGCCGTGCTGCTGGCCGGCGCCGCCTTCGCGCCGGCGCTCGCCTCCAAGGGCGTACCCCTGGACGAGACCTTCGTGAACGACGCCCCCTCCGTCGCCGCCCAGAAGACCCTGGGCGAGCACTTCCCCGGCGGTGCGGGCAACCCCGCCGTGGTCGTCGCGGACGCGGACCGGCTGGAACGGGTGCTCACCGTGGCCCGCGCCACCGAGGGCGTGGCCTCGGCGGCGGCCAGGACCGCGACCGGACGGCCCGGCGGTACCCCGCTGGTCGTCGGCGGGCGGGTCCAGGCCGACGTCACCCTCGCCGCCGCCGCGGACAGCGACGCGGCCAAGCGGACCGTGGCACGTCTGCGGACCGCCCTGCACGCCGTCCCCGGTGCCGATGCCCTCGTCGGCGGCTACACCGCCCAGCAGTACGACACCCTGCGCACCGCGGAACGCGACCGCACGCTGATCGTCCCCGTCGTCCTCGCCGTCATCTTCCTCATCCTGACGGGACTGCTGCGTTCCCTGCTGCTGCCCGCCCTGCTGGTCGCCACGGTCGCCCTGAACTTCCTCGCCACCCTGGGAGTCTCCGCGCTCGTCTTCCAGCACGGGTTCGGCTTCACCGGCACCGATCCCTCCGTGCCCCTCTACGGGTTCGTGTTCCTGGTGGCGCTGGGCGTCGACTACAACATCTTCCTCATGTCCCGGGTCCGCGAGGAGTCCCTGCGCCACGGAGTACGCCAGGGTGTCCTGCGCGGTCTGGTCACCACGGGCGGGGTCATCACCTCCGCGGGGGTCGTGCTCGCCGCGACGTTCGCCGCGCTCGGCGTGATCCCCCTGGCGTTCCTCGCCCAGATCGCCTTCATCGTGGCGTTCGGCGTGCTGCTCGACACCCTCGTGGTGCGCTCCCTGCTGGTGCCCGCGCTGGTGCTGGACATCGGACCGCGCGCCTGGTGGCCCGGCCGTCTGACCCGGGACCACCGGGCGGTGGCCGAGGAGCATCGCCCGGCGAGGGCCGACGAGAGCCCCGCACCGTCCGCGTGAACATGCTCGCGCCGATCCGGGGCAGCCGGTCTCCACGGGAGTCGTCCGGTACGAACACGAACGTGGAGGTGTCTGCCGCTATGCGCGCGAAGGTGTTGGAACGCTTCCCCGCGGGAGCCCCGCGCGGATCGTGGCCGGCCGAGGAATGCGCGGCCCGGCTGCGCGCCGAAGGCCGGCCCGCGACCGTCGTCATGGACCTGAAGTCCGACGCCTTCCTCGTGGTCGTCCCGGCCGGCGACGAGGACTGAGGCCGGCCGGGACCGGAGGGGGCCGGGGCGGACCGCCCTCCGCGGGTGCCCGGCGACGGCCGGTCCCGCCGGGCGCCCGCCCCTCGGCACGGAGTTCGTGCTCTCCGGGCATCCGCACCTGGAGGAGGCGTACTGGTTCGGCAAGGGGGTGCTGCCGCGACTCGCCGCCCAGGGCCTGTGGCAGCACCCGCTCCGCGCCGGGGCCACTCCCTCGGCGCAAGGGCCGTTCGCGACGGGTCAGTGGGCCAGCGCCTCGAGGTGGGCCGAGCGCGACTCCGCGGTCTGGCCCTGGACCAGCAGGAACAGGGCCTCCCTGGCGAGGCGTTGGGCCCTGTTCGTCAGGAGCATCGAGCGGCCGCCGCCGGTGACCACGGCGGCGGTGGTCGCCGCCCGCATCAGCTCGTGGGCCCGTGTCCTGAGCGCCAGGCGCTCCCCGAGACGCTCGTCGGGCTCCGCGGTGTCGATGAGCGCGTAGGCCCGCTCGCGCACCTCCGCGAGGCGGGCCCGCAGCCGCCTCGCCGTGTCCTCGTCGGCCAGGGCCAGGGCCGCCTCCGCGACGCCGAAGACCGCCGGGTTGGCGTTCACCGTCCTGAGGCGGTCCGTCGCCGCCCAGCGGTCGTGCGGGGACCGCAGGACCACCGCCTCCGCCGGCAGCCACAGGCCGTCCAGGTCCAGGGACACCGTGCGGGCCGCGGTGAGCGCGGCGAGGCGCATCGGGGCCGAGGCCCGCAGGCCCGGCTGCTCCCGGGCCTGCGCGAAGGCGAACAGCTCCTCGTCCGCGTCCGTGACCCCGGCGAGCAGCATCACGTCGTTCAGGCCCCACCCCGTGTACCAGGGCACCCTCCCGTCGAAGCGCCAGCCGCCGCGCTCCCGGGTGGCCCGGACGGGGACACGCGGATACGCCCGCAGATGCGCGTACGCCACCCCGGAGAGCAGCTCGCCGCTCGCCAGCCCGCCCAGCAGGCGTTCGCGCAGCGGACCCTCGCTCCGCGCCAGGGTCAGCACCGGCGTGTGGTGCTGCGTCTGCACGAACCAGGTCGAGCAGCAGGCCCCCGCCAGGATCTCCGCGGTCTCGCGCACCACCGCGCCGGGTGCCGCCGAGCCGCCGTACCGCGTCGGCGCGTGCAGACCGAGCAGACCGGAGCGCCTGATCTCCCTCAGGTGGCCGACCGGCACCTCACCCTGGTCGACCTGTTCGGCGTGCGGGGCGAGGAGGTCGTCGGCGAGGCGGCGGGCCCGGGTGACGAGGGGGTGGGGTGCGGTCATGGACGGAGTTCTTTCCCGTTCCGCGGTGCGGGGTGTCGATCCGGGGGACCGCTGTTCGTGTAGGAGGTGAGAGACAACCGACGACGTCGAGGAGGACGTCATGACGCACTACCTGCTCAGCGTGGTCCAGCCGACCGGCGGTGAGCCCCCGCCGCCCGACGAACTGGACGAGATCATGCGCCGTGTCGCGGCCTTCAACGACGAGCTGCGCGAGGCCGGGGTCTGGGTCTTCTCCGGTGGGCTCCATGCTCCGGAGACGGCCACCGTGCTGCGGCCCGAGGACGGTGACGTGCTCATCACGGACGGCCCGTACGCCGAGGGCAAGGAGTACCTCGGAGGGCTCTGCCTGATCACGGCCGCCGACCTGGACGAGGCCCTGGAATGGGGCAGGAAGGCGGCACTGGCCACCACCCTCCCCATCGAGGTGCGTCCCTTCGCGGACGCCCACTGAGGCCGGAGACCGACCGATGGGCGACACCGCCGGCGTCGAGGCCGTCTTCCGCGCGGAGTACGGCCGGGCCGTCGCCGTCCTGGTCCGCTTCCTCGGCGACATCGACCTCGCCGAGGAAGCGGTCCAGGACGCCTTCACCACGGCCGTGCGGCGCTGGCCGGCCACCGGGGTGCCGCCGAGCCCGGCCGGATGGATCATCACCACCGCCCGCAACCGGGCCCTCGACCGGCTGCGCCGCGAGTCCACCCGGGACGCCCGGCAGGCCGAGGCCGCCCGGCTGCACGCCCCCGATCCGCCCCGGGAGGAGGGCCCCGTGCACGACGACCGGCTCCGCCTGATCTTCACCTGCTGCCACCCCGCGCTCGCCCCGCAGGCCCGGGTCGCGCTGACCCTGCGGCTCCTCGGCGGCCTCACCACCGCCCAGATCGCCCGCGCCTTCCTGGTCCCCGAGCCGACCATGGCCCAGCGGCTGGTCCGCGCCAAGGCGAAGATCCGCGACGCCCGCATCCCCTACCGCGTGCCCCGCGACGCCGATCTGCCCGACCGGCTTGGGGGTGTGCTCGCCGTCGTCTACCTGATCTTCAACCAGGGGTACGAGGGCGACCCCGGCCTGTGCGCGGAGGCCGTACGCCTCGGCCGGCTCCTCACCGAGCTGATGCCGGACGAGCCCGAGGCCACCGGCCTGCTCGCGCTGATGCTGCTCGTCGAGTCCCGCCGGGCGGCCCGGGAGGACGCCGACGGCACGCTCGTACCGCTGCCCGAGCAGGACCGCGGCCGCTGGGACCGGGCCCTGATCGCCGAGGGACAGGACCTGGTCCGCCGCTGTCTGCGCCGTGACCGGCCCGGGCCGTACCAGATCCAGGCCGCCATCCAGGCCGTGCACAGCGACGCACCCACTGCGGCGGCCACCGACTGGCGGCAGATCCTGCGGCTCTACGACCGGTTGACGGCCGTCGCCCCGAGCCCGGTCGTGGCCCTCAACCGGGCCGTCGCGGTCGCCGAGACCGAGGGCCCGCGGCCGGCCCTCGCGCTCCTGGACACACTCGACCTCGACGGCTACCACGTCTTCCACGCGGTCCGCGCCGACCTGCTGCGCCGCCTGGACCGCCCCACCGAGGCCGCCCGGTCCTACGCGAGCGCCCTCGCCCTGACCCAGAACCCCGCGGAGCGCGCCTACTTGGAGAAACGCCGACACACTCTCGCGGACACGAAAACATGTCGCCCTTGATCGTCCGCTCCGATACGGTCGCGGGGTCGTTTTCACTGCCGGGAGCCCATCAGGTGTGGCCCGCCCGGCAGTTACCACGCTGAGAGCAGGTTTCTTCATGGCATGTCGTATCAGTGAACTCGTGCTCGGTTGCCGCGACCCGGAGCTGCTGGCGCGCTTCTGGTGCGAGGTCCTGGACTTCGTCGTGCTCGACCGCGAGGACGACGGCACGCTGGAGATCGGGCCGCGCGAAGGGTTCGGTGGCCCGCAGCCGACGATCATCCTGAGCTACCGGGATGAGCCGGAGAAGGGGAAGTCCCGGCTGCACATCGACGTCAACGCCACCGACCGCGACCAGGACGCCGAGCTGGAACGCCTGCTGAAGCTCGGTGCGCGCCCGGCCGACATCGGCCAGACGGGGGACGAGCCGTGGCATGTCCTGACCGACCCCGAGGGCAATGAGTTCTGCCTGCTCAAGGCCCGTCTCAACCCGCTCTGATCGCAGGGGGCGCGGGGAACCGCGGTTCCCCGCGCCCCGCTCCGGCCGGGGGGGGGGAACCAATCGGCCGGCCCCCACCGCCCCTCGCGGTGGGGGCCGCAGGCACGCGGCTCCGAACCCGGCCTCCTATTCGGTGCGCAGGGCCGTGGCCGTTTTGGCCCTGGCGGCCCAGCCGGCGGGCGGGAGCGCACCCAGGACGGCGATGAGCAGCCCGCCGAGTGCGAGCGGGAGCAGTTGGGCCCCGTGGTGGACGGCGATGACGGAACCGGGGAGGCGGAGCCCCACGCTGTCGCCCATCGCGGGGATGACCCGGCCGTGCAGGGCCACGCCGAGCGGCACCCCCAGAGCGCCCGAGACCAGTCCGGTCACGACGACCGAGGTGAGGACCATCGCGACGGTCTGCCGGGGGGTCATGCCGAGCGCCTTGGGGACACCGATCTCCCGGACGCGCTCGCGGGTGTCGAGCAGCACGCCGTTCAGCACGCCGAGCGCGGCGACGGCGACGAGCATCAGCGTCAGGATCATCGACAGCGCGCTGAGTGTGACGACCATGTCGCCGCCGGCGTCGAGCCCGCCGGCCCGAGCGGCGACCCCCAGCGGTGCCAGGTCCCTGTTCAGCGCGTCGACGTAGCCGGTCACGTCGGTGCCTGACGTGACCGCGATGTGATGGCGCCTCTCCCGCAGGTCGGGATGCGCGGCCCTGAGGGTCGAGGCGTCGGTGAAGACCTGCACGCCGTCCTTACGGGGGTCGAGTACCTCACCGACGATCCGGACCGTGACCGGCTCGGCCAGGCCGTTCAGGGTGACGGTGGCACCGAGGCGGGTGCCGGGGGCGGCCAGGAAGGGCGTCGGGACCACGGCCTCGCCGGGCCTGTCGATCCAGCGGCCCGAGACCATCGTGTAGCCGCCCCAGGAGGCGTCGCCGGTGAAGGCGATCACGTCGACGCTGCCGGTCAGGCCGGACACGGTCGCCCGTACCGTCGCGGCGCTGTAGTACCTCCCGCTTCCGGCGGCGGCCTCGACGGCCGCGGCGACTTCGGCCGGATCGGCCTCGGGCCGCTTCTCGGGGCCAGAACCTTCCTCGGGGCGTCCGAAGTCCGGCAGGGGCGCGGGTACGACGACATCGGCGGCGTCGTGGGCCCTGGCCTTCATCACCTGGCCGAGCGAGGCGCCCATCCCCACGGTGAACGTGACGGCGATGGTGCCGAACAGGATCGCCGTGCCCATGGCCAGCGCGCGGGCGGGCCGTGCGAAGGGCCTGGCCAGCCCCAGGGCGACCGGCTGCGGCAACGGCAGCCGGTGGGCCAGACGGGCCGCCCACCGGCCGCGCCCCGCCGAAGCGGTACGCCCGACGGCGAGCGCGTCGACCGTACGCAGCCGGCCGGCCCGCCAGGCACCCGCCCACGCGGTCGCCGCCACCAGGCCGAGCACCCCGGCGATCACCGCCAGGTCGACCCAGGGGGCGACGGCCAGGGACGAGATGCCGTAGACCTCCTCGGTCTCGGCCAGTACGGGGACGGCGAGCAGGTGGCCGGTGAGGACACCGAGGGCCGTGCCGACGGCGGCCGGAATCAGCGCCTGTCCCACGTGGGCCCGCACGACCTGGGCCGGGGTGAGGCCGACGGCCTTGAGGATGCCGATACGGCGCGTTCCCGTGCCGACGGCCGACGCGACGACGTTGCCGACGACGAGCACCGACATGACCAGTCCCAGGGAGCCGAACGCGACGAGGAAGGGGACGTAGAGGGCGGTGTCGCGCTCGGCGGCCCTCCTGACGGTGAGCCATGACTGTTCACCGACGGCCGTTCCCGCCGGAAGGGAGTCCGTCACGGCCTTGCCGCCCGCGGTGATCTGCGCGGCGGTGCCCGCGTCGGTGAAGCGGTAGAGCATCTGGTAACCGCCGCTGCCGGGCGCGGTGAGCGCCGGCATCTGGGACGGGACCACCCAGGCGTCGGCGGTCCGGGTGACCGAGCGGGCCACACCGACCACCGTCAGTGCCGGACCGCCGGGCAGACCGGGGAAGACGATCCTCGTGCCCGTGGTCGCGAGGAGCGAGGCGTCGGCGGACAGCACGATCTCGCCGGAGCGCGTGGGCCACCGCCCGTCGAGCAGTGCCACCTCGTCCACGTCCCGGCCGGGATCGCCGCGGCCGACCACGGTCATCGGCCCCCCGGGGCCCGCCCTGTCCGACCGCGGGGTGACCGTCGCCGTACGGAACGGCCCGGCCGCACCGCTCATCCCTTCGGCGTCCTTGGTCTTCGACAACTGCCCGGCACTCACCGTGTCCGCGTCGAACTGCACGGACAGATGTGCTCCGTGCTGCTCGGCGAAGGCGCCGTCGAAGGGTGCGCCGGACACCACGAGCAGTGATCCGCCGAGGACGGAGGCGGCCACCGCCATCATCGTGGCGAGCCCGATCACCAGTGTCTGCACCCGGCGTCGTCTCACCCCCGAGCGCACCACCCTGCCGAGCGCGCTCATCGGACGGCTTCCGAGGCGCCGGCCGGCGAGCGGACGTCCTCGGTGATCCGGCCGTCGGCGATCCGGACCGTACGGTTCGTGCAGGACCGGGCCAGAGCCAGGTCGTGGGTGACCACGACGAGGGTCTGGCCCTCCGCGTTGAGGCCGCTGAGCAGACTGCTGACGTCCTGTCCGGCGGTCGTGTCCAGGGCCCCGGTCGGCTCGTCGGCCAGGAGCAGCGTCGGCCGGTTCATCAACGCCCGGGCCACCGCGACGCGTTGCCGTTCGCCGCCGGACAACCGCCCCGGGCGGGCGCGGGCGTGGCGGTCGATGCCCAGCAGTTCCAGGAGTTCCGCCGCCCGGCGCTCCGCCGCGCCACGGGCCGTACCCGCGAGGCGCGCGGGCAGCACGACATTGTCGGCGACGGTCAGATCGTCGAGCAGGTTGAAGAAGCCCGCGTCCGCGGGCGTGCGAGACTGCACCGATGAGCACCGGAACGATCACCGCGGACGCCGCGGGCACCTGGACACTCGGCGACCTGACCGTGAACCGTGTCGGCTTCGGCGCCATGCGGCTGACGGGCAGCGCCGCCTTCCACCTCGGCACGCCGAGCGACCGCGACCGCTCGATCGCCGTGCTGCGCCGGGCGATCGACCTCGGCGTCAACCACATCGACACCGCCGCCTTCTACTTCTCCTCCCTCCGCTCCGCCAACGAACTCATCAACAGCGCCCTCTCCCCGTACCGCGACGACCTGCTCATCGCCACGAAGGTCGGGCCCTTCCGGGACTGCGCGGGGGAGTGGGGCACCTCGGCCCGTCCCGAGGACCTGCGCGGTCACGTCGAGGAGAACCTGCGCCAGCTCGGCCGCGACCATCTCGACCTCGTCTATCTGCGCCGGATGCGCCAGGAGTCGATCGCCGAGCACTTCGGCGCCCTCGCCGCGCTGCGCGAGGCCGGGCTGGTACGCCACCTCGGCATCTCCGACGTCGAACCCCGCCACCTGGCGGAGGCGCAGGCCATCGCCCCGGTGGTCAGCGTGCAGAACCGCTACGGCCTCGGCGACCGCGCCCCCGCGACCGAGGAACTCCTCACCCTCTGCCGGGGCCAGGGCATCGCCTTCGTCCCGTTCTTCTCCATTGCCGGCGACGGCGGGGCGCAGGGCGCGACGAGCACCCACGACGACGCCGTCCTGTCCGCGGCCCGCGCCCACGACAGTACCCCGGCCCAGATCCGCCTCGCCTGGAGCCTGGCCCAGGGCCCCCACGTCCTGGCCATCCCCGGCACCGGCGACCCCGGCCATCTCACCGAGAACGTCGCGGCCGGCGCCCTGCGCCTCACCGACGAGGAACTGGCCCGGCTGAACGAGGCCCACCGCTCCGGGTGACCCCGTTCACCCCTCACCCACCCCACCCCCCGTCGTCTCCCGGCCCCCGGACCCAGTCCGGGAGGGGCGACTGGCGCCCCTGAAGTTTTACGTATAACCTCTCCCGTCAATCGCCCCGCCGCACGCCCTCCGAAAGGCCCCGATGGCACACATCGCCCTGGTCACCCTCGTCGTCGACGACTACGACGAGGCGATCCGCTTCTACACCGACGCGCTCGGCTTCCGGCTCGTCGAGGACGCACCCCGGCCCGAGGGGGCCCGCTGGGTCGTCGTACGGCCGGGCGAGGGCCAGGAGGGCACCGGGCTGCTGCTCGCCCGTGCCAAGGGCGACGCCCAGCGCGCCCGGATCGGCGACCAGACCGGCGGGCGCGTCGGCTTCTTCCTGCACACCGACGACTTCGCCCGCGACCACGCCCGGATGCTCGCCGCCGGCGTGACCTTCCTGGAGGAGCCCCGCCACGAGCCGTACGGCTCCGTCGCCGTCTTCCAGGACCTGTACGGAAACCGCTGGGACCTGCTCCAGCCCGCCACCGCCTGAGAACCACCTGCCGAGGAACACGCACACATGACCGCGCCCCGCATCGCCACCGACACCCTCCGCCGGCTCCCCAAGGCCGTCCTGCACGACCACCTCGACGGCGGCCTGCGCCCCGCCACCGTCGTCGAACTCGCGGCGGAGGCCGGCCACACCCTGCCCACCACCGACCCCGACGAGCTGGCCGCCTGGTACTTCGAGGCCGCCAACTCGGGCGACCTGGTGCGGTACATAGCCACCTTCGAGCACACCCTCGCCGTGATGCAGACCCGCGAGGGCCTGCTGCGCACCGCCGAGGAGTACGTCCTCGACCTGGCGGCGGACGGGGTCGTCTACGGCGAGGTGCGCTACGCCCCCGAGCTGATGCTGAAGGGCGAGCTGACCCTGGCCGAGGTGGTCGAGACCGTCCAGGAGGGACTCGCCGCCGGTATGGCGAAGGCCGCGGCCGCGGGCACGCCGGTCCGGGTCGGCACCCTGCTCTGCGGGATGCGCATGTTCGACCGCACCCGGGAGACCGCCGACCTCGCGGTCGCCTTCCGGGACGCGGGAGTCGTCGGCTTCGACATCGCGGGCGCCGAGGACGGCTTCCCGCCCGCCGACCACCTGGACGCCTTCGAGCACCTGCGCCGCGAGAACGTCCCCTTCACCATCCACGCCGGCGAGGCCCACGGCCTGCCCAGCATCCACCAGGCGCTCCAGGTCTGCGGGGCCCAGCGCATCGGCCACGGTGTGCGCATCACCGACGACATCGTGGACGGCAAGCTCGGCCGGCTGGCCGGGTGGGTGCGGGACCGCCGTGTCGCGCTGGAGATGTGCCCCACGTCCAACCTCCAGACGGGCGCCGCCACCTCCATCGCCGGGCATCCGATCACCGCCCTGAAGGACCTCGGCTTCCGTGTCACCCTCAACACCGACAACCGGCTGGTGTCCGGCACGACGATGACCCGCGAGATGGCGCTGCTCGTCGAGGAGGCGGGCTGGGGCGTCGAGGACCTGCGCACGGTCACGGTGAACGCACTGAAGAGCGCGTTCATCCCGTTCGACGAGCGCAGGGCCCTCATCGAGGACGTCGTCCTGCCGGGTTACGCGGCCGCGCTCTGAAGCAGCCCGCGCACATAGGCGGCCTGTCCGACGTGCTGCAGATCGTCGGACAGGACGCTGACCAGCCGTACGCCCAGGGTGACCGGCGGGTCCCAACGCACGTCCACCACGCGCTCGAGATCCGCCGCCGTCAGCGCGCGCAGCGCCCTGCGGCTCTGCTCGTGCACGGCGTCGTGGTACCCGGTCAGCAGGCCGGCGTCGGCGACCCGTACCTTGGCGACCTTGGCGGGGCTGTGCCCGTACCCGGTGTCATGGCGTGGCAGGTCGAGACCGAAGCGTTTCTCCCAGTCCTGGCCCAGCCAGACCTGGTCGAGGTCGAAGGCGTCGGCGATGTGGTCGTCCTGGACCCGGGTGAGATGCCAGACCAGCCAGGCGATCGAGTTCGTCTCCGGGGTGGGCCGGGCGTTGAGGCTGTCGGGGTCCAGGCCCTCGACGGCGGCGTGGACTTCTTCCCGGATGCGGTCGTACCCGTCGATGAGGATGTCCTTCGCATGCATAGGTCCACCATCGCTCAGCCGCCGCCCGCACGCCGCTTGTCCGACGGTCCTTCACACCTCCCGCACCGCCGCTCGGGACCCGGTGGCCCCGGTCAGGCCTCGCCGGCCTCCAGCAGCGCCATCAGCGCCCGGGCCGCCGGGCTCGTGGCCTCGGCGGCCGGCAGCAGCGCGACCGTCTCGTAGACCGCCTCGCCGGTGCCCTTCAGGGGCAGCGCGGTCAGCGCCTCGCGCTTGTGCCGGAAGTGACGCGGTACGACGGCGATGCCGAGGTTCTCGTCCACCAGGTCCAGCAGACTGTGCACGTCGTTGACCTCCAGGGCGACCGTACGGCGCACGCCGGCCTCCGCGAAGGCCGCGTCCCCGGCGCGGCGCGGTCCCCAGTCCGGGTGGAAGTCGACGAACACCTCACCGGCGATGTCCCGCGGGGTCAGCGCGGCGCCCGCCCGGGCCAGGCGGTGGTCGGGATGACACAGCACGTACATCGGCTCACCGGCCAGCGGCACACAGCGCAGCTGGTCGGTGTCCGCCTGGGTGCGGTAGGCGAAGGCCAGGTCGAGCCGGCCGGCCGCCACCTCCTCGCCGAGGGCGCCCGAGCCGGTCTGGCGGAGCCGGATCTCCACGTCCGGGTGCCGCCGCCGGAATCCGGCGAGCAGCCCCGCCACGTTCACCCCCGCGATGCACTGCTCGGTCCCCACGGAGAGCGTGCCGCGCACCACGCCCTGCACGGCGGCCACCGCCTCGTGCGCCGCCCGCACCTGCACCAGGATCCGCTCCGCCTCCGCCAGCAGGGCCCGCCCCGCCTCGGTCAGCGTCACCCGCCGGGTCGTCCGCACGAACAGCGGAGCCCGCAGCTCGCGCTCCAGGGCCCGGATCGACGCCGACAGACCCGACTGGGACACCATCAGGCGTTCGGCGGCCCGGGTGAAGTGCTGGTCCTCGGCGACCGCGACGAAGTGCTGGAGGTGGCGCAGTTCCATGATTGAGAACCATAGCCGCACAATTCCATCGGATTCTTCTGTTGGACCGCTGTACGGCCCTCGGGGAACAGTGGACCCGGAAGATCGTGTGCCAACCCCTGATGGAGTCGCGTTGTACACCGCACACCCCGACCGCTACGCGGACATGCCCTACCGGCGCACCGGACGCAGCGGTCTGAAGCTCCCCGCGCTGTCGCTCGGCCTGTGGCACAACTTCGGCCCGGACCGTCCTGCGGAGACCCAGCGGGCCATCCTGCGCCGCGCCTTCGACCTCGGCGTCACCCACTTCGACCTGGCCAACAACTACGGGCCGCCGCCCGGCGCCGCGGAGTCCGCGCTGGGTCACTTCCTGAAGACAGACTTCGCGCCCTACCGGGACGAGCTGGTGATCTCCACCAAGGCCGGCTACCTGATGTGGCCCGGCCCGTACGGCGAGTGGGGATCGCGCAAGTACGTGCTGTCGTCGCTCGACCAGAGCCTGAAGCGGATGGGCCTGGACCACGTCGACATCTTCTACTCGCACCGCCCCGACCCGGAGACTCCCCTCGAGGAGACGATGGGTGCCCTGCACTCCGCGGTCCAGCAGGGCAAGGCGCTGTACGTGGGCGTCTCCAACTACTCCGCGGAGCAGACCCGTGAGGCCGCCCGTATCCTCGGCGAACTGGGCACCCCGCTCCTCATCCACCAGCCGCGCTACTCGATGCTCGACCGCCGCCCGGAGAGCGAGGGCCTGCTGGACGCCCTGGACGAGCTCCAGGCCGGCTCGATCGTCTTCTCCCCGCTGGAACAGGGCCTGCTGACCTCCCGCTACCTCGACGGCATCCCGGAGGACTCGCGCGCGGCGAGCGACAGCCCGTTCCTGAACTCCGACGCGCTGACCGGGGAGTTGGTTGGCAAGCTGCGTGCCCTGAACGACATCGCCGCCTCCCGCGGCCAGTCCCTGGCCCAGATGGCCCTGGCCTGGGTGCTGCGCGGCGGCCGGGTCACCTCCGCGCTGGTCGGCGCGAGCAGTGCGCGGCAGATCGAGGACAGCGTCGGCGCCCTCGCCCACCTGGACTTCGACGCCGACGAACTGGCCCGTATCGACGCGGTGGTCAACGGCTGAGGCACGTCGGGGCCGGTGCGGCGCCCGGCTCCCCGGCTCCCTCCCCTCGCGGTGGTCCCGCTTCCCTGGACCGCCGCAAGGGGAGGGAGCCGTCGTCGGCCAGGGCACGATCCGGCCACGCGCGCCGCATCCGCGGTGTCACCGGCCGGTTACCAGGAGAAACGGCCCGGAGGTGGCGGGTCCGGCCCGACGCGCGGCCGGATTTCGGCCAGGAGCCGCGGTGAATATGCCAGGAGACTGGCCGGAAAGTCATGGTGACAGTGTTTTAGAAGTGAACATACTCGAAGGTCAGGGGTGATTCACCCTCCAGGAGCCGCAGGAAAGCGAGGCAGGGCCGGCAGACGAGCACTCGGGGGAGTGGAGACATGCACGACGAATTCCTGTGCCATGTCACGGCGTACGGATTCTGCGACGGCCGCCGGATCGGCGTGCCGCTCGGAACGTACCGTGCGCCGACGCTGGCGCTCGCCCTGTGGTGGCTGCGGGACCGCGCCCTGTGGATGGCGGAACGGCTCGACCCGAGACCCGAGAGCGGGCACATCCCGCCCGGCGCCGTCGTACCGGTCTCTGACGGGGTTCCCGATGTGCCCGTCCTGCTGCGGGCCTGGTGCGCCGACGTCGACCGGCAGGAGCTGGTGGCCGACGAGTTGGCGGGCGGACGGCTGGTGCGGGTCGCGGTGAGCGACGACACCACCGAGTACGAGCTCCTCGCCGAGTCCGTGGACGCGCTGCGCATGCAGCGGACGGTTCCGGCGCTCGTCCTCCCGGTCGGCTGAGGCGGCCCGCCGAGGCACCTGCGCCCGCGACCGGGCGAGCCTCACCGGGCGTACAAGGGTGCGAATCGATAGAATTCCGGCATGGTGGAGCGTCCGGTCGCCCCGACTGCCCCCGAACTCGTGCTGGAGACCGAGACGGGCTCCACGGTGCTGATCCCGGGCCACGCCTACCACGTCGGACGGGACCCGCTCAGCGACATCGTCATCGACGACGCCCGGGTCTCCTGGCACCACGCCGTGCTGCGGCCCGACGGCGACCACTGGACCCTCACCGACGAGCGGAGCACCAACGGCACCTGGGCCGACGGCCGCCGAGTCCGCGAGTGGCGGGTCGGCCCCGGCAGCGTGATCCGCTTCGGCAGTCCCTCCGACGGCCCGAGCGCCGTCCTGGCGAGCCGGCCCCCGCCGGCCCCGGAACGCCCCTCCGCGGTGTCCAGGCCCGGGCAGACCGGCACCTTCCGCCGGCCCACCACCGTACGGCCGCTGCCCACCCGTACCGTCCGCATCGGCCGAGCCGCCGACAACGACCTCGTCATCGACGACCTGGTCGTCTCACGCCGGCACGCCGAACTGCGCGCCCTGCCCGACGGCACGTACGAGATCGCCGACCTGGGCAGCCACAACGGCACCTATCTCAACGGCTTCCCGGTCACCGCCGCCCCCCTCGGCCCCGGCGACATCGTCGGCATCGGCCACTCGGCGTTCTGCCTGGTCGGCGACGAACTGCAGGAGTACGTCGACACCGGCGAGGTGTCCCTCGACGTCCAGGACCTCACGGTCGCCGTCGACCGCGGCCGCAAGACCCTGCTCGACCACGTGTCGTTCCCGGTGGGGGAGAAGTGCCTGCTCGCGGTCGTCGGCCCGAGCGGCGCCGGGAAGTCCACCCTGCTCAACGCGCTGACCGGCCAGCGCCCCGCCGACCACGGCACGGTCGTCTACGACGGCCGTGACCTGTACCACGACTACGCCGAGCTGCGTCAGCGCATCGGCCTCGTGCCGCAGGACGACATCCTGCACGCCCAGCTCACCGTCCGCGCGGCCCTCGGCTACGCCGCCGAGCTGCGCTTCCCGCAGGACACCGCCGGGGCCGAGCGCCGGGAGCGGGTCGACGAGGTCATCCGCGAACTGGGCCTCGAACAGCGCGCCGAGCAGGCCGTGCACAGCCTCTCCGGCGGCCAGCGCAAACGGGTCAGCGTGGCGCTGGAGCTGCTCACCAAGCCGTCGCTGCTCTTCCTCGACGAACCGACCTCCGGACTCGACCCCGGCATGGACCGGTCGGTGATGCACATGCTGCGCGGTCTCGCCGACGACGGCCGCACGGTCATCGTCGTCACGCACAGCGTGCTCAGCCTCGACGTGTGCGACCGGCTCCTGGTCCTTGCCCCCGGCGGACGGATCGCCTACTACGGACCGCCCGAGGAGGCCCTCTCCTTCTTCGGCTTCACCCAGTGGCCCGAGGCCTTCGAGGCGTTCGAGCGGGACCAGGACCGGGACTGGGCGGGGGAGTACCGCGACTCGCCGCCGCACCGGCGGTACGTGGTCAACTCCAGCGCCCAGCCGCGCCTGCCCCGCGAGGGCCCGGTGATCATGCTGCCGCCGCCCCGGCCCCGCAGCCGCGGCGCCCAGCTCGGCACCCTGATCCGCCGCTACGCGACCGCGCTGGGCGCCGACCGCACCTTCCTGGCCATCATGATCGCCCTGCCGTTCGTGATGGGCGCCATGGCCCGCGCCCTCGCCGGCAGCGAGCTGACCCGGGACACGGCGATGAACGCCCTGCTCATCCTGTGCGTCGGCGGCGTCCTGACCGGCGCGGCCAACGCCGTGCGCGAACTGGTCAAGGAACGCGTGATCTACCAGCGGGAGCGGGCCGTCGGCCTGTCCAGGTCGGCGTACCTGATGTCGAAGGTCGTGGTCCTGGGCGCGGTGACCGTCGTCCAGGCGGTCGTGCTCACCCTCGTGGCGTTGCTCGGCGTCGACCTCGGCGCCCCCGGCGGCAAGGGCGTGCTGATGCCTCCCCTGATCGAGATCACCGTCGCCGTGGCCCTGCTGGCGTTCACGGCGATGATGCTCGGCCTGCTGGTCTCCGCGCTGGTGCGCAAGGAGGAGGTGACGATGCCGCTGCTCGTGCTCCTCGCCATCGTCCAAGTGGTCTTCTGCGGAGCCCTGCTGAAACTGAACGGGGTGCCCGGCCTGGAGCAGCTGTCCTGGCTCGTGCCCTCGCGGTGGGCGCTCGGCGCGATGGCCGGCACCATCGGCCTGTCCCGGATCGTGCCCGGCGACATCACGGGCGACCCGCTGTTCGAGCACTCGGCGGGGGTGTGGCTGCTCGACGTGGCCATGCTCGTCGTGCTGTCGGCCGTCTTCGGGTACGCCGTCTCCCGGCTGCTGCGCCGGCACGAACCCGCCGTGATGCGGAAGTAGGGCTGCCCATGACGACCCCCGACTTCCGGCCGACGCATGTCGTCCCGCAGCAGGGCATGCTCGCCTGGTCGGCCCCCGACCCGGCCCGCCCCACGGTGCCCCTGGACGCCCTGCTGCCCGTCCAGCTCCTGGAGCGGCGCGGGGACTGGGGGCATGTGCTGTGCGCCAACGGCTGGGACGCCTGGGTGGACGGCCGCTACCTCGTCGCCGTACCCCAGGACCCGCCCGCCTCCGACGGCCCGCCCACGACCGCCGCCGACCCTCGGCCCCTCCTCACCCAGGCCCAGGAGGCCCTCGCCCGCTACCGGGCGGCGGTGGAGGAACTGGCCGGCGGCGCCCTGGACGGCGAGTCCTTCCGCCGCCGTACCCAGGGGCTGCGGATCGGGGTGGTCGTCGACGGCGAGGCCATGTGGCTGTACGACTCCGTCCAGGGCTGCTGGGTCTACGGCGACGGCACCCGGCTCAGCACCTACGCGGCGGACCACGCGCCCGACGCCGGCGGCGGCCGGGGCCACGCCCCCACCCGGGTCGTGACCTCGGACGGAGGACCCTGATGGACACCAGCGCGTTCTCCGGACGGCCCTCCGACCTGATCGGCCGGCAGATCGCGGGCTACCGCGTCGAGCGGGAGATCGGCCGGGGCGGCATGGCCGTCGTGTTCCGTGCCAGGGACCTGCGTCTGGAACGCACCGTCGCGCTGAAGCTGCTCGCCCCGGAACTGGCCCGCAACGACACCTTCCGCAAGCGCTTCACCCACGAGTCCAGGGTGGCCGCCGGACTCGACCACCCGCACATCGTGCCCGTCTTCGAGGCCGGCGAGACCGAGGGCGTGCTGTACATCGCCATGCGCTACGTGGAGGGCAACGACCTGCGCCACCTGCTCGACCGGGAGGGCCCGCTGCCGCTGTCCACGGCCGTACGGATCGCCGCGCAGGTCGCCTCCGCGCTGGACGCGGCCCACGATCACGGCCTGGTGCACCGGGACGTCAAGCCCGGGAACATCCTGGTCTCCCAGGGCACCGACAGCGACCACCCCGAGCACGTCTACCTCACCGACTTCGGCCTGACGAAGAAGTCCCTCTCCCTGACCGGGTTCACGACCGTCGGCCAGTTCGTCGGCACCCTCGACTACGTCGCCCCCGAGCAGATCTCCGGCCGCCCGGTCGACGGCCGCTGCGACGTCTACAGCTTCGCGTGCGTCGTCTACGAGACCCTCGCCGGGCATCCGCCCTTCCGCCGCGAGGAGGACATGGCCCTGCTGTGGGCGCACCAGGAGGACGAGCCGCCCCCGCTGACGGAGGCCCGGCCCGACCTGCCCGCGCGGGTCGACGCGGTGTTCGCGCAGGCGCTGGCCAAGAGTCCCGAGGACCGCCACGAGACGTGCCGCGCCTTCGTCGCGGCCCTGCGGGCGGCGGGCCGCGGTGACCAGAGCGCCCGTCATCCGCGGACCGAGGTGGTCGGCCTCCCGGCCACCCCGCCGCGCCCCCCGGACTGGGCCCGGCCCGTCTTCGGCGACCGTCAGCGCTGACCCGGAGGCGGTGGCCGCTGCCCCCGCCGGTGCACCGGGCGCGCCAGCAGGGCGCCCAGAAAGCCGGTGACCAGCCCCCACAGCGCGGCCAGGCCGAGGGCGGACCACACCTCGGGGTGGAGGAACAGGTCTCCGGAGAGACCGGCGAGGTCGTTGATGCCGAGCACGGTCAGGCCGTAGTGCGCGGAGACCCGGCCGACCAGGCAGATCGTCAGCACCGTGAGCACCAGGGCGACCGCCATGTGCACGGCGTGCCGCCAGGCGCGCGTCCCGGCCGTCGAGCGGGCCGCCATCACGAACGCGGCCCCCAGCAGCAGCACCGCGTCCACGACGACGAGCCACCACACGCGGCCGTCGTACTCGGCCATGCTGCTCAGGTTCAGCGCGGCGGTCTCCTCGCCGCGCAGCACCTCGTCCAGGACATGCGGCATGGGCAGCCCGAACGGGCCCTCCACCCGGCCGTTCCAGGTGGCGCCCAGCCCGATGGTGAACACCAGCCAGACGAGGTTGGGCAGCCCGAGCAGGACCACCGCGAGGGTCTCCGGCGCGTGCCCGCGGGTCGCGGCGACCACCAGGGCGACGACCAGGCCCAGCACGACACAGGCGAGCAGCAGCGCGACCATCGCGTACGCGGCCGGCCGCACCGACTCCTGGAAGCGCAGCAGCCGGGCCGGCAGCGGCGCCCCCCGCGAGACGAGCAGCGCCAGCAGCAGCACCCCGGCCAGCCACAGCAGCCCGATGAGCAGGGTGAGCGGCACGTCGGTGGTGAAGCCGACCTCGGGGCGGACCCCGAACAGATCGCCGAGTTCGTTCAGCGTGTCGCCGCCGAGGGAGACCTCGAAGGTCTGGCGTGCGGCGAGTGCCAGGGCCAGCAGACCGAGCAGCCACACCACGGCGATCCGGGCCGCCCAGCCGGCCAGTTCCCGGGCGCCGGCGACCGCCCGGTGCCGCAACGGCCGCAGGAACCCGGCGGCGACGACGAGCGCCCCGACGAGGGTCACGGACAGCGGGATCACCGTCAGGCCGGCCCGGGTGTCGGCGAGGCCGCCGGCGTTCCCCGAGAGCTCGACGGTGCCCCCGACGGCCGTGACGACGGTCGCCGCCACCACCCGGGGGAACGCGTCCTGGGGCAGATCCGTGGCTCCCGCCGCCCACAGGCCCGGCGCGGCCACCACCACCATGGCGCCCAGACCGGTCAGCGCCACGGAGAGCGCGCTCACCCAGCCGTGACGGCGGACTGCCCGGTCGAAGCCGTGACGGCCGACTGCCGGGTCGGAACGGGTGCGCGGGCTCACCCTGCCACGCTAAGCAGCACCGGCACCGCCCGCCCGTCGAGCGGGGCCGTCCGCGTCCCGCTTGCGGGCGGCACCAGACCCGAGCACACAATGATTCCGTTGTGTCGGAAAGCGGTGCATGTCGGACACAGGCTGATGTGTCACTCGCCCGGCCGGACGAGGCCGGGCGGACGGGCACCGCCGGACACCCACTTCGGGAGAGCATGTGAGCGCCGAACCTCCGTCCCCCGGCCGCCCCACGGGACCGCCCTCCGGCCCGCTGTCGGGCCCCTCGCACCCACCCCCCTCGGGACCGCCCGCCCCACCGCCCGGCGGTGGCTCGTCCGGTGGTTCCTCCGGCGGCTCCTTCCCGGACGGAGCGCCCGGACCGGAGCCCGAGCCGGACCCGGGACGGCCGTGGTGGAGGTCCACACCCCGGCTCGCCCTGCTCGGCACCGCCCTCGTGGCCGCGGTCGCCCTGGCCGTCCTGCTCACCCTGCCCGACAGCGGCGGCTCCGGCGGCGGCAGCAAGATCTTCACCCTGGCCGCGGCCAAGAGCGGCCCGGACCCGTTCACCGAGTCCACCGCCACCGACAGCACCACCGCCACGGCCTCCGCCGCCCCCGCGCAGGGCTCGGCCGAGCCGACGGGCAACGCCCTCAAGGGCGTCAACGGCGGCGCCGCCGGGGTGTACGGCGGCACCCGCAACGTGACCAGCTGCGATGTGGAGAAACAGATCGGCGCACTCCGGGCGGAGCCCGCCAAGAACCAGGCGTTCGCCTCCGTGGCCGGCGTGCAGCCGGCCGATGTCCCCGCCTATCTGCGCTCGCTCACCCCGGTACAGCTGCGCATGGACACCTGGGTCACCAACCACGGCTACCGCGACGGCGCCGTCACCACCTACCAGGCCGTCCTGCAGGCCGGTACGGCCGTCCTCGTCGACGCGCACGGTGTGCCCCGGGTGCGCTGCGCCTGCGGCAACCCGCTGACCAAGCCCGTCCCGCAGCGGACCGAGCCGGAGCGCACGGGTGACACCTGGCCGTCGTACGACCCCTCCGACGTCGTCGTGATCACCCCCGCGGCGAAGGTGGTCAAGCAATTCGTCCTCTACGACCCCGACCACGGCCACCACTGGTTCGCCCGGCACCGGGGCGACACGCACGGAACGCTGGACCGGCCCGCCCCGCCGCCGAAGGAGCCCCTCCAGTTCGTGATCATCATCCCGCCGCCGGCCACGTCGACCAGCCCCTCCAGCCCCAGCCCCTCGACGTCGCCGTCGCCCTGCGATCCGAAGCGGACGTCGTGCCCGCCGACCTCGCCCTCGTCGTCCTCCGAGTCGCCGAGCTCCAAGGCGCCGTCGTCCGAGTCGCCGGGCTCCGAGTCCCCGACCTCCCCGTCGCCCTCCCCGAGCTCCGAGTCGCCCTCCTCCTCGCCGCCGAGCCCGCCGGAGTCGTCGGCCTCGAAGCCGCCCCCGCAGCCGGAGGAGCCCGAGCCGCCGAGCACGTCCCTGCTCAGCTCCTCCAGCACCCCACCCCCCGCCCCCGGGTCCCCGTCCGGCTCACCCGCCCTGTGAGACACGGCATGCGCTCGGCGCGCACAGGATGACGCGGACGGGGACTGCGCGGCGCGGCACGGGGTACGAGCACAGGTGCAGTAGCGTCCGGCCAGTCCGGCTTCCCAGAGAGAAACGCATGACCGAGCACCTGGACGGGGCAGTGATACCGACTGGTTTCGACGTACCCGTGGAACCGCTGCGGCGCGCGGCGCACTACACCGGTGAACCCGGTTGCATCGCCGAGGCCCGCAGCTTCGCCGCGCACTTCGTCGACCAGCTCAGGACCGAGTGGTGCGCGCGCATCGGCGAGCGCACGAGCGGTGAGGTGATGCTCGTCGTCAGCGAACTCGTCACCAACGCCGACCGGCACAGCAACGGACCGTACATCCTGGAACTGGAGGGGACGGACTCCACCGTGACGGTGTCCGTCTACGACAGCAGCGACGCGCTGCCCCTGCGGTTCCCGAAGGATCCCGAGCGCGTCGGCCACCACGGCCTGGAGATCGTGCACGCGATCGCGGCGGAGGTCACCGCCGAGCGCGTGCCGGTCGGCAAGCGGGTCAGCGCCCGGCTGACGCTCGGCGGGTGAACCCCCGCCGGCGGGTCGCTCAGGCGCAGCCCAGCTCGCCGAGCATGCCCTGACGCAGCCGGGTGATGATCCGCTTGATCAGACGGGAGACATGCATCTGGGAGCAGCCGAGCCGCTCGCCGATCTCCGCCTGGGTGGCCTCCTCCACGAACCGCAGATGCAGGATCTCCCGGTCGCGTTCGCTGAGTTCGGCCATGAGGGGGGCGAGCGACTGGAAGTCCTCGACGAGCCGCAGCCCGTTCTCCTCGACGCCGATGAAGTCCGCGAGGACCGCCTCGCCGTTCTCCGGACCGTCGCCGGTCAGGGCCGCGTCGAGCGAGGAGGAGTTGTAGCCGTTGGCGGCGATCTGCGCCTCCACGACCTCGTTCTCCGAGAGGTTCATCAGCGTGGCCAGTTCCGCCACCGTCGGCTCCCGGTCAAGTCGGCTGGCCAGCTCGTCACGTGCCTTGGCCAGCTCCACCCGCAGCTCCTGCAGCCGCCGCGGCACGTGCACCGCCCAGGTGGTGTCCCGGAAGAAGCGCTTGATCTCGCCGACGATGTACGGCAGCGCGAACGACGTGAACTCCACCTCGCGGGAGATCTCGAACCGGTCGATGGCCTTGATCAGGCCGATCATGCCGGTCTGGACGATGTCCTCCATGTCGTCCCCGCGCCCGCGGAACCGTCCGGCCGCGAACCGGACCAGGGACATGTTCATCTCGATGAGGGTGTTGCGCGCGTACTGGTACGCGTGTGTGCCCTCTTCGAGCTCGTTCAGCCGCTTGAAGAACTGGCGGGACAGCTCCCGTGCGTCGCGCGGAGCCACGCTCCGCGGGTCCTCGACTCCCGGCAACGATGCTCCACCCGTGCTGGTCCCGGCAGTGTCCTCGACGACCCGAGCCTGCGACCCGATCACGGCGGTGTGCATTCCCTCTCCCCACGAAGTCACGGTTCGACGTCTTCTGTACTCGTTCCGTGAGCGGACGCGCATGAGCCCGATCCGCTCAGGGAGCGGGTACCCCGACTCGCCCGAGGCATGCGTCCCTCATCCGAGGGATGCGTTCCGGTTGCCGAGAGTGGCGAAGACACGCGGTGGCGCAACCGGCCGGGGGGACGGACCGGAGGGGAGGATTCCGATCCGTGGAACACCGATTCCACCGAGGGCGGAACGCGGGCCCCTTCCCGTCACGGGCCGGACTCCTAGGCTGGAGCGGTGAGCAACCAAGCGCCGAACCGAGCCCGAGTGATCCCGCTGCGCCCGCCCGCCGAGCGCCCGGCCCCCGAGCGGTCCGCGCCCAGAGAGCCGCTCTGGCGCGACCTGGTGGGGGACGTCCTGCGCCGTGAACGCCAGGCACAGGAACGCACCCTGAAGGACGTCGCCGACCAGGCCCGCATCTCCATGCCGTATCTGTCGGAGGTGGAACGCGGCCGCAAGGAGGCCTCCTCGGAGGTCCTCGCGGCCGCCGCCCACGCCCTCGGCCTGAGCCTCGGCGACCTGCTCGCCCGGGCTCAGGGCGAACTGGTCCGGCTCGGCAGCCGGCTTCCCGCCCGGAGCCGTACGACGACGACCTCCTCGTACGACGGCCTCTGCCTGGCCGCCTGACGAACCCGCGCGGGCCGGCGTCTCACCCGGTCACCAGACGCCGGCCCAGCACCTCGTCGGCCAGCCCGTACGCCACCGCCTCCCGCGCGGTGAACACCTTGTCGCGGTCCATGTCCGCGCGCAGGGTGGCGAGATCGTGCCCGGTGTGCCGGGCGAGCACCTCCTCGACCTGGGCGCGGACGCGGACCATCTCCCTGGCCTGCAGCGCCAGGTCCGACACCGTGCCCTGGCGGCCGCCGCTGGCCGGCTGCCCCAGCAGCACCCGCGCGTGCTCCAGCACGAACCGGCGGCCCGGGTCCCCGCCCGCCAGCAGCACGGCCGCCGTCGCGGCCGCCTGTCCGACGCAGAACGTGGAGATCGGCGACTGCACGAACGTCATCGTGTCGTAGATCGCCATCAGCGAGGTGAACGAGCCGCCGGGGGAGTTGAGATAGACCGAGATCTCGCTCTCCGGGGCCGCCGACTCCAGATGGAGGAGCTGCGCGATGACGACGTTGGCCACGCCGTCGTCGATCTCCGTGCCGAGGAAGACGATCCGCTCCGACAGCAGCCGGCTGAACACGTCGTAGGACCGCTCGCCCTGCGGGGTGCGCTCGACGACGTTCGGAATCGTGTAGGTCCCCATCACAGCCCCATCCGTCGCCGTGCCGGGACCGGCCGGATGTCGGCGAGCGACTCCACCACCCGGTCCACCATGCCGTACTCACGGGCCTCCTCGGCCGTGAACCAGCGGTCGCGGTCGCCGTCCCGGGAGATGGCCTCCGGGGTCTGGCCGGTGTGCTCGGCGGTGATCCGCTCGATGGTCCTCTTCGTGAACTCCAGGTTCTCCGCCTGGATCTCGATGTCCGCCGTGGTGCCGCCGATCCCGGCCGACGGCTGGTGCATCATCACGCGCGCGTTCGGCAGGGCGTACCGCTTGCCCGGCGCGCCGACGCTCAGCAGGAACTGGCCCATGCTGGCCGCGAACCCCATCGCGAGCGTCGACACGTCGTTGGGGATGAGCCGCATCGTGTCGTAGACGGCCAGCCCCGCGTGCACCGAGCCGCCCGGGCTGTTGATGTACAGGGCGATGTCGGTGCGCGGGTCCTCCGCCGAGAGGATCAGCAGCTGCGCGCAGACCCGGTTGGCGGAGACCTCGTCGACCTGCGTGCCGAGCAGCACGATGCGCTGGGCGAGGAGCTGGGCGGCGAGATGGTCGTCGAACCGGGTGGGCGGGGTGTCGCCCTCCTCGGCCCGTGGAGCGAGCGCGCTGAGTGGAGTCATCGGTTCTCCTCGTGGTCGCGGGGATGCCGTCGACTCCACTCTTGACCTCGGACGACCCCCGCAGGCGGATTCTCTGCCCGGGGCAGATCCGCCACGGGCAGAGCGTCCGCCACAGGGGCCGAGCCGTCTCAGCCGCGCTCGCGCAGCCGGCGGAAGAAGGCCCGGACGTCGTCCACCAGCAGATCGGGCTCCTCCATGGCCGCGAAGTGCCCGCCGCGGGCGAACTCCGTCCAGCGCACCAGGTTCTCCGTCCGCTCCGCCTTCCGCCGCAGCGGGATCTGCGGCTCCGCCGGGAAGAGCGCGAGCGCGGTCGGCGCGGTCGACGGCTCCTGCGGCGCGGCCGTCCGGCCGGAGGCGGCGTGCTGCCGCTCGTAGTAGATCCGGGCGGACGAACCGGCCGTCCCGGTCAGCCAGTACAGCATCACGTTGGTCAGCAGCCGGTCCCGGTCGACGGCCTCCTCCGGCAGCTCCCGGGAGTCCGTCCACGCCCGGAACTTCTCGACGATCCAGGCGAGCTGGCCGACGGGGGAGTCGGTGAGCCCGTACGCCAGGGTCTGCGGGCGGGTGGCCTGCTGCACGTAGTAGCCGGTTTCCTCGGCGGAGAACTCCGCCCACCGGCGCCAGGACCTGAGCGTGCGCTCCCGCTCCTCGGGGCTCATGGCCCCGAGCTCCTCGGCCGTCGGCTCCCGGGTCGCCTGCGCCCCCGGCAGCAGGTTCAGATGGACTCCGATCACCCGGCCGGGGTGGGCACGGCCCAGCTCGCGGGAGATCGCCGCGCCCCAGTCGCCGCCCTGCGCCCCGAAGCGCTCGTAGCCGAGCCGGGTCATCAGCTCGGCCCATGCGTCGGCGACCCGGCCCGCCTCCCAGCCGGCGCCGGTGACCGGTCCGGACAGCCCGAACCCGGGGATGCCCGGCACGACCACATGGAAGGCGTCGGCCGGGTCCCCGCCGTGCGCCGCCGGATCGGCGAGCGGGCCGGCCACGTCCAGGAACTCCACGATCGAGCCGGGCCAGCCATGGGTGAGGATCAGCGCGGTGGCGTCCGGCTCGGGGGAGCGGACGTGGGCGAAGTGGACGTTCGTGCCGTCGATCGTGGTCGTGAACTGCGGCCACTCGTTCAGCCGCGCCTCGGCCGCCCGCCAGTCGTACGTGTGCCGCCAGTGCCGTACGAGGTCCCGCAGATAGCCGGTCGGCACGCCGTAGTCCCAGCCCGTCTCGGGCAGTCCCCTGGGCCACCGGGTCCGGTCCAGCCGTTCGTGCAGGTCGTCGAGGTCGCTCTGCGGGATGTCGAGGCGGAAGGGCCGGACGGCGAGGTCGGCGCTGGATGACGTCATGAACCGGATGCTAGTTCCGCCGCCGGCGCGCCCGTACGGGGCAATGGCCGGCCCGACCGATGAGTTCCGCGTCGCGCTCCGGTCGACACTGATGACCGCGATCCACGCCCAGGAGGTACTCATGACCACCGACGGATTCACCACGTGTCTCTGGTTCGACGGCCAGGCCGAGGAGGCCGCCCACCACTACGTGTCGATCTTCAAGAACTCCAGCGTCGGGCGGGTCGCCCGCTACACCGAGGCCGGGCCCGGGCCCGCCGGGTCCGTGGTCACCGTGGAGTTCACCGCGAACGGCCAGAAGTTCGTCGCGCTCAACGGCGGCCCGGAGTTCACGTTCAGCGAGGCGATCTCCTTCCAGATCGACTGCGCCGACCAGGAGGAGGTCGACTACTACTGGGGCAAGCTCACCGAGGGCGGCGGCGAGCCCGGCCCCTGCGGCTGGCTGAAGGACAAGTACGGCGTGTCCTGGCAGGTCGTCCCCCGCGTGCTGCTCGAGATGGTCACCGGCGCCGACCAGGAGAAGGCCGCCCGCGCCACCAAGGCCATGCTCTCCATGGGCAAGCTCGACATCGCCGCCCTGCGCAAGGCCTACGACGGCGCGTAGGAGCCGGGCGGAAGGGCGCGCCAACGGGTCTCGGCCAGGATCTCCCTGATCACATGCCGGGAGTTCTCCGCCAGCGGCGGATTGGTCTCCCAGTAGAACGGCAGCTGGATCAGCGAGATCGACAGCGCCCAGCCCCGTCCGCGCGCCCATTCGTCGTCGTCCGCGCCGACCGCTTCGCGGAACGTGCCGCGGGCCGAGGCGGGCAGCAGGTTCCACGCCACGACGAGGTCGACCGCCGGATCGCCCACGCCCACACAGCCGAAGTCGATCACCGCTGCCAGCCGCCCGTCCGCGACCAGCACGTTCCCGGGCGACAGATCGCCATGGGCCCACACCGGCGGCGCCGTCCGCCCCGGCACCCGCAGCGCCTCCTCCCACAGCGCGGTGACCGCGCCGGTGTCGATCCGCCCCTCGAGCCGCGCGATGGCGTCACGGGTGAACGCGTCCCGCTCGCGCAGCGGCACACCCCGGTGGTTCGGCGGCCCGTCCCGCCCGTCGACCTCCCGCAGCGCCGCCACGAACGCCCCCAGGTCCGCCGCCAGCGCCTCCGGCTTCTCCACGGCTCCGGCCACCGGGTTGTGCCCGTCCAGCCACCGGTAGACGGACCACGGCCAGGGGAACCCCTCGCCGGGGCCGCCCTCCGCCAGCGGCACCGGCGTGGCGACCCGCAGGGCCGGGCCCAGCCGGGCCAGCCAGCGCCGCTCGTGCGCCACGCTCTCCACGGCGCCGGGGTACCGGGGCAGCCGGACCACCTTGTCCGGGCCCAGCCGGAACATCGCGTTCTCGGTCCCGGAGGACGGCAGCCGCTCCACGGGCTGCCCCGCCCACCGGGGGAACCGGGCGGCGACCAGCCGGCTCACCAGCGCGGCGTCGACGTCGACTTCGTCCGGGCGCATCCTCACGGCACACATGCCGCTCATTCCACGGGATCGACGCCCCTGCCGTCCAACGAAATCAGCGCCCCGGCGATCCGACGGCCCTCGCCGCCGGCGTGCCGGATCGGGAGCCGTCACCCCTCAGACCCGGTCGGCCGCGATCAGCAGGTACTGGAAACTGCCGTTCCCGTAGGCGTTCAGGAACGTCTCCTCGATGCCGGTGACCAGATGGTCGGCCTGCCGGCGCAGTTCCCAGTAGGGGACGGCCACCTGGGTCAGGTCCTCCACATGGACCGGCACCAGCCGGTGGCGGGCCAGCGCCCGGAAGTAGGCGGACCGGGGGTGGATCTCACAGAGGTAGTGGGCGTTGATGAGGGACACCTCGCGCGAGGCCCGTCCGTAGGTGTCGTTGTGGCAGCCGGTGATGACGACATAGCGGCCGCCGCGGCGCAGCAGCCGGGCGTGCTCCGCGAACAGCAGGTCCAGCTCGACGTAGCTGGTTGACTCGTTGTTCCACGAGGCCGTGTACGCGCCCGTCTCCAGCCCGGTGTCCAGCATGTTGCGGTGGTGGTGGCGCACCTTGTCGTCGATGCCCCGCCTGCGGGCCTGCTCGTTGGCGAAATCCGCCTGCTTGGCGGAGATCGTGACCCCGTCGGCGTGGCAGCCGTAGCGCAGATGGGCCGTGACACTGCCGCCGCCGCGTCCGCACCCGGCGTCGAAGACACGGTCGGACGGGGTGAGCGGGCCGAGGCGGGCCACGAGGAGTTCGGCCTGGGCGTGCTCCAGCCGGTGCAGCTCGCCGGTGATCCGCTCCCTGCGCAGCACGGGATCGGGCTCGTCGAGCACGGACCAGTCGGCTTCACCCACACCGCAGTGGTGGTGGTAGAGGTCGTCGATCCGGCCGAGTTCGAGGTTGACCGGGTTCTCCTCGGCGTTCCAGTACTGCGCGACGCGGCTCTGGTAGATCGACTGGGTCGGCAGCTGCACGGCCGCGGTGATGGCGTCGGGGGTCGTGGTCAACGGTGACTCCTAGCGGTGCTGTGCGGGTCGCTGTGTCGGCAGGCGGCTGTTCACCAGGAGTGGGGCAGGTGACAGCGGTGGGAGGTGGTCGCGTGCCACTCGTGGTCGCCCGCCACTCAGTGTTCTCCCGGATCCCGGCGTTCTCTCGGATCCCGGCCGCGTCGGGCACGAGCAGCGCCGTCGAGTAGGAGGCGGTGACCAGGTACCGGATGAGCGAGTTGGCGTCGATTCCCATGAACCGCACGTTCAGGCCCGGTTGGAACTTCTCCGGGACGCCCGTCCGGTACAGGCCCACGACGCCCTGGTCGGCTTCGCCGGTGCGCAGTGCGAGGCGGTCGAGGGCGGGACCGGTGGCGCTGTCCGGTGTGGACAATTCCCTCCAGGAAGGTGCGCATGACGGTTGCGGATGCGTGAAGCTCGGGCGGTGATCCACGGACACCAGACAAACACCCTCCGTGACGGACGCATACAGCGCGAAAGGGGCGGTTGCGCGCCTTGAAGGTGTAAACCTTCTGAAAGGTGCGGAAGGTGCGCCATGGGTGCAACCGCTTTCCCCCCTGTGCCCCCGCGCGCCGTGATCAAGGGGATTGGGACAGGTCGTTCACCAGAACGGCAGCGCCGTCGAAACGGCCGGCCGCGAGGTCCCGCAGGGCCTGCGGGGCTGTCGAGAGGGGATAGGCGTGTGTCGTCGCACGGACACCGAGCCGGGCCGCCAGCGTCAGGAACTCCCGTGCGTCGGCCCGGGTGTTCGAGGTGACGCTGCGCACCTCCTTCTCGTAGAACAGCTCGCTCTCGTAGTGCAGCGGCGGTACGTCACTGAGGTGGATCCCGGCGACGGCCAGCACCCCGCCCCGGTCCAGCGCCCGCAGCGCGACCGGGACCAGGTCGCCGACCGGCGCGAAGAGGATCGCGCTGTCCAGCGGCTCGGGCGGCATCTCGTACGCGTCCCCCGCGGAGGCCGCCCCCAGCTCCAGCGCCAGCCGCCGGGCCGCCGCCCCGCGCGTCAGGACGTGCACCCGGGCGCCCATGGCCAGCGCCAGCTGCGCGCACAGATGGGCGCTGCCCCCGAAGCCGTACAGCCCGAGCCGGCCGCCCGGCGGCAGCGCGGCCCGCCGCAGCGCCCGGTAACCGATGATGCCCGCGCACAGCAGCGGCGCGAGCGCCACGTCGTCGAGGCCGCCCGGCAGGGGGTGGGCGAACGAGGCCGGCACGGTCGTGTACTCGGCGTAGCCGCCGTCGGCGTCCCAGCCGGTGTAGGCCGACCGGGGGCACAGGTTCTCGGCCCCCCGGGCGCAGTACGCGCACACCCCGCAGGTGCGCCGCAGCCAGGCCACCCCCACCCGGTCGCCGAGCGCGAACCCGCGCACCGCGGCGCCCAGCCCCGCCACCGCCCCGACCGCCTCGTGGCCGGGCGTCACCCCGGGACGCCGCACCGGCAGATCCCCCTCGGTGACGTGCAGGTCGGTCCGGCACACGCCGCAGGCGCGCACCCGTACGAGCAGCTCGTCCGGGCCGGGTACCGGCACCGGCCTGTGGACCAGCCGCAGGGGCTCGCCCGTCACGGGCCCCGGCTCGGCCACCGCCCACGCGCGCATCGATCCGTCCGTCATGACCCGCCCGCTTCCGCCGGAGACCGGTTCCCTCCCAGTCTGTGCCGGAGGGACGCGTTCGGCGCGCGAGCCGACGGGCGGATGACTAGCGTGAGGAACCGGACAAGTCGTCTCATCGGAAGGGCCGCCGTCATGGCCGTGCAACCAGAGGGAACCCCGTGCTGGGCCGACGCGATGTTCAGCGACGTCGAGGGCGCCAAGAACTTCTACGGCGACGTCCTCGGCTGGACGTTCGGTGAGCCGCGGTCGGAGTACGGCAACTACACGCAGGCCTACGCCGACGGAAAGGCGGTCGCCGCCGTCGTCCCGCCGATGCCCGGGCAGGAGGGCCACTCGCAGTGGTGCCTGTACTTCGCCTCCCCGGACGCCGCCGCGACCGCGGCGAAGATCCGCGCGCACCACGGCGAGGTGCTGATGGAGCCGATGCAGGTCGGCGAGTTCGGCACGATGTGCCTGGCGCGGGAGCCCAGCGGCGCGGTGTTCGGCGTCTGGCAGGCGGGCACCCACGAGGGCTTCGAGGCGCAGGCCGTCCCCGGGGCCTACGGCTGGGCCGAGGTCTTCACCCGTGAGCCCGAGAGGGCGGACACGTTCTTCTCCTCCGTCTTCCCCTACACCGCGCGGCAGATGGAGGACGACAACGTCGACTTCCGCATGTTCAACGTGGGCGACACCACGGTCCTCGGCAGGATGAGGATGACGGAGGAGTTCCCGCCCGAGGTGCCCTCGTACATCAACGTCTACTTCGTCGTCGAGGACTGCGACGACGCCGTGGCGAAGGCGACCAAGCTCGGCGGGATCCTGCGGTTCGGGCCGATGGACAGCCCCTACGGGCGGTTCGCGGCCCTCAGCGACCCGCAGGGGGCGAACTTCTCGGTCATCGACCTCGCGCACACGAAGGGTGAGCTGCCCGAGACCAGACCGGTCTGACCGGACCCCCGCCCGGCCATGGCATGATCGTGCTCATGCGTGAACGTGTGGTGGCCGCGTGCGACGGGGCTTCGAAGGGAAACCCGGGGCCGGCCGGCTGGGCATGGGTGGTGGCCGACGACGCGGAGGCGCCGGCCCGCTGGGAGGCGGGAGCGCTCGGCAGGGCCACCAACAACGTCGCCGAACTCACCGCGCTGGAGCGCCTGCTGGCCTCGACCGACCCGGCCGTGCCGCTCGAGGTCCGGATGGACTCGCAGTACGCGATGAAGGCCGTCACCACCTGGCTGCCCGGCTGGAAGCGCAACGGCTGGAAGACCGCGGCCGGCAAGCCGGTCGCCAACCAGGAACTCGTCGTGCGGATCGACGAACTGCTCGACGGACGCTCCGTCGAGTTCCGTTACGTGCCCGCCCACCAGGTCGACGGCGACCGGCTCAACGACTTCGCCGACCGCGCCGCCAGCCAGGCGGCGAGCGTCCAGGAGGCGGCGGGCAGCGAACTGGGCTCCCCGGAGCCGCCGCCCTCGCCGGACACCCCGAAGGGCAGGACCTCGTCGAAGCCGGCGCGCTCCGGCGGGGGGAAGTCCCCCCGCCGGAGCGGCGGTTCGTCGTCCCGCACCATCAAGGCCAAGTTCCCCGGCCGCTGCGCGTGCGGGCGGACGTATGCGGCGGGGGAGCCGATCGCCAAGAACGACCAGGGCTGGGGTCACCCGGAGTGCCGGACGGCGGCCGCCGGGTGACCGCTGCGCCGGACGGGCGGGCCGCCCGGACGGCGGTCTGCGGCCGGGCCCTCGGGCAGGCCGCCGCAGGTCACCCGTGATGCGCGGGGCGAACCGTTTCGTCGGTCAGTCCGTGTCGAACGTGTAGTGAGCGGTGTGATCGAGCAGCGCCGCCGGGGTCGTGTCGTTCCAGGGCTTCATCGTCTCGTTCAGATCGACGACGTTCGGCGTCCCCGCCGCCGGGACGTACGAGGACCCCGGGTGCCGGCGCTGCCACTCGGCCCACAGCTTGTCGATGTAGGCGTGGTGCAGCCAGAACACCGGATCGTTGGGGGAGACCCCGGTGGCCATCTGCCCGCCGACCCACACATGCACCCGGTTGTGCAGATTGACCCCGCGCCACCCTTCCAGATGGTTGCGGAAGCCGTCGGAGGCGCTGTTCCAGGGCGCGGTGTCGTACGTGGCCATCGCCAGCACCGAGTCGACCTCGGCCCGGGTCGGCAGCTCGCGCACGCCGGTGCCGAGGGACCGCCGCAGGAAGGTGCGGCCGTCCACCCGGACGTTGATCGGCCACTTCCCGGCCGGTGCGGCGAACGGCCCGTCCGTCACCTGCCCGTCCCGGCTGCGTCCGGTGCCGCCCAGGAAGTCCGGCGCCCACAGCGAGGAGCGCGGCGAACGGTCGGTGGTCCAGTCCCAGTACGGCAGTGCCACCGACGCGTCCACCGACTGCAGTGCCCGCTCGAACTCCAGCAGGAACCTGCGGTGCCAGGGCAGGAAGGACGGCGAGCGGTGGCCCGTGCGCTCGCCGTTGTCGGTGTCCCCGACGATGAACGCGTTGTGCGTGGTGACGAAGGTGTCGTAGCGGCCGCTGCGCTTGAGTTCGAGGACGGCGGCGACGAAGCGCCGCTTCTCCTCCGTGCTGAGGGACGCCTGGTTCTTGCGGACGGTCATGTGCGGATGCTCCCGAGGTGCTTGCGGGCGGGTCAGTGGGCGGAGGGGGCGGGGAAGGGCAGCAGCCGGGCGCCCTGCAGTTCGTCGACCGCGGCACGGGCGGCGGCCCTCGGGGTGGGCACCGGGTCGTAGTGGCTGACCACGCTGATCCAGCTGCCGTCGGCGTTGCGCATCACGTGCAGCTCGACGCCGTCCACGTACACGGCGTAACCGCCGCCGTGGTGATGGCCGCCCCCGGAGGACGGCCGGCCCTGTATCCGGCGGCCCTTGTAGACCTCGTCGAAGGATTCGGGGGAGCCGGTGCCGTGGTCGTGGTCGCTCGCCCGCGCGGCGGTGGCGGTGGCGGCGGCGGTGATCATCGTGGCGCCGGCGAGGGCGGTCGCGGCCGTGAGCGCGCGGCGACGGCTGAGTTCGGGCATGCGGCATCTCCTGGGGTGGGTTCGGTGGACGACCCCGCATGCCTATCGAGCGCTCCGAGCGCGGGAGAAATCCTTCGGGACCGGTTGGCTGCGATCCGGACAATCCCGCACATGTAGTGCAATCTTTAACCGGGATGATCTTGGCGCTTTCGCGCTCCCGAGAGGGCGGAAGGGGCAATTCCTTTCCGGCGAGGCCCCCCTTCTGGTGATCTTTCGCCCGGCGGTGGCGCGCCCGTGGTGTGGCTCACGTGCGGAAAGTGGCGGAATCGAGGGGATGGGGCGTCCGTGCCGGGGCTCCGCGCGCTGCTACCCTGCGTCGTCAACTCATCACATCAGGTCATTCCTGGGGGTAATGCGTGAAGGTCGCCTGTGTCGGCGGCGGGCCCGCCGGCCTGTATCTCTCGATCCTGCTCAAGCGGCAGGACCCGTCCCACGACGTCACCGTCTTCGAGCGCGACCCGGAGGGCTCGACCTACGGCTGGGGCGTCACCTACTGGCAGGGACTCCTCGACAGACTCCGTGTCCACGACCCCGAGTCGGCCCGCGCGATCGAGGAACACTCCGTCGTGTGGAACCAGGGCGTCGCCCATGTAGGGGACCTGTCGACCCGTCAGCCCGGCGACGAGGGCCACGGCATCGGCCGTCACAAGCTGCTGGAGATCCTCACCGCCCGCGCCCGCGCACTCGGCGTCCGCCTGCAGTTCGACCACGAGATCACCGCCGAGGACCCGCCGGACGCCGACCTGGTCGTGGCCGGCGACGGCGTCCACAGCGCCCTGCGCACCCACCACGCCGACCACTTCGGCGCGGAGCTCACCCCCGGCCGCAACTCCTATGTCTGGCTCGGCACCACCAAGGTCTTCGACTCCTTCACCTTCGCCTTCGTGGAGACCGAGCACGGCTGGATCTGGTGCTACGGCTACCCCTTCAGCCCCGCACGGAGCACCTGTGTCATCGAGTGCGCCCCCGAGACCTGCGCCGGACTCGGCCTCGACCGGGCGAACGAGGCCGACGCGCTTGCCCGTCTGGAGAAGCTGTTCGCGCACATCCTCGACGGCCACCCCCTGATCGGCCGGTCCGCCACCGACGGCAGCTCCCAGTGGCTGACCTTCCGCACCCTCACCAACCGCACCTGGCACCGCGGCAACCTGGTCCTCCTCGGCGACGCCGCCCACACCACCCACTACTCCATCGGCGCGGGCACCACCCTCGCCCTGGAGGACGCCATCGCCCTGGCCGACGCGCTGCGGGAGAACGACGGCCTCCCGCAGGCCCTCGCCCGCTACGAACGGGAACGCCGGTCCGCCCTGCTCTCCCCGCAGAGCGCCGCCCGCTACAGCGCCCAGTGGTACGAGAACCTCTCCCGGTACATCCATCTGCCCCCGGAGCAGATGTTCGCCCTGCTCGGCCAGCGCCACTCGCCCCTGCTGCCGTACGTCCCGCCCCAGCTGTACTACCGCCTCGACCGGGCGGCCGGACAGCTGGAGGCCCTGCGCCGGTTCAAGCGCTGGCTCGGACCGAAGATCGCCCGGAGCGCGCACACGAGGGCCCTGGCCTCGCGCAAGTAGCGCCCCGCCCGGGTGAGGGCGTGCGTCCCGCCGCAGGCCGACAGCAGGAACCGCTCCCGTGAACGATTCCTCGGCGGCGGGCCGGAATCACCGGTGCCGGGACGCCGGCGGGCCGGAGCCGCCGGTTCCGCACCCGGCCGCGGCGGATGACAGACTGACGCCATGGAAGAGCGCGAATTCGGCAGGTCCGGTCAGCACGCATCCGTCGTCGGTCTCGGCACCTGGCAACTGGGCGCCGACTGGGGCGACGTGGACGACAAGCAGGCCCTCACGGTCCTGGAGGCGGCGGCCGAGTCGGGGGTGACCTTCTTCGACACCGCCGATGTCTACGGCGACGGACGCAGCGAGCAGACCATCGCCACCTTCCTGAGCAGCCGTCCCGACCTGCACGTGCTGGTCGCCACCAAGATGGGCCGCCGCGTCGAGCAGATCCCCGAGAACTACGTCCTGGACAACTTCCGCGCCTGGAACGACCGCTCCCGCCGCAACCTCGGCGTCGACCGCGTCGACCTGGTGCAGCTGCACTGCCCGCCCACCCCCGTCTACTCCAGCGACGAGGTCTTCGACGCCCTCGACACCCTCGTCGAGGAGGAGCGCGTCGCCCACTACGGCGTCAGCGTCGAGACCTGCGCCGAGGCGCTCACCGCCATCGCCCGGCCCGGCGTGGCCGCCGTGCAGATCATCCTCAACCCCTTCCGCATGAAGCCCCTGCTCGAAGTGCTCCCGGCGGCCCGGGAGGCCGGCGTCGGGATCATCGCCCGCGTCCCGCTCGCCTCCGGCCTGCTGTCCGGCAAGTACACCAGGGACACCGTCTTCCCGGAGAACGACCACCGCACCTACAACCGGCACGGCGAGGCCTTCGACCAGGGCGAGACCTTCTCCGGCGTCGACTACGCCACCGGCGTCGAGGCCGCCGCCGAGTTCGCCGCCCTCGCCCCCGAGGGGTACACCCCGGCCCAGCTCGCCCTGCGCTGGATCGTCCAGCAGCCCGGGGTGACCACGGTGATCCCGGGGGCCCGCTCGCCCGAGCAGGCCCGTGCCAACGCGGAGGCCGCCAGGCTGCCCGAACTCTCCGGCCAGACCCTCGCGGCGGTCCGCGACCTCTACGACCGCAGGATCAAGGAACAGGTCGAGAGCCGCTGGTAGCAGGCCACGGGAGCCGATCGGAGAAGATCGCCGCTCACGGGGTACTCGCGGGGAGAGACGGACCAGTCACGAACCGGGAGGACACGTGTCGGACACGGCGGGGACCGAGCGGCGCAGAGGGCGCGACGAGACCGAGGAGGAGAGAGCGGACCGGATGTGGGGTGAGCTGATCCAGGAGGTCCGCGTCGCCCAGACCGGTGTGCAGATCCTCTTCGGTTTCCTGCTGACCGTCGTGTTCACCCCGCGCTACGCGGACCTGCAGCAGATCGACAAGAACATCTACATCGTGACGGTGGTGCTGGGCGCCTGCGCGACCGGCGCCCTCATCGGACCCGTCTCCCTGCACCGCATCGTCGCCGGGCGGCGGGTCAAGCCGCAGGCCGTGCGGTGGGCGTCCCGGCTGACCTTCATCGGCCTGATCCTGCTGCTCGCCACCATGACGGCCGCGCTGCTGCTGATCCTGCGCGTGGCCACCCACGACGCCTACGTGCCCTGGCTGGTCGCGGCCGTGCTCATGTGGTACGCGCTGTGCTGGTTCGGAATACCGTTGTGGACGCGCCGTCGCCATACGTCGCGCTCGGAGCCAACGCGCTGAGCTGCCGGTCGTGCAGCCGCCCGAGCAGCAGCACCGAGACCGTGGCGCCGATCAGCGCGCAGAACATGTCCCACTGCGTGTCCCACACATCGCCCTGGGTGGCGAGGAACGCGTCCGCGGCCTGCCCGCCGATCACCGCCGCCGCCCATTCGAACATCTCGAAGACGGCGCTGAACGCCAGGCAGGCGCACACGGTCAGCGGCGCCAGCCAGCGGCTGCCGCGCAGCGGCGACGTACGGCTGAGCAGCTCCCGGACCAGGATCGCCGGTACGAACCCCTGCATGAGGTGGCCGAACCGGTCGTACGGATTGCGCTCCAGGCCGAACGCGTCCCGCGCCCAGTCGCCGAGCGGCACGCGCGCGTACGTGTAGTGGCCGCCCAGGGCGAGGACCAGCGCATGGCACGCGAGCAGACAGCACAGCAGTCCGGTGAGGGGGAACCGCCGCCAGGTCAGCAGGATCACCGGCAGGCCGACCAGCGCCCACACCGTCTCCAGGAGCCAGGTGGTGGGGTCGTAGGCGTGCCAGGCCGACAGGGCCAGGCCCGCGACCACCAGCCCGGCGCACACGGCGGGCAGGGAACTGCGCGGTGCGGGACGTACAGCGGACATCGGGGCGCTCCTTGAAGGATGAACGTTTTGGAGCCCCCATCGTCGGGCCGGGTGCCCGGCGGCGGCATGAGTACGGCTACTCAGCTCCGGCCGTGTGTCCGCGCGCTCCGCGCAGGGCCGCGATGCAGGAGCCGAGCGCCTGCTGGAGTTCCTCCAACTGCCGCACCATGTCGTCCTCGTAGAACTCCTGGGCGTCGTCGAAGGTCAGCTCCTCGAAGACCTTCGTCGCGCGCTGCAGGCCGCTGTAGAACCTGGTGCGCCGCTCCTGGACCCGCAGCTCGGGATCGGCCTCCACGGTCTCCACCACGAGGGTCCGCATCGTGTCGTAGGCCTCGGCCGCCCACTCGCCGGCGTCCTCGCCCTCGTCCAGCTCGTCGATCAGCGACAGGTGCCGCTCGGCCTCCTGACGCAGGGCTGCGGGCGCGTCGACGATCTGCCCGGCCGGGGTCTTGACCTGCCCGGACTCGGCGATCTGGCGGACATAGCCGATGCGGTCCGCCGAGCGGCTCTCGGTCGCCACGGCCTTCTTCAAATCGTCGGTGCGCACGACGTCCCGCGCCAGCTCGGCCTGGAGCTCCGGATCCTCCTTGAGGCGGTCCAGAAGAGCGGCGCGGGCCGCGCGGGCGGTGGAGGGGTCGGCGAGGATCGCGGCGCGCAGGGCCGTCGGGTTCTCGGCGACCTCCAGCGCCTTCGTCGGCCTGATGCCCTCCGCCTCGGCGGCCTCGGCGATCGCCGTACCGCGCTCGGAGGCGGCGCTGGACCGGGAGACGTAGTACGCCGGCCAGAAGTCGGCGTCCGGCAGCTCGATTTCCTGGCCCGGCGCCAGCTCCTCGAAGTGCGGGACGAGACCGTCGTCGGCGGCGCGGTCCCATGCCTTGTAGTAGCGCATCACGCGCTCCGGCGAGCAGCCCGCCAGCTCCGCGAACTCCCGCGCGGACACCTTCGGCGTCTCGTCCGCGCCCTGCCCGCCCGGCCGGACACTGCGCGCCACCATCAGCCCGAAGGCCCATCCGCCGGTGCGCGCGTAGACTCCGAACTCCCGCGCGTCACGCGCCACGAGGTCGGACAGGGGTGCGGGGCCGTCCTCGGCGGACGTCTCGGGCAGGTCGATCGCCAGGGTCACGGATGGTCTCCTCGGGAGGCTGCGGGCGTGGGCATGTGCCGACCGGCAGCCTATATGCACCCGTTGACCCTGGTTTGCCGGACGGTGACGGTCAGCCGAAGGCATCCCGCAGCGCGGGCAGCAGTGTCTTCTCCGACCAGTCCAGATACGCCGGCTGCGTGTCCCCGCCGATCTGCACCAGGGCGACCTCGGTGAACCCGGCCTCCGCGTACGGGCGTACGGCCTCGACGAAGTCGTCCGGGTCGTCCCCGCAGGGGATCGAGGCGGCCACGTCGTCGGGTGTCACGAACTGCGTCGCGGACTCGTAGGAGTCGGGGTGGGGCAGTTCGGAGTTCACCTTCCAGCCGCTGCCGAACCAGCGGAACTGCGCGTGCGCCCGCTTCACGGCCGTGTCGCGGTCGGGGTCGTGGCAGACGGGGAGCTGCCCGACCCGCGGCTTGCCCGTTCCGCCGTGCCGGTCGAAGGCCTCCAGCAGACCCGCCTTGGGCTCGGTCGCGATCACGAGGTCGGCGAGCCGCCCCGCGATCCCGCAGGACCGCTCGCCCGACACGGCGATCCCGATCGGCGGCGGTTCGTCGGGCAGGTCCCACAACCGCGCCGAGTCCACGTCGAAGTGGGGGCCGTGCCGTGTCACATGACCGCCCTCGAACAGCGCGCGGATGATCTCCACGGCCTCCTCGAGCATCTCGTGCCGTACGTCCACCGACGGCCAGCCGCCGCCCACCACGTGCTCGTTGAGGTTCTCCCCGGAGCCCAGGCCCAGCCGGAAGCGCCCCTCGGACAGCAGTTGCATCGTCGCCGCCTTCTGCGCCACCACCGCCGGGTGGTAGCGGAAGGTCGGACACGTCACGTACGTCATCAGCGGAATGCGCGAGGTGGCCTGCGCGGCCGCGCCGAGTACGCTCCACGCGTACGGCGAGTGGCCCTGGGAGCGCAGCCACGGGAAGTAGTGGTCCGACGTCACCGAGAAGTCGAAGCCCGCCTCCTCCGCGCGCACCAGATGGCCGACCAGTTCACGCGGGCCGGCCTGCTCGGTCATCATCGTGTATCCGATTCGCACCATACGGCCCGAGTCCCCGTCGGCCGGGGGAGGATTCCGGCCCCGGGTCAGGCGGCCGAGCCCGGCCGGAACGTGCTCAGGAACGTGTCCAGTGCCTGCCGGCTGGCAGCCTTCTCCCAGTCGGCCGCGGGCGTCGTCCAGCGCAGCGAGAAACTGCGGTGCCCGCCGAGCAGGAAGCCCCGGCCGAAGGTGCGGACCTGGTCGCCGCCGACGTCCGAAACCCACTCCATGTCGGCGGCCTCGTACCCCTGGTACGTGGTCGCCTCGATCGCGCCGATCCGCCGGAATCCCGCATCGTTGCGCAGGCCCGGCTCCACGTCGTCGCGCCAGACGGCCACCGGGTCCGTCCCGGCCCGCGTGCTGTAGGTCACCGCGAGGGTCCGCGGATCGCCGTCCGCGCCGAAGGTGACCCGGTACGCCACACCGGTCTGCTGCCGCGTGTCCAGCCGCTTCCACCCCTTGGGCAGGGCGACCGAGAAGCCCTCGGGCGCGCGGTAGACGCGGTAACCGGCCGGGAGGGCGTCGACGGAGGCCGTGGGGGAGGGGGTGGGGGAGGCCGCGCGGGAGGGCGGGGTGGCGCTGGGTGACGGCGCGGGCGCGGCGGAGGCGGTGCCGGTGGACGGGCCCGCCGTCGCAGTGGCTCTGTCGCCCGCCTCACCGGAGTCCTCGCCGGAGGGCGCGGTGGACACCGACGGCTGGGCCGGGGGTCCGCCGGCCGACGTGTCCTCGGTGCCGGGCAGCTGGTGGGTCACGGCGAGGGCGGCGACCGCCACCGTGACGACGGCCAGCGCCGTCCCGGCGGCCATGGCCCGGCCGCTCCACTGCGGCCCGATGTGCCGGGCCGCGGCGCAGGCGCGCCGCAGCCGGGGGGCCGGCAGGACGGCGTGCGGGTCCTCGTCCAGCACCCGGGTCAGGGCCTGGCGCACCGTCGTCCGGGTCAGCCGCTCCCGGGAGTCCTTGCGCAGCAGCCCCTGCACGGTCGGGGCGAGCGGGCCCGCCCGCAGCGGGGTGCGCAGCGGCAGCCGGTCCACGCCCCGCAGTGTGCCCTCGGGCCGGTCCCGGTCCCGGTACGGCGGCCGCCCCTCGACCATCGTGTAGAGGATCGCGCCCAGCGCCCACAGGTCGGCCGCCGGGCCGATCCGCTCGTCACGGGCCTGTTCCGGGGAGGCGTACGCCGGGGCGGCCAGCCTCGGCACGAGCGTCGCGCCCGCCAGACCGAAGCCGGTGACCACGAGCGGGCCCCGTGCCCTTACGAACAGCTGGCCCGGGCTGAGCTCGCCGTGTGTGATGCCCTCGCCGTGCGCGGACTCCAGCACGTCGAGCAGCCCGAGTCCGATCGTGGCCGCCCTGGCCGGGCTGAAGGGGCCCTTCTGGTCCATGAGTTGGCCGAGCGGCAGACCGTCGATCCACTCGGTGACGGTCCACAGGGAACCCCCTTCCGTCAGCGCGTCGACGACGGTGGCGATCCGGCCGGGGCACACCGCGGCCATCGTCTCCGACATCCGCACCACCCGGTCGGCGGCCTGGCAGGCCTCCTCCTCGCCCAGGCCGGGCGGCAGGCCGATCCGGGTGACCAGGCACGGCCGCGCCCCCTGCACGTCCTCGCCGTACCAGCTGACCCGGTTGGTCTCGCGGTGTACGACGTCGAGGAGCCGGTACCTGCCGGCGATCAACTCGTGCGTGGAGACATGCGCCTTGACCATGGTCATCCTTCGCTGAACCCCCGGTGTTCTCCTTTCCCGGGAGTACGGGGAGCACGTGGGGGTCCGTTCAAAGGAACCGTGACTCCGGCGTGATTCCTGTCTTTCATTCAAGGGCGCCGAGCGTGTGTGCGAAAAAATGAATTACCGAGAGGCGTCCAGGCGTGTAACCAGCGGTAAACGGCTCCCGGACGGCCGGACCGTGCTAGAGGGCGAAAGCGTTCCCGCGGCTCGTGGCCCCTTTCGACCGGACGCCTCCCCGGGGATTTCCCCTTTTATCGGCGTGCATGCTCGGCGTCGTCCTGTGGGGCGACGGCCGCCCGGGTGGCCGCGTCCTTGCCGCAGAACGCCGCCTCCAGGGTGCGCAGCATCGTGGCGTGCAGCGGGGCGCTGTTCGAGGCGTTGGCGAGCGCCGCGAGGTTGCGCCGGCCGTCGCCGGAGGTGAACGCGTAGGTGTAGTAGCCCTGCACGGCACCCGTGTGACCGTACACGGACACCCCGCACGACAGCGTGCGGCGCCGCAGGCCGAGGCCGTAGGACTGGGTGCCGCCCGCCGGGACCCAGCGCCGCATCTCCTTCAGAGAGGCGGAGGACATGAGTTTGCCGCGCAGGAGCGCCGACAGGAACGTGTCGAGGTCCTTCGTGCTGGAGATGAGGGCGCCGGCGCTCTGCGCCCAGGACACCGTCTGCCGGGTCGCGTCGACCAGGGCGCCGCCGGTGGTGTCCGGGGTGAGGTAGCCGCGGGTGTGACGGCCGGGGACGGCCGTGCCGGGGTGGACGTAGAAGGTGTCGCTCAGCCGCAGCGGCTCGATGACGCGCTTCCGGTACGCCGTGGCCACGGGCTGCCCCGTCAGCTTCTCGATGAGCAGGCCCGCGACGACGAAGTTGGTGTTGGAGTACGAGTAGGCGCCGCCCGGCGCGGTCGTGCGGGGGTGCCGCAGGGAGCGGTCCACCAGCTGACGGTAGGTGAAGACCTTGGTGCGGACCGCCTCGAAGCCGGAGACGGACCGGGCGAACATGTCGTCGCTGTAGTCGTACAGGCCGCTGCGGTGGCTCAGGACGTGCCGCACGGTGATCCGGTCGTCGGGCAGCAGCCCCGGCAGATAGCGGTTGACCGGCGCGTCGAGCACCAGCCGCCCCTCGTCGACGAGTTGCAGCAGCACGACGGCGGAGAACGTCTTGGTGACACTGCCGATGCGGAAGCGGTCGGCGTTGCTCAGCGCCCGGCGGGTCCGCCGGTCGGCGACGCCCACGGCCGCCTTGTGCACGGTGCCCCGGTCGTCGAGCCGCGCCATCGCTCCGGGCGCGCCCTGGTTCACGGCCGTGCGCAGCACGCCCCGCAGCGCTGTCAGGTCGGGCTGCGGCAGCGCGGCGGCGGCCGGTGCGGTAGGTGCCGGGGCGGGGAGAGCCGGGGCGGGGAGCGGACGGGCCGGCGCGGCATGGGCCGGGGCCGGCAGGAGGGACACCAGTGCGGCGGCCGCGCACAGCGCCGTCGAGACACCGCCGAACCGTCGTGCCCGGTGCGTCGGCCGACGGTCGTTCGATGCGAGATCGGTCACATTCACCCGGGGCAACCTTCTTCCGTCACGTCACATCTCCACAGGCGACGCACAGTTGGTCGCTCGGCGCCCACCCTGCGTCACGGATTTGCCAAGTATTGCCATGAAAGCCCGGTAAAGCGATGATTTCCGCTTTACATGCACATGACTCATCCGTAAGGGTGGGGCTCCGGGGCCCGACCAGCCCCCTTGGCGCTCAACGGCGCCATGTCTCACGGCGGTTGGGGATCCCGGCCGCCTGAACGAAGGAACCCTCACCTTTGCGTAGAGCAGCCATACGCAGCCTGGCGGTCGCCGTCGCCGTCACCACGGCCGCAACGGGCCTGGCAGGCACGGCCTTCGCGGGCCCGTCCGCGGGGGAGACGCGGGCCACGACCTCCGCCGACGCGCAGGGCACCGCCGTGGTGCGGGCCGCCCGCGCCGCCGCGTTCGCCCACGCGACCGCCACCGGTGTCGGCCAGGACGACGAACTGCAGCCGCAGGACGTGCTGATCGACCCCGAGGGCGGCCGTCACGTCCGGTTCGTGCGGACCCATCAGGGCCTGCCGGTCCTCGGCGGCGACCTCGTCGTCCACCTCACCAGGAGCCTCGCCTACGCCGGCGTGACCCGCGCCGCCGACCACACGGTCGCTCCCGGCAGCGCCAAGGCCAAGCTGACGGCCGCCCAGGCCGAGGCGAAGGCCGCCGCCGTCGCCAAGGGCGACGCCGAGAGCGCCGAACTCGTGGTCGACGCCCGCGGCGGCGCCTCGGCCCTGGCCTACCAGGTCCGGGTGACCGACAGCGACACCACCGAGGCCGGCGGCTCCCGCACGGTCGTCGTCGACGCCGTCACCGGCAAGGTGCGCAGCAACACGCCCGACAGCGACGAGTTCCTCTCGCCCAAGCTGGTCGACACCCTGCGCGAGCGCGGGGAGACCCTCGACCCCGCCACCGGCACCGCGCCGCTGTCCTCGGGCCTCACCGCGGCGCCCTCGGCCGCCGCGCGCTACCCCTCCACCGCCAAGGGCACCGGCAACTCGCTCTTCGTCGGCAAGGTGCCGCTCACCACCACCCGCACCGCGGCGCGCAGCTACCTGCTGAAGGACCCCACCCACTGGGGCACCGAGACGCGGGACGCGAAGAACAAGGAGCAGGAGAACTTCGCGCGCGGCACGAAGTTCACCAGCAGCACCAACAAGTGGGGCAACGGCGCCGTCTCCAGCCGCGCCAGCGCCGCCGTCGACGCCCAGTACGGCATCACCCAGACGCTGGACTTCTACAAGAAGACCTTCGGCCGCAAGGGCATCGAGAACAACAGCAAGGGCGCCCGCGCCATGGTCCACTTCGGCAACAAGGTGGCCAACGCGTTCTGGGACCCGGCCTGCGACTGCATGCTGTACGGCGACGGCGACGGCCAGATGTTCAAGAAGCCCCTCGTCGTCCTGGACGTGACCGGGCACGAGCTCACCCACGGCGTCGTCGACGCGACCGCCCGTCTCGAGCCGACCTTCGTGGACGGCGAAGGCAACCAGTACGGTGAGCCGGGGTCGCTGAACGAGTCCCTCGCGGACATCTTCGGCTCCAACGTCGAGTTCAGCGCCAACAACCCCAAGAACCCGCCGAACTACCTGATCGGCGAGAAGCTGGGGCTCGACCAGAAGTTCCTGCGCCGCCTCGACAAGCCGTCCCTGGACGTCCTCGAGGGCACGATCGACTACTGGTCGCCGGAGACGTACTACACCGAGGTCCACGCCGGCTCGGGTGTCTCCTCGCACGCCTACTACCTGCTCGCCGAGGGCAGCGGCGTCAAGAAGATCGGCACGGTCACCTACGACTCGCCGACCTACAACGGTGCCGCGGTGAAGGGCATCGGCCGCGCCAAGGCCACCAAGATCTTCTACCGGGCCCTGACCCGCTACATGGTCTCCTCGACCGACTTCCACGACGCGCGCGTCGCGACGCTGAAGGCGGCCCGGGACCTGTACGGCCAGGACAGCGTGGAGTTCAAGACGGTGAACAAGGCCTGGGCCGCCGTCAACGTGACCTCGGCGAACGTGCCGCCCGCCGTGCGCTGACGGCGTCGGCCCGCCCCGTCAGTAGTCGGGGCAGAGATGGGTGTGCACGGCGTCGGCGATCCGCGTGCTCTTGACGCGGCCGAAGCCGTCCGGGTGGCCGGGAGAGGTGAAGCGCTGCATCGCGGCGCCGATCTGCTTCTCCCGGTCACCGGGGTGGTCGTGGATCGTGGCGCACTGGTTCCGGCCGCGCTCGACGGCCTTGTCCTCCTCGTCGTGCACGATGTCCGGATCGATCGCGGTCAGCGCGCGGACGTAGGCGGCCTCGCCGTTGGCGTCGGGGCGGGGCGGCAGAGCCGCCCCGCCCTTCTTCGTCTGCCGGCTCGTCGCGGACGGGCGCGCGGACGTGCCGCTCGCCGGCTCCGGAGCGGCGGAGGCCGTGCCGGAGGCCGCCGGCGTCTTCGTGCCGCCCGCCGGGGCCGTCGTACGCGCGGCCGAGGTCTGTCCACCGGCCGCCGGTTCCCGGCCGCTCCCGCTCGGCTCGCCCGAGCCGCAGGCGGTGAGGACGGCGGCGGCGAGGGCGCAGGACGCCAGAGCGGCTGCGGTGGTGCGGTGGTTCACGGGTCTCCCGGTGCCTGCGGTACGACGGCTGAGCTCCGTGAGCGTATGGGCTGCTTGTATGCCTGCGAGAGGCGTTCACCTCCCTTGCCGGGGTGGTGACGAGGCGTCAGGGGGCGTGCGGACCGAGCTCGCGCGCCCATGCCTCCGGACACCCGTCCAGGTGACGCCCCTCGCCCGATCACCCGCGGCCCGGCGCCACCTCAGCGGTGCAGTGACCGTGCCCAGTCCGCCGGCACCCGGCCCGCCGGACCCGGTGCCGGCTGGTCCGCGGGACGGCTGACCGGCGGCGCCAACTCCGGCCCCGATGCGTAGAGTTCGTCGGTCGAGTAGTCCCAGAACCACTCCTCGCCCGGCTCGAAGCTGCGCACGACCGGATGCCCGGTCGCCCTGTAGTGGGCGGTGGCGTGCCGGGCGGGGGAGGAGTCGCAGCAGCCGATGTGGCCGCAGTCGGCGCAGCGCCGCAGATGGAACCACCAGCCCCCGGCCTCCTCGCACTCCACGCAGCCGGTGCCGCTGGGCGGGACGGTCGGGTCGATGGCGTTGCCGTCGGTCATGCGGGCTCCTCGGCGGGCTGGGACCCGGGCTCCGGCCCGGGATCCGAAGGGGGCGCGGGCGCGGTCAGCGGCAGCAGGACCTGGAAGCGGGTGTCGCCCGGCGCGGACTCCACCTGGAGGCTGCCGTGGTGCTTGTTGACGACGATCCGCCAGGAGATGTCCAGACCGAGACCGGTGCCCTCGCCCACCGGCTTGGTGGTGAAGAACGGGTCGAAGATACGGCCGCGGATGTCCGGCGGGACACCGGGGCCGGTGTCGCGGAACTCCACCAGCAGCCGGTCGCCCTCCCGTGCCGTGCGCACGGTCAGCGTGCCCTCCCCGCCCGCGCTGTCGATCGCGAACACGGCGTTGTCGACGAGGTTCGTCCACACCTGGTTCAGCTCGGCCGGGTAGGCCGGCACCTCCGGGAGCGTCCGGTCGTAGTCCTTGACGACCTCGATGCGCTGCCCGATCTTCCCCGACAGCATCAGCAGGGTGCTGTCGAGGAGTTCGTGGACGTCGACGGTCCGGAACGGCGCGCGGTCGAGCTGCGAGTACTGCTTGGCCGCGTCGACGAGGTGGGAGATGCGGTTGGTGGAGTCGTCGATCTCGTCCATCAACAGCTCTGTCTCGACCGTGTAGTTGAGCCACCCGACCGCGCCCGGCAGGGTGTCCTCGTCGACGGCGTCGGCGACCTGCTCCAGCCAGTCCACGTCGAGTCCCGCCTGCACGAACGTCGGCGCGATCCGCCAGCCCTCCGGGATGCCGTGGTCGTCCAGCCAGTCGCCGAGCGCGTCCTCCCGGTCGGACGCCTCCAGGGGGCTCAGCACCGGTGCCTTGGCGACCAGTTCGGCCGTGCGCTCCTGGATCTCGATCAGCCGGGTCAGCGCCTCCGGGTCGTACGCGCCGGAGGCGATCACGGCGAGCTTGTGCCGCATCTTCGCCACCCGCTCGCGCAGCGTGGCGGTGGCCCGGACGGCCGCCGCCGCGGGGTTGTTCAGCTCGTGCGTGAGCCCGGCCGACAACGACCCCAGGGCCAGCAGACGCTCCCGCTGGCCGACGGCCCGCTGCATGTTCTTCGACCCGAAGAACAGTCCCTCCAGCAGATGGGCGGCCATCGGGAACCACTCCTGCATCACCGCCGCGAACGACTCGGCGGGCAGCACGAAGAACCGCGTCGGCTCGGTCACCCGCATCGAGTTGTTGTAGACCTGCGGCACCCGGTCCCCGAGATACGCCTGCATGGCCCCCGCGTACACCCCGCGCTGCGAGGTGCGGCTGACCTCCACGTCGTCCCCGCCGACCCGGCGGTACAGCACGACCGTGCCCTCGATCATCACGTAGAAGCAGGTCGCCGGATCGCCCTCGGTGTAGACCGGTCCGGGGTCGAACCGCTCCACCCGCCCCTCCTGGCACAGCCGTCCGAGCTGCTCCGGGGAGAGCTTCTCGAACAGGAACAGCGAGCTGACCTCAGCCGGGTTGCACGGCATCGGACGCCCGCTCATGACTGCTCCAGATACCGGTGGACGAGCATCACGGCCATGGCTCCCTCTCCTACGGCGGACGCGACCCGCTTCGCGGACTCGGCGCGCGCGTCGCCCGCCACGAACACGCCCGGAACGCTGGTCTCCAGGTGGTACGGCGGCCGGTCCAGCTCCCAGCCCGCCGGCGGCCGCCCGTCCGGCGTGAGGTCGGGCCCGGCCAGGATGAAACCGCGCTCGTCGCGCAGGACGGTCCCGTCCAGCCAGTCGGTCAGCGGGGCCGCGCCGATGAACACGAACATCCACTGGGCGTCGACGAGTTCGGTCTCCCCCGTCGTCACGTCCCGCAGCGTCAGCCGCTCCAGATGGCCGTCGCCGTGCGCGGACTCCACGACCGTGCGGCCGCGCACGAAGATGTTGGACGACTCCTCGATCTGCTGGATCAGGTAGTGCGACATCGACGCCGCCAGGGACTCGCCGCGCACCAGCAGCGTCACCGACTTGGCGCCCCGCGCCAGGTACATCGCCGCCTGCCCGGCCGAGTTGGCCCCGCCCACGATGTACACGTCCTGCCCCTGGCAGGACGCCGCCTCGGTCAGCGCCGACCCGTAGAACACCCCGCAGCCGGTCAGGTCGTCACAGCCCGGCGCCGCCAGCTGCCGGTAGGACACGCCCGTCGCGAGGATCACGCTGTGCGCGGCCACCGCCGAGCCGTCCGAGAACCGTACGACCCGCGCTGATCCGCTGACCTCCAGCCCGGTCACCTCGCGCGCGGTGAGGATCTCGGCGCCGAACTTCGCCGCCTGCCGCCGCGCCCGGTCCGTGAGCTGCGCCCCGGACACGCCGTCCGGGAAGCCCAGGTAGTTCTCGATGCGCGAGCTCTGCCCGGCCTGCCCGCCGGTCGCCGACCGCTCCACGAGCACCGTCCGCAGGCCCTCGGAGGCGCCGTACACCGCCGCGCCCAGCCCCGCCGGGCCGCCGCCGATGACCACCAGGTCGTAGAAGCCGGCCGTCGGCGTCGTCGCCAGACCCACGTGCGCGGCCAGCTCCGGTGCGTCCGGCTCGACCAGTGGCCGGCCCTCCGGGGTGATCACCAGCGGCAGCCGCTGCCCGTCCGCCCCCGCCGCGGCGAGCAGCCGCTGCCCCTCGGGCTCGTCGGAGGAGTACCAGCGGTAGGGCACCTGGTTGCGGGCCAGGAACTCCCGTACGTCCGAGGAGCGCGCCGACCAGCGGTGCCCGACCACCTTCGTCGCGGGCACGGGCCGGTGGTCGCTCGCCCGCCACGCCTGAAGCAGATCGTCCAGGACCGGGTAGAGCTTCTCCTCCGGCGGGTCCCAGGGCTTGAGCAGGTAGTGGTCGAGGTCCACGACGTTGATGGCGTCGATCGCCGCGTTCGTGTCCGCGTACGCGGTCAGCAGCACCCGGCGGGCGCCCGGATACACGTCCAGGGCCTGTTCGAGGAACTCGATGCCGTTCATCTGCGGCATGCGGTAGTCGGCCAGGATCACGGCCACCAGGTCACCGCGCAGCTTCAGCTCGCGCAGCGCCTCCAGCGCGGACTCGCCGGACTCCGCCCGGACGATCCGGTACGAGGCGCCGTAGCGGCGCCGCAGGTCACGGGCGACGGCACGGGATACCCCCGGGTCGTCGTCCACGGTCAGGATGACGGTCCGCGCTGTTTCGGCGGCCTGTGTCATACGTCTCCCACCCCGAGAGCGGTCAGGACTCGCGGACGCGGCGTACCCCGCGCCGGCTCCGCCCATCGTATGTTCGATCGTGGCGGTCCGCGCAGGTATGACCGGAGGCCGTGCGCTCCCGGTTCAGGGCGGGGCGCGGACGGTCAAGACGCCGGCCGCTCGCCCAGCACACGGGACTCGTTGCCCTCGGGGCCGGCCGGCACCCCCCAGGGCTGCTCGCCCTGGCCGACGCCCGCGTGCCGCGCCCCAGGGACAGCGGCCGGTGCACCTCGGCCCGCTGGTCGTCGGGGCGGAAATCCAGAGGGAGCCGGTTCGTGCCCTGCTTGCCCTCCGGGACCGGGGCGAAGAGCAGGCCCGGCAGCCGGTCGGGGCCCGGACGGATCTCGTACGCGTCGGGCGCGTTGTTGACCACCGCCCAGCCGGGCACCGTCGCCCCCCAGCTGCCCAGAGCCACCGGATCGAGGGCGTCCACGTTCAACTGTTCCCATTCCGAGGTCATGTCCCGCAGCGCAGTGAAGGTAGTGAAGACTGTGCGGGGACGAGTGATCGCCACACAAGGAGGCAGCGTGATGACGGGCCCGATCACGGCAGGGGTCGACGGGACGGACGAGAGCCTCGCGGCGCTCGCCTGGGCGGCCCGCGAGGCCGTACGGCGGGACACGGCGCTGCGGGTGGTGCACGCCTGGCGGTTCGAGCCGGACACGGCGCCCGAGGTGGCCGACCGGGACGCCCAGCAGGAGTGGGTGCGGGATGCCGTCGAGCGGGCCGTCGCGACCGCCACCGAGCGGTACCCGGGGTTGTCCGTCACCACCGACGTCGTCGAGGGCCACCCGGTGGAGACGCTGGTCGCCGCGGCGGCGGACGCGGAGCTGCTGGTGCTCGGCTCGCGCGGGCACGGCCCCGTGGTCGGGTTCCTGCTGGGCTCCGTCGGCCAGCAGGTGATCGCCGAGGCCACCCGCCCGGTCGTCCTCGTCCGGGCCGGCGACAAGGCGTCCTCCGAGGTGGCCGGGCACGAGATCGTCGTCGGCCAGCAGGGTGAGCCCGAGGACAGCGCCCCCACGCTGCGGTTCGCCTTCGAGACGGCCGCCGCGCGCGGCGCGAGCGTGCGCGTCGTACGCGCCTGGACCCTGCCCCCGGTGTTCGCCTACAGCCCCGGTTCGCTCAGGCTGCTCGACGAGGCCGGCGGCCTGGAGCCGTTCGAGCGCAAGGCCCTCGCCGACGCCGTGCGGCCGTGGCGCGAGCGGTATCCGGACGTGCACGTCGTGGAGCACGTGGAGATCGGCAGCGCGGGGCAGGTGCTGCTGTCGGTGGCCGGCCGGGCCCAGCTGATGGTCGTCGGCCGGCGGGCCCACCGCACCGCCGTGGGCGCCCGCATCGGCTCCGTCGCCCACGGCGTCCTGCACCACGCCGACTGCCCGGTCGCCGTCGTCCCCCACGACTGAACCCGGCGCCCCCGGGCGCCCCGACTCACTCGGGCACGGTCGGCTCCAGGGTCTCCCGTGCCCGGGGCAGGATGTTCCTGATGTAGTCCTCGACCGCCGTGTCGAGGCCGATGTCGTGCTGCGCCTGCTCCGACAGGTACCAGCGGTGTTCCAGCAGCTCGTGGTAGATCTCCGCCGGGTCCATGGAGCCGCGCAGTTCGAGCGGTACCTCGCGCACGGTGGGCCGGAACACGTCCCGCACCCACCGGTGGGCCAGCACCTCGGGCCGCGCGGCGAGGGGGTCGCCCGGCGCGTAGTCGTCCTGGGTCGCCATCCAGCTCTCCAGGTCGTTCAGCAGCCGCCGGGCCTGGTTCTCCTCGGTGTCCAGACCGGTCAGCCGCAGCAGCTGCCGCTGGTGGTGGCCGGCGTCGACGACCTTCGGCACGAAGGTGACGGTGTCACCGTTGGAGGAGTGCTCGATCTGCATCTCGGCGACGTCGAAGCCGAGGTCGTTCAGCCGGCGGATCCGGCGCTCGATGTAGTGGTACTTGCCCGCCGGGTACACCGAGGTGCGGGTCAGCTCCTCCCACAGCGCGCCGTAGCGGGCACAGATCTCCATGCCGAACTCGATCGGGTCCACCGAGGGGTGCAGTGCCCCGGACGCCTCCAGGTCCAGCAGCTCCCCGCTGATGTTGACGCGGGCGAGATCGAGGTCGTACTCCCGCTGGCCGGGGCTGAGCTGCGGGTGCAGATCGCCCGTCTCGGCGTCCACGAGATAGGCGGCGTAGGCGCCCGCGTCCCGCCGGAACAGCGTGTTGGACAGCGAGCAGTCGCCCCACGCGAACCCGGCGAGATGCAGCCGCACCAGCAGCACGGCGAGGGCGTCCATCAGCCGGTGCATGGTCGCCGGGCGCATCGTCGTCTCGAACATCGACCGGTACGGCATCGAGCCGCCGAGATGCCGGGTGACCAGCACCGACTCCAGCGGGTTGCCGGAGCCGTCGGTACGGCCGGTGACCACGGCCAGGGGATCCACCGAAGGGATGCCGATCCGGTCCAGGTCGCGCAGCAGCTCGTACTCGCGCAGCGCCGGACGCTCGGCCAGCTCCTTGACGGCGATCACCTCGTCACCGGCGCGCGCGTAGCGCACCACGTGACGGGAGATGCCGCGCGGCAGCGGGACGAGGACCTCCTCGGGCCACTCCTCCAGGGGCAGGTGCCAGGGCAGCTCCAGGAGGAGTGCCGGATGCTCCGGGTTCGTGGCGCTGATCTGCAAAGCCATGGCCCGACCTTAGACGGCGCGTTCGCGGGCCTGCCGGGCGGCCGCCTTGACGGACCCCCGGTGCACCGGCCCGTGCCCCGGCAGCAGCACGTCGGCGTCCAGCGTCTCCAGCACGTCCAAGGAGGCCACCGCGCGGGCACGCTCGTGGTGGAACATGTCCGGCAGCAGCTGCGGCCCCCGCAGCCGGGAGGTCCGGTGCCCGCTCACCAGGGCGTCGCCCGAGATCACCATCCCGGCGTCCGGAAGATGGAAGACGGTGTGACCGACCGTGTGCCCGGGGGTGTGCACGGGAACCGGCCGGCCGGGCAGGTCGAGCGGGGCGTCCGTGACCGGGAACGCCTCGGGCGCGGTCACCGGGTGCTGCTCGGTGCCGCCGCGGCGCAGTACGTGCACCGTCCATGGCAGCACCCCGGGGCGCCAGGCGTTCCGCAGCACCTCCCCGACGGTGACCTGCTGGAGGAAGTCCCGGCGGGCGTGCGGGACTTCGGCCTCGTGGAGAAGGACCGGGGTGCCGTACACCGCGCGCAGGTGCTCCGCGGAGCCCAGGTGGTCGTTGTGGGCGTGCGTGATCAGTACGGCCGTGACCGCTTCCGGTGAACTGCCCACCGCCGCCAGGGAGTCCAGCAGCTGCTGCCGGTCGCCGGGGTAGCCGGTGTCGATCAGGGTGACCGCGTCGCCGTCGCTGAGGATCACCCAGTTGGTGTGGGAGCCGTGTACCAGGTGGATGCCGTCCGCCACGTGCCGTACGTCCACGCCCATGATCGTCGCCCCGAGTGGTGAGAAGCCTGTCCGTCGAGCACAGCAAAGCAGATCAGGAGGGGGATGCCGACGGCGGGGCGGCGCGCACCCGGGGAGGAACCTCGTCGGCCCGGCCCGGGTCGTGCCGCGGCCGGGGGCCGGGCAAGCCCGGGGGCGCGGGGGCGGCCGGTGCCGCCCGGGCTCACCGCACCCCGCGCGGCCGGAACTGGACGCTGATGCGCGGTCCGGCGGCGCGGGCCGACTTCGGGACGCAGTGCTCCCAGGTGCGCTGGCAGGAGCCGCCCATCACGATCAGGTCGCCGTGGCCCAGGGGGCGCCGTACGGTCTCGCCGCCGTGCGCGTGCGCGGGGCGCAGCAGCAGATCGCGCGGTGCGCCCACGGAGAGGATCGCGACCATCGTGTCCTCCAGGGCGCCCCGCCCGATGCGGTCGCCGTGCCAGGCGACGCTGTCCCGGCCGTCGCGGTAGTAGCACAGGCCGGCCGTCACGAAGGGCTCGCCCAGCTCCTCGGCGTAGTGCGCGCTCAGCGCCCGCCGGGCTTCCGTCAGCAGGGGGTGCGGCAGGTCCTCGTCCGCCGCGTAGAAGGCCAGCAGGCGCGGTACGGCGACGACGTTGTCGTACATCTTCCGGCGCTCCGCGCGCCACGGCACCTCGGTCACCAGGTGTTCGAACAGCGTGTCCGACCCGTTGAGCCAGCCCGGCAGTACGTCGATCCAGGCGCCCGAGCCGAGCGCGGTGCGCCGCAGCCCGGTCAGGGGGCCGAGCCGCGGCTCCTCGGTCTGGTCGAAGAGGGAGCCCTGGAGGTGGTGCGCGGTCATGGTGCCAGCGTACGCCTAATCGAAAATGTGTTCCATGTGACTGAATCCGAGCGGGGCTGTCCGAGTTCTTTCGATACATCGATGCATCCGATACATTCGCGTATCGAACGGAGGTCCGGCAGTGGCGACGGAACAGAACGAACGGGCGACCGGGCGCGTCACCAGACGCCGGGTGCGGACCCGTTCCAACCTGCTCGACGCCGCCTTCGGCGTGTTCGCCGCCAAGGGCTTCGGGCGGGTCTCCATCGAGGAGGTCTGCGAGGCGGCCGGCTACAGCCGAGGCGCCTTCTACTCCAACTTCGCCACCCTGGACGAGCTGTTCTTCGCGCTCTACCGCCAGCGCGCCGAGCTGATCGCCCGGCAGGTGGCCGACGCCCTCGCCGGCGACGGACCGGACCTCGACGTACCGGCCTCCGTGGACCGCGTCACCGACGTGCTCCTCCTCGACCTCGACTGGCTGCTGGTGAAGACGGACTTCCTGGTGCACGCCGCCCGTGACCCGGCCGTCGCGCAGAGCCTCCTGGAACACCGGGCCAGGCTGCGCCGCGCGATCGCCGACCGGCTCGCCCGGGCCCGCGGCCACACGCCCCTGCCCGCCGTCCTGGGCGACGCCGACGCCGCCGCCCACGCGGTCGTCGCCGCCTACGACGGCGTCACCACCCAGCTGCTGCTCGACAAGGACGTGGACGGGGCCCGCGCCTGGCTCAAGCAACTGCTCACCGCGCTGCTGACCGACGGCAGCACCCCTACCGAATGAGAAAGGCAACGGTCGCCATGGACGCGGACGTCATCGTCGTCGGAGCGGGCCTCGCGGGCCTCGTCGCGGCGCACGAACTCACCAGCAGGGGCAGGCGGGTCGCCCTGGTCGACCAGGAGAACGCCGCCAACCTCGGTGGCCAGGCGTTCTGGTCCTTCGGCGGGCTGTTCCTCGTGGACTCCCCGGAGCAGCGCCGGCTCGGCATCAAGGACTCCCTCGACCTCGCCTGGAACGACTGGCAGGGCAGCGCGCGGTTCGACCGCACCGACGACGAGGACTCCTGGGCGCTGCGCTGGGCGCGCGCCTACGTCGAGTGGGCGGCGGGGGAGAAGCGGAGCTGGCTGACCGGGCACGGGATCAGCCTGCTGCCCACGGTCGGCTGGGCCGAGCGCGGCGATCTGCGCGCCGACGGGCACGGCAACTCCGTCCCCCGCTTCCACGTCGCCTGGGGCACCGGGACCGGAGTGGTCGAGCCGTTCGCCCGCTACGCCGAGCAGGCCGCGAAGGACGGGCTGCTGACCTTCCACCACCGCCACCGCGTCGACGAGCTGGTCATCGAGGACGGTACGGCCCGCGGGGTGCGGGGCACGGTCCTCGCCGCCGACGACTCGCCCCGCGGTGTCGCCTCCAACCGCGACGTCGTGGGCGAGTTCGAGCTGACCGCCCAGGCCGTGGTCGTCACCAGCGGCGGCATCGGCGCCAACCACGAGATGGTGCGCCGCTACTGGCCCGAACGCCTCGGCACCCCGCCCACCGAGATGGTCACCGGTGTCCCCGCCTACGTCGACGGCCGCATGCTCGACATCAGCGCCGAGGCGGGCGTCAGGCTGGTCAACCGCGACCGCATGTGGCACTACACCGAGGGCATCCAGAACTGGGACTCCATCTGGCCCGGCCACGGCATCCGCATCCTGCCCGGCCCGTCCTCGATGTGGTTCGACGCCCTCGGCCGCCGGCTGCCCGACCCGTGCCTGCCGGGCTACGACACCCTCAACACGCTCAAGCACCTGCGCACCACCGAGGACATCGCCGCGTACGGCCACTCCTGGTTCGTGCTCAGCCAGAAGATCGTCGAGAAGGAGTTCGCGCTCTCCGGCTCCGAGCAGAACCCCGACATCACCGCCAAGGACCGCAGGGCCGTCCTGCGCGACCGGCTCCTCGGCAAGGGCGCCCCCGCCCCCGTGCAGGCGTTCCTCGACCACGGCGCCGACTTCGTCGTCGCGGACACCCTCGACCGGCTCGTCGAGAAGATGAACGCCCTGACCGACAAGCCCCTGCTCGACGCGGACGGCCTGCGCCGCCAGATCCGGGCCCGCGACCTGCAGATCGACAACCCGTACAGCAAGGACGCCCAGGTGCAGGGCATCCGCAACGCCCGCCGCTACATCGGCGACCGCCTCGGCCGCGTGGCGACCCCGCACCGCATCCTCGACCCGCAGGCCGGCCCGCTGATCGCGGTCAAACTGCACGTCCTCACCCGCAAGACCCTCGGCGGCATCCAGACCGACCTCGACTCGCGCGCCCTGGGCGCCGACGGACAGCCGGTCGAGGGCCTGTACGCGGCCGGCGAGGTCGCCGGCTTCGGCGGCGGCGGCGTCCACGGCTACAACGCGCTCGAAGGCACCTTCCTCGGCGGCTGCCTGTTCTCGGGCCGCGCGGCGGGCCGGGCGGCGGCGAAGCAGACGGGCTGACACCCGCGACCGGTGCGGCCGAGACCGACGTCCGCGGCACGAGCCGGCGGACAGGTCCTAGTCGAGCAACCCGAGCAGTACGGCCGCGTGGCTCTCCTGCGGAGTCTTCGCGGCCGTCAGCAGCGTCACCGGTCCCTCGCGGACCGACGCGCGCAGGTGGTCGAGGAGTTCGGCCGCCTCGGGAGCGGCCAGCTCCGCCTCGTAGCGGCGGGCGAACTCGTCGTACGACCCCTCGCCCGCGTGGTACCACTTGCGCAGCTCCGTCGAAGGGGTCACCGCCTTCGGCCACTCGTCGACGCGCGCCGCTTCCCTGGCCAGGCCGCGCGGCCACAGCCGGTCGACGAGGACACGCACGCCGTCCTCGGGCTCGGGCGGATCGTAGACACGGCGCACACGGACACTCATGCCGCCGAGCGTAGGGCCTGTCCCGCGGCGGCCCGGCGACGGCGCGCGGCCCGACCCGAATGAGGGGGTGTCCCGGCGTCACCTTGCCTACGCTGAGGGGCGTTTGATCACCCGCCACCCCCCAAGGAGCGCACGTGACCCACCCCCGCAGACGCCCGGCCCTGCTGCGCCGCGAAGCCGTCGTCGCCACCGTCCCCGTCGCCGTGGCGGCCCTGCTCACGGCGGCCGGACCCGCCACCGCGGCCGGTACCGCGGGCGCCTCCGGCGTCGGCGACCCGTACTTCCCGCTCGCCGGCAACGGCGGCTACCACGTCTCCCACTACGGTCTGACCCTCGGTTACGACCCGGCGAGCCGCCACCTCACCGGCAAGGCCGTCCTCACCGCCCGCGCCACCCAGCGGCTGAACCGCTTCGACCTCGACTTCAAGGGCCTGAAGATCACCGGCCTGACGGTCGATCACGTCAAGGCCGGCTACCGGCGGGACGGGCAGGAACTCGTCGTCACCCCCGCCCGGCCGCTGCGCAAGGGACGGTCCTTCCGCGTCACCGTCACCTACCAGGGCAGGCCCGGCCCCGTCACCGACCCCGACGGCTCCCTCGACGGCTGGATCCCCACCGACGACGGCGCCTTCGTCGCCGGCGAACCCCAGGGCGCCATGACCTGGTTCCCGGCCAACAACCACCCCCTCGACAAGTCCTCCTACGACATCACCATCACCGTCCCCAAGGGCAGCACCGCCGTCGCGAACGGCGTCCTGCTCGGACAGCGCACCAGGAACGGCAAGACCACCTTCCGCTGGCGGCAGAAGGAACCCATGGCCGCCTACCTCGCCACCGCCACCGTCGGAAAGTTCCAGGTCAAGCAGTACACGACCCGTGACGGGCTCAAGGTGTACGACGCCGTCGACCCGCGCGAGGCGTCCGCCGCCGCGCCCGTGCTGAAGAAACTGCCGTCCGTCCTGGCGTGGGAGAGCAAGCTGTTCGGGCCCTACCCGTACCGCGCCGCCGGCTCCATCGTCGACCACGCGCCGAACGTCGGCTACGCGCTGGAGACCCAGTCCCGGCCGGTGTACGACGGCGCCCCCGACCTGAGCACGCTCGTCCACGAGAGCGCGCACCAGTGGTTCGGCGACTCCGTCTCCCTCACCTCCTGGAAGGACATCTGGCTCAACGAGGGCTTCGCCACCTACGCCGAATGGCTGTACGCCGAGCAGCACGGCGGCGACAGCGCCCAGAAGGCCTTCGACGCCCTGTACGCCCGGCCCGCGACCGACGGCCTGTGGGCGTTCCCGCCCGGCAACCCCGGCAGCGGCGCCAACATCTTCGGCACCCCCGTCTACGCCCGCGGCGCCATGACCCTGCACGTCCTGCGCACCACCGTCGGCGACCGCGCCTTCCTGCGCATCCTGCGCGCCTGGGCCACGCAGCACCGCTACGGCCACGGCGATACCGCCCAGTTCGAGCGCCTGGCGGAGCGGCAGTCGGGGAAGGACCTCGGCCGGCTGTTCCAGACCTGGCTGTACGACCAGGGCAAGCCGCGACAGCCGTAGCAGACAGCCGTAGAAGACCGCCGTAGAAGTCCGAACAGGCCCCGGAACCTGACAGGTTCCCCACATCTGTGGGGCAGGGTCGACTCATGATCAGGCACCGCCCCCGTGTCGCGTTGCTCGCCGCGTCCCTCCTGCTCACCGGGTCCCGGGTGCCCGGGACCACGCGGCAGGTGGTCGTGGTGAGCGGGCGCGGCTGGAACGCCCCGCTCTCCACGGTCGTCCTCTTCCGGCGCACCGCGGCCGGCCGGCGGGCCGGGGAGGGCTGGGCCGCGCACAACGCGCTGCGCGGCTGGAGCGACCACCACAGGGCGGCGACCTGCGCTCACCCATCGGCGTCTAAGCCTCAGCGACGGGGGCGGACTGCCGGCCGACCCCGGGACGAAACTGCCGTACGACCGCGGAGCGGGCTTCACCTCGCCCGGCACCGCCCTGCTCGGCGCCCTGCACGAGGAGGCCCTGGTCCTCCAGCGGGTCATCGACGACCTGCGCGATCTCGCGGCCGCCGACGCCGGCACGCTGCGGCTGCACCGCGAGCCCGTGCCCGCCGACGATCTCCTCGCCCAGGTCGCCGCAGCCCACCATGTCGCCGCCGACACCGCCGGGGTGGCGCTGCGCACGCGGACCGACGGGGCGCCCTGGCTGGACGCCGACCCCCTGCGGCTGCGTCAGGCGCTGGGCAACCTCGTCACCAACGCGGTACGGCACACCCCGCCCGGCGGCACGGTCACGCTGGGCGCCCGGATCGACGGCGCGGAGGTCGTGCTGACGGTCGCCGACACCGGCACCGGTATCGCGGCCGAGCATCTGCCGCACGTCTTCGACCGGTTCTGGCGCGCGGAGAAGTCCCGCAGCCGCCGCACCGGGGGCGGCGGGCCGGGCCTGCCCATCGTCCGGCAGTTGACGGCCGCCCACGGCGGCACCGCCGAGGCCGCGAGCAGACCGGGGACCGGCAGCGTCTTCACGCTGAGACTGCCCGCGGCCGCGGCGCCCGCGGAGGACTGAGCCGGGGGCCGGTCCCGCGGGGCCCCGGACGCGCACCTGCCGCACGGGAAGGGCCCCGGTGTCCGGCCCCCGGTCCTGACGGGAGACCGGCCGGGGCCCCGACGCGAACCCTTCGCGGGCCGGTGTACGCCTCCTTCGCCGGACCGGCCCCGAGGTCACCGAGGAGGCGCCGTCCGAGGTGCGGCGGCCGGCGGCCCCGCCGGGTGCGCCGCGCCCGTCATGAACCTCGCCGCACCTTGGCGCGGCGCTTGATCGCGCGCCGTTCCGTCTCGCTCGTGCCGCCCCACACGCCGAGGGTCTGGTCCGTGTTCATCGCCCACTCCAGACACGGCTCCCGCACCGGGCAGCGTCGGCAGACCGCCTTCGCCTGTTCCGTCTGCAGCAGGGCCGGGCCCGACGTGCCGATCGGGAAGAAGAGGTCGGGGTCCTCGTGGCGGCACACCGCGTGCTGTCGCCAGTCGTCCATCGAAGTCACCTGCGATCGAAGTCGTCTGTCCCTTTGCGGATGCGTTGCTCCCGGTCGGGTCACCGGAGGGGCGCGAGTGAAACGGCCGCGGACGAGGAAAGCGGGAAACGGGGGCGGACCGGCGGGCAGTTCACTGCTCGCGCATGCCCCAGGGAGAGCCGTACGCGGTCAGCAGGTCGAGGAACGGACGGGCGGGGAAGGCCTCCGGGCCGAGGACACCCGTGCCCGACCAGGCGCCCGTGGCGAGCAGTTCGAGGGCGACGACCGGGTTGACGGCCGTCTGCCACACCACGGCCTGGCTGCCGTACTCGGCCATGGACCACTGGTTGTCGACCACGTGGTACAGGTACACCTCGCGCGGCGCCCCGTCCTTCACGCCCCGCACCCATGTGCCGGCGCAGGTCTTGCCGTGCATGCGCGCGCCCAGCGTCGCCGGGTCGGGCAGACAGGCGGCGACGACGTCCCGGGGCGAGACCGGCACCGGGCCCGCCGCGCTCGGCACGGTCACCGGCGCGGTGGCGTCCAGGCCCAGCCGGTGCAGCGTCTTGAGCGTCTCCACGAACTCGCCGCCCAGACCGTACTTGAAGGTGACCCGGCGCGCGTCCACCCAGCGGGGGACGAGCAGCACCTCCTCGTGCTCCACGTTCACGCACTCCACCGGGCCGATGCCCTCGGGAAAGTCGAACACCTCCGGCTCGCTGAAGGGTTCGGTGGTGAACCAGCCGCGGTCTGCCTCGTAGACCACCGGAGGGTTCAGGCACTCCTCGATCGTGGTCCAGATGCTGAAGGAGGGCGCGAAATCGGCGCCGTCGACGGTGAGGTTGGCGCCGTCGCGGATGCCGATCTCCTCGATCGTGTCGAAGAGTTCGTCGGCGGCGTACCGCGCGAAGACGTCCGACAGTCCCGGCTCCACCCCCATGCCGACCAGGGCCAGAGCGCCCGCCTCCGCCCATTCCCCGGCCTCGGCGAACTGCGCGTCGCCGAGCTTGACCCCGCACTCCTCGTACGGCCGGTCGGGGTGCGGCCGGGACAGGGACATCGCCATGTCGACATAGGTGGCCCCGGCGCCGCGCGCCGCGCCGAACAGGGGCATCACGAACCGCGGGTCGGTGGCGTTGAGGAGCACGTCGCACCGGTGGCGGGCGAGCAGCCCGGCCACCGCGGCCTCGTCGGCCGCGTCGACACGCTCGGCGAGGAACCGGTCGTCGCCGTCGAGCGCGGCGACGGCGGCCGCGGCCCGCGCGGGGTCGTGGTCGGCGACCACCATCGCCTCGAAGAACGGACGCCGGGCGGCGATCCGGGTGACGGCGGTACCGACGCCGCCGGCGCCCACGAGCAGGACACGCATGAGGAGAACTCCCTCGGTCGAAGACGGGTGAAGTGGCGCGAATCCGCGCGAAAGATGTGCGAAGGGGCCCTGCCGGAGATACAACGCCCCCGGCTCGCGTAAGGTCAATGGCGTTGGCATAAGGAGCGGGAGGTGTGCGGTCGTGCCGAAAGCCGTCGTACCCGAGGAGAAGCGGCGTCGTCGCCGGCCCACGAAGAGCGGCACCGTGCTGTCCGAGCGGCTGATCGTCGAGGCCGCGCTGCGGCTGCTGCGCGAGCACGGCAGCAGCGGTCTCACCGCCCGCCGGCTGGGCCTCGCCCTCGACTGCGACCCCAGCACCCTGTACCGGTACTTCCGGGGCATGGACGAGCTGACCCTGGCCATCGGCGACGCGCTCATCGGCGAGGCGTTGCGCGGCTGGGCGCCGACCGGGCGGTGGCGGGCGGATCTGCACGCGATCGGGCTGCGCATCCACGCCGCGTACGTCGCCCATCCGCAGGCCGCCCAGCTCACCGCGAGCCGGGTGACGGGCCGGGCGAACGAACTGGCCGCCGACGAGGCCGTCCTGGACGTCCTGCGCACCGCCGGCTTCCCGCTGCCGGACACGGTGCGGATCTACCACGCGTTCATCGACCAGACCCTGGCCTTCGCCGCCCTCGACGCCGCCTCGCTGGCCCTGCCCCGGGCCTCGCAGCGCGCCGACGACGCCAAGTGGGCCTCGACGTACGCCCGCCTGCCCGCCACCACTCACCCCCGGATCGCCGAGGCGGCGCCGCTGCTGTCGACCCGGATGGTCACCAGTGCCTATCCGACGGCCCTGGAGATGCTGCTGGACAGCGCGGCGGCGACGCTGGCCGGGCCCGGTTCGTGAGAGCCCGCGGGCCAGGGGTCCGCAGGCCGGTGCTCAGCTCCTGAGCTCCTGCGCGGCCGTCGCCGCCACCGCGTCCGCGACCGCCGCCAGTGCGGGCGAGTCGAGCTTCCACTGCTGCCAGTAGAGCGGGACGTCCAGCGGGCGGTCGGGTGCCAGGGACACCAGCCGGCCGGTCCGCAGCAGGACGCCGGCCTGTGCCTCGGGCACCATGCCCCAGCCGAACCCGGCGGCGACCGCCGCCACGAAACCCTCCGAGGTCGGCACGGCGTGCCGGACCGCGCTCGCGCCGGCGGCGCCCCGCCGCAGCCGCCGCACGAACGCGTCCTGGAGGTCGTCGCTGCGGTCGAAGGTCATCACGGGTGCCCGGGCCAGGGCCTCCGGCAGGGGGCCGTCGTCGAGGTGACGGGCCACGAACTCCGGGCTGGCGGCGGCCAGATAGCGCATCGTGCCCAGGGTGCGCACGGAACAGCCGGACACCGGTTCGGGCGAGGAGGTGACCGCCGCCATGACCAGGCCTTCCCGCAGCAGTTCCGCCGTGCGCGTCTCGTCCTCCCGGTGGAGTTCGAAGCACAGCGGCGGCTCCTGCGACACGCGGCGCAGGGCCGGCAGGAACCAGGTGGCCAGCGAGTCCGCGTTCACCGCCACCGTCACCCGTGTCGGCTCACCGGGACCGCTCATGCCCAGCTCGGACCGCGTGTCGCTCTCCAGCCGGGCGAGCTGGCGCGCGAACCGCACGACGATCTCCCCGGACTCCGTCGGCCGCACCGGCTTGGTGCGCAGCAGCAGGACCCGGCCCGTGCGCTGCTCCAGTGCCTTGACGCGCTGGCTGACCGCCGACGGCGTCACGTGCAGCGCGGCCGCCGCCGCGTCGAACGTGCCCTCGTCCACCACCGCCAACAGGGTCCGGACCTGGTCCAGGGGAAGGTCGATCATCACGAGCGCTAATGATACGTAAGAATCTTTAGCTGTACGCGCGGTGATCGCCTCCCTAGCGTGGAAGCCATGTCAACCGCTCTCGCCGCCGCGGCCGCCGGCTTCGGCACCGGTCTCTCGCTCATCGTCGCCATCGGCGCCCAGAACGCCTTCGTCCTGCGCCAGGGAGTCCGCCGGGACGCCGTCCTGGCCGTCGTCGGGATCTGCGCCCTGTCCGACGCCGTCCTCATCGCCCTCGGCGTGGGCGGGGTCGGTGCCCTGGTGGTGGCCTGGCCCGGGGCGCTGACCGTGGTCGGCTGGATCGGCGGCGCCTTCCTGCTCGGGTACGGGCTGCTCGCGGCCCGCCGGGTGATCCGGCCCGGCGCGGACGCCCTGCGCACCGACGGCGAGGCCGCGGGCTCACGCCGCCGGGCGATGCTCACCTGTCTGGCGCTGACCTGGCTCAACCCGCACGTCTACCTCGACACGGTCTTTCTGCTCGGATCGATCGCCGCCGACCGCGGCCCGCTGCGCTGGACCTTCGGCCTCGGCGCCGCGTTCGCCAGTCTGTGCTGGTTCGCAGCCCTGGGCTTCGGTGCCCGGCTGCTCGGCCGTTTCCTGACCCGGCCCGCCGCCTGGCGAGTCCTGGACGGCCTCGTCGCCGCCACGATGATCACCCTCGGCGTGCTGCTCGTCACGGGCGCCTGATCGTCCACATCATGAGATCGCATGTCCAAAAGGGCCGCGAAACCACAGGAAGTACTGGGATAGTGGCCCCCGAACCGAAAGATGTAACGAGCAACCAGGAAGCGCGTGGACACCAGCGAGAGCAGCACCGCACCCGAGGCCGAAGCCGACGACGGCCCGAGTCCGCAAGGCGGCGCCCGGAGCGGCTGGCGCCGCTGGGCCATGGACACCCGTCCCCTGCGCCGCCCCGCCTTCCGACGGCTGTGGTCCTCCACCGTCGTCACCGCCGTCGGCAGCCAGCTCACCGCCGTCGCCGTGCCCAAGCAGATCTACGACATCACCGGCTCCTCCGCCTGGGTCGGCTACGCCAGCCTCGCAGGGCTGGTGCCGATGGTGGTGTTCGCGCTGTGGGGCGGCGCGGTCGCCGACACCATGGACCGGCGCAGGCTGCTGCTCCTCACCAACAGCGGGATCGCCGTCACCTCGGTGCTGTTCTGGCTCCAGGCGGTCTCCGGGCTCGGCTCGGTGGCCGTCCTGATGCTGCTGCTCGCCGCCCAGCAGGCGTTCTTCGGCCTGAACGCGCCCGCCCGCAACGCCTCCATCGCCCGGCTGGTGCCCGCGCGGGAACTCGCCGCCGCCAACGCCCTCGGTTCCACCGTCATGCAGACAGGTCTGGTCGCCGGCCCGCTGCTGGCCGGCGCCCTGATCCCGGTGATCGGCCTGCCCGAGCTGTACCTCATCGACGCCCTCGCCCTGTGCGTGACGCTGTGGGCCGTCTTCCGCCTCCCCGCGCTGCCGCCGTCGGCGGCCGTCACGGTCCGGCGCGCCGGCGTGCGCGAGATCGCGGAGGGCTTCCGCTACATAGCCCGGCACAAGGTCCTGCTGCTGTCCTTCCTCGCCGACGTCGTCGCCATGGTCTTCGGCATGCCCCGCGCCCTGTTCCCGCAGATGGCCGCCGAGACCTACGCCTCCTACGGCGAGGGGTTCGCCCTCGGGCTGCTGTTCGCGGCGATCCCCGTCGGCGCGGTGCTGGGCGGGCTGTTCTCCGGGACGTTCTCGCGGGCCCGGCGGCACGGCTGGATGGTGATCGGCGCGGTCGTCGCCTGGGGCGCGGCGATCACCGGGTTCGGGCTGAGCGGCAGTCTGTGGCTCGCGGTGGTGTTCCTGGCCGCCGCCGGGGTCGCCGACATGGTCTCGATGGTCTTCCGGGGAGCGATCCTGCTCTCCGCCGCCACCGACGAGATGCGCGGCCGGATGCAGGGCGTCTTCACGGTCGTGGTCGCGGGCGGCCCGCGCCTCGCCGACGTGCTGCACGGCACGGCGGGCGCCGCCTTCGGCCCCCGCGCCGCGGTCGCGGGCGGCGGCCTGCTGGTCGTCGCCGTGATGCTGGGCCTCGCCGCCGCAGTGCCGGCGCTGCGCCGCTACCGCGTCTGAGGCCGGTGGCCGCGGCGGAAGCGCGTCGGGGCCGGCCGGATGCGGCTACAGCACCCTGCGGCGCTGCGTCCCGTACTGCTCCAGCAGCCGGTTGCGGGTCATCTCCAGCCGGTGCGCGAGGATCTCGGCGACGATCCGCACCAGCGTCACCCCGAGCGCCGGGTCCTCCTCGCAGAGCTTCAGCACCGCCTGCGCCTCGAACTCGTAGGCGCGGACCGGGCTGAACGCCTCGGCGCCGAAGTCCCACCGGTACGGCGGGAACAGCCAGGACCAGCCGAGCAGGTCACCGGCGCCCAGGCTGGCGACGGTGACCCGCTGTACCGAGGTCACCGGCTGGACGAGGGAGACCGCGCCGGAGCGGATGACCCAGAAACGGTCGGCCTTGCCGCCCGCCTCGAAGATCCGGGCGTCCTCAGGGAAGGAGACCTCCCGGGCGAGTTCCATCAGACGCTGGCGCTGGGGCGGGGGAAGGGCGTTCAGCAGTTTGGTCGCTTTGGTCATGGCGCGGTGCTCCTCGCCGGGCGATCGGTCGCGGTGCTTTCTCCACAGCCCATTTCAGCCGCTGCCGGGCCGCCGGGCACCTCGGCGGAGGCGACTTTCCGCGCGCGGGCAGGAAAAAGCCCTGGCTGGACGGGGGAAGCCAGCCAGGGCTGTCAAGGAAGGCGCACGGAGGAGGAATCATCTCGACCCCGCTCACCACCTATGGATGAACGATAAACCATCTATGGGGCTTTCACCCCACCAGAAGCCGGTCACGTGACCGGTTTCACTTCGGCTCCCGGTCTTCGCTCCGCCGGCCCCGCGCTGCACGGCGGTGCGGTCCCGCGCCGCACGGGCCGGCTCACCGCTCCACGACGTGCCGGCCGGGCGTCACGATCTCGTCCAGAACCCTGAGCACCGCCTCGTAGGCCAGACCCCGCACCCGTGCCTCACGCGCCGCGTCGGGATCGGCCCGCTCCAGATCCCCGCTCCGGGCCCGCCAGGTGCGCAGCTCGTCGCGCGCACAGGCCCTCGCGCGCTGGATGCGGCGCAGCAGTTCGTCGGAGTCCACGACATCGGTCATGCCCTACTTGTACCCCCGCACGGCGCGCCGACGACTCCCGGTCCCGCAGGTTTGGGGTCGGTTCAGAGGGCCAGCCGAACAGGGAGGGTCGCGCTGCCCGGCGGGGAGAGCGCCGGGCGGGGGAGCGGCACCGGGCGCGAAGACGGCCGCAGGAGCCGTGCGCGGCCGGTCCGGCCCCCCTGCCGTGCCGACCGGTGCGGCCACCCACCTCACACCACCCACCCACAGCGGGACCAGCCAGGGGAGCGAAAGGATGCGTGTCAACAACTCGACCGACCGCGCGAACACACCGGACGGGCCGGACCCGTGCACCGGTCCGGGGCCCTGCCGGCCCGCCGACGTCCGCCGGGCGGTGCGGCGGGCGGTGGCCGGACGGTGCGGCGCCACCGGCTGTCCGTACGACGAGGAGGCCCTCTGCGACGCCCTGCTCGTCGCCTCGGAGCTCACGACCAACGCCATTCTGCACGGCGGCGGCGTCACCGCGTTCGACGTGGGCATCCACGGACGGGCCGTACGGGTCTCCGTCAGCGACCGCAGCGACCGGCTGCCGGTGTCCGCCGAACCGCGCGACGAGCAGGGGCGGTACCGGTCGGGAGGCCGGGGCTGGCCGATCGTGTGCCGGCTGGCCCGGGACGTGCGGGTGGCCGACCTGCCCTCCGGCGGCAAGCGCATCACCGCCGAGGTTCCCGTGTTCTGACCCCTCCCGCGCCCTTCGTCGACACGGCCCGCAAAGCCTTTTCCCGGGCGGAGTTTGTTCCTCCGGGGGCAGGGCAGACGGAGGTTCGTGCTTCGGACAGGAGGCGCGCCGACGGGAGTGGTGCGTCCGCTCCGGGGCGCTCCTTTCGCCCCGGACGGCAACGGCCCTCTCGTGGTCTATCCCTCAGACGACCGTTCAGGAGCGATTCCGCATGCTCATCGACATGTCGACAAGCCGTCCCACGGCATCCGCCCCCGCCGCCACCCAGACCCGGCGGACGCACGACGACGCCCCTGACACCGCGCGCCGGTTCGCGCGCCTCAGCACCCTGGAAGAGGGGCCCGAGCGGGACGCGTTGCGCGACGAGATCGTCACCGCCTGGCTCCCCATGGCCCACCGGATCGCCGGCCGCTTCCGCGACCGCGGTGAGTCCGTGGAGGATCTCCGCCAGGTGGCCGCGCTCGGCCTGGTGAAGGCCGTCGACCGCTTCGACCCCGAACGCGGCGCTTTCGAGAGCTACGCCGTGCCCACCATCACCGGCGAGATCAAGCGGCACTTCCGCGACCGCATGTGGGCGCTGCGCGTGCCCCGCCGTGTCCAGGAACTGCGCAACAAGGTGCGGATCGCCCGCAGGGAACTCACCCAGAACCCGGGCTCCCCCGAGCCCTCGGTGGCCGACATCGCCGCCCACACGGGACTCACCGAGGAGGAGGTCGGCGCCGGCCTGGAGGCGCTGGAGAGCTTCAGCACGCTCTCGCTCGACGCCGAACTCCCCGCCGGCGACGACGGCTACAGCCTCGCCGACACCCTCGGCGGCCCCGACGCCTCGTACGACACCGTCATCGACCGCGAGTCCGCCAAGCAAGGACTGCGCAGCCTCCCCGAGCGCGAGCGCGCCATCCTCTACATGCGCTTCTTCGAGGACATGACGCAGAGCCGCATCGCCGACCGGCTGGGCATCTCCCAGATGCACGTCTCCCGGCTCATCAGCCGCAGCTGCGAGCGGGTGCGCGAGGAGGCCATGGGTCACCGCCGCGACGGCCGCGCATGAACCGCCCACACATCCGGACCACTGCCAGGGAGAGGAACAGACCGATGCTGAGGCCCCACCCCGCCGTGCTGCGCGCCCTCGTCGAGGAGTACGAGACGCTGACGGCCACCGCCACCCCCGAGGCGCGGGCACGGGCGCAGGACCTCGCGTACACCCTGTGCGTCTCCACCGGCACCCGGGACGTGGGCAGCGCGCTGGAGACGGCGCGGGGCTGGCTCGTGGCGGCCGAGGCCGCGGGCGTGGCGGAGGGCGCGGCACGGCGGCTGGTGGGGCGCGCGCCGGGAGTCCGGACGAGGAGCGGAGCCGCGGACCTGGTGGGTGATCTGGCGGGATCTCCGCACCCGGACGAAGGTCCGCACGTGTACGCGTGAGCGGCCGGGGCAGGCGTGTGGCTGCAGCCGCGTGAGCGGTTGTCCGACGCCGACCGGACGGAGATGTGATGACCGCGGCCGCACCACGAGTGGCGGACGGGGACCCGGAGCGCGACGAGGTGCTGCGGCTGCGCGCCGAGGTGCGCGCCCTGCGCGCCCGGGTCCGCGCCCACCCGCTGATCTCACAGGCCCAGGGCATGCTGCAGGAGCGCTACGCCCTTCCCGACGCGGACAGCGCGTTCACGCTCATGCGGATGACCTCGCAGCGGTTCAACATCAAGATGCGCACCCTCGCCGGGGCGCTGGTGACCACACCGCGACCGGACGAACGAGCGGCCCTCTGGTTCCCCCGGCGGGTGCGCCGCCCCGAACCGGCGCTCGGCTTCATGGAGCAGGAACCACCGGGCGGCCGCAGCCGGGGCGCGGTCCTCGGCGCCGTACTGACCAGGACGCTCACCGTGGTCGGCGCCGACATGGGCAATGTGCAGACGGTCGACCGCGTCAACGGAGGCCTGCGCATCGAGCGGCACACCGGGCTGACGGAGGAGTTCCTCGACTTCTTCGCGCACGTCGAGGAGGAGGGCACCTCCTGCGGGAAGGCCGCCCGGGAGGTCGCCCAGGTCACCGTGCGGGACGTGGAGGAGGACCCGGTGTTCACCGAGCCCGCGCGCGCGGCCATCCTCGCCGCGGGCAGCAGGGCCTGCCACAGCGTGCCGCTGACCGCGTCGTCCGGCGCGTGCGTCGGCATGGTCTCGGCACACGTCGACCACCCCCTGCCCGAGCTGCGCACCGTCCAGCTCAAGACCCTCGACGCCCTGGGCGCGCAGGCCGGCCGCTGGCTGGCCTGGCACGAGCGCACGGTCGTCGGGGACGCCCTGGAGTACCTGCACGCCCTCGGCCGCAGGGAACGCGCGGCGGCGCGGCGCGCAAGAACGTGACGAGGCCGGCCCGCCCCCGGCCGGGTGTGCCCGGCGGTCCTCGGGGCATCCGCCAGTCACACAGGTGAGGGGAGGCCGGAATGAACACAAGTGCCCTGGCACACGACGGCAAGACCGAGGCCAGGCGGGCGGCACGGGGAAGCGTGGTGAAGGGAGCCGCGCGGGCCGGATTCACGGCGCGCGGCGTGATCTATCTGCTCGTCGGGATGCTGGCCCTGCAGATCGCCTTCGGCGAGCGGGGCCGGCAGGCCGACCGGCAGGGCGCCCTGGGGGAGATCGCGGAGAAGCCGTTCGGTGCCGTGATGCTGTGGGCGCTGGGCATCGGGCTGGCCGGGATGGCCCTGTGGCGGCTGTCCGAGGCCGTCTTCGGCGCGGCCGGGCCCGAGGGACGCACCGCGAAGAAGCGGCTGCTGGCGCTGGCCCGGTGCGCGTTCTACTCCTTCGTCGCCTACTCGGTGCTGGCGCTCGCCGCGGGCTCCGGCAGCGGGGGCGGATCCAGTGACAAGCAGTCCAAGGACGTCACCGCCCGGCTGCTCGAGGTGCCCGCGGGCCAGTGGATCGTGGGCGCCGCCGGCGTGGGGATCGTTATCGCCGGCCTGTGGATCGGCGGCCGGGCCGTCACCCGGGCCTACCACGACAAGCTGCGGCTGGGCGAGATGTCCCCGCGGACCCGGCGACTGGTGGACATCACCGGCGTGGGCGGCGGCGCGGCCCGGGGCCTGGTCTTCGCCGCCGCGGGCGCCTTCGCCGTACGCGCCGCCGCCGACTACGACCCCGACCACGCCAAGGGGCTCGACGACACGCTCCGCTCGTTCGCCCACACGCCCGCCGGACCGGGGCTGCTGGTCTGCGTCGCGGCCGGGCTCGTCCTGTTCGGGCTGTTCTCCTTCGCGATGGCCCGCTGGCGCAAGGTCTGACGTCCGTCCGGGTGGGAACCCGGAGCACATGAACGAATCCGAGTTCCCGCCGGACGGACGGCCCGTCGACATGTACCTCGACCTCCTGCGCGTCCGCATGGACAGCGAGGACTACCGGCTGCTCATGAAGGTCGTCGCCCCCGCGCTGCGCGCCCTCGACGAACAGCCACCCGAGAGTCTCGACTTCGCCCTGGACCCGGACGACAGCGACGACCTGCCCCAGGAGATCCGCGACGAGGCCGCCCTGGTCATCGCCACCGCCGTCACCGGCCGGCTGGACAACCAGCTGGTCGAGATACACGTCGACGGCACCGGACCGGTCCGGGTCGTCACCGACGCGGTCACCGCGAAGGACCCGTCCCGCCTCGCCGAGATCGCCGGCTGCATCCGGCAGCGGCAGCGCGACACCGAGGAGCTGCGCGGCATCGCCGCCGCGAGCGACCTGCCCACCGACTTCTGACCGGCGCCGCCGACGTCACCGCGGGCCGGTCACCGGCACGCCGAGCGGCCGTGCCAGCCCCAGCACCGCCTCGTCCAGCCGCTGCAGATGCCGCAGCACCCGGTCGGTCACCCGCCCGTAGCGCGGCGTCCCGAGACCGCCCGGCCTCAGCAGCGAGGCGATGCTCGGCCCGGTGCGGACCTCGGCCGCGCCGGGCTCGTCCGCGACCCGGGCGGCGATCGCGCGGATGTTGTGCAGGATGCGCTGCCCTGGCCCGCTCAGCCGGGGATCCGCCGCGATCGACGGATGCGAGGGCAGCAGCTCCGCCGTCGCCGCCAGCGACCGGGCGTGATAGGCGCAGGTCTCGAGCAGCGCGACCACGTATTGGGCCGTGTCCCGCCGGGTCCGCAGCGGGGTCACCGGATGCGTCAGCGGCTGGGTGGCCGCCCGCAGGTCCGCCAGCGCCTGGTCCAGGTCACGGGCCCGGTCCAGCAGATCGGCCGGCGGCCCGCCGCTCAGCTGGTCCACGGCGGCCGAGGTGACGTCGGTCAGCCGGTCCAGGACCGTCGTCAGCAGCTCGTTCGTACGCCGGTCCGTCCGCACCGGCAGCACCAGAGCCGCCGCGACCACCCCGCAGGCCGCCCCCAGGGCCGTCTCCTCCACCCGCAGCACCAGCACCGACAGGCTGTAGGTGTGCAGCAGCGTGTACAGCACCCCCAGCGCGGCCGTGACGAAGAACGACATCAGCGTGTACGACAGCGGCGCGGTGTAGAACATCGCGAACACGCACAGCAGCACCACCGCGAACGCCGTCCCCGTGTGACGGCCGACGGCCCCCGCGAGCGCGATGCCCGCGACCACCCCGAGCACGGTCCCCAGCAGCCGGCGGTAGCCCTTGACCAGGATCTCCCCGGTCGACGCGGTGTTGAGGAACACGATCCAGCAGGTCAGCACCGCCCAGTACCAGCGGTGCGCGGACAGGAGCTCGCCCCCCACCATGGCCAGGGACGAGCCCACGGCGACCTGCACGGCGGCCCGCGTGGTCGGCCTGCGCAGGCCGGTCTCCGGCGGCTCCTGCTCGGCCTCGATCGCCGCGTCCTCCGCGTCCAGCTCCTCCCGGGAGCGGGCCGTCTCGGGACTGTCGTCGGACTCGTCCTGCGGCCCGTCGAGCGCGATCCGCAGCCCCAGCACGGCCCGCGCCGCCTCGCCCAGCCCCCGGAACACGTCCTGCACGGCCGGCGAGGCCTGCGGCAGGTTCTCCTCGTCCCGGTAGCCGAGCAGCCGGTTGCGCACCTGCGCCGTACCCGCCCCCTCCGTCACGGGCTGCCGTACGAGCAGCCCGAGGGCCGTCAGATCCCGGCGCAGCGTGTCCAGCGCCTCGTCCCGGACCGGCAGACGACCGCCCTCCGGCACGGGCGCCCCGGGCAGATGCAGGGTCAGGGTGTCGGCCCGCTCCGCGCTGCGCGCCGTCAGCAGCAGCAGGCCGAGACGCTCGGCGGCGATCTCCGCGTCGGCGATGCGGCGCTGCACCAGCCGGGCCACCGACTCGTCCGAGGTGCCCTCCTCCAGCCGGCCCTGGATCATCATGGCCGTCTCGTGCAGCCGCGCGGTGCCCTCCCGCACATGCGCCAGGGCCTTCTCCACCTCGTCCGGGCCGGCGTCCAGCAGCTCGAGCTGGGCGTCGATCAGCTGTGCCAGCCGGGCGCGGAACGCCTGCCGCAGCCGCTCCAGGATCCCGGCGGGGGTCTGCGGCACCAGCGCGAACCGCGCCACCGCGCCGCACCCGAACGCGAGGACGACCACCCCGCAGAATCCCGCCAGGCTCCCGGTCGTGACACCGACGAACAGCGCGAGGAAGTAGACCTGGAAGCCGATCAGCCCCAGCGCGGTGCCCCGGTCGCCGAACCGGCGGCCGTACACCGCGCAGAAGATCAGCACCACGAAGAAGACGTCACCGGCCACCTGCCGGGAACTGAGCACCGCCGCCAGCGCCAGCGACGCGAGCGCCACGGGCAGCCCCAGCGCCAGCGTGACCGCCTGCTTGTCCCGCTGCTTCTCCCGTACGGCGAACGTGGCCACCATCGCCGCGATCGCCCCCGCGACCAGATGCTGGACGTCCGCTCCCAGCAGCGAGAGCACGAGCAGCGTGAGCGAGATGGCGGCCACCGTCCGCAGCCCCGCCGCCAGCCGCAGCAGCCCCGGATCGGACGCGGCGACCCGGTCCCGCCACCGTGCCGCCGCGCTCACCCCCGCTCCCGTCACCCCGAACCGGAACCCGGGCCCTCGACGTGCGCCCGCACCTGCTCGGGCGTCAGATAACTGTCCGTGTACTCGAAGTCCTTCAGCCTGGCGGCCCGGCGCGCCTGGAACCCGGTGCGGACGAAATCGTCGCCCGCGACGGCGTTCAGCGTCCAGTTCGTCAGCACCCGCGCCTTGGCCACGCCCGTGCGCAGCGCCGACCAGTGGTACCCGCGGGCCACGAGCTGCGCCGGCAGCCCCCGCAGCTCGATGCCGAGCGGCTTGGACACCGCGTCGGTGCCGCCGAGGTCGACGACCAGACCGAGGTCCTTGTGCACGTAGGGGCGCATCGGCTGCCCGCGCAGCGTCGCGATGACGTTGTCCGCGACGACCTTGCCCTGCCGCATGGCGTGCTGAGCGGTGGGCGGGCAGACCGCGCCGTCGCCCTTGGCCTCGTCCGGTACGGCGGCCGCGTCGCCCAGCGCGAACACCCCGTCCCGGCCGGGCAGATCCATGGCCGACCCGACCGCGAGCCGCCCGCGCACGGTCTCCGCGCCGAGCGTGGCGATCAGTGGGCTCGCCACCACCCCGGCCGTCCAGATCAGTGTGCGGGTGGGCACCACCCGGCCGTCGGTGAAGGTGACCTCCTCCGGTCCCGCCTTGGCGATGGACACCCCCAGGGAGATGTCGATGCCCCGCTTGCGCAGCACCTCCTGCGCGCTGCGGCCCAGTTTGTCGCCGAGCTCCGGCATCAGCTTGGGCGCGATGTCGATGAGATGCCACTTGATCAGGCTCGGGTCCAGCCGGGGATACCGCTTGACCGCGTTGTGCGTGAGCAGTTGCAGACAGGCGGCGGTCTCGGTGCCCGCGTAGCCGCCGCCCACCACCACGAACTGCAGCCGGGAGGCCCGCTCGGCGGGGTCCTGGCTGGCGTCGGCGAGGTCGAGCTGGGAGATGACGTGGTCACGGATGTACGCGGCCTCGGCGAGCGTCTTCATGCCGAAGGCGTGCTCGGTCAGCCCCGGGATGTCGAAGGTGCGGGTCACGCTGCCGGGGGCCAGCACGATGTAGTCGTAGGGCTCGTTGACGATCTCGTCGGTGATGGTGCGGATGACGCAGACCTTCGCCTTCAGGTCCACGCCGATGGCGCCGCCCGGGATGATCCGGGTGCGGTACTTCTTGCTGCGGCGCAGTGACAGGGCGATCGACTGGGGCGTCAGCACCCCGGAGGCGACCTGCGGCAGCAGCGGCAGATAGAGCTGGTAGGCGAACGGTGTCACCAGGGTGATCTCGGCTTCCGACGAGGAGAGCTTGCGTTCCAGACGTCGAACGCATCCCACTCCGGCGAAGCCCGCGCCCACCACCAGGATCCTGGGTCGTGTCACGGTGTCCATCCCTTTCTGCGGCTCCAGGCGGTCTGCCCGACGTCATGCGCGTGCCCTCCCGCGAGCGTCTCGCACCTCATCGATCCCACCGCGTCCCGACCGGTTGCGCCAGCCGGGCGAGGCATGCAGACGAACGTTTCTCCTGAAGCTCCCGACGTACCCCGCACAAGGCCTGTGTACGCCCCGGGCCTTCGGGTAGGCCGACGTACATGACAAGTGCGGTGGCCGGAGGGTACTGACGTGGGGTGCGCGGAGGGCTCCGACGACCGGGGGGCCCGGGAGGCGGCGGCACGGCATGTCGCGGACGCGGTGGAGTCCCTGGTGGCCTGCTGGTTCGCGGCGGCCGAGGAGGCCGTTCCCCGGCTGCCGGCCCGGCAGCTGCTCGCGCTCAGGACGGTCCGGGGCAGACCGGAGCTCAATCTGACGGCGCTGGCCGAGCACCTCGGCATCGGCGTGCCCACGGCGAGCCGGCTCTGCGACCGGCTGGAGGCCGCGGGACTGCTGGAGCGGACCGTGCAGCCGCGCAACCGGCGCGAGGTGCAGCTCGTGGTGACCGCCTACGGACGACGGGTCCTCGCGGACGTCACCGAGCGGCGCGTGCGCCGGCTCGCGGCCGTGTTCGCCGGCATGTCCCAGGCCCAGCGCACGGCTCTGGAACAGGGGCTGTACGCCTTCCACCGCTCGCACACGGCCCAGGGCCGCAGGCGGCCGGAGGCCGGGGACGGCTGACCTCCCGTCAGCGGCCCCCGGCCGCGGCGGCGCTGTCGAGGTGGCACAGCAGCAGGCAGACGTCGTCGTCGCGCTCCGAGTCGCTCAGCATCGGATCCAGGATGCGCTCCGCGGACCCGTCCAGGTCCCGGTCCAGCTCCGCCGTGCGGAACGAGCCGAGCGCCGCCGCGAGCCGGTCGATGCCGGGGTCTATCCCCTGCGCGCGGCGCTCGACCAGCCCGTCCGTGTAGAGCGCCAGCGTCGATCCGGGCACGAGGGGGACCGTGTGGTCGGCGATCTCCTGGCGCAGCGGGATGCCCAGCATCGCGCCGGGCTTGGCGTCGAGCGTGCGCACCCGCCCGTCCGGACCGCGCAGCACCGGCGGCGGATGCCCCGCGGCGGCCCACGTCAGTAACGGCTCGCCCGGCTGGAAGCGGGCGATGACGGCCGTCGCGTACAGATCGGGCTGCAGATGGTGCAGGAAGATGTGCAGCCGGGTCAGCAGCTGCCCGGGGCTGCCGCCGTCGACGGCGTAGGCCCGCAGCGCGGTGCGCAACTGGCTCATCATCACGGCCGCGTGCAGCCCGTGCCCGGTGACGTCCCCGATGACGACGATCAGACTTCCGTCGGGCTGGCGGAACGCGTCGTACCAGTCGCCGCCGACGTTGAGCCCGTAGGTGGCGGGCAGATAGCGGGCGGCCAGCCGCAGGCCCGGGGTGCTGGGCAGGTCCGTCAGCAGGGCCCGCTGAAGCGTCTCGGCGATGTCCCGGTTGTGCTCGAAGCGGCGCGCGTTGTCCAGCGCGGTGCTCGCCCGCCGGGTGAGTTCCACCAGCATCACCGCGTCGTCCGGATCCCAGCGCTCACCGGGCGGGGTGAGCGTGAGCACCCCCAGCGGCGCGCGCCGGGTGGCCAGCGGCACACACAGCAGCGGGCGGGTGGGATCCAGGGCCGACGGCGGATGGTCGTCGATTCCCGGCAGCCCGCCGGGCGTGGCGGAGGCGTACTGGGGCCGTCCGGTACGGGCGGCGACCACCGCCGCCGCCGGGTGCGGGGTGGGCCGCTGCCGTTCGTCCTCGGCGTCGAAGAGCCAGACGTCGACCGTACGGGCGTACTCGGGGACCAGCAGCTCGGGCAGCCGGCGCACGATCTGCTCCTGGTTGAGGGACGCCGTCAGAGCGGCACTGGCGTCCGCCAGGAACGTCAGCCGGCGGCGCGCGCTCTCCGCCTCCCGGCGGGCCGCGCGCTCCGCCGAGAACGCCTCGCGCTGGGCCCGCCCGGCGGCGTCGAGTTCCGCGTGCAGCGCCAGCACGCCCTGGTTGGTCTGGTGCAGCTCCTCGCGGTGGAAGCCGACGAGCTCCTCCTGCTCGGCGAGCTTGTCCAGCACCAGGGAGGTGTCCTCGTCGGCGCCCAGCAGCGCCTCCGCGAGCAGCGTCGCGTCGTCCGCCACGTCGGCGCACGGGACGGCGTCCGACGGCTGAGGGCAGGGCGCCGAGGTACGCCACGCGGGCTCCCCGGCGCCGGAGGCGGGCAGCACCTCGAGGCCGAGCTGCCCGTCGGCCGCCCGCAGGGTGAGCCGCCAGTCGCCGCCCTTGGTCAGACAGTGGCGCAGCCGCCCACTGAGCGCGGCCGCGAGCCGGGTGCGCTCCAGGGGCGGCACGCCGTACGCGGCCGCCAGCCGGGCGGTGGCGATCCGGGCGCGGGCCGCGTCGGTGACGGTGGTGATCTGCCAGCTGCGCGTCATGGAAGGTCCGGCGGGTCGGGGGACAGTACGGCCACGGCGGTGTCGTCGCGCACCGGGCGGGCGGAGCTGCCGGCGTCGCGCACGGTGACGGCCGCGGTGACGGCGGGGTCGGCGGTCAGCGGGCCGGGGCCGGTCGGCGGCACCCAGCGGCTCGGCAGGCCGTCGCTGTGCAGGATCAGCAGCCGGTCGGCCGCCCAGGGCACCTCGGTCTGCGGCACGGTCGCGGGCCGGTGCACGCCGACGATGCCCGGCCGGGACAGCAGCGCCCGCCAGCCGCCTCCCTCGTACAGCCTCGCCCCTATGTTGCCGATGCCCGCGAACCGCAGCAGCCCGGCCCGCATGTCGAGCTGTGCCACCGCGACGGCCGCGCCCCGGGTGCCGCGCAGCACCGTGTCGAGGCGGCGCAGCTGGTCGGCGGGGGAGAGGCGGGCGCAGCGCCGCAGCTCCCCGGCCGCGGCCGCCGAGGCGCGGGAGGCCTCGGGCCCGTGGCCCAGCCCGTCGGCCAGCATCAGGGTGAACCGGTCGTCCGCGCGGACGCAGGTCCACAGGTCGCCGGAGTACTCGGCGCCCGCGAACGGCACGGTGATCCCGCCGGCCCGCACGCCGACGGCGTCCCGCTTCGGCGGGGCTCCGATCCGGGCGAGCGCGACCGTGCCGCGGCCGGGGGCGCCGTGCACGCCGAAGTCGTCGGCCAGCCGGCGGCAGGTGCCGAGCCCGGCGCCCAGCGATCCGGTCGTCGTGAACCCGTCCACGAGCGCGGCCCGCACGTCCGTGACGCCCGGGCCGTGGTCGATCGCGGCTATCTGCACGACCTCGGCCCCGGAGTGCCCGGTGGGCGGCGCCACCGTCTCCACGAGGAGCTGACCGCCGCCGGCGTGCTTGAGGAGATTGGTGGCCAGTTCCGTCGCCACCAGGGCGGCGGCCGCGGTGCGCGGCCCGTCCAGACCGGCCAGCGCCGCCGCGCCCTCGGCGGCCACCCGGGCGTCGCGCACCCGGGTGGAGTCGTGCACCGGCACGTCCCAGACGCGCGCCATCAGGATCCCTCGCGCTGCCGTGGGGTCCGGGCCGTCCACGAGATCACGGTGACGGTGGTGCCGACACCGGGCGTGCTGTCGATGGCGAACTCGTGGACCAGGCGCCGGGCCCCGCCGAGCCCCATGCCCAGACCGTCCCCGGAGGTGTACCCGTCGCTGAGCGCCTGCTCCAGGTCCGGGATGCCCGGTCCGCGGTCCGAGAACGTCAGCCGCAGCCCCTCCCGGGGGCCGTCGGCGACCCGGGCCGTCTCCACCTCCCCGCCCCCGCCGTACACGAGGGTGTTGCGGGCCAGTTCGCTGGCCGCGGTGACCAGTTTGGTCTGGTCCACCAGGCCGAAACCGAGCAGCGCTGCGGCCTGGCGCACATGCTGGCGGACCCAGACCAGGTCCAGGTCGGAGCGGATCGGCAGCCGGGCCTCGACGCCCGCGGTGGTCCCGCTCACCGGAGGTCCCGGTGCGGGCCGCCGGACCTGGCCGCGTCCGGCCGGCCGAGCAGTTCCAGGGCCGCCTCGGTGCTGAGCGCGGTCCGCAGTCCCGGCAGGGTCAGACCGAGTTCCACCAGGGTGAGGGCGACCGCGGGCCGCATGCCGGCCACCACGGTCTGCGCGGCCAGCAACTTCGCGTGCGCCGCGATCTCGGCGAGGATCCGGCCGAGGAAGGAGTCGACGATCTCCACCCCCGTGATGTCGATGACCACGCCGGCCACCCGGTGGCGGACGATCGCCTCCGCCACGTCCTGCTGGAGCCGCGCGGCCATGCCGTCGTGCAGATCGCCCTGGAGGGTGATCAGCAGGACGTCGCCCAGTCTGAGCACGGGCACGGAGGCCGTGTCGGGGCGCGGGAAGTAGTCGTTCACCTCGGACCCGCACCGCCGGGCGTCGACTGCACGATGTCCGCGCCCAGCCGGTGCAGGGCGTACGCGAGGGCGTCGGCGAGGCTCGCCCGGGTGAGCACCGTGCCCAGGTCGAGACCGAGGTGCACGATGGTCTGCGCGATGGCGGGCCGGATGCCCGAGACCACGCACTCCGCGCCCATCAGACGGACGGCCGCGACGGTCTTCATCAGGTGCTGGGCGACCAGGGAGTCCACGGTCGGCACTCCGGTGATGTCCAGGATCGCGAACTGTGCCTGCTGGTCCACGACGGAGTTCAGCAGCGTCTCCATCACGACCTGGCTGCGGGCGCTGTCCAGGGTCCCGATCAGCGGCACCGCGACGATCCCGTCCCAGAGCCGGATGACGGGCGTGGCCACCTCCAGCAGCTGCAGCCGCTGCCGGTCGATGAGCGCCTCGCCCTCGTTGAGCGTCGTCCCCAGCACCACCAGCCGCAGGGTGCCCATCAGCACGGTCAGCGACGACGTGCACTCCCGCACGTACTCGGCCGGGGCGTCCGGGAGTTCCGCGACCAGCAGGTTCACGGCGGGGACGCGCAGGGCGTCCACCTCGGTCGACACCTGGGAGGGGGTGAGCCCGGTACGGGAGCGGGCGGCGGCCATACGGGACAACTGCTCGCGCACCAGGGTGAATCCGGCGCCCTCCGGATCCGCCATGCGTCCGGCCTCGGCCACCTGGGCCAGGGCGTCGACCACGACCCGCCCCGCCTCCACCGCCTCGTCGCGGGACACGGTGAACACGGTGCGGAACAGGGGCTCGTCGGCCCACCGCTGGGCGATCTGTTCCTGGCGCCGGCGCAGGAACGCCGTGACCTCTTCCTCGGGTGTGGTGCGCTGTGCGGCCGTGTCGTGCTCCGGCAACCTGCTTCACTCCTCAGTGCGTCGTGCCGCTGCGATCCCGCCGGAGGCGGCGGGGCAGCCTGGTGACTCTTGCCGGGCGACAACCCTAACCACGGCCCGGTCCCGGTGTCAGGGGGAGCCGGACGAGGACGCCGGATGCCTCCCGAACCAGTCGAGACACACCACCAGCGCGTCGTCGTCCGGCTCGGGTCTGCCTCTGTGGCGCGCCAGTTCGCGCAGGACCGCGGCCGGCACCTCCGCCGCGGGCAGCAGCGCCGCGGAGGTCACGGCCCGGGCCATCGCGCGCTCGCCGTAGATCTCGCCGCCGGGGCCGGGCACCGCGTGGACCCCGTCGCTGACGAACAGCAGCCGGTCGCCGGGCAGCAGGGTGAACTCCTGGGCGACGTAGTCGGTTTCCTCGAACATGCCGAGCGGCAGCTGCGCCTCGAGGTCCACGGCGGTGAGCACCCGGTCGCGCAGCAGCAGCATCCGGGGCGAACCGGCGTCGACGACCTGCATCCGCCCCGTGGACAGCTCGATGTCCACCAGCAGGACCGACAGGTGCGCCTCGCCCCGGTAGTGGGCGTGGATCGCCTGGTCCGCCAGGGCCGCCTGGTCCGCGATCGGGATGCCGGCGCGGCGGGCGTTGCGCAGCGCGTTGATGCCGAGGTTGGTCAGCAGGGACGCCTCGATGCCCTCGCCCATCCCGTTGGTGACGTACACCATGAGATGGTCCGCGGAGGCCGACCAGTCGAAGTTGTCGCCGTGGATCGCGTACGCGGGCTCCAGCTGCGCGCCGAGCGCGTACGCGTCCGCGGCGCAGGAACGCGCCGGCAGGAGCTGCCACTGCATCTCCGCCGCGAGCGTGAGCCGGTCCGTGCGGCGGGCCCGGAGATAGCGGTCGGTGTCGCGTTCCGCGACCACCAGTTCGTGCCCCAGGAGCCGTGCCACCTCGGCGAGTTCGGCGAGCTGCCCGGCATCCGCCGCCCGGGAGGGCAGCGTGACGGACAGCACGCCCAGCCGGTCGCCGCGCACGGTGACGGGCAGATGGGCGCGCACCCGGCCGCCGTCGAGCTGCTCGACGTACGGCTCCTGGGCCCCGTAGGCGCGCCCGGGGGCGCCGGTGTGCACGGGGAGGGGCTCGGGTGCGGTGCCGTGCGGCACGGCGGGGACGGGCAGCAGCACGGCCGCGGCGTAGTCGGCGAGGTACAACTCGGCCGTCTCGGCCGCGTAGTGGGTGCACAGCGCCTCACGCAGGGCCTCGGGCACCTCGTGCGCAGCCGCGGAGCGCAGGGCGCGCCCGGTGGTCACGAGCCGGTTCACGGTGTCGGTCACGCCTTTCTCCAGGAGGGGTCGGGTCTGGACGCGGGGGCCGCGGCCGGATGCCACGCGGGCCGCCGCTCGGGCGCGGTACGGAGGGGGCGGGCTGACAGCGTCCGCGAAGCCTGCGAGAGTGGGTTTGTGACGTCCCCCTCCTCGCGCCCGCAGCCCCATGAGGTCGCGCGTGTGACCTCCGAGGCGGCGGAGCTGCTGGAGGTCCTGTGGGGCCGTGCCTCCACGGCTCCGGTCTCCGCCTCGCAGTTGCGCGTGCTGTTCATCCTGGAGCACAACGAAGGCATCAACCTGCGTACGCTCGCCGACCACTTGGGCTCGACACCGCCGTCCACCAGCAGACTGTGCGACCGGCTGCAGGCCGTGGGCTTCGTCGAGCGCAGGGCGGCCGCCAGCAGCCGCCGGGAGCTCCAGTTGTTCCTGAGCAGGCGCGGCCGTGCCTTCCTGACCGACCTGCGCGAGCGCCGCGAGAGCGCGCTGCAGGCCGTCCTGGAGCAGATGCCGGCCGCGCAGCGCGGAGCCCTGCTGCGGGGGCTGGAGGCCTTCTGCGTGGCCGCCGCCGCGCAGATCCACGAGACCCCTCCCGTCGACGCGGCCACGGCCTGAGGACCTTTGGCACCCGGAGCCGACCGCCGCCGCGTGCTGCGGGTGGTCGTCCTCGCCCACCGGCACATCCGTGATCCCTCCCGCGTGACTGCCCCGCACACTTTGTTGCCTCGCGCTCATAGTTGTCAAATGGCAACTGTTGCCCGGAGGTGGCCGCACACCTGCGCGTTTTCCGAGGTGTACGGCACGGTCCGGCGGGATCAGGCCTCCAGGGCCGTCCCGTACTCACCCCGGTCGATGAGGGCCAGGGCCTCGTCCACCTTGTCCGACACCGGCACGGTGAGGCTGACCCCGGTCAGGTCGAGCACCCGCCGCACGGCGGGCGTCGGATCGATGACATGGACGCTGCCCGGCAGACCGCGGGCCTCCTGGTACACGCGCAATATGATGTTCATCCCGGAGGAGTCCATAAAGGGGACGGCCGAGAGGTCGAGCAGGAAGTGCCGCCGGCCGTGGTGGAGCTGGTTCGCCAGCTGGGCCTGGAACTCGGTCGCGGTGTCGAGGTCCAGATGGCCTTCTACCGTGACCAGTGCGGTGTCCTCGCGGATCACGTCGACCTCGACGGACAGGGGGTTCTGGGCGGTGGACACGGGTACCTCCGAAAGCTGACGGTCAGGCGTGCCCCGGCGGACGGCTGCGCAGCGGGGCCTGGGGGGCAACGGGTGAGGGGGATTCCTCCGGTGGGCTGCGGCCTTTTCATCGCGCCCAGCGAATACCCGGGAACCGGCTCCTCATTCCCCGGGCCGCGATCACGGGCCGGGCGGGGCCCCGCGGGCTCACACCTCACCGGACGGCACGGTATGCGGACGCGACCGCCGGGTAGCCGGTGCCATGGAGCGTGAGAAGGGAGCAGCGTGACCATCGACGGAATCTGGTCCTACACGGTGCCGAGCGGGCATGTGGAGGGGGAGGACCTGACGGACTGCACGGTCGTCGCGGCCGACGGCACCATCGGACACGTCGAGCGTGAGGCCGACCCCCACGGCCTGCGGCACCTCGTGGTCGACACCGGCGTCTGGCTGTTCGGCAGGAGCGTGGTGGTCCCCGTGGGCCTGGTGACGGGCATCGACCGTACGGCCCGTACGGTGTCCCTGGCCTGCACCGGTGACCAGGTCAAGGAGGCACCCCGGTTCCGCACGGACAGCGAGACCACGGACCCCGGATACCTGGCCGAGGTCGGTGCCTATTACCACCGGCTCGACCCGCCCGGCACGGAGACACCGTGACCGGCCCGGAAGGCTGTCCCACGTGAGGGGCGACGAGGTCGCCCCGGCGCGGCCGGCGGTCGTCAGGGTGGCGACCGCCGCGTCGGCGCGGGCCCACGCGCGCGCGGTGGTCGACGCCCACTGGGGCGACCGCGGCCGCCCGGTGCGCGAGCAGGACGTCATCGACCTCCTGCTGGTGGTCTCCGAACTGGTCACCAACGCGATCCGGCACGGCGGAGGCCTGGCCGGATTCGAGGTGACACCCGTCCCCGAGGGCCTCCGGCTCGCCGTCCACGACCACAGCGACGTGGTGCCCGCCGTCGCCTACGGTTCCGGTGAACTGCCCGCGGGCCACCACGGCAACGGGTACGGCTGGCCCCTGATCATCCGGCTCTCCCGCGAGATCACCGTGCGCAGGCGCCCGGGCGGCGGGAAGACGATCCGGGTGCTGGTGCCGCTGAGCCTCACCACGGCAGAAAGACGTGAACCTCTTTCCCCGCCGCGTCGGGCACCACGCTGACCTGGGTGCACAGCGTCTGGATCAGATACCAGCCGATACCGCCGCCCCCGCTGTCCGGCCGGAACGGCCGCGGGGACGGCACGACCTCGCTGGTGTCGTGCAGCGTGACGTGCACGCCGTCGAAGGTGGGGCGCAGGCCCAGCTCGAACGGACCGGGCGCGTACTGGACGGCGTTGGACGCCAGTTCCGTGACGATCAGCACGATGTCGTGCCAGGACTCCGGCGCCGAGGGCGGCGCGGCCCGGGTGAGCTCGTCGAGGAATTTCTCCGCGGCCAGCCGAGCCCCCGTCACGTCGTGCGGTTCGCCCGCGAAACGTACGGTACGGCCCGGCACGATCCAGGATGCCGGTGAGTCCTCGCCGCGCGGCTCGATTGCCATGTCGTGGGTGCGGCCCCTGAGGGCGGGGGCCGTCGTCCTTTCTCGTACGGATCTCTCGCGTCGCCACTCACAGGGTTCCCGGCGCCGACCGGCCTACGCGTCCCGCACACCCCCATCCCCGCGATCACTCCCCGTCGCCCACCGGCCATACCGGGCGCCCGCGGCTCACCGGAACACGTCGTCCGCGTCGTCCCAGCTCAGCACCTCGTCCGGGGTGCTCTGCCGGGGCAGCCGCGCCCTCGCCTGGTACATCGCCTCGATCTCCGCCGCGTAGTGCGACACGATCGAGTCGCGGCGCAGCTTCATCGACGGCGTCAGCAGGCCGTTCGTCTGGTCGAAGGGCCGGGGCAGGATGCGGAAGGCCCGGATGGACTCCGAGCGGGACACCGAACTGTTGGCCGCTGCCACCGCCCGGGCGATCTCCTCACGCAGCGCGTTCTCCTCGCGGGCCTCGCGGCTGTCGCCGTACAGCGTCAGACTCGCGCGCCAGTGCGCCAGGAAGTCGGGGTCCAGGGTGATCAGCGCGCCCACGCAGGGCCGGTTGTCGCCCACGACCACGGCCTGGTGGACGAGCGGATGCATCCGCAGCCGCTGCTCCAGCGCGGCCGGCGCCACGCTCTTGCCGCTGCTGGTGATGATGACGTCCTTCTTGCGGCCCGTGATCGTGAGATAGCCGTCGTTGTCCAGGAAACCCAGGTCGCCCGTGGCCAGCCAGCCGCCCCGCAGCGCGGCCCGGGTCGCGGCGTCGTCGTTGACGTAGCCCTGGAACACCGACGGGCCGCGCACCAGGATCTCCCCGTCGTCGGCCACCCGGATGTCCGTGCCCGGCAGGGCCTGTCCGACCGTCCCGGACTTCTCCCGGCCCAGCGGCTGCATGGTGACCCCGCCGCAGGTCTCCGTCAGGCCGTACCCGTCGTGGACGTACACCCCGATGCCCTCGTAGAACAGGGACAGGTCGCGGTGGAGCGGCGAGCCGCCCGAGGTGGCGCGGTGCACCCGGCCGCCCAGCGCCGCGCGGAGCCGGCGGTACACCGTGCGCTCGAACAGCGCGTGCTGGAGCCGCAGGTCGAAGCCGGGACCCGAGCCCCGGCCCAGCCGCTGCCGCTCGACGGCCGCCGCGAAGTCCCGCGCGGTCTCCGCGGCCCGTTCGAAGAGCGCCCCGCGGCCCGCTTCCTGGGCCGCCCGCAGGAAGTTCTTGTAGATCTTCTCGAACACCGACGGGACCGCGTACAGATAGGTCGGCCGGAAGGACTGCAGCGCCTCGGAGAGCGCCGTCGCGCTCAGGTCGGGCTCGTGCCCCATCAGGATGCCCCCGCGGATGCACAGCCCCTGGATCATCAGACCGTACACGTGCGAGAAGGGCAGGAACGCGAGGACCGAGGCCTGCTCTCCCGCCGGCGCCGCCGTGTGCCCCCAGCCGGCCAGCAGGGTGTCGCAGGGGCTGGCCAGACTCCGGTGACTCAGCGCGCAGCCCAGGGGACGGCCCGAGGTGCCGGAGGTGTACGCGATCACCGCGGTGGAGTCGGGCAGCACGATGCGGCGCAAGGAGTCCACGGTGGTCAGCGGGATCAGCTCGCCGCGCCGGGCGAGCTCCTCCAGCGCTCCGGCGTCCAGCTGCCAGACGTGCCGCAGCATGGGCAGGGTCGCGCACACCGATCCCACCGTCATCACACTCTGCTCGTCCTCGACGACCACGCCGACGCAGGCCGAGTCCCGCAGGATCCACTCGACCTGGTCGCGCGAGGAGGTCGGGTAGACGGGCACCACCTCGGCGCCCACCGCCCACAGCGCGTGACTGAGGACGGTCCACTCGTACCGCGTACGCGCCATGATCGCGACGCGGTGGCCGGGCGATATCCCGGAGGCCACGAACCCCTTGGCGAGGTCCACCACCTCGTCGCGCAGCTCGACCGCCGTCACCTCCTCCCACGTGCCGGAGCCGGGGGCGCGGCGGGCCAGCACCGGCAGGGTGGGGGTGCGGGCCGCTGTCTCGAAAACGCTGTCGGCGAGCCCTGCGGTCAGGGGCGAAACGGCTGGGGGAGCGACAGCGAAGTCGCGCATACGCTGCTCCTGAGATGTACGAAGGGTGACTCCGTCGACGAGAACTGTTATCGACGCTGGCGAATGTAGCCCAGGTGGGACCGCTTGTGGCCGGAACGGATTAAGTAATGGGCCTTGATGATCTCGGCAGGTCCGGGGAAGCGGAACGGAAATGAGCCACGGACGGCCCGAGGCACCCGGCGGCGCCGCTCGGCCGTCCGATCCGGGCGCCGTCCTCGCCGTGGCCTCAGACCTGGGTGTGCCGGACGCAGGTGGTGACCACCTCGCGCAGGCTGCCGGTGCGCTCGTACACCTCCCGCTGCACCTGCGACCCGTTGCCGTGCCGCAGCAGCGCGGCGCAGGACTCGCGGGCCCGCTCCAGGTCCCCGCTGTCCGCCAGCGCGTCCTCGACATGCTCCAGCAGAGCCCGTACGACCCTCTCGGCGGGCGCGCTCCGCATCGTCACGGGCTCGACCAGGTCGCCGGTCAGCCCGGAGCGGGCCGCCCGCCAGTCGGCCAGCCGCAGCAGACTGACGCTGTGGTCCACCGGCTTCTCGCCGGCCTCCCAGGCGCGGGCGGCCGTCTCGACGAGACCCCGCACCAGCGTGGCGACGAGCACGGCGGTGTCCGCGTGCAGACACACGTCCGCCACCCGCACCTCCACCGTGGGCCAGCGCACCGACAGCCGGGCGTCGAAGTAGACCATCTTCTCGTCGAGGACTGTTCCCGTGGTCAGCATGTCCGCCACCCGCCGGTGATAGCGCTCCGCCGACCCGAACAACTCCGTCGGACCGGCCGACGGCCAGCGCAGCCACACCCGGTTGCGGTAGCTGCTGTACCCGGTCTCCCGGCCCTGCCAGAACGGCGAGTTGGCGCTCAGCGCGGTCAGCACCGGGAGCCACGGGCGGATCCGGTCGATGACCGCCACGCCCTCCTCGTCGGAGCCGATGGAGACATGCACGTGACAGCCGCACACGATCTGTTCCCGGGTCGCGATGCGGTACTGCTCCGCCATCCACCGGTAGCGGCTGCCGATGCTGACGGACGGCCGCACCGCCAGCGGGGACGTGGCGAGCGCGGCGACGGCGCACCCCGCCTCCCTGGCGTGGCCCGCCGCCTCCCCGCGGATCCGGACGATCTCCTCGCCGAGCTCACCCATCCCCGTCTGGGGATGGGTGGCGAACTCGACCATCTGGTTGTGCAGTTCCTTCTGGAAGACCGGCTCCTCCTCCGCCTGCTCGCACCGTGCCGCCCGGGCGAGCACGGCGGCGGACAGCGCCCGGGGCTCCCCGGTCTCCGGATCGACCAGGAGGAGTTCCTCCTCCACTCCGACGGTGCGCACGCGACGAGCCTTTCTCTGCGCCCGGATGGTAAGCAACCGACTGCCCCCTGAGGCGCCTCCTCACACGGCCGACGGCCTCAGCCACACCGTGGCGAGCGGCGGCAGGGTCAGCGCCAGCTCCCCGTTCGCCGCCTTCACCGGGTCGGCGTGGGTGACGTCGCTGCCGCCGTACCGGCCGGCGTCGGTGTTGAGGACCTCCTCCCAGACCGGGGCGTCGCCGGGAACGGTGAGGAGATAGTCGTGGCGTACGACGGGCGAGAAGTTGCTCACCGCGAGCAGCGGGGTGCCGTCGGCCCCGTACCGCAGGAACGCGAAGACGTTGTCGTCCGCGGCGTCCCCGAGCACCCACCGGAATCCGGCCGGATCGGTGTCGCGCTCCCACAGGGCCGGAGTCGCCCGGTACAGCGTGTTGAGGTCACGCACCAGGTCCCGCACTCCCCGGTGATCACCCGCCGACGCGTACCCGGCGTCGAGGAGCCACCACTCGGGACCGTGCGTCTCGGACCACTCGGCTCCCTGCGCGAACTCCTGCCCCATGAACAACAGCTGTTTGCCGGGATGGGCCCACATGAACCCCAGGTACGCCCGGTGGTTGGCGCGACGCTGCCACCAGTCGCCGGGCATCTTGGAGACCAGGGCCTGCTTGCCGTGCACGACCTCGTCGTGCGAGATGGGCAGGACGTAGTTCTCGCTGTAGGCGTACACCATCGAGAAGGTCATCTCGTTGTGGTGGTACTTGCGGTGCACGGGTTCCTTCGCGATGTACTGCAACGAGTCGTGCATCCAGCCCATGTTCCACTTCAGACCGAAGCCGAGTCCGCCGCTGTCGGTCGGCCGGGTCACCCCGTCCCAGGCGGTCGACTCCTCCGCGATGGTGACGACCCCCGGGTTGCGCCGGTACACGGTGGCGTTCATCTCCTGCAGGAACGCCTTCGCGGCCAGATCCTCGTTCCCGCCGAAGACGTTCGGCTCCCACTGCCCGGAGTCCCGCGAGTAGTCCAGGTAGAGCATCGAGGCGACCGCGTCCACCCGCAGCCCGTCGATGTGGAACTCCTCGCACCAGTAGGTGGCGTTGGCGACGAGGAAGTTGCGCACCTCGGTGCGCCCGTAGTCGAACTCGTACGTCCCCCAGTCCGGGTGCTCGGCCCGCCGGGCGTCCCCGGGCTCGTACAGCGGATCCCCGTCGAACCGGGCGAGCGCCCAGTCGTCCTTCGGGAAGTGGGCCGGCACCCAGTCCACGATCACCCCGATGCCGGCCCGGTGCAGGGCGTCCACCAGGTACTTGAAGTCGTCGGGTGTCCCCAGCCGCGAGGTGGGCGCGTAGAAACCGGTGACCTGGTAACCCCAGGAGCCGGCGAAGGGGTGCTGGGCGACCGGCATGAACTCGACGTGGGTGAAGCCGAGGTCCTTCACGTACGCCGGCAGCTCCTTGGCCAGCTGCCGGTACGTCAGCCCTGGCCGCCAGGAGGGAAGATGGACCTCGTACACCGAGAACGGCGCCTCGTGCACGGGACGGTCGCCCCGGTGCGTCATCCACTTCTTGTCCCGCCACCTGTGGCGCGAGGTGTGCACGATCGACGCCGTGTCCGGCGGGACCTCCGCGTACCGGGCCATCGGGTCGGCCTTGAGGAAGCGGTCCCCGTGGCGGGAGGTGATCTCGAACTTGTAGCGGGTGCCCTCGCCGATACCGGGCAGGAACAGCTCCCATACACCGGCCGCGCCGAGCGACCGCATCGGGAAGGCGGTGCCGTCCCAGCAGCAGAAGTCACCCGCGACCCGCACACCCCGGGCGTTCGGCGCCCACACCGTGAAACGGGTGCCGGTCACCCCCTGGTGGGTCATCGGCTCGGCGCCCAGCGCCTTCCACAGCTCCTCGTGCCGGCCCTCCCGGACGAGATGCAGATCGAGGTCACCGAGCGCGGGCAGGAACCGGTACGGGTCCTCCACCTCGTGCGTGTCACCGCCGTACGTCACCCGCAGCGTGTACGCGGGCACCTCGTCGAGCGGCAGTACGGCGGCGAAGAGGCCGTCCCCCTCCGAGGCGAGCGGGACGGCGTCGCCGCCGGCCACCACGCTCACGGAGTCGGCGAAGGGGCGCAGGGCCCGGAAGAGGACGCCCCCCTGCACCGGGTGCGCGCCCAGCAGGGCGTGCGGGTCGTGGTGGGCGCCCGACAGCAGGCGCGCGCGGTCGGTGGGGTCGAGCGCGTGCGCCGCGGGCGGCCGGGGACCGGCCGCCTCGGGGAGAGCGGTGTCGCGCAGGGCCATGGGTCAGCCTCCTCGGACGGCGAGTCGTTCGATCGCCGCCATGGGTACGGGTAGCCAGTCGGGCCGGTTGCGGGCCTCGTACAGCACTTCGTAAACGGCGCGATCCGTCTCATAGGCACGCAGAAGCGCGTGTTTCCTCCGCGGATCCCAGCCCGCCCGGGCCGCGTAGCCCGCGCAGTAGGCCTCCCGGCAGCGGCGCGCCCACTCCGGACGCCAGGGGCGGCGCTGACGGGCGGCGTAGTCGAAGGAGCGCAGCATGCCGGCGATGTCCCGGACGGGGGAGTGGGCGAGCCGCCGTTCGGCCAGGGGACGGGACGGCTCGCCCTCGAAGTCGATGACGAACCAGTCGCGTCCCGCCCGCAGCACCTGCCCCAGGTGCAGGTCGCCGTGGATGCGCTGGGCGGGCGGGCCCTGATCGCAGACGGCGAGCGCCGCGAACGCGGTGGTGAGACCGGGCACGAACGGCCGCAGCGCCGGCACATGGTGCGCGGCCGCCTCCAGCCGTTCCGTCATCGCCGCCGCCGTACGCCCGTCCTCGGCGTCCGGACCGGCCGGGAGGGCCGCCGCCAGCGCCAGGTGGACGTCGGCCGTGGCCCGGCCCAGCTCCTCGGCCTCGGCGGTGAAGTCCTCGCCCCGCGCCAGCGCCTGCAGCGCCAGCGTCCAGCCGTCCGAGGCGTCGGGCAGGAAGGGCTGCAGCACGCCGAGGGTCGCCTCCTGGGGGTGCGTGGTGCGGAACCAGGCCACCGGCGCGGGAACCCGCCCGCACCCCTGTCCGGCCAGCGCCACCGGCACCTCGAGGTCGGGGTTCACCCCCGGCTGGATGCGCCGGAAGATCTTCAGGATGAACGCGTCCCCGTACACCAGCGAGGTGTTGGACTGCTCGGCCTCCAGCAGCCGTGGCGCGAGCCCGGCGGGCAGCGACACCGAAGGGTCCGACTCGAAGCTCAGCGGACCGAGCGTGCCCGGGTGCCGCATCCGTTCCAGGAGCAGCTGCGCCGACCGCGGGTCCTGCAACGCGTCGTGCACCGTCAGCCCGGCCAGCGGGCCCTCCTCGACCCGGCCGATCAGGGCCCGGTTCAGCCGCGGGGACAGATGCTCCTGCAGGCCCAGGAGCAGCTGGTAGCAGTCACCGGCGGGGGGAGTGCCGCCAGGGGTGGGCACCCCCGACTGGCCGGCGTGCACCAGCAGATGGAGACAGCCCGGGTACAGCTCCGTCATCGACAGCATGCGCAGATCGGTGAGGGGCCGGTCCTTGCCGGCGAACCAGCGCTGCCGGGGCAGCCACTCGCGCAGCAGCGCTACGAGCGGCCCACCGGAGCGGAAGGCGCTCGGGGCGCTCGGTCGGAGAGAGGCGGTCTTCGTCACGGTGACCCATCCTTTCCTCGGCGCACGCTCACAGGCGTCGGCCGACCCGGGTCACGGCTCGGGTGAGCCGGAACCAGTAGAAGCCGTGCCCGGCCAGGGTGAGCAGATAGGGCAGCTCACCGACGGCCGGAAAGCGCACCCCGCCGAACAGCTCGACAGGATGGCGCCCGTCGAAGAGGCGCAGGTCGAGCTCGGTGGGCTGGGCGAATCGCGAGAAGTTGTGCACGCACAGCACCAGGTCGTCCTCGTACTCGCGCAGGAACGCGAGGACGGCCGGGTTGGAGGACGGCAGTTCGGTGAACGAGCCGAGGCCGAAAGCGGGGTTCTGCTTGCGGATCTCGATCATCCGGCGGGTCCAGTGCAGCAGCGACGAGGGCGACGACATCGACGCCTCGACGTTGGTGACCTGATAGCC